>CAWJCY010000007.1:0-153525 GCA_963841565.1 uncultured Nitrososphaerales archaeon
GCAATCTTTCTTATACGATCCCTTAAGTTAACAGCACGTATTTAAATATCCTAAGAAAAGTGCTACTTATGATAACTCACCGCCACAATAAAATCCTAAAGAAAAACATGGTTGTTGTTGTTCCATCCATTCTTGTTGATTATATTTTATGGTTGTTGATTATAATTTTTGGGGTATTGGGGTGTATCTGGCCGAATACAAACATCCAGGTGCTAATATAACTAACTTAGGTGACGCCTTTTGGTGGGCTGTGGAAACAATCACCACTGTGGATATGGCGATTATACTCCGGTTACAACAATTGGACGGATAATTGCGGTATTCGTGATGTTCTCCGGGATTGGTCTCGTTGTAGCCGTTTTAGGTATCACTGCACAGAGAAGATTGCTGCGAGTAGAATCAAGGTTTAAGTCGAAGACTGAAGTTCAATCCAGATTACTATCTGATGAGACGAAGACATCTATAAAAGACAAAATCGATGGGATTGAGAAGTTGACTGAAGAAGATTTTAACACACTGATTACTATGATGAAAAGTCTACGTCGTACTTTACTTGAAGAGTCTAAGAACTTGTACAAGTGCACAAGATGTGGTAACGTTTATTATAGTAAGCCTAAATTTTGCAGCAATTGTGGTCTTGAACTTGCTTAATATTTATTCAGATAGATTCAGACCTGATTTGGTACTACTTTATAACGTTAGGCTCTTAAAAGAGACAAAATATTTTTCATTGTAGGTACCATAGAGTATGGGAAGACTTTCACAGTTTCAGGTGTGTATGTACGAATCATTGATAGTACTGTAGCGACATTCTACATGCATCATCAAATATATCATCATAACTAGTTGCTTCCTTATGAGGCATGCCTTCTACATTCTCAGTAGTGCTGATACATTAATCGGTACCAGTGGCAATAATATGATGAATGGACAGGGAGGTAATGATGCTATGAATGGACGTAGCGGGAATGACCAAATATGTTTATTGCTAGGCTAACATATTGAAATTTCCTTTTTGAAAGTATATTAACTACATCTACTCTATTGAAGGTTATGAGAGGAAGATGGGCTGCAGCGGCTGTAGGAGCACACGTAGCCAGAAGTCGCGCTGGTGCTCAGGAGCAACAACAGGCGCAGGCAGCACAAGCTCAACAACAATCATCACAACAACAGATAGAAGCACAGCAAAAGCAAATAGAAGCCTTACAGCAACAAAATCAACAACCTCAATCCCAACCCCAATCACAGCAGGAAGATGTCACTCAGAAGTTGCAGAAATATGCTGATCTGCACCAAAAAGGAATATTATCTGACGAGGAATTCCAGAAACTCAAAGCGGACTTATTGTCGAAGATGTAAATTATGAACGGTGCCTAGATGGCCGAGGAGTCCTTTGACTACGATATTGTGATCAATTTAAGTCTAAGATTGAATTGATTGGCACCAAATTTTTTGGAAGAAATTTGAAAACCAGTAAGCAAAGTTCTATTGATATGGATGTCTTTACTTGTTTATAGGCACAACTCTAGCACCAATGTTATACATGAAATAAATTTGCATGACACTTTGTCAATATTTCGGAATTAACATAATCCCAACTTTCATCGATAAGTATTTTGGTCTAATAATTTACCGGATATATAGGTAATGTACCCAATCAAGGTAGGATTAAGAAGTGTTTTTACCAATCTAGATTCATAGTGACGCCGCCAAATCGGATATAGAGAATTCGTCCGATGGCAGTATAACTCATGACGAAAATGTAACTAAATTGTGTGCGTTAATTCTAATATGTCAACCCCCACAAATAAATAGAAATTCATATACTTCAAAGAGGTCATTGGACCATTGGCGACATATCAGCTAGAGTCCACGCTTCCTTTATCTTGTCTCCTTCAAAATAAAGGATTTCAACTCCTCGAGTCTCAATCTTCTTATGAGTAGCAGGAAAGTCGGCAAAGTCCTTTTCGTGCGTAGCTTTTAAGGTCCACCTAACTGCCATCTTGTTTTGATCTCCAAAATCATCTACTATTGTGACCTTCATATCTGGAAATGCGGAGAGATCTTCAGACACCCACTTTTTGAATTCCTCTATGCCCCTAACCTCTTCAGCCATCCCATGGTAAACTATGTCTGAAGTAACAAAGTTCTTTGCTCCCTCAGTATTCCGGGCATTAAATATTTCTTCAACAAAGTTTCTGACTATTGTGCTGTGTTGTGTGTTAGTCATGTTATGTAATTATCCACTGTAGCCATTAAAGATTTCTATATACTTTTCGGAATCTTGACACAGTTGTGAATGGTAACACAAAAGGGGCTATAAACCATTAACAGGTCAAATTCTCGAAGTCACATGGAATTGATAAATATCAGCACCCAAATTGAATTTACGTCGGTTATCTCAAATCAATTAGCAATACTAGGTTTCCTATTGCCAAAGCCACCACCACTCCCACAATTTCATCAGTTTATTGGCCGATTTGAGATCCTATTGTTCCTTCGCTACTCTTTAGGAGGATCCTGTTTCTGTTTATGAATCATACTCAGTCCGAGTCTAACGTCTAAGAATTTTGGCGGTTATAGCAATTCATTAGGTTAACCAAGCTAACGGTAATATCGATAATATCGTAATATTTATAATAATGAACTGACCGCACTAATCGTATTATCAAATAATGGAAATTACATCTGGGCTCATCGATTTTCAAAATCGAGTCTATTTGGATAGAATTTCTAAGTCAGTTAGAGATCTGAGTTCAACTAACATTGATAGTCCTCTCTTCGTGCATAAGATGTTGTCTTTAAGTAAGCAATTATCGAGTCTTCACAGGAAGTTGGATAAACCAATTCCAAGCATTGACAAAAATGCGCAGGATCCCTCCTACTTTATAGCTGCCTACTTCGACACAACAAATATAGGCGATGCGATATTGGTATACCGAATAGTAAGGTCCTTAACAAGGTTCATTCTCCTCTCTGATAGATTCTATGAGACAGGCAGCAATAAATACACTTTGCTCGCAAAACAAGTCCGAAAATCTCTAAATGAATTTCTACAATCCGGAAGTAACGCACAACATCTTATTTACTCCATGGATTATTGGCTAACGCAATTCTCGGCATTTTGGGAATTTGAACGTACCATAAAACATCGAATTATTAATAATTCCACGTTCTCATATAATGAGATTAGGCATTTTAATTTATCAAAATCATCAGATGCTTCGCTAGTCTATTCAAAGGTTTTGGATGCAATGCTTCCAACCTTTAACGAAAACGTGGCAATGGTTCTCCATTATAACCAGGCGCTGCTTGATATACAAGATGATTGGGAAGACATAGAAAATGATATTCGGGTAGATATGCCCAATATCTTTGTTATGGCTGCTATTAATTATGTTCCCTACCACAAAATCAAAGATTCTAGCCCTGAAATGAGAAGAAAGGTAGTATTAAGTAGAATCAACTCCTCGGGAGGGCCTATTGGTAAATTGGTACGCGAAATTCATGACTTAAGCAAGGGCGTTCCTGTTCCTAACAGCTTCAGCTTCCTAAAATCTCTATCCAGTCGTTATGCTGAAACATTGAGACGAACGATATTTACGACAAATTTTTGATAAATAGGTTGCTTATATTTTCGATGCTCTGTTGGCTGGATTCCTGAAATCATTGGATGCATTTTGCCTTCACCCTGCTCGGACAATTATACGGCACGGACAATCATTCGGCGAACAGTATCTCCTTGTGGAGATCGACCTGAGCGGTCGCTTTCCCGAATAACATCCCTGAACCTACCAAAACTACTACAATAACAAAAGCTATCACCAACAAAATAACTAGCAGTTGAATTGTTTTCATGATGTTACCTACCAATGCTTACTATTTACCTTCATATTCGGAATACACTCCTCTTTTAATCCTAGACTCATTTTCCTGGTGGCTTCTCACTAATTATCTCAAACTGTATCGAGGGCTCTCCTAGGGGCTGACGGGCAACACTCTTCATGTTCCAAGAATAGCCGTTTAGAAGACTATTCATGTGTTGTAAACAATGGTTAGCTGAGAAAAGAAAAATTTAGGAAGATTCTTTATATTTGATCATTCTCCCTCTTGAAAATCATGACTCAGGATGAAAAAGCGACAGAATGACCTTTACCTAAGCCGAACTGCCTATATAGAACTGCAAGGTATAATTGGATGAAATAAATGCGCAGGGGTTTTGTTATCCTAATACTCGGTGGAATTTTTTTGGTTGCCAGCGCGTCGATTGCGATACCTTCAATTTATGCACTTGCTGGGCTGGCCGAATCAATGCCATCAAATGTTACTACCAAGGACGTTATCCACTTTGCTCTGAATATGAATCAAACAGCAATCAAGGAATCACTTAGAAGCATTGGTATCGATGCGGGACTAGCATTTTTTGGAATATTAGTTAGCATCACTTTAATGGTCAACGGGATTATCGCTCTCATTGGAGGAATGATAATTATATTTCTGGATAGGAGGCGCTCAAAACATGCTAATGTACAAATATGAATCTGCCTTAGAATAATTCGGAGGATAATATTTAAGATGTTGTTTTGACTTAGTCACCATCATCTGAAATTGCTACCAATAACAAGTTTAAAGTCCAGCTCCTTTCTCCGCAAAATAATTCTTAATTGATAAGAGTGATACGGATTAAACTACATCTACTGGCTAGTGAACTACATCTACTAGCTAGTGTTCTGTGAGAATGAGATTAAAGCCTATTTTGATATGAAGCAGAGGCAGGCTGCGGCTTGGCAATAAGACCTATTGACGTTCATCACTTGTCAATTGTTAATTACTTGAATCATTATTTCTGGCGAGTATGTGAATAATGAATTTTTGTGCGTGTTCTTGCGTTTCAGCTCATCTGCGTATGCGTCTCCATATTGACGATAAGAATGCTACCCGACCTCTATCTACATGAAGCTGCATTATGGCAGGATCGAGACCTACGAAAAAAATCCATGAGGCTATTTTATTCTAAAATGACAGGCTAGGTTCGAATCTGACTAATTGATATCACCACCCAACTTTCTCCTCAATTTCATAAATACAATCCCTTGACTCTTCGTACTAAAATTACATCATTTAGAATAAGTAGTGCTAACATAAAATGGTTTTGCGAAATTATCGAATCTTGGGTACCGGTACAAACAATTCCTAAAGTCTAGATGGCTCCAACGGTAGGCAGATGACAAAATGATAAAATCAAAGTAAGATCGAATATCCACTACTTACCGAAAATCTAAATATGGATTGCGATAATAAAAGTACTAGCATTGAATGCATTCGATATCAGTAAGAAAAGCATAACCGCTTGGTGTGAGGATTGTAATTTAGTCTTTGATGACAGATGGGCGGCAAATTCTCATAAGGAAAACGAACGACACACCGTGAGAATTTCAGAGTTTTGGATTATTGGTAAAAGATGAATTCCTGATTTAGTGTCATTGTAAGCAATCTATTCCTCGGAGGTTGCAAATGATACTCAGAACTTATCTCCATATTCTTCTTAAGTGTCCTCGTATTAAATTGCAATAACCCACATCCTGTCTGGAGTACAAGGTAAACCTTTTGGAATTTACTTACTCAAGATAATTAGACAATTGCAACTGCAGCTAACTTTCGCTAACTAAAATTACGTAGAACAGCAGCAGTTTACATATATCAGCTCAATTCTTTTATGTATGGGTTTTGTTATTAGGTTGTAAATGCAGCCATCAGACATACTTTCGAGAATGTACCAAACAGACACGATACATGACAAGGTCTATCCAAAATTGGAAGAAGAATCAAAGCAAGACTTTGATGATATCCTTCAAACTAACATCTTTAATGTTATGCTAAATAGAAGATCACAGAGGAAATTTGAAGAAAGGCCGGTCGAAGACTGGAAAATGGACATGATTTTTGCCGCTGCTGACACTGCCCCAACAGCCGGAGGATTCCAAGGATTCGAAATTTATCATGTAAAAGACGCTCAAGTTAAGGCAAAGCTGGTTGAAGCCGCAAACAAACAACCCTACGTCAACTCCCCGGCAGTACTAGTATTCTGTATGAATCCTTCCAGAGTCAAATTAAACTTTCCTCAGGCTATTCTTCAGAAATTCTCACTTCAAGACGCTACATTGGCGGCGGCATACTCCCAGCTTGCCGCTCATGCTTTAGGATTGAGATCTATATGGATAGGAATGATCGACGAAGAAAAAGTGAAACAGGCTTTGCCTACTGAATACGTTCCATCGTCTATCCTCTGCTTAGGATACCCGCTAAAGTTGCTCCATCCAAAACCAAAGAGAAATCTAAAGGAGCTCATACACGAAGTCTGAACAGGATTAACCTTTGAACGGACGATAGGTACAAATTTAGGGTGATTTATGCCTGGCTGAATTCTAGAAGATAGCGTGCAAACGCAAACTAACTATGCCTTAATATATTTCATAACCGGTTCTGATCTACGGTATAATCGAAAGCAGATTTCATTATATACAGGAAGGTGCCTGCTCTTACTTGATATTAGTCTGATATTAAGCCTCAACAGAAATGCATTCGACTCTCGTAATTTTAACACACTGTTCGATTCCTATCATTTCTGCGATCACTTATGGGTAATGTACCGTGAAACTAAGAAACTTAATTAAATCCTGGATGAAAGAATTGAGAATAATAATATCAGAGAATCATCTCCTTAATTTGAAGTGTAAACCTTGTATGGCTTTCCGGTTTTAACATTGACATATTTCCATTCGTTTTCTGAGGTGACAAGTTCATGAAACTCTGTTTGAAGATTCGGATGCAAGAGTTTGAATACATTCTCTCCAACAGACACTCTGTTTGATTCCGTTATAGAGGTAATCTTTGCTGCCACGTTCATCCCATATCCAAGTATATCAATTGGAGAGCTCTGATCATATCCATATTGAACAACTACGTTCTCTCCTTCGTCTATACCGATCTTTAACAGAAAGCTCTGGGTAATCTAGTTTACTAAGGATGGGATTAATTCCCTCTCTTAACACATTAACCATTGATTTTCCACATTCTACGGATTTATCACATGTAAGGTATCTATTGAAACCATAAGGAAAAAACGCTATTACTGCATCGCCTACATATTTCAATACATATCCTTCATAACTTTCTATCACAGTAGAAAGCTCGTGAGAAAATGCTCTGATAATCGTCACTAATTTTTCTGCCGGTAACGTCATACTCATTTTAGTCGAGCCCACAAGATCCGCGTAAATGATAACGAGTGGGACCTTAGAGCTAACATGTTTGCGAAGGAAATCCTGACTCCGCTTAATTGAGGTGTTGTACTGATAGCGTTCTTTTAAGGCATTAATTAGTCGATCCTGTCTCTGCGTCGACAAGGTTTGCAGGTCAACGAGATCGTTTGTGCTACCTTCACCACTTTCTGGTCCATGGTATTTTATAGATTTATCAGATTTCTTATCGCTCATTTACTTACGACCGCTATCCTGATTGCACGGCTTTCCTGTTAAATGTGTGTGTTTCAAATAAATGAATGCTGATCTATCCCATATTCTACTTTTCAATACCATGAGATCTCACTTCATCCGAAGCCATGGTTTTTCCTATTCAAATTGTACACATGACTCCTATATCAACTTGGTACTTAAAAATTCTCAGCAATATACTAGTTAAATGATCATTATCCGTATTTTACCATTTCTTAGCGTTCCCATTGCAATCATAAGTAGGTTAAAACATTTGAGGTTTGTGACGTAGCAGGGTTGAATCTTAATAGGTACATAGAACAGTATCTTCAAAGTTCGTTTTCACATGCTAGACATTTGAAAATATGAAAGTGAATCAAAATAGAACAAGCACTTGTTGATCTTTTGATAAGAAGATATCCAAAAAATAAGAACATCATGAATGTTCCGCGGGTGAAGAGTGTGTAACAGATAAAATATGAATTAGCAGTAATGTGCTTGTTCATGGGCATCAACTTCCTAACCTATTTGCATATATCTTAAATAATTCTAGTCAATATCAATTTCAACTTGCAACTTATTTGTCAAATCGATCTGTTTAAGGAAATGTAACAATTCAAGATAGCAATTTATTCCTGTAAATGTTCTCTCCGTCAGCACCCCGCTGAACATTTCAATTCTAATGGTAATGGACTTTGACCCAAGAAGAAGTTGGATATTGTTTGGTATCATTTTAATATACCTAAAAAATAAGCATTTATTACATGCGTTGTCTTGATTCTGGCCTTATGAAATTTGACTATGACTAAATTGTTGTATTCCATGGTGTTCACATCTAGTGCACGCTTCAAATTTAGTAAAGATTCTGGAATTTCTAAGGAGCCTTTGGGTAACTATTGGAACAATGGTCAAAGTCAAATCTTGTTTCATCCCGATCGGGTCGCAAACAAAAATTGTTGTATCACCATTTCATTCCAATCATAGATCATTTGATACTCGTCAATATTCTATCTCTTATTTCAGAACGTATGTCTTCAAGTGCAAAATGAATGTTCGAGCAATCTGAAAGCCTCTCCTCTATTTCTTCTTTAGTAACATCCTTCTGACGCTTACCCCCATTTAGGTCATAATATGTCAATCTAATTGTATCGTCAAGTTCCGCGCTATTTAGATATGAATGAGAGGTATCCAAGGCAGCTGAATAAAGCCAAGCCGAATATTCATTTATTTTGCGGAGGTCCTCAGATAGTCTGGGATATTCCTTCAACAGATCTGGATAATCATTAGAAATAATCTTCTCCATTAGGTCGATGATGAATGCTCTAGGAAGATGGACATTCAAGAGTATTGAAATGAACTGTTGTCGCTTTTCGTCCGTTCCAGGTGTACAAAAATGGATAGAGATTATTTCTCGGACAAGCGATTCTAGTGATGACACGTTCGTAAGGTACATTCCTCTAATCATAGAATCGCGTTGACGCAGCTTTTCAACCATAGCTTTATGTTTTTGTTCTTGATTTGTAGACATTGTATATTTGGATCGAATGCAAACTATTAACACTTCTTTCCAGAGATCTATTTTTCCATCCACTCGCCATGATTGGAATCATTTAATCTACCGTCTATTGAGGTTCATGGCCCATCGATAAATGAAGCCGCAAGCAGTATCATGATAATGTCTTGTCTTTGTCTCAGTTATGCAACCAAGCCACTCCAATTATAATCGGCTTAATGAAAACCAAACTTGTCCATATCGATACCGTGGAATTTCCGAAATGGGCTCCCTTCTTATTGAGGTGGGGGTGGCCATTCAAAGGCATTCGTGAGTCCAGAGGAAAGGGTGTATTAGATGATAATTGACATATTTTTATTGCCGCTTTACTTCCCTGCTTTAAATAATTACCGAAGAGTTGCTCATGAGCAACTCATTAGCAAGTTTGCTGCACAGGTGAGTATAATCGAATTCCGTTCCTTGAGCCGTCAGGTTCAACATGCCCCCCCCGTAAAGGTATGTCGACACTTCTGATACAGAAATCTTTCGGGTGCGGAAATGAAATAGGACTCGTTATTCAGAATTGAAAGACCATTGTTTGAATTGAAGACTCTAATTCGTAATCATATTGATTGCAAAATAGAGTGCTTGAAGCTCCTGTTGCCAATTTTAGCACCAATTAAGTTGTATATTTGTATTTGCTCTAACAACATTTACTGAATTTATAGTGTGTTCAGTTATCTCAACGTTTTACTTCAAAGCCAATTTTCACTTCCGCCTGATATTCCTCTACCTTTTGATTTTCTATCTTTAGAGTTACCCTGCCCAATTCTGCCCATCGGATACTCTTCACAGTTTTCGCAAGCTTCATCAACGGCGTCTTCCATTGCCTTGGCAATACTTTCGGGAGATGTGCCGACGATGTCAATATACTTGTAAACCATAAGAATTAACTGTAATATTCATATAAAAATGGCTCGAAAGGAGAGTCCAGCTCTCAGTTACGATTCATTGACCTCTTAAGACGACTATTCGATCCTAGTTCCCGACTCAGGTCGAGCTACGATTGATTATGCTAATTCCTGCTATTCTCGCGTCATCTGGATTAGTAGGCTGGTCTGCTTGTCCAAAGGAAGAAGTTGTAGGAAGACCCGCAACTTTGTCCACAGTGTCCATACCTTCAACAACTCTTCCGAAAGCAGTGTATTGCCCATCCAAGAACTGAGAATCATTAGTAACAATGAAAAATTGCGAACCAGCACTATTGGGATCAGAGGCCCTTGCCATGGAAACGATACCTCGAACATGCGGTACATCGTTAAATTCCTCGTTTATAGAATAACCTGGTCCACCCGTGCCCCAGTTGTTACGCTGTGATGCATTCCCCTTAGTATTAGGGTCTCCTCCTTGGATCATGAAATTGCTAATTATTCTATGAAAAATCGTATCATTGTAAAAGCCTTCCTGTGCAAGTCGCTTAAAATTCTCGACATGGTTTGGTGCAACCTGTGTGAGAAATTCAATCGTTATTGGGCCTTGGGCCGTTTGAATGACAGCAGTTTGCTGCGTGGAATTCGAATTAGTAGAACCAGTAGAATTCGAAGTTAAGGGCTGGGAACCTGCCGCCGTGCTATTGAGATTAGGATCGGTGTTTGTACTATTATTATTATCTTGTTTTCCACCTGACATAGAATCAGACTGATAATCTTGATTCACCTTATAAACCAATACACCGAAGACAAGACCCGGCGTGTTAGATACAAAGCTAGGTGACGCGTAAACCAGACTAAATGGTTGATCTGGTTGTTCGCTTAAGGGGTACTTCAAATCCTGCGTATATAGGGCTATTGTACCTGGTTGATATGCTGGCTGAATCCCTGCGAGCTGGCCGCCTTGAATCGAGGCATAAGCCTGAGGCTCAAATGGAATCAGCTTTGCTAGCAGCGTATCATTCCAAAACTTGGGGGTAGGGGTAAACCCATCTTGTTCCAAATATTCCATTTCATTGAACCCGCCTATCCGAATGAACCACTGTTTCTTACTTTCGTCCCCTCCACTTCCAAGGGTATAGAAGGAAGTTCCATTGGCTCCTGGGAACCTCTGTCCAACCAGATAAAGTACAACGTAGTCAGAATCCAATTCTTTGGCAATATCATAGCCCTCTTTCTCCGGTTCGATGAACATTTTAGCAAGCTCGGCAATTCGTGTTTGGTTTATGGTTGCGTTGTCGGCAAGGCTAGTTCTATTGGCCACAGTAGTTATCCAATACCCATAGTCCCACCAAGCGGCGACAACTGAATCCTTAGGAGTGTTGTTGGACATCCAATTCAATGCATCGATCCAATCGGCCACCTGCATCCTATATCCAGTCCCTCCATTTGCAATGGACGGCGGAACGTCTGCTGAAGTTACCCAATTGATATTGGGTGGGTAGAATAGAGGAACAGTTAGAAGGAAAATAAGGACTACGGCGAATGATATGACTATTGGCTTATTATGCGAAGGTTTTGATTGAAGACGCTCGGCTCTCTTCTTTGCTCTGCCCTTGGCTGCCTTTTGCTGAAATTCTGTATAAGGACCGGTGGAGGAATATCTTTCCATAAATATCCTCGTAAGATCGTATAGTCCTATTGATGCCAGGACTATTATGCTGATTGACGAAAAGACAAGCAGCCTAGCGAATGTCGCACTTACATAAAGTCCGGTAATCCCTAGAATTAGCGCAAATATTGTCATATCATTTCTCTTTCGAAATGCCATCCATATGCCAAATCCAGCGAACATCATCAATATCGAGTAATCAATGAAGTAATCTACAATAGTAGGCGTAAAATGTTCGGCCACAGATGCCGTTAATGGATTTTGAGCTGACAAGAATGGGTTTATTGCATTCAAATACCTAAAGGAAGGAGAATAATACGCCTCAGTCAGCATTACGCCAATACTAATTGCAACAAATACCCCAAGAACGATTCCGGAATTTCGTATTGCGTGATCGGGTGAAGTAAATTTCCTCACAAAATAGGTTGCCGCCAAAAATACGGTTCCACCAATCATTGCGATACCAGGAGGACCGAAAACAAACGAAAGTCCAGGCCTAGGGAATATTCCAGCTGTAACTAAAGTCAAGACGGTAATTGAGATAGCCACTATCAAAGGAATACCCAAGTCCTTTCGGAAAAACGGCAGAGCTATAAAGAAGATGGAGAGAGGTATTGCAAAATACTGAATCCCACCCCACGAAGCATTTGCCAAACCAAGTAAGAATCCAGCCAAAACTGCTTTGAGTATTACAAATTTAACTTGCTTACCCTTTATGGCTGAAACAAAAAGGTAGGTTGCTACGATACCAAAGAACAATCCCAGTGGTTCAGACTTGAACCACCCTAAGTTACCCCGCTGGATTATGGCAGGAGTGAAAGCAAAGAACAATGCAGCAAAAAGGCCCGCTGAAGTACCCTTCAATGCTCTGACAAGCGCAAATATTGCAATTGTAGTGAGAGAACCCATAACAACAGGAAAAATTATGACAAAATCCAGAAGCGACGAACCGGCACCAAATACCTCATAAAGAAACGCGGCTACGATATGAAGTCCAGTCTGGGATGTAGCAGGAACGTTCCTTCCCTCTGGATACCAAGACATTGTGTCGTGCCAGTTTAGGTATGCTTGCAAACCATTATCGACAATGTATTTGGTCGCTCGATAATCAAAATAGGGATCAAATTCATTCAAAAAGTAACCATATTTTATAGGATAAGACCTAATTATGAAGGCAGTTGAAAATGAGATAGCAAGTACTCCGATTACTAGCAAGTGTTTAAGTTGAAAGTGAAAATGACCTGTTCTTAGCAGCGTTTTACTTCCATCAAGCATGCTTAGACAGGTTGAACTAACCTCTTTTTTACGTTACTGATACTCAGCTCATTATCTTGTAGTCCAGGGAGAAGTACCAAAGAGCATTGGAGTCCAATATAGGGTTGCCCGTGAATAATCTCAAAATTGAGCTATGTCTATTCAGTAATGCAACAACTGATAATTATGCAAAGGCCCAGAGTCTATTGACGTTTGAGACGTTAATGAAATAAACGGGGACTCGCCGAGGCTTTTGGGTATGGTATGTAATTAAGCCAAACGAAGCTTTCTATACGCAATCATTTCATAAGATGAGAGTGGCAGCAATGAAGATTCAGAGTTAGACTGAAGATTTTCATATATTTAATGTGGAGAAGGTATTTGTCTGAGCTGCCACTCGTCAATAAAGGGTTGGTCTCATCGCCTGAGATAGTCCCATCAAAAAATTCGACTCTAATTCTTCTTGGTAATGCTAACAATATCTCCATCGGCTAGGCGATGGTCCAAACCTACTTTTTGCGCGCCGAATTTTACGCTGTCACCCCAAACCTGAGCATACTTAAAATCCGTGGCCATGGTCCTGCGTATTTTTGTGCAAACGTCACTGACTGTACACTCACTTCTTACTATGAGCGGTTCTTCAAGATCTGCATCCTGACCTTTTGGCTTTAGAAAGACGCGAATGAAATCTAGTTTTTGAAATATTGCATCCCTTACAGATTCTATATTCTTGTTGCCGTCTGCTGAAATAGGGATAAAGTTATTTCCTATCTTGCGACGTATCTGCATCAGTAGGGTATCATCGACCAAATCGATCTTGTTCAATGCAACAATTGAAGGGACATAGACTCTGTTTCCAGCCAGCATATCTATGAGTTGATCATCTGTCAGTTCAGGTTCTCTTATAGTTAGCCTACAATTGTGAACCCCGTAAACTCTAAGAATATCCTTCGCAAGACTTTCTGAAAGACGAGATTTTACCAGTGAATTTACCGAAATTCCGCCCGTTTCTGTCTTCTCTATCAAAATGTCAGGCGGCTTCTGGTCAACCTTTATTCCAATTACAGATAATTCTCTCTTTAGAAGGTCTATATGTTGGGGCTGAAAGACATCCAGAATAAGTAAGACTAGATCGGCGGATCTTGCGACCGATAAGACTCGCTTGCCTAATCCACGACCTGAAGCCGCTCCCTCTATAATTCCTGGCATGTCAAGGATTTGAATTCTGGCACCTCTGTATTCCATCATTCCAGGGACCACAGTAAGGGTTGTGAACTTGTATGAACCAACTTTTGAGTTGGCGTTCGTGAGCCTGTTAAGCAGTGTCGATTTCCCAACACTCGGGAGGCCGATCAACACTACTGTTCCGTCGCCTGCTTTTCTCACAGTATACCCGCCAGATCTACTCTTAGAAGAAATGGTCTTACCGTGGATATCTCCTTCCATCTCCTTCTTCAGCCTGGCTATCTTTGCCTTGAGCAGGCCTATATGATGCTCAGTAGCTTTGTTTATCTGGGTTTTATGTATTTCATCCTCTATTGCCTTGATCTTTTCTGGGATGCCCATCTTCTCAGCGATTAATCCTCGTTACTTCTTTACAATCGGTCGAAAATACTCCAAATCGTGACGATTTTACCTTCATAAGGACAAATTGATAGCCGCAAAAAGAGAACAAATACGGTAAAGGGGTTGAACAGATAAACAATTCAGATATCTATAACAGTAAAATGGTAATATAAGTTTGGTATTGGCTGTTTTGGTTCCCAAAAAAGAACGACCACATATTGGGTAAAGCACCGTTAAATGGCGAAATGAATCTGAAAACCCAGCGATAATAACTCAAATTTCCAATGTGCAATGCTTATATACGCCTCCTGGGCGTGGAATATTGTCCATCATGTCGGAGCCCCCAGTGTCTTCCCCTATCAAGGAGAAAAAGAAGGGCTTTACTCAAGAGTTCATCTTCTTTCTAAAGACTTTTGGCATAATTGGCCTCGCGATAGCATTCATAATTGGCCAAGCGGCTTCTGCATTAGTAACTGCTTTCGTAAACGATATAATCGACCCACTCATTGGAATATTTCTCCCAGGTGGCAACTTATCAGGTTTGTCCGTTCAAGTACCAAACCTTTACGGTGACGCTACTTCTGAATTCCTGTATGGTGACCTGATTGCAAATATAATTGACTTTATGGTAATAGCGTTGATCGTCTTCATCCTCTATAAGCAGCTCTCTAAACGCG
Source organism: uncultured Nitrososphaerales archaeon (assembly GCA_963841565.1). Lineage (GTDB taxonomy): Archaea > Thermoproteota > Nitrososphaeria > Nitrososphaerales > Nitrososphaeraceae > TH5896. Next base: position 15,084 of record CAWJCY010000007.1, read on the forward strand.
GTTACGTGGAAGATAAGACTGTGCCAGAAGAGAAGAAATAAAATCAAGTTATACAATGGTGAAAAAAGATATAGTTCTTTCCTGAAGCTGGCTGTTATCCAATCGGCAAGTGTACCTTTATGGTTCTATTCTTAACCAACGACGTTCAATTACACCTCTTAATGTAATACCTTATTATGGTCATCATCAATTTTTTCGCTAGAGCTTATTTTACTAACTCCGATGAAGCTGATGGTAGATTTATCTCCATATTTCTAGAAACTTCAGAGTAGTGCTCATTGCTAATGTCATAACAACGCACGCCATTATCTTCCATGGCATTGCGGGTAAACGCGGACCAAGAAGCCTTATTTGATGGTCGTCAATAATTTGAGAAATATAATCGCGAACTTTTGAGTTCCAAATTCTATACTCGATGCTATGTTTCTTCAATATTGACTCTAATTCATAAATTACGGGGCACCTGACAGAAGTAAGATGCTGAATATATCTTCTTGATACCTCAACTTCACCTTTGATGGCGATCAATCCTTGTTGATGTATATCGATTAATCTTACATGCATCTCCCAGGGCTTGGATAGTGATTTTGCAAAGCCACTACCAATTTGAGAAGTCGTCTTATTCTCTAATTTGACCTTCTTGAAACCCTCGGAAGTGAGCGTCCGTACTATGTCGTCCTTTTTCATTCTAACTGCAATGTATAGTTGATCGAGCTCTATTTCCTCGTGCCTGATCAGGGCTTGAAGTCCTTTTACTACATTCATTCGGCGTGGATAGCTTGTAAGAAATTCAGACATTTACCTTGATAACTTCGTAATTCACGATGGAATATTAAAACTGTGTTATTGTAATCAACCCTAATCGAATATTTATTTCGAACTGAAAGATCTCCGATAGATATCTTCTAGAGGATCTATAGCTAAATCTTGCCAATTCATATGTTTATTATCTTCCATCACTTCAAATCCTCTCACGACTACAACGGGTGTTGACTCACGACTTTCGCCCATTAAAGCAACTCCTATCGAAGCCAAACCATCTCCCGCCGCTCTCATTGTCACCCTCAATGTATTTCCAAAGAGATCTTTCTTACCTCGCTCATCTATTACTGGCTTAAATCCTGATACTGCAATGGCAATACCTGAAGTGCCTAATCTTCCAGGCATTAGACGACTATCAGAAATAACTACGAATATCTTGAGTTTATTCTTATTCAGAAAATTCAATCTAAGTCGGTCAGCCGATTCAAAAGGCAGAGGCGGATACAATACGGCATAACCGTTGGGAATATTTGATCTATCGATCCCAGCGTTTGGACACAACATTCCATTCTTCTTGCACAATAAGAATCCAGGAATTCCTCCATAAATCTGATCGGCCTCCCTTAAAACTAACTCTGTAAGTTTCTCATCCATCTGGAATTTCTTCGCAATAACTTTGGCCTTATATGATGCTCTTAATCGGTCAATCTGAACGACCGCCCCTTCACCTATGGACACAAATTTGCTTGATATTATTACGATATCTTTTTGCCTGAACCGAAAATTTGTCTTTGATATTGCTTCATGGAGATCGAATGGAGAGACCATCGGAGGAAGTCTCAATGCAAAGACCTCAAATCTAGAGGCCACTTTATTACTTGCTTTCAAGCGTCGGTTACTAATCCTGGTCAATCCGCAGAAGGTTTTAATGACGATTCCAATAAGAATCCATCTCAGGTGACTTCGGAGTGGGAATGACCCTAACTGAAAAGATCTTGGCAAGGGCAGCCGGAAAAGATTCCGTAGCTCCTGGAGATGTTATATTTGCAAAAGTAGATAAATTGATGATGCATGACGTTTCAGGCCCAGGTGTAATCAAGGTCTTAGAAGAGTGGAAAAAGAAAGGGAGGAATTTGGAACGGATTTGGGACCCAAGTAAGGTGTGGGTTACAGAAGATCATTTTGTACCAGCCTCTGACAAGATATCCGCAAATAATATTATCACCCTTTCTAAGTGGACGAAGAGATTCGGTGTAAAGAAACATTACAAATATGGGATGGGTCAATACGGAATCTGTCATACGCTCTCTCATGAGGAAGCGCTAGTACTACCTGGTGAAGTCTATGTAGGTGGTGATTCGCACACAAATACTACTGGAGCTTTAGGGGCCTTCGCAGCAGGCCTTGGTCACAGTGATATCGCATATGTACTCCACCATGGGCTAATCTGGTTCAAAGTGCCAGAAACAATTCTTTTCAAATTGAATGGTCAATTGCCAGATCATGTAATGGCAAAGGATATCATTTTGCGCATTATTGGTGATATAGGAACAGAAGGTGGAAATTATAAATGCATGCAGTTTTCTGGTGAAGTGATAGACCGGATGAATATGGACGAACGACTTACCCTTACGAATATGACCACAGAGGCAGGTGCTAAAAATGGAATAATAGAACCTGATTCAGTCACAGAGAGTTATATCAGGGAGAGAACGGACTCCCCATTTCAACGTGTACTAAGTGATGAAAATGCTAACTATTCGGACATCCACGAATATGAAGTCAATCAAATGGACCCTATTATTGCTAAACCATTCTCACCTGCTAATACCTGTGCTGTGAGAGATGTTCAGGGAATAGAGATCGACAAAGCATATATAGGCTCCTGTACGGGGGCTAAACTTACGGATCTTCGAGCCGTTTCCCGTCTTCTCAAAGGTAAAAAAGTGAAGGCTCGAACCGAAGTATTACCTGCTGCACAATCCATCTATATTTCTGCGCTACGTGAGGGGCTAGTTGAGATTTTCGTTGATGCTGGCTGTGTTGTTGGTCCGCCTACTTGTGGTGCTTGCTGCGGAGCACATATGGGAGTGTTGGGTCCAAAGGAAATTTGTATAAGTACCACGAATAGGAATTTTCCTGGGAGAATGGGTGATGTAGAATCGCAAACCTTTCTGGCATCTCCTCTGGTGGTCGCCGCATCGGCAATAAACGGAAAGATAACTGACCCAAGGGACATAACAACATGAACCAACTCGAGGGTACCGTGCATAAATACTATCGAGATAACATTGATACGGATGTGATCATTCCTGGCCAATATCTTAAGATCCATGATCATAAGGAACTTGCAAAACACGCAATGGAGGGCATTGATCCTGAATTTTCCAAAAAAGTTGGCGAAGGTGACTTTTTGCTTTGCGGGAGGAACTTTGGATGTGGTTCAAGCAGAGAGCATGCTCCAATTGCTCTGGCCAATTGTGGTATAACGGCCATCATAGCACCATCCTTTGCTAGGATCTTTTATAGAAACGCAGTCGATGGAGGGTACCTACTCCCGATAGAAGTAGATGTGGAAACATGTCTACAAATCGAAAATGGAAATAGAATTATCGTTGACACTTTGAACAGCAAACTGGTCGACATCACGCGGGTCAGAAAAGAGTATGATATTAAACCATTTCCCGAAATAATTGCTAGAATTATTGAAGCAGGTGGCTTGATTAATCTTGACCCTCAGAAATTGATTGATTTGTAAGAATATGCCCAATATTTCGAGAGTTAATACTCGAATAGACAAGATGTTATCACGTTTGACGAGGAAGACTATTCATCGTCATCTCAGTTAGGTAATTAGATCATTTGTCTATCCTATCCAAGTTCCCTTCAAACTGCCTGAACTTTTATCCATCCTTCAGGTAGCAGCATCTTTTCATCACTAGGATCACCAACATTTGTAGCATATCTCCAAAGTTGAGTGTCTTCGTCTACGCGTGTGGAAACCATTATCTCATTCAGTGCCTTTATTTCATTGCTCAAGCCCAAATTGCAGACCTTGTTCTCATTGCTTGAAACACAATAACTACATTTGCTGTCTAATGTAGATACGGTAGGATCGATACTAACAAGAGGATAGGCCTTACATGCGGCTGGTCTTTCCTCATAAATAGTGCAACGTGTTCCACCGTGAGGGGATCGCTCAGATCCCTCAGTCTCGAGAAACGGACAAATATTTCCGTCTCTTTCCCTTCCCATTAGCTGATAAACGACGGTGCTTTCAGGACTTGCTCCTTTGCCACCCATATCCTTACCCACTCCTATCCTTGGTAGAATCTTGACGTTTACTTTTTTTTCCTCCGCAAGCTGCTCAATCTTTATCTTCTCCTTAGGGAGCAGGAGAACCCCTATTTTACCAAACTCCTTCGATGGAAAGTAGTCTCTATTTATGCAACAATCAGAGCAACCTTCTACACATTTGAATTTTTTGAGCAAGCCTAATCTAGTAAGATACTTGCACTGGACAGTCCTTTAAATTGTGGTTTTTTTGATAGAAATGGATCTGCATCGATGATGTTTGTAATTTGTGTTTGAATTTGCCTTTCATGGAAGAGATCAAAAATCTGTATTGTCACGTATCAGAAGGCAATAATCCTATGAAAGTATGTAAACATCATGTAAGCCTATACTTTTATCGGTATGGAAATTTTGAATCCTTCATGTATATCAATCCCTTTCCACAGCCTCAATATGACATTGATGACCTCTATGATGTTTGTCGATGTTCGACGCTTCTTCAGTTGAGATAGGGAACTTCCCTGTTTCCAGAGATTCTTTTCCAGGTTTTTCTAGTATAACTTCTTTACAATCGTCGCAAATCAACTGCTGAAATATCATTTCAAATATTTATAAAAGAACTCAATATAAGATTAGCTTTCTAAGGAAACAACTGCTGGTGACCGGCCAGTCTCGCCAGAAAAGATTGGATGAGGAACAAATAAAAAAAATTCATATGAACCTCTCTATTCTTATGGCGATTATCCATGGACAATGTCTGTGCCTACTGTGGGAAAAGTTTTGAAGGAGAGGGATGGCCACATGTTGAGGGGGACTCTAATCGTGGTGTCTCCAGAATCGAGCAATTCTGCTCCGAAGAACATAGGTCAGCGTTCTTGAAGTCCAATCTATGATTTCAATTTACCAAAAAGGCTGTCAAAGAGGCCTTTCTTATTCTCCTTTTTTTCAACTTTCTTGAAACACTTGGAGCACAAGGCACGTAAATTCCCAGGCCTGTTGTCTTTCCTTGAGCCGTTGATATGTTCAAAAAAGGCCTGCGTACTCCCGTGGAATCTAATATTGCAACCCTGGCATCGATGGTGAGCCTTTTCCAGAACTGTCTGTTTAATACTCAGTGTCAAATGCTCATACTTGGTTTTGTCAACGCTATCACCAGATGTGTTTCCGAAAAAAGACAATCCTTTATTTATAATAAAAATGCCCAAATTAACCTTTCTAGAAGGATTTTTTTTTCTGCATAGACAAGTATAAAGATCTGGATTTCTTTGACATAATGTCAGCAGTCATAAGTGGTTCCGGAAGTCTGCCTTCCTCTCTAAAGAGTCCTAAAACAAGATTTACGGAAGTTTCCAAACTTATCTTATGCCCAACACTGACATAAACGTAATTGTGTCCTTCTCTAGCAATCTTCTTCCCGCAAATATTCTGGTTAATGGATACATAGTTATCGTCTTTTTCCATTCCATACAGTAGCTGTTTAGCTATTCCGATCGTGGGCTTGTCCACCAAAAGCCCAATAAACGATGCAAGCCCCATTCGCCGAGGATGAAGAACGCCGTGGCCGTTCACAACTAACACATCAAAGGTTGATTCAAGCTTCTTAAGAGTCGTAAAGATTGGGCCTGCTTCCCTTAGCATGAAAAAACCTGGTATATACGGAAATTTGACGGTTGACCTAGACTCCCTTGTTTCAATGATTTCAAAAGAATTTCGGTTCATGTTAACCGCGGAACAGAATGCCATATCCATATGATACGACACGTCTACCCCACATACTTGCCTGATTAAATAGTCAGGAGTAATATCAGTGGTTATGACCATTCTTGACAGGACTCTTTGTAATTCCGCTAGCATGCAAAGAGTGGACATGATATCATGGTACTAACTGCTATTTACATAAACAAGAAGACAATTTTTGAGATTTTTAATAAAGCCAATCCTAGAGAGGATTGGACATAACGAAGGGCGTTACATCTCCAACGATGCAATACTTTACATCAGAACAGATAATATTTGTAAGTACGTTGTGGCATGAACTCAGGTCTCCTTCACAATAAATAAGCTGATCTCCCTGTATGCCTATTGAACTGCCTCCTTTCTTCTCATTAGAGCTTGCAGGAGATTTGTCATTATTCTCTTCATGCGTCGATTTTTCATTGTAATCCTTTTTGCCCTGGCTTTCTGTAGCGACTAGAGTAGTTGCAGAGAAGAGAACGTAAACCATCAAAGATACTGCCAATAAAGTTCGAGAGGTTGCACATGCGCAAATGATCGGCATTTTCATAATATTAATCCCCACCGACCATGAATATTTGCAATTTCTAATAAAAGCAACTAAAATTGAATATAAGGAATCTGGAGTATTTTTGGTACTCACGACATGTATACGAATATCACTAGTTCATAAGCAGGCCATCGCATCTTAGCCCATCGGGCAAATTCGACCGCCTGATTCAACAAAGGCAAGAATCGTAACAAGCCCTACTTCTGCCCATACTTTGATTCAGAATGATACTTGTTCATTTCTCGTCTCTTGTCCCATCTTAGAGGCCTAGTTCGACTCGTTTGGCAGCTTCTTCAATAGACACCTCCGTAAAGTCGAATTGTTCCGCTTACTTCTCTTATTTAATCAATTTTAGTAGACTTTTGTTCTCCACTATGCAACTCAACTATGCTCCCTAAGAGAATGCAAAGCCTAAGGCTAGAGTTTATTGAGTTAATTATCGCGTTATTAACCGTTATCTCGCTGATTGTAATTCTAATAGATATCTTCTTTCCTTTAAATGCTGAACAAAAGCGATTCATTTATGTTTTCGACCTCGTAGTTGTTCTTTTTCTAGCTACTGATTTCGCCTTTAGAGTGAGAAGATCAGCCAGGAAGAGTCGATACATATTGAACCATTGGTATGAGATTCCGGCAATGCTGCCGTTAGTACTCTATGCTTAGGCAGACACATCGACGATAGCTGGTCAAGTATTCCAACAATTTAGGGTAATTGCGTTCTTCAGACTTGTTAGGCTTTATTATCTACTTACCTTGATCCATGGAAGCCGATTTGTGTTACTATCGGCTTTCTCAATCATAACGATAGTTTTCGGAGCCCTGGGAGTTTATCTTACAGAGGCCGGATATGCCGGAGCAAATATAAAAAATCTACCTGATGCATTTTGGTGGGCAGTACAGACGGTTAGTACTGTGGGTTATGGTGACGTCTATCCTGTTACTGCAGAGGGAAGGATCATAGGGATCTTCGTCATGTTTGCAGGAATTGGAATCCTTGCCACGTTCATAACTGCACTCGGGAGCAAACTGATTGAGCTCAAATTGAATGAGCCTAAAAAGGGAAATAGAGTTGAGGTAGTAAGTGACGATCTTTCCACAAAGACCAAAGAATTGATTAAGAATCAAATAGAAAAAGTAGAGACACTTGATCAGAAGGATTTTGATGCATTAATTTCAATGCTGACAAGCATACGGCAAAACTATAGCGTCCAATAGAGCGAGTGTAGTAAAGAATTGTGTTTCTATTGCCAACAGAACACATGATCCCATTCGTGCAGTTCCAAGTGTTCCCTACTACTAAGAGTCGAGTACCGCGAATTTGCTCACGTCAAAGTGCGGAGAAGATCTAGAGGAAAGCGAAGTTACATTAGTTGTAATGACGATAGAAGACGTAATAAATAGTCTAAGAAGTATTGAGTTATGTCTCCAGAAATATATGATTGGGAGGCGACTCTCCATAAGCTTGTAACATCCAGTGAGGGGGATCTGGTAGGGAATGTCGACGCCGTTGATGATACAGATGTCCTGGTATCTACCGAAGGTGCGCGAACTCACTATAGAATACTAAAGCATTTGGTTGAAGGATTCGATGGCCATTCGGTCTCACTTAAAATCCAGAAACAGGACCTAGGCAGGTTCAAGGGCGATCAAGGAGAGGGATTCGGCAAGGTAAAATAAGACAACTTAAATTTTTGCTGAATTGTCCGTTCGTTCTGCCTACACAAGTAATGGCGTTAGATACTCAGCCCCGGTTGCAAGTTTGAAACTAATCGAGCTCACCCTCGATCGATCATTGATTTCTTCTTGATTCAATATTCTAATAGTTAGTTAAGGAGACTTGGTCGAACGATTATTTGTTTCAATGATACTTTTTCTGCAATCCCAATTCTTAAATACTTCATTATGTACTATAGTACTGTAAAAAACTTGTCTGATACTATTGTCAATTGGGAAGCAATTGTACACAAAAATGTAAGGTCCAAAGATGGCCAAGATGCCGGGAACGTAGACGCAATAATGGGAGACATAGTAGTAATCACCACCCAAGGTGACCGCCGAGAGTACAATCTACCTAAAGCTCAGGTAGAAGGATTTAACGGCGCTGAAGTGTTCTTAAAAAATACCCTTGTTGAACTTGAAACGTATCGAGTATGATGGGCGTTAACAGTCGCCGAATCTAATAACCATCACTTCTTTTTTTTCAGATTGTCGAAATGATCATCCGGATTGTCTAATTCATCATCAGATAGCGAGTGAGTGAGGGAGTATGGCATCTTAATGGAATGACTTTCGGCATTAAACAAGCTTTGAATAGAAATGGTAAGTCTTAGGAGAATTCCGTTCAGAAATGATGTGGACCGGGTGGGATTCGAACCCACGACCACCTACGTCTCCTCTACCTATTCAAAGGTATGCAAGGCAGGTATTCTACCAGACTAAACTACCGGCCCACTGATTCATTACGCTCATAGAGGCCTGATAATTTAATCCTTTAGAAGGGGCCTGTGACTCAATTCTTGAATTAAGCTATATCCTCCCGGCCGTATCATTAAACAATAGGTTAGCCCTAACAGCCGATACCAGCTGATTTCTAGGCTGTAGAGGCTCAAATGATAAAGAGCCTACGGTTTGATTGGTTTCATAGGGCAAACGAGCCTAGGAAAAGCCCAGGGATTAGAAAAGCCCATGAATGTTCCATGGAATCAAAGATTTGGACTGTCGATAATCCACAATTTCATCATTAAAATGGGTATTGCAACCACGATCTTAAATTACAAGTTCGGACATATCCACTGATCTGATTACCCTCACCTCACAAAAGTATTCATTCCTCCAGTACGTCCCCAATCAGTTGGCACTCTAATTGTGCTGAGGGATTAAATCGAAAGCCTTTTAGGCTCTCGCTTCATAAACTGTTTGTAGCAATAGCTATGTCTACACTTCTAACTGACCGTGTTTGGGTAATGCTTTCAGAGGTTGCTAAGAGAGGAGTATATCCATTGCATGCGTCTAGACTTGGATTGTATAGAATTCCGATTGATCTTACCAATACTGCAGAGATTACCCAGGTAGCCAGTGAAATGAAAAAATTAGGGTTTTCTGTAGATACTTATGCTGACAGGATATACATCACTTACAAATGGACTGAGGAAGAGTTCGATCAAATAGAAAAGAAGGATTTGAAAGCTACCCTTTCCATTATGGTAGAGATTGTAACAGGAGAAGTTGTGGATATCATTTATCAGATTAAACCTCTAGAGTATTTCGGTGATCATTACTGGATCAAGAACTACAGGGTCAAGGCCGACCAAAATGCAAAAATGATTCTAGATACTATTTTGCTCAACACCAAAATAGGAGATAAACTAATTGCTCACTATCAAAAAGCTAACAAGTTATCCTTTGAGGAAGCAGTAAAAAAATTACAAGATCTTTCACCCCTGGCAAAAAGTCCTAAAAATAGACTAGCTAGTCCGCCCAGCGCAGAGACCCCACCGCAAATGCCTGAAGCCAGATCACCGTCTGTCTCAGGCCCTGAGCAGAAGCAGCTGGAAGCACCTCCTTCTCCACAAATGAGTGGAGCGGGAAGTGGAAATACAACCATATCGCTGACGGGCAGCGGAACAAGCTACTCCAAAGCTGAAGGTCCAATTGACCCTGATTTTAAATCAAAGCGTAGCGTTGTTGGAACATTCCAAGATATAAAGGTCTGGGGTGAAGTGGATCCTCCTGGACGATTGGGTATCTGGGGTTCAGAAGTTACAGTAGATTTTGATATCTGTGTTGCAGATGGAGCTTGTATTGAAGCATGCCCTGTGAATGTTTATGAATGGCTTGATACTCCTGGACATCCTGCCTCTGAAAAGAAACCATTTATGATTAGAGAAAAGGATTGTATATTCTGTATGGCATGCGAAAATGTCTGTCCTCCTCAGTGTGTAAAGATATTCAATAAAGGACAATAAGAAACACCAAATAATTCAAAACAGGATCGAATTAATCCCTTCTGAGACCTGAAAGTATCGTTGTAAATAAACAAATATCGTCTATAAGGTGCTAAATCCTCTGCTAAATCTAGGGGCAGTATACATTAGTATTCTGTGAAGCGTGAAACAAGATAATTCTAGGTCGTATCAATTAACGCTATAGACTCAAGAGGCATGTGATTTTAATTTAGTAAATCCAGAAAATGCTGGGTCAGTTACCCTAGTTCTTTCTTCATAGATCAGAGTATTCATTCATCATCCCCGCTTGCTCTTTCTTCTTTTATACGATATCCTTTAACTGTATAATTATATTAATCAAACCAATCAGATTTCATCACTCTCTCTTTTAAATATCGTTCCTAAATCAGCTTCAATGTCATGTCGCTCGAGAAGTTAGTCAACACTATCGAAGCCAAAGGAACTGAGGGAATCAAAAAGGCAGAACTGCGGCGGGAATTTCAAGAAGTAGAAGAGATTGATTCAATACTCCAGGAATTAGTTAGAACTGGGGAAATATTCATTGAAAGGAAAGGGAATTCGTTCTATTGTTGGCACAAAAATTACTATCTGCAGAAATTATTGAGCACGGATCAAAAATTTTCGCTCTTATACACCTTGATAAATTCCATGCAGGATTCATTGAATACCAAATTCGATTCGCTTGATGCGAGCTTGGATGCCGTTACCAAACAAGTGAGAATGATAACAGATGAGATAAAGGTCCTCAGCTAGTTCTGAACAGAGATATACTGGTCAAAATGATCTAATTCCTCAAGAACAAACTAAGCCAATCGGGATCAACTATGACAAGTTCAAAGAACAACTAGATCAAGCGTTAGCAGGCGTTTCAAGTTCGATTGGGTGGGTGGAATTGTGTAACTTGCGAAAAAATCTTTGTCTAAAGATGAATATTTCCCGAGAGCAATTTTACCGCTCATTTGAAGAAGTAGTTTCCAACAACTATGACAAATACGAGCTCTCCACAGGTGGCGAAGAAGGAATACAATTAAGGGGAATGGTACACGGATTCGTGAGGTGCATATAAGATGTATCCATACGGCTTGACGGCTAATCCATATCACAGTAGCCCGACTCCAAGATTTTCAGACTCAACGATTTTAGGTGGAGAACGACATAAGGAAGCAAAAAATGCAATCCTTTCATGTATGCATGATGTATGCTCCAAAATGGCTCTTTCAGAGAAAGATCTTCGTGTTGTCACAATAATTCAAGATGTTGGATCTGGCAAGACTCACCTTGCACTTCATATGCAGACGGTTGAAGAGATGTCTGCAAAGTCTGTAATTTCATATGTTGACTTTTCACAAATATCACCTAGAAGTAAGACCGTTATACTCAATTCCATCCTGGATGGATTCAGGGAAGAAGATTTGGATTCGTTACGCTCAACATTGATCGGGCTGATCATGGCTTCACGACATGACAGAGAAAAGGCAAAACTTGTCAAGAGATTATTCAAGCATGGTCTGCTTTCGGAGATCAAAGGAGAATCACTTGAAGACAAGATCGGATTCTTACTCCAAAGAAGAATCAAGATCAGAGACGAAGCTACACTAAATGAACTCTTAGGGAAAAATTTCACCGATTTAGAGAAAAAACTAATCTATTACGTACTTAACGACGAGATGAAAGATTGGGCTAGCACGATTGTCTCACTAGGTGAAATGTTGGAGTTTCTCACATCTATAATAAGTCTAAATCAAAAGCTCCTAAACAAGTTGACTATATTTGAATTCGATGAATTTGATTCAGAGGGTGATTCAATGGAGTTCATCAAGGCCATTATTAACTATATACTCCCCTCAAGCATGATTCTGCTAATCATGACACCTGCATCATACGACGAAATAAGGAAAAAGAATCTCTCTTTGTATGACAGATTGGAGAAAGCAAATTACAAGATCGATCTTGCAGGTTCCAACACATTTAGCGAGATAAATGATATCGTTCTTGAATATATGCGATCTGGCAATACTACAGGTGAGTTTACCCAAGAATCAGAGCTTGATTTGTCAAGCAAGATCAAAATTATCCATGATGAATTTCCGGATTTCAGAAACGTTCGTTCGATGATAAATATCCTTTACCATGCAACTGAATTGGCTGCCAAATGTGGTGCGGCAATCATCGACGAACATGTGCTAGAAGAAACAATTAGAACAGCGTTTCCTGGATTGAGGATCAAAGGCGAGCATAATGTCAGTTCCTGTCTCAGACTTTATGAAGATTAGAAGAATGTCCAAAGACAAGGACATTCATGAACTGGAAGCTAGGGTTAAGAACGCAGTGCAAGATCTAGTTCAATGCACGGAAGGAGAGAGTTCTTTAAGTCCTCCTGATCTGTTTGAAGGTGCGGCAGCAGAGTTAGTAGATGTCTTGTATCGCGATTCTCAAGGGGATAAGGTTGCTGTTTCTGTTGCTCTGGATAAGGAGAGATCTTTTAAGATTAACCAAGGCATTACGAAATCCCAATTTTCAGCAGATGTTAATAGGGTCCTGATTCTATCTGATAGGTCAGGCCAATTTAGTGTACACGAAAAAGAAGTTGGACCTCAGGTGAAGAATGTCAATATGGACGATTCAAAGCTGATTGATTTGATTTATTTTAGTTCAAAATACAGAAATAGTCAGATATCTGATGAGGATCTCAAACGAGCATCTATGCTCGCAAAATCTATAGAGCTTCCTTAGCCGCAGCGCTTTGCCAACCAATTAATATTAATATTTGAAATTTGTCATGTATGAGGTGCCCGCGTGAAGGCATTAGAACTCTTTTATGTGGGTACTGCTTACATGCTGTGTTGAAAGAAGGAAATTTTGGTGAGTGGCCGGGTCAAGATAACGTCGAAGACTACGAACTTGACGGATCAATCGCCTGTAACGTCTGTGGTAAGGATGCGGATTTCGTAGTTCAACTTGAACTAGTATGGGATAGAAGCAACTATAGCCTAATGAATTCGCTTAACCAGATGCCCTTCTATCTTTGCAAAGCGCATGAGTATATTTACGAGCGAATGCAAAATAATATTGAACTAACAGAATACTTCCGAGAAACAGTAAATGCAAACCGTTAATGATTGTTGCAATCAAAGTGCTCGCTACTCTCTTTCTCATGAGCAACAAGAAAAAATATTCCAGTTACGATGATTTCTATAGGAATCTCCATACTAGCGGGGCTTCAATTATCGAGTTCAATAATGGTAGCGTACCTTGCATTTGCGTGGAGAATGAACAGTTCAAGAAATTTGTGAACTATGCTGCTGGCCGGAAAATGGCTGTAGATACGAATCTGGATATATATCATAATGAAAAGGATGTTTTTGTTCAAATTAATATGAACATATTAGACACGGACTTTGAGGATTCTTTTTTATTTCATGCGAACGAAATGGTTGCTTTTTTCAAGGCTATGTTAGATAGCGCGTTGATTGTACTGTCGCCGACTGATCCATCTTTAATGTCTGAAAATATTTTCGCAATACAGTTACCGAAAAAGGAAAGTTTGGAAGAAGCATTTCGTATAATTTCGAAATATACAAACAAAACAGGCTTTGAATAGGAATAAATTAATGAATCAACTCAACTTAGATCAGCTCAGCTACCGCAAATAACCAGACATGCGACGGCCGGGATTTGAACCCGGGTTACCAGATTGGCAATCTGATGTCCTAGACCAAACTGGACGACCGTCGCATCTTACGAGATTTATGAGAGACTATTTAACAACCTTTCGGTGCCTTGAAATCGAAAAATGTACTGAGCAATACTCATTCAATTTTTTACGTGTAAAAATGCGTGAACTATAAATGAAGGGTGAACCATAGAACGCTTAGAAGAATTTCTAGATTAGTACAACGGGTCACTCCAGGCTGTTCAACCAAAAGAGAATTTCTTTTATTATCTCAGCTAAGCACCAAGAGTTGAGAGTATGTGGCTAACTCATTAGAAGTAGCGTCGTGTATCCTCTTTTCTCGCTCACATACGAATCTTGAATCTCTTCAACTACAACGGTAGTGGAAATGAGGTCGCCACTCTTGCAGAGCGTCGTTTCCAACACTATCATGTCTTTAAGAATGTCTGCGCCCGCGAAACTCTCATTACTAGCAGTGTACTTTACTTCATTTTCTGAACTAATCAGGAAAACCTGACCCTTTTGATAGTTGCCTATTCTAATCATTCTTCCTTGTCTTGGCACCGCAGTAACGGTCAAGGCAATTTTTTTTTGTGGCTGCTGTTTTATAAAGCGCCTTGCAGATCCCACAGTAATCTCATAATCAAACGGGTATCCGGCAGTATATTCGGCCATCTTGTTTATGCCATCATTCATGATGATATCGACTTTCTTTATATTGAGACCGTATTTGAAAATCCAGTCGGATGTAGTCATTGCAACCGAATCGATCCGTTCCTTCCGTTCAGTAGATTCTGTGGTGCTGAGTTGATATCTATCAACCCAGTCCTTGTAATCATTACTAATGTCATTTATGAAATCTGCGCAAGTTGACTGATAATCTTGGACGCTGGAGGCTCGTTCAGAAGCTGTGTCTCTAAATACCAAGGCTTGTAATCGAATATATATCAAGTTGGCATCTCAATATTAAGATGAATCTTACTAAATCATGACAATGACGTTGGAGGGATTGTTGTTGTGGCTATGACCTTAACCTTCTCGGCTCTAATCGAGGATCTTAAATCAAATATTGACTACAATCGGAAGGCCTTGGAGAATTCTTTAAAGGTTAACCCCGCAATTGCTTATCAGAAAGTTAACGAGATAACTCAATTTGTCGGGTCTAGGTACCGTTTAAAGTTGCAGATACACTTCCCAGACCAAAGGAGATTGTTTGTAATTGATTCTTATGGCACTGAGAACCTAGGGATCGTATTCGACAAGCATAGAAAACAGTTTCCGATTCAACGTGAGACTATAAAGAAAAAAGCACTCGAAATCTTTGCTCCATCCAAAGCTGAAGATGCATATATGTACGAAGGTAAGGAAGGTGTGCGGGTAACCATCGCGGCGGGTAGGTTGGAAATTCTGCCAGGATCTATTCACCTGTGGTGTAACGTTGAGACGGATGATGTAAAGGAATATGTGGACTGGTTATTTGAAAATGTGTATAGTTTTGACAAGAGTGAGTCGATAACAGCCTAGGGGTTAATAGATTCAAAAGAATATCATGGCTGTGTTAAAGCCTACTATCATCTATTGTATCCTTGCATCTCAAATGTGTATCTAGTGCTGCTACCAGAATCGCCTACGTCGGCCTTAATAGGCAGTGGAAATCCATGTGCAATCCAAATTTTGCTCACCTTTGATGGAAGGTCATACTGCAATACGTAAGAATCAACTGTTGTTCCATTGACCGTGAGCGAGTCTTTTTTCGTTATCCTAATCGGTGCGGTGAGGGCGCCTGAAACCACTTCGTCCCAAACAGCTCCTGGAACCAAATATTTAGGTTCTAACGCGTAATTACGAATATCAAGCAATGAAGATTCTATAATCCTGTAAACATCAGCTAGGCTTCCCTCTGGCATCTGCTTATTAGTTAAATACTCCTTTGATAGAAGAATACTCCCGGCAAAATGACGAGAATCGTTCCTTATGTTAAAGTTTGCCTTCCAAGAATCATTTCCATCTTGGATAAAATGCATGGTGACAATTGAATCGACTAAGGACAGTCCTGAAGGACTTGATGCAGTCAATCTATAGTTTATCTGTGTATTATTTTGCAATCCTTCCCCCACAATCCACAAATCCTTCGAAGAGGGTGGACTCAAGAATGAAGGCGCAGGACCTGAAAAGCCGCCTCCAGCGGCCACTATCACTAAACTAACAACAATCCCTAATGTTCCAAAGATGGCAGTGAGTAAGATAACTCGTCGTATTGGAGACATTATCTATCCCTTTCCAAATTCGTTTGTTCTTAAAATTAAAGAATTAAAAAAAGATTGTGGAGACGGAATTATAATTCCCTCATTAGGTTGCTATTACACTGAAAGTAGCGCTTTCCACAAATTCTCCTGTAGGCACTCCCTCTACAGCATTTATTGTTACTTTGATGTCGTAGGGCCCAGGAGCAGGAAACGTATAAGGTACCAACCCAGTACCTTCATCTGCTCTTTGTCTATCCAATTCGTCTACGACTGTTCCATTCTTGGCAGTTATTTCGAGATCGTACGAGACTCCGCTAATGGTCTTTCCGAAGCTATCGCTGAAAATTAAGCCTAGCTTTGTCTCATTTCCTGCAACAATTGGATCTGGTTCCCATATCAGCTTGATACTGTACGTAGCCCTACCGGTTTGCAATACAAGTCCTGATTTCGGGGTTTCCTCTACTGCTTTGGGAGCAGTAGGGCACGCACCAGTACCAGTAGATTGGAGTTCAAACTGATATTGTACTGGTGCGTTTCCTTGAGTGACTGCGAGCAAAGGTCTGTGCTTTAACAGGAAATGGCATATTAGGAGCAACCCAGATATGGTTTGTAGGCCCATACGTCCAAGAAACATCAACTGTGTTGAATGTCCCTGCTGGTGTGGTAACCTTTGCTGCCCCACCCGGAGATATGGCAGAGCCACCTATCGCGGCTATTTTACCCCAATTGGGAGCACTCAGAGATTGCCCAGGCTTTGGAACATAGGAGGCTAGCCAGGCCAGCGAGTTAGAGTATGCGACTCTATATTTGACCAGATCAGGAGAAACAACAGATGAACCTAACGCGGTCATGTCCAAATCACTTAGGTGGAAAGTACCGTTGTATACTTGTCCCTGATCGACAACAAATACTGGAGCGTTCCAATATTTGTTAGCCTCATCAAAGTCCTTCAAGCAGATCGTCATCAGAAATGGCCTGCCTTGATTAGTGTCAAAATTCTGAACCTGATACGTATAATAAGTGTCTGGCTTTGCACCCTTTCCCACATACCAATTATCGCCCTGGGCAGAAGCGTGGCTGGGGTCTATTGCATTGAATAAGAAAATGCTTGTTCCCATAATAGTAACAAGGAAACATACTTCGAGGTGGGCTCGGAAGATCCTTGAGGTCTTGGCTAAGTAGCTTTTCATTAACTGATATGTTCAAAAAGGAACTGATAAATGTTTCAATAGCAACCCCCATGCCTCAAGTACCGAGTCAACAGATAACATAAATATGACCGGTGTTCGCTCACTAATGACGTATGTGTAACTGCCCCAATATCCAATTCTATGAGGTGGAGTTCAAGCTATGGGGAATGCAAGTGGTGCCAACACACAAGAATTGTGGAGACCCGCTCACAGATGAACAAGCAACTAAATTCAATAAAGAACTAACTAAATTATGGAATATGGAATAATTCAAGTTATCTCTTTTCCTCCTACGCATATTTTTTGAGGCTCCTTAATGCGTATCTGTTCCTTCTTTGGTGACGGTAAATACCTAGACGTTGTATTGGGACCAATTCTTACTTTTGCAATTTCACCCTATCAGAATCTTACTATCTTGTCAATGATTTCGGCGTCATGACCAAATCCACATCAACAAAATTGAAAATTTAAAGAGATTGACATGAATCAACGTCATACAGGTCGAAAAACCATACGTCAACTTTATTAAGAGCCGGAATGAATTTGGTTTAGGTGATTTTGAATGACCAAGATGCTAACCGTAAACATAGAAACAGGTGGCGTTAATGAAAACGAAGCCAAGGAATGGGTTAACGAACTTACAAATGTATATGCGGATATGGAAATTGAGGATGTCAATGTCTCGGGTAACAAGATCTCATTTAAGGCTGGCTTTTCGGGAATGGATGATATCGACCCAGACGATGTTAAGATGAAAATCGACGAGTACCTCACAATGAATGAAGCATTCGAAGCCAAGAGCGTTTCAATCAATTAAGGCACACATCATTTCCGATTATCTCCTTTTTATTTGTCAGATTGTTGTAATTATTAGATCATCAAAAATAGTTACCCAAGTTTAAATACTAGGACAAGACCCTCATATAGGTCAAACGATGACGTGTAAAGGTATCTGTATTAGGCATAGGGCACAAAAGCCTGTCGGTTCAGGTCGGTACGTTAGTGGCCAAAGACGTTGCCAGATTTGTGAAATTTTCATCAGGTGGGAAGGATTATGGTGTCCCTGTTGTGGATATAGACTAAGAACTAAGCCAAGAAATCTCAAATACAAGGCAAAATTGCGCGCCAGAAGTAAGAGAGTTGAAATCACTCAACCGGCAATAACGGTTCGGTGAGACCTAAGCAGCCTTTTGGCGGCCGCAGTGAGCTGTGAATTCCATCTTTGGATATGCTCAATGTCCATACTAAGATCCATTCCTAACTGTACGAGCTTTCCGTATGTATGCCAGAAAGTACTGTCCAGCGAATTGAGAATGTCTGAACAAATCTTCCCTATATAGTAATAACAGTCTGCCGTCATCCCGGATTCGTAAAGAAACTTAATTTTGGCTTCAATTAAGGATCTATCGTACCTATTCGCGGCGAGTCGAGAATATGAAGGAATTGATCGTCTTAGTACCTGACGCTGTCACTCTCTCTACCCCGATAATTTCTAGAGCCAATGAAATGATCTCAGATTCGAACTGATTTGGCTCCAGAACCCTTCTGATTAACTCTAACTGATGCAACGGAGAGCCGGGTAACCCAGAAAAAAAGACAAGACTTTGCATAATTTCATAGGCGGAAATCTTAAGTAGCATCGACGAGATAATGGGAGATTTCTGTGACAGACTCTCAATTTCGTTGTATCTCATTAAAGAAGATACGAGTAGCTTTCTAGCAATCGCTGAACTGCTACTTCTTCTTAGTCTTGTATTATTCATGACAGCATTAACTATTGAAGATAGCTCAAGGTCATCAGTATCATTTAGCACAATTCCATCAACGCTATTTGGTATTGATTTCAGTACCTTAGGTCTCAAAGGAACGTAGAGTAGCTCCGCCCAGTACGAATCGAGTTTCATAACCTTATGAGGTTGAATACCATTCGATAAGACCAGAATATCATATTCACAACAGGGCTTTGACATCGCTATGCCGATAGTTCTACAACCGACGAGCAAGGCCGGCGACCTTAGGGTCTCGATAACAAAAGTAGAGATGGCTGGTGGAATGTGAATGCCTTCCAATAAATCAAGTTCATCTGGGGACTACCAAATATAATGCAACCCATATGCGGCCAGTCATCCGAACCAATTTCAGCGCGGCATATCCGGGGGATGTACTATGATATTTTGGACGCAATTTTTATATGATGAATAGGATGCAATGTGTTGAGCTCCGGTGGTGTAGTCCGGTTAAGCATTTCGCCCTCTCAAGGCGGAGATCCCGGGTTCAATCGGATTGCGGCAACAGCCGCAACGGAACAAATCCCGGCCGGAGCATTAAATATGAATGTCTCTTCAGGATTCAGTAGTCCGGTCATTCTCTTCATCTTTTCTGGCTGACTTGCCAGAATAATAGGGGGACTATCTTACTCTTCATCATCCGGTACAGATTAGCTGAATTAAAAAATAAAAGTTATTCGCTTATAAATATTATAGGCGAAATAAACATTATTTTAAGTTCATCCCATGCTATATTTCAAGAATGAAAGTATCGTCGGTTATTAGCGCACTATGGTAGGCAGCATTACATCTTGGACACATTGAGTGCACGCTGATGCATTCCGTACAAAAATCGCCAGCCTGCAGGTATTCACAGTCATCACCCGTGTAGAAACAGCTCTCACAGACTCTTTTCAATATCATTCCGATCACCTCAAACTCTTATTTAATGGTTCTCGATAGCGACCGCTTTCCGAGCACTGTCTAGAGAACGGATTAGATTTATTCGACGACCTGCTTATGTAGCAATTCTCTACACCAATAAAACGAATCAGATTAATAGATTGGAAGGGAAAAATACAGAGTAAGTGGATTGTCTTTCAGCCCGTATAGAAATGGCTTCCCAATTTTCTGGTTGATTTAACTAGGACTAATAAGGCTGGCAGAAATACTTAATGCAGTTGCAACTTTCATTGATGACATCAAGAGTGGATCACTAGTCCTCGCAAATAACAATTATTTTCAATTGCCATTATCACTAATTAGCCTTGTTGCTACCGAATGGCCGCTTCTTATGTGAGTGTTGTGATGTAACCTTGTCAGTTCAGTAACTTTAAGATCTGAGAAATAATCAGCGTTGTAGCGAGCTAGTATGGTTTTACAATCGTGGCAGAATACTTCTTTGAATCCCATCTCTATGCCATGTACTAACATAACATTGATTTAAATGATAATTGTTATCCCTATTCTAAGCGTTTGAAGGGCCCAGTGCCGATTTCACCTTCTTGACGAAATTTGTTGTCCTTAAGGAGAAACTTCGAGGCTTTATAGTAGATTACCTCTCCTCTTCTCTCAATAACAGCTAGAACAGAATTCTTTCCCATCTTCGCGGTCTGATCGATCAGATCATAAAGATCTTCTATCTTTAAATTAATCCCTTCGTTTAGTGCATATACCAAATATTTTGAAGGTTTTTTCTGATATTCTCCCCTTTCATATACTCTAAAGTCAATGCCAAATCCAAATCCATCCTTCACAACATAACCTCGACTCCTCAAGTCGCGGTACACTAAAAATCTTGTAAGTACACTAGGATCATTTCTTAACATTTCCTTGATTAGCTGTTCAAATCCAATGCTGATGTCTTCAATGTTTTTTACAACTAATCTATTCGTAAATGCCAAGTATAGAGCCTCGCAATAGCTAAGAGTGTATTCCGAGTCTTCATTTTCGCCGAACCCTTTTGATCTGAGCTGGTCTTGGAATTTTGTTTCAGTTACTAATATCTTTGTCTCCCCAGCTGGTATAATTGCCTCAATTAAATATGATATATCGAGGTCTGAACCCTCAATATCGGCTGACATAACGAATAAATCGGAGCCAGTCCACATTTAAGCATTAAAAAATAGGTGATTTTGTTGAAGGGTAGTAATTATAGAGAAATCCGTGGTATGCCATACGTAAGAAAGGAATACATCAGAGGCAAGCCTCAACTGAAGATTGCTAGATTCTCGTCAGGAGAATTTAGGGACGATTATGATTACAAGATTGAGCTCGTGGTAGACGAAAGGCGCCAGATCAGGCATAACGCATTGGAGGCAGCTAGACTTGGTGCTAACAAGACGTTGGCATCTGCAGGTGAGACGAGTTTCTTTTCAAGTATAAAGGTATATCCTCACGTAGTTCTGCGTGAAAATAAGATGATTGCAACGGCAGGGGCTGATCGATTACAGGAGGGAATGAGAAGAGCCTTCGGCAAAGCAACAGGTCTAGCTGCTCGGGTCAAACCCGGAGACACTGTTTACGAGGCGTACGTTAGCGCAGAAAACCTCCAACTTGCTAAGCAGGCCTTAAGGATAGCTGCAGGAAAGCTTGGATGTCTAACTGTAACGAAATTGACCCAACTTCGTCAAAGCGAACCAGAGGAAGAAGAGTAGAAATCGACCTCCAAATTGAAATATTCAGCGTCGGCTTTTTGGAGTGCTGTCTAAAGGACATTTACCTCGCAGAGGGGCTGTGAAACTCTTCTAACCGACTCCATTTATCGTCACCTGTTTGCAAATGGGTGTTACTCAAAGACTCTCTCAGTTATCTAGAATGGTTGAGCACCGTAGAGCATGCATCAGTGATTCGTTGTTGATTTCAGAAGCCCTACCCCTATTTTCAATTTTATTTTGGTATCGTTACTTGAATTGCCCGAAGTACAGAGGCATCACTTGTTTCTGCTCCTAGCATGAGCGTGTAATTTCCTGCTTGCTGTTGTTGCGTTGGCGTTACGATGAGGCTTATTTGCTTGGTTTGTCCTGGTTCTAATCTGACGGAATTCTCGCTAAAAAGCCCTGAAAGATTACCCAGATTACCCGTCGTGGTAAAGGATCCTGCTGCTAACATATCTGCTGTCAAAGTAGTATTCCTGTTCGAAGTAACGTTTATTCTAACTTCCTCATTGCCGCCTCTTTGCAGAGTAAAATTGTTAGGCAAAACAGAAACAGATAGTGGTAAAACTTTGTCCGTCAGCACCCTGCCAATTTTATTTTCAGACCATTCCGAAAACCACACTTCGTTGTTTTTGTCCACATCCAACTGCAAAGCGTTACTTATTCCGCATTGACTAGCGGCATCTCGACATGGTCCCCAAAGTTTGTTTTGGGAAGGAATCCAATATTCAATGAGCGTAAGATTGTTGGGGTCAAAGCTAGAGATCTTGTTTCCGGTATGTTGGTTAAACCATATTGTGCCGTTTTCGCCTGTTTTAATCCAATATGGCAAAGTATAGGCCGCGTCTAAAGTTGTGCTTTGTCCTAAAGTTCTTGGAGACACAGTAGAGGTTGTAAACTTCGTAATGTCTCCTGAAGCAGGATCTAGCCTAAAGAAAATACTAGTCCCATGGTCGGTAACCCACAAATTATCATTGAGGTCAAGTGTTAATCCTACCGGGGAAGTAATGTCGTCTGGCATTTCGTAAGCAGTAAAGGTATTATTCTTTAAATCATATCCCAATATTTGCCCTTTCGTGTTGAATGCAAGTAATGAAACAAACAACCTATCATTATCCTCATCCAGAACAACCGATCCAGTACTTACTAGATCGGGATCTATTCCTTTAAATGAGTCAAGTGGAATTCCTATCCGTTCTATCCCTTCCGCCGTACCGTTTCTCATCTGAGAAATGTTACCAATCCAAATAGATGGAGACCTTATTCCAACAAAGTAAATATTGCTACCATTGTTATCTATCTCCATAGAGACCGGATACGTCGTCCCGAACGCCTCAGGTTTCTCTGGTACCGTAAACATTTCAAAGGATCTTGTGTCATTTGAAAATCTCCAAATCGCATTAAGTCTTTCATCAGTAAACCAGATATTCCCTTTGTTGTCAATGTCAAGATCCCAAACCTGTGAGGACATTGTGGGATTCCCCCTGGCAGGCCAGCTCGGGATTTTATACTCTTCTCCAAATGTATTGGTATTCATATCAAACCTTCCCAACGTGCCATTCTTCGTAGAAACGTACCAAATATTTTGGTTCTGCGAATCCACACCAATGCCCAAGGGCATCTCACAAGGGGCTGGGAGAAGGTATTCGATAACTAGGTAGCTCGAATTGGGATGCGAATTCAACCCACAGAATTGGGCGTTGAACTTTTCTACTGCATCGGCCCTAGACCCTGAAACGAGCTCGGATACATCTTCGTTACCCTCTTGGGATGGACCTGAACTAATACTGGAGGAATATACTAATGAAATGCCTACAATTGCGATAATGGCTAGAACAACGAAAACGACCATTTTCTTTTTTTGAAAATGTTTCGACTTGTTCCCTCTTTTTTCTGACAATTACTCTTGAAAAGCAACTTTTGCTTATATATAAATTCTTAAGAGCTGATGAAGTTGCTTATAATCTTGAGTGATTAGACAGTCTGCATCAGCTGTCGTCCCCTACCAAACCAAACTAAAATTGAAGCCCAATACTCATTTTCTATAACGCGAATCAATCCTAAAACGACGTTGACTTGCGTTCAATGGGATTTAGTCCATATGCTCGATTCCAGCTGAATGGAAGTTCCACAAAAAATTCCAGTCGCTCACTTAATGATACTATTGATTGTTAATTAGTCGAATTAATTAGTGATCAAGACTGTCTATTGAATGAACAACTAATTACTTTGATCACTTCAAGGAAGATTAGAGTCAAGATTTGACTTCGTATAGTGATGATAAGGAGACGCTCAGTTAGATCTGCGTAACATGGAACAGCTGGAAACGCACTAATAACAGGTCGCACCACATTCCTCCTGTAATCGTGAAATGCCTAAACGGAAGGTGAAGGAGGAGAAACCCAGGAAAAGACTAGGTAAAAAAGAAATACTGATACCGCCGGCGGCCATGGGGGCGTCTCTGCTTGTGACCTTGGTAATAATTCCTCTTTTCGCACCCCCTCCGAGTCCTTTAGAGGTGTGTCTAAAAGGGCATAACGTAGATACGTTCAGTATTCATCCCACCGTAGAAGTATCAGTTAACGGTGAACCAAAATCACTTCCTGCTGGGATCGGCAATGATACCGTAGATGGTAAGGAATGTCTCAGAACCATCCATACTGACACTCAAGGCAATACGATTCACATTGAGTATGTCAGACCTATTCGGCTTACACTGGGTGATTTTATGAAAATCTATTCTCCAGATAATTCGACCATTCAAATTATGGATAATTCGACAGGGTCACTCGCTGAACACCGTCTTAATCTCAGTGATTATGACATTTCTTATTCGTACTATTCAGAAAAGAAGGAATTTACAAATGTGAAGAATGCTAGTGACGTGCCGCCGTTTAGAGACAACATGGTAAGCCGCATCGAACTTAATTCAAAATAAATATAATACTGGAACAATTCTTTCTGATCTGATTATTTTGACGAGTAAGACAGCTATAGTGATAAAAGGTGATGGAACAGGCCCTGAGCTCGTTGAAGCTGTCTTAAACGTTTTGAAATCATGTAACTCCCAGGTTGAGTTCGTGGTTTGCGACGCAGGTTCTGAATGGTGGATGAAAGCGGGCGGTAATTCATACATTTCAGATGAAGTATGGAAGCTTCTCAAAGAAAGTGATGCGTGCTTTAAAGGGCCTACTACGACTGTTCCAAATCCTGAAGCTCCTCGTAGTGTCGCAGTTAGCATAAGACAAAGGTTTGAACTCTATGCAAATGTAAGGCCAATCAAGACATACCGGCAGTCGGAGCGAACACTTGACTTCCTTTGTGTTAGAGAGGCTACAGAAGGTCTCTATGCAGGGATAGAGTTTAGAACTAGCGAGGATTCCGCTATAGCAGTAAGGAAGACAACAAGAAAAGGATGTGAACGAGTAGCACTTAAGGCATTTGAGCTAGCCAAAGAACGAGACTATCACAAATTAGTAGCGGTGACGAAGCGGAATATTTTGAAGGAAACGGATGGAATATTTTGGAACTCTGTTAAAAGAATCAGTCGTCAGTTCCAAGGTATTGAGGTAGAAGAGTATTACGTGGATAACATGACTCAGCAACTTGTAAAAAATCCTGAGCGATTCAACCAAAACATACTTTTGAGTACAAATCTATTTATGGATATCATTTCAGAGTGTGCTTCAGGTCACGTAGGTTCAATCGGTAACGTGTATTCTGGAAATTTTGGAGAGAATTACGCGATGTTTGAGCCTGCACATGGGAGTGCACCAAAATATTCGGGAATGGATAAAGTGAATCCTGTGGCTTCTATCCTTTCAGGGGCTTGGTTGGTGAGATATCTAGGGGAAACAGAGATCGCTAGTGCAATCTTTGAGGCGACTGAAAAAATAATTGCAGACGGAAAGTACGTAACATATGACCTTGGAGGCGAGTCATCCTTATCTCGTATGAGCTCTGAAATTTCCCAGAAATCATCTAATCTATTGCGGAAATGAGATTATCTCCTTGGGTTCTATTGTGCTCTAGTTGATGAAAAAATCCGAATCTCCTCTACCGAAAGAGATTCGAAGAACAGTTTTTTCTTTGAAATTGTTCTTCTGGATAGCCCCAACGACGCTACATCACTGTAGAATTGAGGCAAGTTAGATAGACTAGATAGGAGAATCAAAATTACTCCATGCTGGCTCAAGAGATAAATTGCAGATTTTATGAATTCTATTGCTATCTCTGAACCTGTTATTCCTCCGTAAATGGTCCTGTCGTAACAAATAACATTATCGTCATTGAATGGAAGATACGGTGGGTTGCTGACAATAAGGTCATATTTCTGCGAGGACGCAAGGGCATTTACACCATCACAGCAGATCAAATCTGCCTTCATGCTGTTAGATTGATTGCAAAATGACAGGGTATTAAGATCTAGATCTGTTCCTACCACTATGGAAAATCTTTTGCAAAGTTCATCAAGAATAATCCCTGACCCGACACCAATTTCTAATGCTGACTTCCCTCGATATCCTGCCAGTGAGTCCAGTATAAGGTAAGTGTCATCAGATGGCTGATATGTGGGAATCTTACGTATCATACTGCGATTCAATTCGATGTTTAAATACTTGTAAGATAAACCATTTTCATTCCTATTGTCAATCAATTGCTTTCAATGAATGTCTGGCTTCAGATGCTACTCATGTTCCTTGCTATGTACACTATTTCATTTGGACTCAACTGACAAATTCTCCTCGATAAGTCAAGACCGGATTGGAATCCAAGATATGAGGCAACTCTCCGGACATTTCTTTTTTTCTGTGAAAATAATAGTGCGATGTTCTTTTTTGCATCGTAGGAGAGTTGTCGTCCTGAGGGCACCAATTCAATAACTTGAGATGAAACCGTTGGTGGTGGACTAAACGAGGTCCTTGGAACTTCAAATAATTCTTTAACATTAAAGCAATATCTACATATTACGGAAATTGCTCTGTAGGATTCCTTCCCGGGAGTCGAAGAGAGCTTTCTTGCAAATTCTCTCTGTACCATAATTATCGCCCTCTTAAATTCATGATTGGTTAGCCACAGTATAGTCTCTTTGCTCCTCGAATAGGGAATGTTGGATACACAGACATCAAATTCAAAACTCATCGACTCATGATTAAAGGGATTTGCGTTCAGCAAAAGCAGATTAGTAAAGTGAGCCAATTTTTGCTTTGCAATCTCAAACTTCGCCTTGTCTATTTCATAGGAAGTCACTTGGCCTGCTTGTCTGCAAAGGTGGGCTGTAAGAGCACCTTCTCCTGCACCGATCTCTAACACTTTTTCTGTTTTTGCCAGGTTTGCCTCGCGAACGATTTGTTCTAGAACCATCCTATCTGTAAGTATGTGCTGCCCTAGAGAGTTTGGACCTGTGAATCTCATCTCCTCACGAAGAGATTCATCCGAGCCTCACCGGTTATTTCTTCTACGATTCTCTTCGCTATCAGTTTGGCAGGATCCTTTAGACCAATCCTGTCTTGGATATCCTGGAAGGACTCAAATTTCTTAGCTTCCCTCCCTTTGATTATCGCCATCATGTACGTCTTACCGATTCCAGGAATGAGCTCTAGAGCGTGAATTCTGGGAGTTACCGGTTGGGCGATATTTACATAATCAATAAATCTCTTTTCGTTCTCCAATACAATTTTTTCGACTGTCGCAAGCAGTTCATTTTTAGCCGTCTGAGATATACTTGAATATTCCAATCTCCCAAGAACACTGATAATCTTTTCTCTTCCATCTCTTCCTATGTACAGTCTTTCTCCTACTTCGAAGGTTGCGTTTCCATATCCCAACAACTCTAACAATGTGAGTCTTTCTTCGCCAATTGCTTGTATTATTACACCCTCACGACCCCTTACCGTTGAGGATTTTCCGCGCTGGGTGAAATCCAATATGTAGGCATACTCTTCGTATTTACGTTGAGATTGGTGATGATGTGCGTAACTATCATCAGTTCTCCAAGTACGATCGGATCTGTCCACAGACATAGACAATCGTTTAATTCCCACTTAATTGATTAGTGGCTGAATATTTAACCTTCAGCTTTCTGTTTCAATATCTCTAACATTTTTTCCAGCGTATTTGTCAAAATCAGTTTCTTCCACCCAAATGTAAATGACCTCAGTTCCTCGAGCGATTTTGGTAATATGTTGACTAATTCGACTGCCTCTTCTTCTTTCAATTCGCATTCCCTAATCTGTTCCTCGACCATCTTGCGTGAAGTTTTTGCATCGAGTTTCGAGAATCTTGTCACGAAATCAAATGTCCATCTTTGGATCTGGTCCATTTCATCAGGTTTCACCTTCTCTAGAATCTCCTTAACCTCAGGTAATGTGATTATTTCTTTTTTATCAACCTCTGTCATTGAACTAATTCACAGCCGTTAGATGTTTTACGTGATTGAGCCTAGTTTGTAAGATTTTCTGCTTATTGCCGATAACTACTGAAGTTTTCAATGTCCTTCTTCCGACTTGCAACACAGTCCCGACCTTACCATGGTATCTCCTATGGGGGGTGGTCCTATGTTCCCTAGGATCTATCACAATGATTACCTTGTCACCTGGATTGTACTCAGTAAGCAAATAGGATAATCCTCTTGGAACGTTATTCTGCGTCATAACTGAGCGAGATTTCCTCCTGTAGCCATGTGAGTTAGGCATTTTGTGTTCTGTACTTAGAGGCCATAATTTAATGTAACTGCCTGCAACAATCAAACTTGTTCTGGATCAGTCAGCTCCCTTCTCCGAAAGTGAGAAAAGCACCTCAGTTTCTGGGTGATAAGGACTGTCTACCATCCTTGCAATTCTATTCCTGCCTGAGCGCTTGAGATAGATGCGGTATGTGCTAGTATGGGCTACTACATTGCCACCTGCCGGTCTGAAGGCATCGCCAAAAATTGAATCTGGAGAGGACTGTATCTGATTCGTAATCATAACAGCAACACCGTATGTTTCAGAAATTCTTAATAGGATGTGCATAAATTTATTTAGTTTCTGCTGCCTTTCCGAGAGAGTCGCCCTACCCAAGAATTCCGCTCTATAGTGTGCAACTGCAGAATCCACGATAACAAGCTTAACCCCATTGGCATCTATAATCGGGCCTGTTTCATCTATTATTAATTCTTGGTGTGCTGAGTTGTATGCTTTAGCTACAATGATGCTATCAAGAACTTGGTCAGGTTCAATATTTCTTGCACCACATATAGAAACAATGCGTTCAGGTCTAAAGGTATTTTCAGTGTCTACGTAAATTGCTTTACCGCCCAACCCTCCATGGGCTCTGTCCTGAGATACCATTACACACAAGCTGTGACATATTTGTGTCTTGCCAGTTCCGTATTCTCCAAAAATTTCTGTGACAGCACGAGTCTCAACCCCTACTCCTCCGAGCAAGGTGTCAAGGTTTCTAGAACCTGTTGATATTCGTTCAGCGGTAAGTCGTTTATTGTACAATTTACGTGCTGTTACGAAGCTTTTCTCCAATACACCCGCGTCCTCAAGTCTTTGTCGAGCCCGGTTACATAGGATAGCTGATTTTTCGATATCCATCCCCGTAGCTTCTGAAATATCAACCGGTCCTCTAACAACTAGATCCTTGAGTGACTTAAATCCCGAGTTTTCAAGATGCGTTCTTGTAGCGATTCCTATATCCTCTATGGAACAAAGATCTAGCGCGGTCTTTGGAGCATCTTCGTCATTCAAGGGCTAATACTGGTAACCAATACATTCTTAATTAGTCTTAGGTGAAAGGTTGTTGTAACATGATTTTTCCAGCTGAATAGGCGAAATACAACTTGTAAGAACTTGAAAAGAGATAGTCTATCTAACCACACGCTCCCTGTTGAGCCCGCAAACATAAATTTTGCGATTGATTCGATTACCTTAAATGGAAACAGGATTTTACTTGCATCAATTTTGTCAGATGTAACAATTAAATAGTAAAACTAACGTCTTGTTCCTTGTTTATCCTGGTGCGATAATTGCTAGTTGATTTGAACCTAAGCGGGAAACAAGTCATTATTATAGGTGGAGGAACAGAGGGCTTAAGAAAGTTAAGAGGGCTACAAGATCAGAATTGTGAAATAATTCTGATCACGAACCGCCTGAATAAGATGATCAAGGGTCTGCAAGACAAGGGGAAACTCTCTCTTCGAAAAGAGCATGTTAAAGATACCAGCTTTCTTAAAGATTATGAGAATCCATTTCTGGTTCTAGCTTGCACCAATAATAAACATCTCAATCGTGTAATAGTTAAAGAGGCAAGCTTAATGGGGGCATTGTCATATGCGGTTGATGACCCATCGGTTAGCGATTTCTCCTATGCTTCTATTATTAATGTTGAAGGAATCCTTCAAATCGCCATCTCTACTTCAGGGAGAAGTCCAATAGTAGCCAGAAGATTTCGGATCAAGGCAGAAAGGGTCCTAAGGAGATTAATAAGTAAGTCGGATATTGAAAACATACGACTCCAAGAAGCCGCGAGAGGAATGATTAGGACGAGAATACCTACTGTCAATGAAAGAAAGGAATTTCTGTACTCTATTATTAACAATGCCACCATCCAGAAGCTTATTAAAGAAGATCGCATCGACGATGCTCGACAGGAATTAGTTGCATTAATAAACTCCTGGGAGGGTAAAGGAAACTAAATGACACAATTCGAGCCTCTATATCGAGAACAGCAATTCTGTAACGCTCGAATCACTTACAAAAAGGCTCCCATTCACCTTCTCGAAAGATTCACGTTTAAGAATGTTAGTGAAGCTTATGTTAGATTCAGGGAGCTCTCACCTGATAGTGAGTGTGTTATTTTGCAAACATGCAATAGGATAGAAATTTTTTTGTCTTCGGAGGAAATGCCAGATGAACAAGAGATATTAAATATTTGGTCATCGGTCACTGGTTTTTCAAAAGAGGAATTTTCAGACAATGTAGAGTTGAGCTTCGGACAAGAAGCCATTTTGCATCTATTGAGGCTAACTTCAGGTTTAGATTCTCTAGTGATAGGTGAGGATCAAATATTAGGACAGGTAAGGAGGTCTTTTGAATTCTCGAGGTCAAACGGCCATTCTAGTTCGAACCTCTCATTAATATTCACGAAAGCCCTCAAAGTTGGGAGTAAAGTAAGAACAACTACTCGATTGAACAAAGGTAACGTCTCAATTGGTTCAGTGGCAGTAAACATCGCAGAGAACTATTTCGATGATCTCAAAAGTAGAAGCATATTGATAATAGGGTCTGGGGAAGGAGCTAGTCTGGTCGCAAAGTCATTGAAACAGAGGGAGGTTAAATTCATGATTACAAGTAGAACCTTTGAAAGAGCGAAATCCTTTGCAGATACGGCAGGCGGACATCCTATCGCTTTTGAAGGTGCTCTATCTGGTCTTACTAAATATGATATAGTCTTCGTATCTACAACTGCACCCTATTTCTTGATTACGTATGAAAGGATCAGCAAAGCGATGTCGGCAAGAAATAAGGGAATGTTAGTTTTCGATCTTTCGAATCCTAGAACCGTGGAGGACCAAATTAGTACCATCAAAGGAATCAAACTAATTAATATGGACCAGATCGCCGAAATAGCAGAGAATAATCTCAAACTTAGAAAAAATGAAATTGCATCTGCTGAGCGGATAATTGATAAAGAGGTCCAATCGTTCGCGGATATTCTTAAAAGTAAGCGGGTAGAACAATTGATCGATTCAGTTTTCAGGTCAGTTGAAGCATTGCGAGAAGCTGAACTAGAGAAGGCAATGTCCATTTTTTCAGCAAAGTTAGGCGTAGAAGACAGGAGTATTATTAGAGAGCTTTCCCGTTCAATAGTCTCTACTGTTTTGTCGACTCCTATGAACAACCTGCGAAAAGAGGCCCGAATAGGAAGAGCCTCTGAACAGGATTTAATCAGAATCGTCGAAAGCATATTTAATTATGACAATGGATAAATCTTCGCCAGGATTTCCGAAGGTAAGGCTAAGACGGCTCAGAAAGAATCCAGCGATACGACAACTATTGCAGGAGACCAGAATTTCAGTCAAGGACTTTATTTATCCAATTTTTATAAAAGAAGGGATTTCTGTTGCTGAAGAAAGTAAAGCAATGACTGGCGTACTAAAATTCCCTTTATCCGGTCTTATTGAAGAGGTTCAGGACTGCTATGATCTTGGAATACGTGCGTTTATCATCTTTGGGATCCCTTCCTCAAAGGACGAGAGCGGTAGTTCATCATTTAGTGAACATGGGATAGTGCAACAATCGATAGAAGCTCTCAGAAAAGCCTTCGGCGATCAGATAGTTGTTATAAGCGACGTATGCTTGTGTCAGTATACCCTTTCAGGCCATTGCGGAATCTTGAAGGGAAGTGGGGTTGATAATGATCTAAGCCTCGATTTACTAGCTAAGATAGCCGTGAGCCACGCAAATTCAGGTAGCGATATGGTTGCTCCCTCTGCAATGATGGATGGTCAAGTAAAGGCCATTAGAGAAGCACTAGATAGCAGTGGATTCAATGACACTATTATTATGGGATACTCTGCAAAGCACGCTTCTTCACTTTATTCCCCCTTTAGAGAGATCTCCGATTCCTCCCCATCTCTAGGTGACCGGAAAACGTATCAAATGTCGTTTCTCAATCATCGAGAGGCCCTTAGGGAAGTGATGATGGATATTCAGGAAGGAGTAGACATAGTAATGGTCAAACCTGCCGTGCCTTATCTGGACTTGATTAGGAGGGTAAGAGAGTTGACTAATCTACCCCTGTGTGCCTTTAGTGTTTCAGGCGACTACGCCATGATAAAAGCTCGCTTCCACTCAAGGTCTGATTGACGAGAAACAAGCAGTGCACGAAATGCTAACTTCAATAAAAAGGGCCGGTGCTGATATCCTGATAACGTATCACGCCAAGCTGATTTCTCAAATACTTGATGGTGAATAGAAAGCTCGGAATGAAATTATAACGACAATTACATTCTGGTTTTTGATCTATGAATGTACGATAACTCGCGGATTCTTTATGATCGGGCAACTAAAGTTATTCCCGGTGGTGTTAACAGCCCAATTAGGTTCTTCAAGCCATTCCCTTTCTTTGCGGCTTCGGCGAATGGCAGTAGAATAACCAGTAGTGACCACATCAGTTATGTGGATTATTGCATGGGTTATGGGTCACTACTTTTAGGGCATGCAAATACGGAAATACTGGAAGCTGTCAAGTCGCAGCTAAATATTGGCTCTCTTTACTGTATTCCAACCGAAAAAGAGGTTATCCTTGGGGAAATGATTGCTCAACTTATTCCGGCATGTGAAATGACAAGGGTCGTGAATTCTGGGATGGAGGCGACCATGAATGCTATTCGTCTCGCCAGAGCGTACACTCAACAGAACAAAGTTATCAAATTCGAAGGGTGTTACCACGGCGCTCAGGACTATTCACTTGTTAGAGGCGACAGTTCTGGGCATGGCACGCCCTCATCAAGTGGCATTCCCAAAGAATTTAGCTCGGAGACGATTGTGGTCCCATTTAATGATCTTGAACAACTGGAAGCGGTGATAAGAAAGAGAAATGATATCTCGTGCATTATCCTCGAACCAGTTCCCGCGAACATGGGTCTAGTCATCCCTGACAAGGAATATCTCACCTTTATAAGAAAAATTACTATGGAGAAAAATATTGTGCTGATCTTCGACGAGGTTGTAACAGGCTTTCGTCTAGCAACTGGTGGAGCAAGCGAATTCTTCGGAATTAAACCCGATATCGTAACCTATTCAAAGTCTGTGGCCAACGGATTTTCTTTAGCAGCCATTTGCGGCAGACGAGAATTGCTCGAACAGTTCTCTCCATCAGGAGATGTGTACCAGGCGAGTACGTACGCTGGTAATCCAGTGGCAGTTACGGCCGCCCTTGCCACCATCTCCGCTTTGAACAGAGGTCGAAATCACATATATCCAAGAATGACTAGAATATGCGATTCATTGATAGATGGCATCCAAGAAGTTGCACATGAAAGAAAAATCCCATGCAAGATAAACAATATCAGTTCAATGTACCAGTTATTCTTTACTCCGACTGATGTTAGAGATATGGCATCAGCCAGAACGTCTGATCTTGATATGTTCAATGTGCTTTTTAGAGCCTTGCTTGAAAAAGGAGTCTTTATCCCTCCCTCTCAATTCGAAACCTGTTTCTTGTCTTATGCGCATGCGGATGAAGATATCGATAAAACGATCGAAGCGTACGATTATGCATTCAGTTTGATGAGGCCTAGGAGATGAGGAACTACACTGTAGGAACGAGACGTAGCAGACTAGCCTTAGAGCAGACCAAATCTGTAGTGGATCTGCTAAAGAGAAGCAAGCGGCAAACATTCATCAATATTCTCAAAATTAGTTCCTCAGGAGATTTAGACGTAAGGCCACTTTACACCTTCGACAGGAAAGGCATATTTGAGAAGGAAATAGACCAAGCAGTGATTGACGGAAAAGCAGATTTCGCGGTTCACAGCGCCAAGGATGTACCAACTGAGCTCTTTTCGGATCTCACACTGGCCTCCGTACCGACTAGGTCTGTGGCCAATGACATTCTAATACATCGAAATGGATTGAAATTGAATGAGCTACCTTCCGGAGCCGTAGTTGGAACTAGTAGTTTGAGAAGGGCAGTCCAGCTCTTGAGGATGAGACCAGAATTAAAAGTAAAGCCAATCCGTGGAAATATAGAGACAAGAATAAAGAAGGTCGAAACTGGCGCGTATGATGCCATCGTTTTGGCCCAAGCCGGCTTAGATCGATTAGGGTTAACCAAGTACATAACGGAACAGTTTAGTGTTATGGATTTTGTCCCAGCTGCAGGACAAGGGGCACTGGCACTTATTTGCAAGAATGATAGGCCTGAACTGCTATCTCTTTTGAGATTGATTGAAGATCCGCGATCGCGTGCTGAATTGGAGGCTGAAAGAAATCTCTTGTCGGTGGTCGAAGGAGGTTGTAAATTTCCAGTCGGCGTTATAGCTTTATCTGACAGGGATCCCCACCTATTGACCCTCATTGCAAAGGTATTCTCCGCTGACGGTTCAGATCAGATTTTTATTACCGAAAAAGGGAGAATCGAGGATGCTCGAAGCATAGGAATCAAGGCAGGACAAAGACTATTGGATGAGGGGGTCAAGGACTTCTCTGAGAGCTGGGAATCGGCTTTAAAGAATTGGAATAATTTAGTATGAATTCGTCAAAAGTCTTCATATGTGGGGCCGGCCCAGGGGATCCAGGGCTTATCTCAGTCAAGGGGTACAGACTTTTAAAGAAATGCGACGTAGTGCTTTATGACAGATTAGTTAGCAAGGAGCTGATAGCCAAGATTCCCTCGGCGATAAAAAAAATCTATGTTGGTAGGGAATCAGGCAGAGCCACCTCTACGCATCAGTCAAGAACGAACAAGCTTATGGTAACTTATGCTCGAAAAGGGAAAAGCGTATTGAGACTTAAGGGAGGAGACCCATTGATTTTTGGAAGAGGGGGGGAAGAAGCAGAATATTTACGCAAGCATGACATCAAATTTGAGATTATACCTGGTATATCATCAGCGATTGCTGCTCCGGCCTATGCAGGAATACCTCTTACCCACAGAAACTACTCGTCGTCGGTCGCCTTCATTACTGGTCATGAGAATGAAAGGAAAAACCATTCAGATGTGAATTTGAAGGCTGTGGCATCTGCTGTCGATACGATAGTCGTATTGATGGGAGTAGAAAGAATTAAAGAGATTGTTCAAGATTTGCGAGCAGGTGGTTTGAAGAGAAGTACAAGAGTAGCGATTGTGGAGAAAGGGACGATGAAGGATCAGAGAGTAATAGTAGGGAACTTGAACACTATTCTGAAAAAGGTTGCAAGATACAAGGTGACTTCTCCAGCAGTGATGGTGGTAGGTCGTGTCGTTTCCTTATCCAATCGTCTTACGTGGCTATACCCCAATGGTTAAGTATGAGAACCATCCAGGGAAGCGGTACTTTGCAATTACACGAGAATCATCAACATCTGTAGGATTTAAGGGGGTAATGGAGAATTACGGATGGACGGTCATCTTTCTCAAGTCCATAGTAATATCGCCTAAACCTAGTCTTGAATTAGAGTGCGTAGTTTCTCGAATTATTCAAAATAGCTATGGAGCCTGCGTGTTTCTGAGTGGAAATGCAGTAGACATTCTTATGGCAAATGCTGATAGGACTGGAAATACATTAGCCCTAATAGTGAAGCTGCAGTCGATTAGAACTATTTGTATTGGTCCAAGAACCAAAGAAAAGCTTTCACACTACGGGATTGATTCTGTAATAGTACCTGAAACGTACAATACCAGTGGATTGATTAAGTGTCTTTCCAGGTACAAGAACCAAGTGCACAGAATAGTCGTACCACGGAGTCAGCTCGGAGATAGTGAGATTTTGCTGTCTCTTTCAAGGCTGGGAATCTCCGTGGACCAGTATCAACTTTATGATACATCAACAAATTCAACTATCGACAATGAATGGAAGCGGTTTTTTTATCTATTGAGGAACAGAAATTTGGATGCAGTCGGTTTTACTAGCCCTTCATCGGTGAAAGCCTTATTCCAGATTGTAGAGAAGGAAGCAAGTCGTGATGATACGATTTACCTTAGGCATCTGAATGGCTTAGTCTCGATCGGAGGCAAAACAACCAAAGAGCTGAAGAAACATACCTCGGGTCGAATCATTGAAGCGGTAGAACATACCCTTAATGGCATGGTAAAAGCATCCAAATTAATCTGAGAAAATAAAGGCAAAGCATTTGTATGTATATATATAGCAGTGGTGGTTATTTCATTCGTTCAGAGGCCTGTCATCAATGGTACTCACTATCATCAGAAATTTGCTCTGAATTACTTATTAAGTTAACAAAATATATATAAGAAATAACGCCGTTATAAAATTATATGACAACTGAAAATCTAAATATGGATTATAGTAAGTATGACTTTAAGGATTCAATCGATAAGTATGTTTATTTAAGTAAGAAGGGCTTGGCTAGAGAGACTGTAGAGGAGATTAGTCGGCTAAAAGACGAACCAGAGTGGATGAAACAATTCAGGCTGCGATCATATGATGTTTTCATGAGTAAGCCTATGCCTGATTGGGGTGGTAACCTGTCAAAGATCGACTTCCAGAATATCTTTTATTATGCGAAGGCGTCAGAAAAACAAGGCAAGAGCTGGGAAGACGTGCCGGAGTCAGTGCGAAACACGTTCGAGAAGTTAGGGATCCCAGAAGCAGAAAGGAAGTTCTTGGCTGGGGTAGGTGCGCAGTACGAATCAGAGGTGGTGTATCACAACCTTCGCGAAGACCTAGCTGAGTCAGGGGGTAATATTTGCGGATACTGATACTGCGGTAAAAATGCATCCAGACATACTGAGGAAGTATTTTGGGAAAATAATCCCTCCTGAAGACAACAAGTTTGCTGCATTGAATAGTGCCGTCTGGTCAGGCGGTTCATTTATTTACGTGCCACCAAATGTGAAGGTGGACCTTCCATTACAGGCTTACTTTAGAATAAATGCAGAAAACATAGGTCAATTTGAAAGAACACTGATTATTGCTGATGAGGGAGCAGAAATTCACTATATCGAGGGATGTACTGCCCCTATTTACTCTACTGAATCATTGCATTCTGCTGTTGTAGAGCTCGTAGCAAAGAAGGGAGCAAAGATCCGTTATACTACAATCCAAAATTGGAGTAAGGATGTTTATAATCTAGTAACAAAAAGGGCATACGCCTACGAGAATGCCACAGTCGAATGGATAGACGGCAACTTAGGAAGTAAGCTTACGATGAAGTATCCAGGGGTATACATGTTAGGACGAAATGCTCATGCTGAGATAGTATCAGTGGCTTTTGCTGGCGCAGGTCAACATCAGGATGCTGGGGCAAAAGCAGTGCATTTGGCTTCCAATACTACCTCCCGAATTACAAGCAAATCTGTTAGTAAGGACTCAGGAAGAACAACATATAGAGGGCTCTTGCATGTCGCCAAAGGTGCAAACGGGGTTAAATCTAACGTCAGATGCGATGCTCTACTCCTAGATGAAACGTCTAGAACAGACACTTATCCTTATGTAGAAGTAAATGAAGAGGATGCAACCATTTCTCATGAGGCGACTGTAGGCAGAATTGGAGAAGATCAGATATTCTACCTAATGAGCAGGGGGTTTACCGAATCAGATGCTTTGTCTCTCATAGTTGGAGGATTCATGGAGCCATTCACGAAAGAACTCCCAATGGAATATGCAGTGGAGCTGAACAGGTTAGTCAAGCTCGAAATGGAAGGGTCAGTCGGTTAGGTTCAATTTCATGAATAGATAATGTGATAGGGTGAAATAGTATTGCCGAGCTTATCATCTTTGAGCTTAGAGGATATTCATGCCCTATCGTCACTCTATGGTGAGCCTGAATGGATGGGTCGGATGAGAGAGCAGAACTTCGCAAAGTACAAATCTCTTCCGTCAGAAATATCGCCTCTATATTCTAAGTATTCCGACGTTAATCGACTTTATCCTGATCGCATAGAGCTGCCCATTTCATCTAATTCATCGGAATCAAGTGACTTTTTAGCCGATAGGATGAATGAACTAGACAAAGATGTCGGGCTAATAAGGGTCGGATCTACAATAATCAAGCTCAATCGAGGTGAAATGGGATCAAAAGGAGACGCCATAATCATAGAGGATCTTGCCAAGGCAGTAAAAAGTCACGAAGGAAAGATTAAGGACGTCCTTTTGAAACATACAGGGGGGCACGATGACGACAAGTTTTTGGCCCTTGAATCGTCTGCCTTTAGTTCAGGGATTTTTATTTATGTACCTAAGAACCTTGTTGTCGAAAATCCAATTAGACTAGTTTGTGCGCTCAGTCAGGATAATTCATCTTCTATTAGTCGCAATCTGTTTATTGCCGATGAAGGCTCGAAATGCACCATCGTTCAAGAGTTGTACTCTCCTAGCACTACTGGGTCTTCAAGTGTACAGCAGGGAATCTTTGAACTAACTGAATGTCACGTTGGTAATGGGTCTAATTTGGAAATGATAACCCTTGAGGCTCTAGATTCAAACAATATTTCATTTTTGAACAAGAAGGCATGGGTTGAACGGGATGCTAAGATGTCATGGTATCATGGCCTATTTGGAGGTCAGACTTCTAGATCCAAGGTAGACAGTAACATGAGTGGTACTGGGTCCTCTGCGGAAGATGTTGAGATCATTTTCGGTAATACTACTCAATCCTTTGATATTACTTCGAACCTGAACCACATAGGCAGTCATTCCCGTGGTCGAGTGTTGGTTAAATCTGTAATGCGCGACAAATCAAAATCCTTGTTTAAGGGTATGATAAAGATAGGAAAAGATGCTAAAGCATCAGAATCCTATCTTGCTGGGCACGCTATCTTGTTGGATAAGGATGCAAAATCTGATGCGATACCAGGCCTGGAGATCGAGACTAATGAGGTGAAGGCAACTCATTCGGCCTCGGTTGCACAACTTGATGAAGCCCAAATATTCTATCTAATGTGTAGAGGATTAGATAGGGATTCTGCAAAGCGTGAGATTGTGAGTGGATTTCTAGAACCGTTGTCAAGAAGGATGGGTCCCACCATCAGGGCATGGATCAACTACTTGTTAGAAAATAAGTGGTCTGGAAAGCCTCTCATCCTTAAGGCCGATGATGCACTGGAACAGATGTTGGAAGTAGAGAGATCGAGATATAGGGAGTCACAGGATTTGTTCGAAAAGCACTATAAGTATCGGTAAAAATAGTCGTAACAACACTTACTCAATACCCTTCAGAACCTCCTTCAGCTTAATTCTCAGATTAGTCATGCTGATCGGCTTTATTATAAAGTCCTTCACGTCAATGGATGGCAGTACCTTGCTGAATTCTTCTTTATTTATTTCAAATGCTGTGATGAAGACGATTTTCATTGAGGGATTTTTCTCTTTAATTTTACGGTATAACTCAAATCCATTCATCCGTGGCATCCGAATATCAGTCAGAACAAGATCGTAATAATCATGTGGATGGCTATCTAAAGCTTCTAGCGCGTTCCAGCCGTTAGTAAAAGTCTCCACTTTGAAGGTATCCACATCTTTTTTAGCGGCGTGTTCTCTGATTTCTCCTAGATTTGACGCTCCTTCATTTTGTAGTGCATCGGGAATGCTTGTATCACTTGATGGCGTCGTTTCTGAAGCTGAGGAGGAGGAGGAGGAAAGTGGAGACTCGAGATCGCGCTTAATTATTCTAAGAATGTCCTTCTCGTCATCAACAACCATAATTCTAGGAAGCAAGTCCCTATCAGGATTGTTGATCATCACTATTCCAGAAAATTACTAGTATTTAATTTTATCAAATAACCAGTACCGTAATAGCCACTTTTACGAAGGGCTAGTCATGATGACCTCTGCCGTTTTCTTTTTTTACCGCTCGTTTTCGCAAATTGCTAGATTCGTTGAAATCATATTAGGGCGAAAGTCCCCTTATTGTAGGCGAAAACTACTATCTATCGAACTTGTAATTCGAGGTGAACGGACTATCAGAGAGGATCATGTCCACCTTCGTAATCCGACTGTGGCCTGTTTGTGCCCTGTGATCACTAACGTCTGCATGAAAAATGAAATGTGAATCACATTCCTGACATATCCAAATCATCTTCAGGTCTTCGGGATGCATATATATGTACAAAACTGCCCTTAATTGGATTTAAGAGATGAGTAACATATCTCTTAGCAATCTTATCCTCCATTAGCCCGTGCAAAAGGTTCATCATAATGCCTTAAAACAAAAATCACTGGAATGTACCATCCGTATGCTATACGATGATTCAACATAAACATATTTTTTGTAAATCCACTATATGACATGTATATACTAATTCAAGGGGAGTGTAAACATGAATGTAGCCCCTCTTACCTCATTATTCTCTGCCCAAATAGTTCCACCATGGGCTTCGACTATCTTTTTTGATATAAATAACCCTAGCCCCGTTCCGTTCTCCGAAGACGAAACAAATTTAGAGAATAATTTGGGCATAATTTGACTCTCTATTCCTGAACCTGTGTCTTTGACCGTTATTTCTATTTCCTTTTTACTTCTAATCACACTTATTGAGATTTTTCCTTCATCAGTAAATTTTACTGCGTTATCAATCAGATTTGTGATGACTTGAAGAATTTTAGCCTTGTCAGCAAAGATGTTGTAATGGAAGGGTTCGTAAATGATTTCCAAATTTTTTGAATTACCGGACAATTGTCTTTCAGTTGTTTCTCTTATAGCCCTTTGAACAAGATGATCTACATCAAAGCTCTCCTTGTTGAGTTTGAGGGTCTTGCTTTCAATTCTGGTGACATCCAAGATATCTGAAGCAAGACGATCTAGTCTTTTAGCATTGAGAATTATCGATCGAATTTGTTCTTCACCCACTAAGATTCGACTCTGGTTCCCCTGAAATCTCTGAGAGAGAAATTCAGCCTCGCTTAGTATAGGAAGTATGGGAGTTCTGAGCTCATGAGCTGCAATATCTATGAATTCCTTCTGAATTCTATCATGTAACTGCAATTGCTCGTTTGTCCCAGCCAATAGTCGATTTGATTCACCTAGAGAAACATTTGCTTTTTCTAGTTCTCTAGTCCGTTCGCGGACTGCTTTTTCGAGTTTCTTATTCCATGATAAGATCAGAATCGCAATGCCTACTGCTATTAACGCAATTACAATTATTATTTGGCTGCTCAAATTCTTTTGTTGTTCTATGACTTGTCCGACGTCGGTTGCCAAATTATGTGGGGAGCCTAAAAATAATGTCCATATGTGTTTTCCGTCTACATTAATAGGCTGGTAAGAAATGGTCGTTGTGGTCCCATTGAAGGTAATGTCTTCAGCCCCTGGATTCGATTCCAACGAGCGTGTAAGAATTCCAATGTACTCTGATTTCACTTGATCAGGAACAGTAGCTTGAAAGTCTTCGGATTCGTAGTTTTTTCCAACCAAAGATTGATTTCGGGCGTAAAGTATAGTACCGTTCTTGTCCATTAAACCTACATTGCTAATAAATTCAGGTGAAATTTCATTCTGCAAGAATGCTCCAAGTGAATCTAGATTTACAACTGCAACCATGACTCCATCGAATGTCGTTCTGTCCTCTGCGTCGTTTGTGTCATTGTTCTTTGTTGACATGATTGGGTATGAAATGTATAATCTTGGAAGCATATCGGGTGAATCAATGGCGTTACTGTAATAAGGAACGTGGGTAGTTTGAGGAATCCTGTAGAACTCCTGGTCACTTAAATCAAACCCACGGTGCCCCTGTAATTCGCTTGTGTTCTGGGTGCTCCAGGCGACAAGTTTACCATCTTTGTCCAACCAGTAGTACCCTTCAGTAAGCTCAGAGGTCGAAGATTGAGTATTGTTAAGAAGCCTTAGACCAACATCCACATGTCCATCATGGATTGGTTGTGAATTTGCTATAGATCTCAAATTGCTTGTCACGGATTCAAGCGTGTGCAGAAGAATCTGGGAGAGATCGTGCGCTTCAATTCGTGCATTAGATCTAACGTCTACGGAAGCAATTCTTCCAATTTCATCAGAAGTGTACGTCGAATATCTAAAGGTAACAATGGAAAGAGAAAGCCCTATAAGTGCAATCACAAGAAGAAGTACAATATTCTTTCTTGAAAAAATAATACCCGCCAATGGTCAGTACAAAGCTAAAATGCATTTCGAGTAGATAAGTCATGCCAAAAAGTGATACCAAAATAGGGGGGAAAACTGATTTGCCTTCTGAATATGATAATATCGTCATACTGTTTATGCATTTCTTGAATTTTTGACCAGTTTAAACTTAATAGACATATATCTCTAATAGATGTTTCACTATTAAATGTCCCTTCCAACGAGGTGCTCACATCGAGAGAAATATTTCGGCTGTACACTACCACCTTCCTACATAATTTCAATTCAAGAAGGTAAAGACGAGTTCTTAGTGGGTGTATTCTGTGAAAGGCACAGCAGGGAGATTGAAATGAAGCTGGCTTCAGTCCTGAAAAGAGACAAAATTCCGGGAAGGCACTTGAAAACTGAAAAATTGAGGTTTGTATCAACTGAATGTATACGTACTTGCGTTACGAATCAGCCCATTTCCAAGCGATTTATGAGCTTCAATGACAGTCAGATATTGAATGAGAAGGAAGACTCTTAGTGAACTGGAATATTGTATTTAGAAAAAAATATTATTGGGCTTACAATGAACATCAGGGGTCTGAATAGACGGATGGACCCCTTTGAAAAAGCTCTATTGGCATCGGTGTATGTAAGTAATATTGAGCCCAGTGTCAGTTATATTGACAGACTAAGGTCAAGAATGTATTTACCTATAAGCATATTTAATGATAAGATAGGACACCTAATTTCTAATGGTTTGCTAGAAAAGGATAATCCGCCAACACTTACTTTCTTGGGAAGGGATGCCATAAAAGTAGTATTGGTCGGCGGCGTTTTTGATGTAATTCATCCCGGTCATATCCATACTCTCAAGGCAGCAAAACAACATGGGGATGTCTTGGTAGTCGTAGTAGCTCGGACATCGACAGCGGCCAAAATAAAGAAGGGGAGAAGGATCTATCATGGCGAGAATTTGAGAAAGGAACTTGTTTCATCTCTTTCATTTGTGGATCTGGCTATAATTGGGAGTAAAGTATCATTATACGATACGGTGGAACGGGTGTCACCGGATATTATAGCTTTAGGCTATGATCAGATCCATAGCGAAAAGGAGATCTCTGAGAACTGTAAGGATAGAAACTTGACAGTAAGGATCATTAGATTGAACACACCGGTTCCAGGCATTAAGAGTTCGCAGATCAAGGATGAAATGGGGAATTCTATTTATGGTATCTAGTTGGCCTCGAGTTGAGGACCAGTTGAGGTCATGGTTACAAATACCTTGACAAAGTCCCCATTTTTGATTCCCAACGAGTCCTTGATACAAACAGGTGCGATTACTTCCAGCATGCTATTGTCGTAGTGAGTCCTTTCCAGAACTATAACTGCGGCTTTATCTAGAGCGCCATCGTTTATGATTGCAGGGTAACATTTAACCCATCCATAGGATCTTGAAGAATCAGTAAATCCTCGAACGAATATTGAAGGATAATTGTCCATCATACTTCTCATCCGCATGGATGATTGATTGACTAGCTTCAAGTTTAATGTTCCAGCGTAAGGTTCATAGCCAAGTTTATCATTGAATTGACTTCGATAGCCATTCAACGACATATAGTAAGCTCCTTCTCCCATGCCAGAAACAACCTTCCCTTCCAGTTGCAGGCCTGATCTGTCAAGAACTTCAACGGAACTCTTGATAGTCTCATGCAAATTAAGTACTTCGTCAACCCCTCTGTCAGTAATCATTATCCTGAATTTTTGACCTGCTTTTGTTCGTTCTAGCAATCCTGCATTCTCTAACTCTACAAGGTACTTAGA
The DNA here is from genome assembly GCA_963841565.1 of uncultured Nitrososphaerales archaeon. GTDB lineage: Archaea > Thermoproteota > Nitrososphaeria > Nitrososphaerales > Nitrososphaeraceae > TH5896. Next base: position 59,477 of record CAWJCY010000007.1, read on the forward strand.
AGCGGATTGTTGGGACCTATTAATAATATTGCCAAGTTCTGTGGTCGTGATTTCAATACACGCTCCTCCTTTTCCAAACTTCAACAAATGTGCTAAAGTCAGGACGTGTTGCAGGTTAGGATGCATCTAATTGGGGATACCCAATTCTTCAAAAGTATGTACCTTGACCGTAGATGGCTTCTTGCTCGCGGTGGTCCGATGGCCAACTATATATTCAATCCCTGCTCGATCTGCAACATCTATGAGCCTTTGAGTAACGATCCCGTCCAGAACAAGAAATTTTCCGCCTTCACTATCTCCTAGCTGTTTCACAATATCTGAAACAGGTACCTTGACTAGGATCCTCATAGAATCGTCCAGTAGCACCGCTTCCAAAGTCTCATTTATTTCAGAAAACACGTTCTGCACCTTTAGAACCATCTCTTGGTTATGTTCTCCCTGCAAGATCTCCTTTCCTTCATTGTCAGCAATCTTAGTTGTACGCCCTCCATAGGCGTGAGGACCAGGTTCTGATTCATCTCCGTGTTTTCGATAATCGTATTTTGTATCCTGCGGCTGTTGGCTCGCAGTAGACTTGGGATGGTGTGCGATCGCAGGATGACTAACAGCTTCACGTAAAATCTCGGCAATTTCGAGGGGGGTGCAATCCTCAACTTCTCTCCCATTGGGAGCTCTGAGCACTTTATCTATCTTGACCAAACCATGCAGTTCCTTCAAAATAAGATCTCCTGCCCTATCTCCGTCAAGAAATGCCACAACTCTTTTGCCTTCAGTTAAATTAATTATACTTTCATCGACTTTTGCTCCTTCTATTGCAATAGCGTTGTCGAAGCCAGCCCTAAGCAAGTTTATGACATCTGCTCTTCCTTCAACCAAAATAATCCAATCAGAATCAAAAACGCCTGTGCCACAAGCCAGCTGTGCTTTCCCAAATGCCGTGAGCTTACCAGGCTTGCTTGCATCATATACGTCTTTGAGCATTTCTTCCCCTTCGCTAATGGTCTTGGTTGCCCATTCTTGGACTATCCTCTTTGCACGGTCTACGATAATCTTTTTCTTTATTGCTCTGATATCGTCTATGCCGACAAGGACGAACTTGGCTTGAAACGGACCTACCTTATCTATACTTTCAATTGCCGCCGCAATCAACGCGGCAGTTGAGATATCAGTACTCATGGGTATGACAGCGTCTCCCTTCGCTATGTTAGATCTCGTATCAACATTTACCTCAATTCTTCCCACCTTTGAAACTTTCTGTAATTCATTCAGGTTCATCTCCGGCCCTAGAAGGCCTTCTGTCTGCCCAAAAATGGCGCCGATTATATCCGCTTTCTCAACCAGTCCATCTACGTCGAATTTTAATTTAACATGATATTTAACAATACCTGTATTAGGCAATCTCATAACCTCATTATTATTAAGTGAATGTTAGGTGAGCTGGCCAGAATATAAGTGCTTTGAAGGAACAAATTCTCGATTTACGATTCCATATTTTGTTTCCTTTGAGCAAGATAGAACTATAATGTCAAGAATAATTAGGCAAAAACTTTGATCCCAACAAGTTCTGGTAGGATCCTATGTCCTCAATGTGACGAACTTTTCCATTCGTGATTTCACATAATTTCTTTTTGTAGGTTAGATTTACATTACTACCCCTTTGTTGAAGGAGAGACACTAGCCTGCTTGTCAAGTATTTTCCTGTTCGATCCATATCTAATAAAAGAATAATCTTTTTATCCGTCATTTGATGACTATCGACAAAATCTAAAACCCCTTTGAATCTGTTATATTCAGTAACTTCACCAACAAACCCCAACTTTGTGAGAGCCTCAGAATCCCGCTTCCCTTCGACTACTATTATGGAACCGGTTTCTGACTCATGGTTTAAAGTGTGAATAAATTCATTAATCCTCCCAAGGACTGCTGAATCGATATTTCTGTAAACCATGTTGTGAAAAAAAACTATCGCCTTTAAAAGGATACGTTTTTGCTAAAGGCTCAATTCTGTATTTTCTAGCTTTCTCTCTTATACGATAAAGATGGGATTATCCAAATAAGGGAGAATAGCATCATTAATTCTTGAGGGCAAATCATAATTGGTTTTCTCGTCAATGGAAATGAATATTGCTGGTGCTGAGTGGTTCATAATAGCTTTTGTGTTTATCATCCTTTTCTTTGGTTCAAAAAACTTGCCTTCATTTTCAAAGACGATTGGTAAAGCCATGGCAGAATACCAAAAAGCTAAAAGTGGAATTGAAAGGGAAATGTCGTCGACAAATCTCCCAATTATCGGCCCAAAGATTTCTCCCCTTTCTTCTGAGCGAGAAAAGCTTGAAATAATTGCAAAGTCACTGGGGATTGAATACCAAAGCCTATCTGACGACACTTTGCGAGATATGGTTTCCAGAAAGTTGCAGGAAACTGGTTAAATTCACACCAAGCAATTCTAAAGCGGGTCCTCGATTAAGCAATTTAACACTTAAATACACCAAATTTTTCTGATGATCTAATGTCAGAATCACTTAATCCATTTGAAGTTGCTGTAAAACAGCTGAGATGAGGCCGCAAAGCTGGCAAAACTTGACAAGGGAATGAGGGATATTCTCGCGAGCCCAAATCGTGTTTTGACAGTAGCAGTTCCAGCAAGGATGGACAATGGAAAAATAAAGGTTTACACCGGTTTCAGGTCTCAACATAATTCTGCGCGGGGACCTTACAAAGGTGGAATCCGATACCACCCTCAGGTTACTGTTGATGAAGTTAAGGCACTATCCATGTGGATGACTTGGAAGTGTGCTATTGCAAACATACCGTATGGTGGTGGCAAGGGAGGTATAATTTGCAACCCTAAGGAGTTGTCAGATAATGAACTTGAAAGGATTACAAGAAGATATGCCTATGCGATCGCAGATATCATTGGGCCCTTGACTGATATTCCTGCCCCAGATGTCTATACGGGGGGAAAGGAAATGGCATGGATCATGGATACTTATTCAGCACTTAAGGGGAATTATTTGCAACCTGATGTAATTACAGGTAAGCCCCTTTCAATCGGTGGCTCCCTTGGACGTAATGAAGCCACTGGGCGGGGTGTTTCTATTACGGTTCGGGAGGCGGCAAAGAAGCTTGGCATCAATTTAAAAGGTGCCCCAGTTGCTATTCAAGGGTTCGGTAATGCGGGACAATTTGCTGCTAGTCTTTTAGCCGAGATGGGAATGAAAGTAATTGCAGTGTCGGACTCTAAAGGTGCAGTTCATAATCGAGATGGTATAGCTGTCGATTCACTTCGTAGTCACAAATTGAAGAAAAGTACAGTCGCGGGTTTCCAAAGTGCTAGTTCGATAGATGACAAAGAGGTACTGGAGCTTGAATGCACTGTGTTAGTTCCAGCCGCGTTAGAAAATCAGATTACAAGATCTAACGCTGGAAAGGTAAAAGCAAAAATAGTTGCGGAAGCAGCAAATGGACCTACAACTCCAGATGCTGACGAAATTTTGTTTGGAAACAATGTTTTGGTCATTCCAGATATTCTTGCCAACGGAGGTGGAGTAACCGTTTCTTATTTTGAATGGTTACAGAACCTGCGGAGGGAGTACTGGAGTGAGGCGGAAGTAAATTCTAGACTGGATTCTAACATCTCGTCGGCATTCAACGATGTATATAGCAATCACAAAGAATTCAACGTGAATATGAGAAAGGCTAGCACATTGCTTGCAATAAACAGAGTTGTCGAAGCGATGAAAATTAGAGGGCTATGGCCGTAGCCCCATTTCTTTTCTATTTGGTTTTTATCACTCGGTACTGAATGAATGTCCACAAGAGCAACTCTTAGTGACATTAGGATTGTTTATTTTGAATCCTGATCCCATCAGACTTTCTACATAATCAATATTAGCACCGCTCAAATGTCTCTGGCTATAGGTGTCTACCAAAACCTTCACGCCATTTTGCTCAATTACGCTGTCGTCATCATCGGGTTTTTCTTCGAAACCCATTCCATATGACAACCCAGAACACCCTCCACCTGATACATAAACACGCAAGTAGAGATTAGTATTACCTTCCTGCTTCATAAATTCAGCTACCTTCTCTGCAGCTTTGTTCGTTATAGTTACGGCTTGACTCTGCTGTGCACTTTCCATGTCAAGAAGTACGTCAGAATAAATATAATAACTTTTGCTTGAAAATAACAAACTTTTTTTATAGACGAATCAATTGTTGCTGGAATACCAATCCTTATATGATCATGAAGATCGCACAAGTTGCCATTTCGCAAGGCTTCCCGCAGCCGTAGACCAAGTCGAAACAAAGTCGTACACTGGTATATTTTTGGTTTCTATTTCTGCAGCTATTTTTCGAGTAAATGGGCCTCCCATTGCCCCCACCAAAATGGGTTTCTTCTTCAACTCCTGAAACCCTGCGAGGACATCTACGATCGTCTCCTCTAGAGGATCGTCTTGAAACACGAACCAAGGCATTATGATATCCACATTCGGGTCGTCCATAAAGGCCTGAATAGCGAATTTGTAGTCATCCGCATTAGCCGAGCCAGTCACGTCTAACGGGTTTCCCAGAACATACGTTGCAGGATAGTGCTCGCTTGAACGAATTCATAGTTTCCTCAGAAAGAGTGGCTAGCTTTAGTCCGAGATCTTCAAATCTGTCTATAGCCGCTATAATTGGCCCAGCACCATTAGTAACCATGGCAACTTTGTTGCCGGATGGCACAGGCTGCCAAGCCAAAGCCTTAAGTGATCCGGTAAGTTCCTCATAACTATCTACAGAAACTATGCCAGATTGTTGGAATGCCCCTTTGACCACTCCAAATGAACCTCCCAATGAACCTGTATGGGACGCGGCCTGAACTGCACCCCTTGCCGTCCGGCCATTCTTGAAGACCACCACAGGCTTCTTGTGTTCAGAAATCACTCTCTTTGCAGTATCTACAAATTTTCTGCCGTCTCCTAATCCTTCGACGTATAATCCAATTACATCTGTGTTGGGATCTTGTGCTAAGTACCAAATCATATCTGCTTCGTCCACATCGGATCGGTTACCGTAAGAAATCATCTTGCTTGTTCCGAATGAATCTGAAGTCTCCATAAACGCAATCCCAACCGTTCCACTCTGAGAAAGGAACGACACCTTTCCATTCTTGGGACGAACCATTCTTGCATGACCTTGAAAAGCACAGTCTAAACGATTTTCGCCATTAAACACTCCTATACAGTTAGGGCCTATGATCCTTATACCGAGGTCCTGCGAAAGTTGTTTTATTTCCTGTTCTATTTCGGCCCTTTCACCTCCAAGTTCCTTGCCACCGCCTGAGATAATGACGATATTGTGAATTCCCTTAGTTCCACAGGCCTTGAGCAAGGCTGGAACAAACTTGAGATCAACCGTAACTATAACGAGGTCAACTGATTCCTGGATCTCATCCAAGCTCTTGTATGCCTTTAAACCCATTATTTCTGGATACCCCTTGGCGTTTACAGGAAAGATCTTACCCTTGTACTCATGTTTAGAAAGACTCTCAAGAACCGAGTTCCCAATTTTCCCTGTCTCAGGAGACGCTCCAATTAAAGCGATTGATTTAGCGTTAAAGAATACATCCATGTAGTTGGAATTTGGCTGAGCGTTGGATATTACACTGGTATTAGGTTTATCTTTGAGTAGAATTTTTGCATCAACGATATAGTAATTGTCCGGATAGACGGTCATTGGGTTGAAATCTACGCTTTCAAAATAAGGAGCCATGTCAACTCCTAAGCTACCAATCTTTACCAGAGCCTCTGCCACCATCTCTAGATCAACTGGTCGACTGCCTCTAAACCCATGCAGAATTTGCTTTCCTTTCAGCCCTTCCAACATCTCCAGAGCATCTTGTTTGTCAATCGGCAGGACCCTAAAACTTACATCCTTAAATAATTCTGTATACACGCCACCTAGTCCACACATAATTACTGGACCAAACTGGGGGTCATTTTGTAAACCAACTATTAACTCCACCCCAGGAGGCACCATCTTTTCAAGTAAGATCCCTCGTATTTCAAAGTCCTTTCTTAGTCTGTCGTACATGTCATTGAAAGCATTCACTACCTCACCTTCAGATGCAAGGCCTGTTTTTACGCCCTTGACTTCTGTCTTGTGTAGTATCATAGCGGAAACGACCTTCGCCACCAGTGGGAATCCAATGGTCGCACTTTCCTTGGCTGCCTGCTGGGCGCTGGTTACCATAACATAAGGGGGTACCTGAAGACCGTACTCGGATAGAATCTGCTTTGCCAGATCCTCTGTGACTACCTTGTGGGGACTGGATATGACCTCTGAAAGAACTCTTTGGACTCCTTTCTTGTCGCTCATGAGATAAAGTGGGAAACTTTGTGGCTTCTAATTAACTTTACTTGGACAAGCAAGAACTGATTGAACACATATCTAAACAGAGCCAAGACCAAACAAATCATTGGCATTCAAAGACAATTCATGATTCTGGACCCTAGAATTAAATGGAAGAGTTACTTTGTTGCAGCTATAATTACCGCTCCCCCTAACATATACTTCCTAAACTGGACCTCTGAAAACTCCCTTTCTAGCATCCTCTTAAGTTCTGAATTCTTTGGCCATCGTTTGTAAGTTCCATATAATGCCCTAAACCCTAGTCCTTTACTGCCGGCTACTGTGAATGCCAGAAAACCTAAAACATATTTCAGATACATACTAACAAGAGCATCCAAAAAGACCTGGTCCGGCTTGCCAAGATCTACAATCAGTAGTCTTCCATTAGGCTTCAGAATGCGGTGAAATTCTGCGATCGCATCTTTAAGATGAATGGCATCCCTCAATGAATATCCACATAATACCGCATCAAAAATATTGTTTCTGAAGGGCAAATATTCAAAAATACCTGAGGATAATTGAATACTCAAATCAGATTCATCGTCAAGTGATCTCCCAATTCGAAGCATTTCGATAATTGGGTCGTACAGAATTACCTCTAATTCGCCATTCATTTCAATTCTGGCCAACTTAGACATATTGCCAAAACCAGAACCCGCATCCAATATTCTATCTCCAAAATTTAGCTGTCTGTTCAAACACATTCTCCTATAGTCGGCGTCCTTGCCAAGAGAAATCACTCTATTTACTCTGTTGTAAACGGGAATGATACTTCTTAGTGTCGAGATTACTTCAGGCCAGTATGTTTTGCCCAGACCGGACATTGTAACCTCCAATCAGTGCGTGAAGAATATTATCTTTCTTAGAAACAAATCACGGAACGATTAGAGATTACTAATGATCATCAATTTCATGGTGCACAGCTTTAGCTTCTGGCGATGACAAACCTACCGCAGATTCTGAAAAAGCATAGTTAGCAGAACCCAGCAAATGTTGATTAATGACATGTCAGAATATAGATCTGTGTCAGTTACTACTAACGAATATGTCTGTGGAGATTGTGGATCTCAATTGCTCCATGAAAACCCAAATACGCTTCAGAGCATGATAGATATACACAATCAGTTGTGCCCAGTGAAAAGGCAAAAGACTTTGCCAGGTCAAATGGTATCGTCAAAACCCTCTCCTCCCAACAAGGCTATAGCACGGCAACCAACTTCAGCGTCAGTTGCCGCTCCTCAACCTCAGGTAAGCCAAATCCCCGAAATGAAAGGTCCTGCATCGGGAGGTGGCGCTACAACTATATCTTTAGCGGGCAGCGGAACAAGCTACTCCAAAGCTGAAGGTCCAATTGACCCTGATTTTAAATCAAAGCGTAGCGTTGTTGGAACATTCCAAGATATAAAGGTCTGGGGTGAAGTGGATCCTCCTGGACGATTGGGTATCTGGGGTTCAGAAGTTACAGTAGATTTTGATATCTGTGTTGCAGATGGAGCTTGTATTGAAGCATGCCCTGTGAATGTTTATGAATGGCTTGATACTCCTGGACATCCTGCCTCTGAAAAGAAACCATTTATGATTAGAGAAAAGGATTGTATATTCTGTATGGCATGCGAAAATGTCTGTCCTCCTCAGTGTGTAAAGATATTCAATAAAGGTTAACTATGATAATTGAATAATTGAGGTCATTTTGATTGCTTCCTACTATTACTTGGAGACGAGTTCAAAAATCTTAGGCTCATTAATCTAGAGAAGCGCTAGATCTTCGAAGTGCCAACGGAACAATTTGATCTAGTAGCCACAGGAGGTACGTTCGATGAAATCCATGCTGGGCATCGGGAGTTGCTAACTAGGGCCTTCGGTTTGGGAAGATCCGTGCTGATAGGGGTCTCAAGCGATAATTTCGCAGCAGCAAAGAAAGGCAAGAATAGACTGAGGCACAGGTTCGAAACTAGGGTAGAAAGGTTAGTCCAATTCATTCATGATGAGTTTGGAAATGTAAATTTCGAAATTAAAGAACTAAATGACGATTTTGGACCTACCAGCTTGGACAGAAATCTCCAAGCTCTTGTTGTCAGCGAAGAAACCGAACCGAAGGGACATGAAATTAATAGAATTCGGTCAAGCAAAGGATTTGACCCTTTGGTAATCGTTACAGTCACAATGCTAAAGGCAGAAGACGGTCGACCACTCTCATCATCTCGAATTCGTTATGGAGAAATTGACAGGAATGGGAGAGTCTTGAGGAAGTAGAGTGAATTATGGTAATATTCGATCTTATGACAGAAACCTTTTCTGCCACCATGAATCCTGTTCATTTAGCTAAAGTTTTCGGCCGGTTTTATAAATGGAAGTAGCCCCCCGTCATGCTAACGAGATGAGTTTCAGGCAGACAGTATTCCAGTAAGACAATAAAAATGAATAATTTATCCTATATCTATGTGGACGGTATTTCTATGAGCACGAATAGACAGAGGCTTTCTCCCCTCATTAAGTATCATATATGCAGTCTTTTGAAGCCTTTCAACGGATTCTTTGTCCGACATCGTTATGCTATGTGAACTATCATCATCTAGAACCAAAATTAACTCTTTCTCGCTTACGATGGCCACATGTTTGAGCGAGTTCTGTTCTCTATTTGGGGATAGTATCCACATCAGTTTCTCAGCTTCGTACTCGTCCTCACAATCGATATTTTCTGTGTCCCTAGAAGTGCTACTCAAAGGGGTTTTCCTCATAAAGAAACAAATCGACTTGATTCCTTGCTTGATCTCTTCGCCTAGTAAACTCTGACATGAAGGACTTTGTCTGAGTGGTGAGATCGGATTTACATTCCCCACATAATAAATTACCTGTTCTACATTTTAGAGATCGTTCAAACGATTCCTTTCCATTGTCAAAGAAATGGCTCAGGTACCAAAACACTGGACATGCATCTGGATCTCCTCCTAATATCCTTTGTAGAGCAACTGACGGTTGCCCTCCTGTGTACGCGCCTGAAATCTTGCTTTCAATCGTTTCTGGGTCGTCGGTTGTAAAAATAGCACCAGTAGGTTTTGAAGATGACATCTTACCATTCATTTCTAAACTTGGTACAAACTTACTGTGGACTTGTGCCGGTTTATAGTATCCCATCTTCTCTGCTATGTCTCTTGTAATCCTCCAGTATGGATCTTGATCAATTGCGAGCAGGGATTAGCACGCGAGTAGGCTTCTTTTCGATCAAGGATGGCAAAAAGCAAGGGGCAGCTTGAATAGCGGGAAACCCTATCATTCCTATATTAGACGATGGCTTAAACCCAAATACGGCTTTTGCAGTGGAAAAGGTTAACCTTTTTGAGATCTCTAGATAAAGAGGGTATAAAGTTTGGATATTTTTAGTATCAATAACAATTCGAGTCAGCGTGGGGTCAAATCCCATGGCTATGACGTCAAGGATATTGTCGTACGCGTACTTCTCCACTTCTTGCAAGCTGAGTTGATGACTATAGAGAAATTTTTCGTCATCGGTAATCTGAAACAAGAGTCTGGATCCAAATGTATCTTGAAGATATTTTGTGAAAAACCACGGCATCAAGTGACCCATATGAACATGACCAGAAGGGCCTCTGCCGGTGTAAAGGTAGAAATTTTCTCCATTTCCGTACGCGTCTAGTACTACGTCCAAGTCCCTGTGAGAAAAGAAGAAGCCACGTGATAAGAGAGGATGAACATTTCCGGAAAACTTTTGCAATTTCTCGATAATTTCAGGAGTAATTAATCGGGTGCCGAATTCTTGGACAATTTTATTGTAGTCAACAACACCGTCGACCTGCCACGGCGTCACACTGTACTCTCTTTCTAAATTGTCTGCTTCATATCCTACTGATTCCTCGATTTCCTCATCCCGTTCATCCATTCGAATTATTTCACGACCTTAATCTGATTAAACGTTTAAAAAGTGTTCTTCGCTCAGAAGATTAAAAACAAATTATGACTTATAAAGTAACTGCATTACATCCTATCGAGAAAAAGATTCTCCACCTCCTGGGTAAGGATGGCTCCCTTACAGTTGAAGCGTTGTCAGAGAAGAGCGACTTGACCATCGACCAGGTGAGGAGAGGAGTAGAACGGCTAAAATTCAAGCAGCTCATACTGATCACTCAAGATTCATCTATCTTCTTTGAGTTGGATGAGCGTGGGAAATCCGCCTTACTCAAAGGATTGCCTGAGAGAAGGTTGGTCAGTGCTATTCAGTTAGAGCCTGATAAAGGGATTGCAATGCTTGCAAAGACACAGGCGTTTGAGCGGGATGAGCTGGGTGCGGCTATTCGGGTTGCAAGGGATCAAAACCATTGGTTGCTTCCGGCTTCTGGTGATAAAAACAGATCTAATCTAAGAATTAGTCAATCAATATCAGAAACCTCTCCAGAAGAACAGGTTATAGAACGATTCAGAAACGTACAGCGAATCTCTGAAAATGAATTAAATGACATTGAGAAGAAGGGTGTGGAGCTCCTCCTAAGGAGACCAAATTATCTAAGAAAGATTCAACAACAAACTGTTACTATATCATTAACAGCAGTTGGGAGGTCGATGGTTGAAGAGATCACCATGCCTAAATCTAATAAAACAGAGTCCGTTAGATCAGAGACTAGAGCAGAAGACCGGCCAGAAAGTTTTGCAATAGACCTTGAAGCTGCAGTTAAGGTCGCGTCCCCAGGCAAAACGCACCCATTGACTGATTTAATTGCAGAGATTAAAGAGATTTTCGTGAGCATGGGATTCACCGAGATAGCGGGTGACATCATCCAGACATCCTTTTGGAACTTTGATGCATTGTTTACGCTTCAGGACCACCCTGCCAGAGAAATGCATGATACATACTATCTTTCTGGGCTCAGGAATGTAAAGGAAATAGCGAGCAAAGAGCAGATCGCAAATGTTTCTAAAATACATAACAAAAATTCAATCAATGTCTGGGATGTTCGAGAGTCCAACCGCCTAGTACCTACGTACTCATACGACTCCGGTCACACTGAAATATCTAGCAGATAACCAACCTGATGAGGCAAAGCTTTTCTCGGTAGGGACTGTGTTTCGAAATGAAAAAGTAACAAAGGGTCACCTCTCTGAATTCTTTCAGATTGAAGGGGTAGTCACCAAGCCGAACGCCTCAGTTAGGGATCTAATGGGGTTACAAACGGAATTCTATCGCAAATTGGGAATCCAAAAAGTAAAGTTTTGGCCTACTTTCTTTCCATATACTGAACCATCTTTACAATCAATGGTATATATCGAAAAAGTCGACAAATGGTTGGAACTCTTTGGAATGGGAATATTTAGGGATGAGGTCACCCTTCCAATGAAAATCAGAAATCCAGTTCTTGCTTGGGGAGGAGGGCTCGAGCGCTTGGCAATGTTACGACTAGGCATAGATGACATAAGAACGCTTTACAGCAACAAGATCGAGTGGTTAAGGAGCGTTCCCAAATGCCAGTTATAGAAGTTCCACTAACTGTCCTAACCAAGTCATTCCCCCAGAATTCCCTTGAAGATATCATCGCCTCTGTTCCCTTCATAGGCCTCGATATAGAAGGTAGAGATGATAAGTTCATTAGATTAGAATATAATCCTAATCGACCAGACTTTTCATCCTATGTCGGAATTGTGCGAGCGCTCAAGGGGTATCTTGGATTAGAAACGGGACTTCCCAAATATAGATTAAAAAATGACAAGAAATTTCAGATTGAAATTAGCGATTCGGTAAGATCAATCAGGCCCTACATTAGGGCCTTAGTTGCTAAGGAAATAGAATTAGATAATGACCTTATCAAGATGCTAATAGATATGCAAGAAGATTTGCATATGGGAATATGTAACAAGAGAAAGGTTGCATCTATAGGTCTACATAATCTTAATAAGATTAGGTTTCCTCTAAGTTACTTGGCGTCCAGTTCCGATATTTCATTTGTGCCTCTGGATTCCAGTCAAGCCCTTTCGCTCAACGAGATCTTAAGCTCAACGGATGTGGGTAAGAGGTATTCTTATTTGCTTGGAAAGACAAATGACTTCCCTATCCTACTAGATGTCGAAAAGCAAGTTGTATCATTCCCTCCCATAGTGAATTCAAAAAATACCAGATTAGACAATCGATCAAAGGGCATATTTGTTGAAATCACTGCTATCGACCCAAATGTGGCCGATCTCATTTCAGCTATATATGCTGCAACATTGTACGACATGAAATTCAAGGTTTATCAAGTTACATTAAATGAAACCAAAGGCTCATCAACTAAATCCCCTGATATGAGTCCCTCGTCGGTATCAGCCAGCATTATAGAGATAAATAAATATCTAGGGACAAAATTACCTCGAAAGGTGATTGTTAGAGCTGCAGCTCGTAGCCGGTTAGGCACAAGAAATTCAGCACATGGGAAGCTAACGTGTATTGTACCTAGGTACAGAAATGATGTTAGGCATATTAGAGACTTGATTGAGGAGGTGATGATCGGCCTTGGAATATCGAAACTTTCCCCGACGTTACCATTGGTCAATGTAACTGGAAATAGGAACACATATTCGATTCTTATCGATAAGATCAAAGAGGTATTGGTTGGGCTTGGGCTTTTGGAGGTCAGAAACTTTGCCATAGTTTCGAGGTTTCTGCAGTATGATTCTATGGGTCTGAAGCCGGAAGAATCGTCAATTTTTAAGATTGAAAATTCTCTGGTCTCCGGATTTGATACTTTGCGCAATTCTCTCCTTCCTTCGCTTATCGATACCATTGGACACAATATCCATAGCTCTTATCCTCAAAATATCTTTGAGATTGGCAAAGTATTTACAAAAGGAGAATCTGAAACTGAAAAATGGCATCTTTGTGTGGCACTTGCTTATAATAGGGCCGACTACACCAGTATCAAATCGATATTGCAGGCCTTTTTGAAAGTTGCTTTTGGTAAAGATATAGTAACTACCCCAAATTCTTATGGTGTGGAATACACCATTGGTCGTTCTGCGAGTATAAAAGTGGAAGGGAACGAAGTGGGTAAAATTGGTGAAATTAGTGACTTCGTCAGGCAAAGTCATAGGGTACGCGTACCTGTGGCAGCCTTTGAAATAGACCTTTCTCCTTTTCTCATTTCGTTTCGAACATTAATGTGAGAAGACGGTTAAAAATGAGAACAACGAGCATGATTGTGTGAGTATTTTTAAGCGAGTAATAGACTATTTGAATTCTTTTGCAAAATCTAAGATCAGAAAGGAGGATTGTACTTGCTCAGATTTTATCCACCTAGTTTTTCAACATTTGTATTCAAAATTATTGGAATTTTCAACTAACTTGGTTAAATGGGTCTGTACTCTGACATAAATAAGAAATGGTATTGTGGCCATTTGTTATACTGTGAGATCCTCTCCTGGATACCTACTTCAACATCTTGTGACTTTATGTTAACTATACATGTGAGGATAAGCCTTGATCTGGGACTTCTGAAATATTTTTTATGCAACATGATGTGACCCATCGCCTAGACACTAGTATTATGCAAATATATACGTCTACAATCTCCCTTGTTATCCCCGTTAGAGAGTACGCTAGGAGGGAATACACATGAGTGTAACAGGCTACCCGTGAATAGTAGTGGGTCAGAGGCGGGGGACATTTTAACTATCCTTTGGATTACCTAAACTCGTCGATCATATTTTTTATAATGGATCTCGCTTCAGAAGAAATATTATAACCAGCTAGGACTTTGGTCGGTTCTGAAAGCAAGAGTCTTCTGAAATTTGGTTCACTCGCTGCCCTAAGAAGAATGTCGCTAACTATTTTTGCATCCCAGTTTCTAAATTCCAACCAGGATCATGCTGTATATGGAATCTTAATTTGTAGTTTTCTACCCACGATATATCACAAGAACATTATTATTCTTAAAATTTGATTCCGGATAAGTATTGCGACTGGTAGACCGGTTTAAATGGTCCAATAATGGCACAAGTAGAATCCAACCTCCAGAAAAGACCCTTCTCGCAGTGGAGGCGATCGCAGGAAAGATTGGGGTGACACGTATCGGCAACATAACCTATCTGGACAGACTCGGTATTCCCAATTATTCGGTTGTTCTGCCCGGTACAGAGGATTATATTTGGGTCTATAGCGGAAAGGGTTTTACCATGAAGCAGGCCCGGACAAGCGGCCTTATGGAAGCTGTAGAACGCTATTCTTCTTTGCCTAGCAGCTATGAACGTCCATTCATCAGAGATTCATATTTTGAGCTGTCAAAAAGGTATAACGTACTAAGTCCAGATGATGTTTGTGAACCCCTTTCTATTCAATATAAGAATGATATGATAATGGATTATGTTCAAGGCTTTGATCTGGTTTCTCATGAACAAATTCTAGTACCATCCGCTTTGGTCATGTTTAGGTACGCTCAGGGCGGGAAGGCTGTCAATCCGTTCTCATTCTCCCACACAAACGGATTAGCATCAGGAAATGTTTTGGAGGAAGCGATATGTCACGCTTTGTGTGAAGTCGTTGAGCGAGATGCATCAAGTTTGGCTGACTTACGTTCGAGCGCCTTTCCCTTTCATTTTATAAAGATCCTCACGAATAAGTTTAAAGAGAGCGGGTACGAAATAAACGAAATTCCTTCGGATAGTATGGTTGATGAACCAAATTTGTTTCCAATGCTCGATCTAGAGGGTGCTATCAATGAACCGGCGAGAAATTTAGTGAATAGATTTAAGGCTGCAAATATTTCCTTGATGGTTAAGGAGATTACAAGTGATGTGGGAATACCAACATTCAACGCTGCAAGCGTTGAATGGCTGACTCAGAATTACGGCTATCTTGCTGAAGGAACGGGTACGCACCCAGACGCCAGAATTGCACTGGTAAGGGCGATTACAGAACTTGCTCAGACTCGAGCGGCTAACATTCAAGGCGCTCGAGATGATCTTCGCAAAATTAACTATGTGGGTGAAAATTCAGAGGACAAGAGATCGTGGCAATTCATGAATTCTGATCGAAAGGTTAGTCTCTCTGAGATCGATAGCTACTATAATGAAAACATACTAGATGATATAAGGTTAATTCTTAATCATCTTAAAGTCGTGGGACTAAAGAGAGCCATTGTGGTGGATTTAACGGTCCCGTGGATAGGAATTCCGGTAGTACGGGCCATCGTACCAGGTTTGGAAACATTCAAGTTCACAAAATCTGTTATAGGTCAAAGGGCGAGGAATTATTTCAAGATATGAAAAACGTAATTGTTTTTGTTGGTCCTAGTTTAGATACTGAAAAGGCACGAAAGGTATTGGAAGCCGACTATAGACCTCCAGCCAAGAAAGGAGATTTGATCAGATTGATTATGTCGTTAGACGATAATGAGACTGTGGTAGGACTAATTGATGGATATTTCTTGCTTGACTATCCGCCCACACCTATTGAAGTTTATCAGTTGGTCGTCAGACACAATACTGTAGTAATAGGATCATCAAGCATAGGGGCTCTGCGAGCCGTTGAACTAGAAAAATTTGGGATGATTGGCGTGGGAAAAATATTCCAATTATTCAAGCACGGGAGAATAGACGCGGACGACGAAGTAGCTGTAACCTTTTCTCACGACTTGTACCACCTTCAGTCTGAAGCAATGATAGATATTCGGTATAACTTATACCTATCACTGAAGAAAGGGTTTATCGATAAGGAAACCAAAAAAACTCTCACTAAGGTCGCCAAGGATATCTATTTCCCATTTCGTACATACCAAAATATCATTGAAGAAACCATCAGGCGATATCCTCAGCTGGATGATAAGGCAAGACGCTTCGAAGCCTATATCCTTAGAAATAGGAAGAGTCTAAAAGAGAGGGATGCTTTGAAACTTATTGAGTATATCAGAGATATGATTTAGAAATGTTCAAAAGACGGTATGAATATGTTTTTTTCAATTTGATGCAGGTCATAACTCTTAGCTCCGCCCACGAGCAGATTACAGGTGAGTGTATCAACCTGATCTATTTGCAATTTAGACCTCTAATGATAGGACAAAAGGAAAATATTCGAAGCCCAGTCGAATCGGTATAATTTTTGAATACATGCACACTACAAATTTATCAGAAAGAAGATAGTCTATGATAAAATCTCGAGGTATTGGAACACATGCAGCCCATTGAACTGATATCACTTTATACAATTGGTTTTATCATGTTTGGAGTCTTGCTCACTTGGGCGCGGTTGTTAACGTATTGCAGGAGATCATTGAAATATTCGCCGAAACTTGAAGACATAAGAAAACTAAATCTTAATCCTATGCCTCGGGTCAGCATAATTGTACCTGCATTGAATGAGGAGAATTATATAGGCAGGTGCCTACAAAGCCTTCTCGCTCAGGATTATCATAATCTTGAGATAATATCCATAGATGATGACTCAACAGATAGTACTCTTATGACCATGAAGTCAGTAGCATCAATAGACCAAAGAATTCGCGTAATCGAGGCTGGGCAGAGGCCAAGTGGCTGGGTGGGGAAAAATTGGGCATGCTTTATTGGTTATAATAATTCGACGGGAGATATTCTTATCTTTACTGATGCAGATACTGTTCACTCAGAACAGACTGTTACCTTAGCAGTAAACCATATGTTGCAAGAGAACCTCTCCGCGATTACGGCAATTCCTAGGTTGATGTCTGAAGATTTTCTAACTAGCGTCACATTACCTCTACTCTCAGTCTTCTTACAAACCAAGTTTTCTCCTCTGAAAGTAAACGATTCTGCAAACAAGTTGGGGTATTTTTTTGGAAGTTTTTTTGCTATTATACGAGGCCACTATGAGTCCATTGGTACTCACAAAGAAGTGCGCACGGAAATAATTGAAGATGGTGCAATTGGGTCGCTTGTAAAAAAAAGAGGGATAAAGATGAAAATGTTTAGAGGAGAAAATTGTGTTGATGCATTGTGGGCAAGGGACCGACGAGGATTGTGGAATGGTCTTTTGCGACTGTTGGTTCCTATGCATAGGGAACAAGGTAAGAAGACAGTTCCGATGGTGATTGCAATTGCCTTTTTAATGTTATTTCCGTTCATTGCTTTACCAGCAGGAATTTATTTTGCATACCGAGTGGAAACCAGCTTGCTAGGTATTTTTCTTGCAAGCGCCGCACTGGGTACTTTGTGCATCATGATGATAACAACTGTGCTCATCCTGTCCCAATCGATTAAGACCAGTAAGAAATTAGCCCTCGGGTCGCTAGTAGGGGCAACCGTCATAACATTGTCTTTTTTTGTTTCCCTGCTTAGAGCAAACAAGCCTCAGTCATTTGCCTGGAAAGGAAGAACGTACGTGTAGAACTAAGTTAAGAATAGTGTTTATTAGTCAAGGTGTAACAGATAACGATGCATTGATGCGATGTGATAACGATCTGGAGCATGTATCCGAGTTATTAGATGAATTAAAGCATTCTTCTTACCATATCAGTGGTGAGCAGGCTCTGTCGTTATTCTACGATGCTAGGTTAGAACAACTAGTTGAGTGTTCTTCATATTTGCGCAATAAATTTAAACCCTCAATCTTGACTTATTCTCGAAAGGTCTTTGTAAATCTTGTAAATCTGTGTCGCGATACATGTTCCTACTGCACGTACAAAAAGGAACCTGGAGAGACTACAATTTCAATGCTCGATCCCGAAAAGGTTTTGGCTATAGTGGAGGTTGCAAAGCGACTGAAATGTACTGAGGCATTAATCGTTACAGGGGAAAGACCAGAAGTTCGATACCCAGAGGTACGCAGTTGGCTTCAAAAAATGGGGTTCTCTACATTGCCTGAGTATATCGGTGAAATAAGTGAAATGATTATCAAGAAAACAGGATTACTGCCTCACACTAATGCTGGGAGCCTCTCCAAACAAGAGTTACTCGCTCTAAGGGAAAACAATGCTAGCATGGGATTGATGTTAGAATCCTCAAGTATTAGACTATCGAGTCGAGGGATGCCTCACGAGAGGGCACCAAGCAAACATCCTAGGGTAAGAATAAAATCGCTGACTTCATGTGGTGAGCTAAATATCCCAACTACGACTGGACTACTTTTAGGTATTGGGGAGACGCCTGAGGAAATTATTGAATCGTTGCTTCTTATTAAATCGCTACATGAGTCATTCGGGCATATACAGGAAGTAATAATGCAAAACTTTTCACCGAAGGATGGAACATCAATGTCTGATCATCCAGCCCCCTCTAGGGAATATTTCATGAGAGCAGTAGCGGTAGCTAGAATTTTAATGCCCAAAATGAACATTCAGGTACCTCCAAATCTCAACGAATCCCTAGAAGACTATATTGGCGTGGGTATTAATGATTGGGGTGGAATATCGCCTCTTACCATCGATTACGTCAATCCAGAACACCCTTGGCCCCCTATAGAACATGTAAATCGGGTGTGTTTGAAGAAGGGATTTCAACTAAAGGCCCGATTGCCTGTATATCCAGAGTTTTTGAAAAATGGTCGGTCTTATGTTTCCCATCACGTCAGTTCTTCAATTGAAGCACTCTCTGATGACGTAGGTTTAGTAAAGGAGTCATACCTGATTTGAATATAGAAAGCCTTCTCAAGACGGTTGACCCTCTTATTTCAGAGGCTTTGAATTTGGCAATTGATGGAAAGGAGATATCTGTTGACCAGGCAGTGGAATTGTTCGATACTAGCGGGATTGAAATGAACTTATTGACCTCTATTGGAGACGAGTTGCGAAGAAGAGCATGTGGAAACGTTGTAACGTATGTCATCAACAGAAACGTGAACTTCACTAATGTATGTATAAAGCGGTGTGGTTTTTGCGCATTTAGCCGTGATTTCAGACAGGAAGAAGGTTACTTCTTGCCTGTCGAGGAAGTTGTTCGACGAGCTGTAGAAGCCTATCGGTTGGGTGCCACTGAGGTCTGCATCCAGGCAGGTCTAGCCCCAAATATGGAGGGTTCTCTTTATCCAGATATCTGTAAAGCAATTAAGCGTGAAATACCGGATATCCACATTCATGGGTTTTCCCCTGAAGAAGTATTATATGGAGCCAGAATGAGTAACAATAGTGTTAGAGATTTCTTATCTTGGCTTAAAGAATCTGGTGTAGGAAGTCTACCTGGAACATCAGCAGAGATACTGGATCAAGAAGTTAGAGACTTAATTTCTCCAGGTCGAATATCTGTTAATGATTGGATAGATGTCATTAAGACAGCCCATAGATTAGGCATTCCTACTACCTCAACTATCATGTACGGACATATTGAATCCAATTTCCACAAGGCCAACCATATTGACATATTACGTAAGATCCAGAAGGAAACTGGTGGCATTACAGAGTTCGTCCCTCTTAAGCTTCGTATATCAGGAAGCACCTATGCACAGCCGCATTAATTTGAAGAACATGCGTGAAGCAGGAGCCGGAGCAACAGATATTGTAAAAATGTACTCCGTTTCTAGACTGATGCTTCATAACTATGTGAAGAATATACAGGTTTCGTGGGTAAAAGAAGGCTCAAAAATGTCTCAATTTCTTTTGTGCGCTGGGGCAAACGATTTTGGTGGTACACTTATAAATGAAAGTATCTCCACATCTGCTGGTTCAATTCATGGTCAAATTATGAGACCTCGGGAAATAAGAACCCAAATCAAGGGTTTAGGACGGATCCCTGCTCAGCGCAATACATTATATGAGATATTACAAATAAACTCGGGAGCCGAAGAGGATTGCCAGACCGAACTTGATCAAGTAAACACCGAGGATTTTGGATCCTATAGAGAGCTTATCAAGCTTGACAAATATAGGTACAAACATTCTTTACGAGATCGCAATTAGCTTAGGTTTGTTTTTTCCATAATCAGCATGGTCAGAGTAGACTTAACTCCATTCATCCGTCTGATTTTCAAGCTAATAAAGTCCTTTAATCCTTCCATTGAATCCGCTTCTACCTTTAGCATGATATCATATACGCCATAAATCGCGTAGGCCTCCTCAACTCCAGGTAGTTTTTTCATCTCCTCGGCCAACGGACCTTCATATCCTAGTTCTGCATTCAGCAATACAAAAGCTCTTGGCATTATCCAATCGTTGGGTGTGATTATACTTTAATCTAACTGTTGACCTCTACTGACCTTCATTTGAAGTGCCAAAGATTAATCTAGTGAAGCTTAAATTGGCTTTTGTTTTGGGTAGGATCGGTAACGTTTAAGAGTGATACAGAAACCTTTAGGAAAGCAGATGGAGACGCAATTCAACTTGGCCCGCCTTAAATGGCAAACATTGCAACACAATGGAATTGCATTTCCTTCAGAATACAAACCGAGGGGCATTACTATTGCCATTCTCGGAGAACAGTATCTGTTGAATGCTGCCCAAGAAGAATTGATCTATGCTTGGTCCAGAAAGAAGGATACTCATTACGTCAAGGATACCGTGTTCGAATCAAATTTCATTATTGATCTAAGAAGCGTACTTCCTCCTAAGTTCGGATCTGTCAGTAAGATGTCCGAATTGGATCTGTCGAATGCTTACCGTCTAGTAGATGAAGAGAACAGATTGAAGGTAGAAGAGAAAGAGCGGATTAGAAATCTACCTCGAGATGAAAGAAGGCGTATATCTAATTCCAAGAAAATTGAGCGAGAACGAATTCGTTCGATTTATGGTTTGGCAACTGTTGATGGTGCGACGGTTGAAATAGCGAATTGGCTGGTGGAACCTCCAGGCCTATTCATGGGTAGAGGACAACATCCACTGCGAGGCCGATGGAAACCCAGGGTACAGCCACAAGATGTAATTTTAAACCTTGGAGAAAACGCTGAAGTCCCTGAAGGAAACTGGAAGGCAATTGTTAATGATCATACCTCAACCTGGCTCGCGACATGGATGGAAAAACTAACTGGCAAAAGAAAGTACATGTGGCTTCATGATTCATCCACCCTACGTCAGAACAGTGATAAGGAAAAATACGATAGAGCTGATGTACTAGGGAAGCATATTGACAAAGTTCACGAAAGGATAGTGAGCAAGATGATTAATTCGAAAGATTTGAGTCAGAAGAAAATATCAACTGTCTGCTACTTGATTAATAAGCTTGCAATGAGAGTTGGAGATGAAAAAGATCCTGACGAGGCGGACACTGTAGGCGCGTCGACGTTACGGGTGGAACATATCAGGTTTCCAGTTCGTCAAGGAGTAAAAAGTATAGAATTCAATTTTCTAGGAAAAGACAGCGTCCCCTGGCAAAAAAGCTTGGAAGTGAATTCGCGCGATACAGAAGCACTACTTACGAACATAGAATTATTCATGAAGGCCAAGAAACCTAACGAACAGATTTTCGATGGGATAACCTCTGCGAAGGTAAATTCATTTCTTAGAACAATCGATAAAAACAGGGTTCCCGGTTTGACTGCAAAGGTCTTCAGAACCTTCATAGCGACTCAAATTGTTAAAGAAGCTCTTGCACGTCCTCCAATCAAAGTAAACAAGGAGTCATCGGAAATGGAAAAAATATACATGGCCAAAAAGGCGAATCTCGTTGCTGCTATTACTTGTAACCATAAAAAGGGAATTGATTCAAACAATCCTGCTAGCAAGCAAGCCCTAGAGAGGTTTCAAAAATCAGTGGAAAAGAAAGAAGAGGTTATCAGAAAAATTGAGAACGATATAGCCTCTCATAAATGGAAGACTGATTTACAAAAGAAAAGAATGATGGACAGGCTGGATAAGGTCCAAATAACGTTGCAACTACAAAAGGAAACTCGTGATTATAACCTTGGGACTTCACTTAGAAATTATATAGACCCAAGAGTCGTGAAATCATGGATGAACCATGTGGGTCTTGATTGGAAGAGGCTCTTTACAGCAACCTTGCAACGTAAATTTAAATGGGTTGAAATATATTCTGATGCCGAGTTGCGACAATATCTCCCTGCAGTCGACGAAATTGGGTACCGTAAATCCGAGACCGTGATTCAAGAGGAAAGTTTGACTAAAAGTTAAACGGTTTATGATATACTTCTTCATTGGAGTGTGCAAGACCCTCAAACTTGAATATTTCAGAACTATAGTTGAACCTGAGAATTCTGGGCCGTTCCCTGAAGTTTCAAAATTTCAACTCGAGCATAATTGCTGTGTTTGCCAAAATCATTCACCAAGTATAAATATTTGATCTCTTATATTAGAACATGGATGAATTTTCAGCAGAACCTACGAGTATGTCCTTTCTCCTAATGGCACCTGCTAGGAAACTCGCTGATTCGAATGTAGCAATGGCAGACTACAACGACTCTGCTGACACGGCCATAAGATTGATGAAGGAAAAACAGACAAAGTGTGTATTGCTTTCTAGAGGCGGTGAGGCAATTGGAATAGTGACCAAGACAGATATTCTTTACAAGGTATTATCTCAAGGGAAGAATCCATCGAAGGTACGGCTTGAGGAAATCATGACTAGTCCTATACTGGCAGTGGACCCTGATTCCACAGTGCAGGAAGCATTATCTATAATGGATAAGCACGCTATTCGTCAGATCGTCGTCAGCTCAAATTCGTCTGTCATTGGGATTATTTCGAGGGATGATCTTTTTGAGAGAGAGCAACTTACAACAACCTCAGCTGAAGACTCTGCTATAGAAGGTACGCCAGTATGTATCATAAATCCAGAAGCTATTCTATTTAGTAAGGACAGTGAAGTCTAGGCAGCGGCATTTTTTTTTGGCCAAGGACATTCGATTAAATGGCTTATTTGGTTCCCACTTAAACGTACATTCCTCTGAACACTAGAGGGATGCAGATGAAATACGGAGGAATATATTTTCAATTCCTAGGACAAAAATCAAATTCATGGCGTATAGTTTTTAAAAATCAAAATAAGATCCATAAGACTTGGGGAGATATCTTTATTAGAGTAGGCCATCAATTGCTGAACGCAACGCTGAGCTTGCCGGGGTAGCTCAGCTTGGTCAGAGCGTTCGACTCATAATCGAAAGGTCGCGGGCTCAAGTCCCGCCTCCGGCACACTCTCAAAATTTCCATTTTTTCCCAACACACAGGCTTTGATCATTTATGATTTGGCCGCTCAACTTTAGCTAATATGCCTCATAAGTAAAATTGGGTTGCACTAAATATAGATCGTGACGATTATTTGAGATTTGATACTGAAGGTGTTTGAACTTTAGTTGACGGTAAGACTAGTGATATGACGAGACAGAACTACAACGGTTGTTATACCAAGCACTTTTATCTTGTCTAAAAGTCATTCGTTAGGAGATGACCATTTTTATTCTTGAAGACTTTTAATTGCAATCTGATCCAAATTGAGTACCGGTATCTCAGCTCTGAATTGATCAGCATGAACTATAACAGTGAGTTTATCACTTCCGATCATTTGAGAAGTATGCAACCATGACAACAAATCCTGATTTCTATCGGACTTTGAAGGTATCTAAGACATTTCAAATCCGCAGCACGGAGGACATAACAAATATCGTGACTCAGTTGGCAGACTTTATCGAAAAGAATGTTTCTTTGCATGATTTGAGTGTAAGAATACTTCTCCCCAGAGAGGCTGGTAGTGGTTCACGTGCACAGAAATGGGGATTATCTCTTCGATCTGGATTGATTTTAGCGTTGAAAAGGAAAGGAGTAAGACCAAATCTAAAAGAAGTGAGGTACGTTCACGATGAATATCACTATGGATGGATATTGATCGAGCCCCGTCTATTCGATAATTTATGTGTTTAATAGTTATTCCGAAAATTTTGAAATGTAAGAAATTAAATTTGGAACGTTTGATACACAAAGGGCCTTCGGAGGGATTTGAACCCTCCTCAAGCGGTTTCTGCCATAAGTGATTACCGTATCTCGTCCACAGCCGCCTATACTGACCAGGCTATACTACGAAGGCCACTTCATATCATGTGCAATTATAGTGCTATATATAATTTCTAAGTCGGGGTTTCTGATGATGACATGAGGGTTTTCTTTATCTTTGACTCAGCAAGGCCTAACTCGTCACGTGGATTCGGAAGAAATGATCATCACGTACGGTAAATGATATGTAATATGCCACCTTTCCCTTCAATCTAGTAAATCGAGTATAATTATAAACATGTCCAATCTATCATGCTTACCGAAAATCTTGGTAAGAAATGTGATCTTGAGTTGACTCTCAGGATCTTCGTTTTCAATTTAAAGACTTAAATCTCGATGAGTAGTCTTGATTCCACTTAGCATGAGCTGCTCAGGAGAGTATAATTCCCACAACTCAGGAAATAATCTAATCCAGATCGATACAAATGCGAGAGCTAAATTGCTAAACGCAAAGTATGGTGTGTACAACCATTCAGCAGTGGAATTATGTCACTGGACCAAAAAATCTTTTGCTAACGAGGGAGATTGTTATAAGCGAAGATTTTACGGAATCTCGACTCATAGGTGCATGGAAATGACTCCAACAGCACTAAACTGCGAAAATCGCTGCGTCTATTGCTGGAGGCCTACAGAATTCTATGATACTCTCATGATGCCAGAAGACCTAGTTGATGAACCAGATGCAATTGTAGCTAATTTGATTGAAGAACGAAGAAGACTTTTGACTGGATTTTATGGTCATAAGAAGTACGACAAGAATAAACTTGACGAAGCATTATTTCCACAACATTATGCAATCTCGCTTTCTGGAGAACCTACAATGTACCCAAAATTACCTGCACTGATCAGATATCTTAGGAAATTGCCAACGACCAAATCGATATTTTTGGTTACTAACGGACAAGAACCTCAAATGTTAGATTTACTAGCAGAAGAAAACTCTCTTCCTACCCAGCTCTATCTGTCTACGAACGCGGTGAACAGGCTTAGTTTTATTAAAATAAATAGACCCAGACATCCAGACGCATGGGAAAGGTGGCTGTCGAGTTTCCAGTTTCTTGCTAGGTGTGAAACGAGAACAGTAATTAGAATTACCCTCGTTAGGAGTCATAATTTTAATCATGAAACAATAGTACAGCTTTCTAAACTAATTCCTAAAGCCAATCCCCATTTTATCGAGATAAAATCATACATGCATGTAGGCATGTCAACACAGCGATTAGAGAGGCAAAATATGCTCGAAATGGAAGAGGTTAGGGATTTTTCAGGAAAACTTTGCGAAATGCTTCCGGGCTTCAAAGTGATGGACGAGAGTGAGATTTCTAGGATAGTAGTTTTGCAGAATATGAACAGGTATACTGATAGGTTCATCTCGTCGTACTTGCATTAAGGATGCAATAAATAAATTAATAAAATCTGCTCCAAATTCATGGAATTGCTTATCATTATTTACTGCCAATTATAGAATCTTCTTCAATAGATTGAAGACATAAAATGGTCAAGTTATTTTTGTCCTCTGCCAAAATCCGATTACATCTAATTTTTTTATAGGCCCCTCTAAATTGCTAGTAAGGTCCGCCAATTGAAAGACTACAATACTGTAGCACTTATTATCTTGAGTCTATTCATTTCAGCCGCGTTTTGTAGTGCAGCTGATTCTTATTCACAGCTCTACAATCCCCATGGGGTTAAGATCTTATCTCCTACCAAGGAACAAGAGGTCCCCATAAATATCCAAAATTTCACGGTTGAAGGAGTTTCTACGGACAATTCTACAAACAACTGTGATGTGTCACTTCTTCTTAATGGGATCACTCCATATGTCATAGTTTCTTCAAAGGGACAGAACGGACCAGATGATTTCTCAGCTTGGGAACAAATATTCAACTCCAATTTACATTTGAACATAGGAGAAAACAAGTTAACTGCCAAATTACTCTGTTCCGACGATAAGAGCAATCAAATAACCAAATATCATTCTGTAAACTTCACAGGAACAAATGAAACGTCTTCCACTCCTATAACTAAAGTATTGAATCCGCCCTCAACAAGAGGAGATATCTCTCCAACCAATATTACTGAAATCGTTGAAAGCGAATCGACCTCATCAGAGAATGAAACGTCTTCCACTCCTATATCTAAAGTATTGAATCCGCCCTCAACAAGAGGAGATATCTCTCCAACCAATATTACTGAAATCGTTGAAAGCGAATCGACCTCATCAGATCTTGACGATCAAACTGAATTTATGAGTAGGGATCAAGTGGTTAGGAATATAACTTCAGGCCCTGTAATAATCCCTCCAGCTGAGAGTCAAGAGTCTTCCATGTTTGATTCTTCTGTTAATGATTCCGTAATAATACCTAATGCAACCAGCTCAGCTTCTGCTTCGGATAATGGAACCTCACCGTCTATAGTAATCCCTCCAGCTGAGAGTCAAGAGTCTTCCATGTTTGATTCTTCTGTTAATGATTCCGTAATAATACCTAATGCAACCAGCTCAGCTTCTGCTTCGGATAATGGAACCTCACCGTCTATAGTAATCCCTCCAGCTGAGAGTCAAGAGTCTTCCATGTTTGATTCTTCTGTTAATGATTCCGTAATAATACCTAATGCAACCAGCTCAGCTTCTGCTTCGGATAATGGAACCTCACTAACTGTACTAATCCCTTCTAGTAAGAACGGGTCTTCAGCGACCCCTGTTGCACCTCTCAATAGTCAGTCTTACAGCCCGGCCGATCAAGCTTCAAAGGAAATCTCCGAGCAACCAGAGTCCACGGATGAAGAAAAAGACGATATTCCTCTAATATTTCCTACTCCGTCACCTCGCGTTACATTCGATGATGATAGAGATGAGTCTGTTATGAATACTCCAGTTCAAAATTTGTCTCCTGTGGTTAAAGTTGAAAATAATAATACCAAAATTGAGGAGGGCTCACTTATAATGCTCAATGCAACGCAAAGTTATTCCAACGATGGCCAGATCTTATCGAATGTTTGGAAGCAACTGACAAGCCAACCGCTTGAGTACATCGACGGTCTCAATATGCCAATTCTGAAGTTTAGGGCCCCTTATGTTTCACAAGACACACCGCTTGAATTTGAAATTTCGGTTTCAGACGCACATGGTAGGAGTAGCAATGGAATAGTTCATGTTGTGGTTAGTGACGTTACAAGCCTTAGATTAAGTGCAAACACTTCATCTAATATACTTAATCAGACTGTGTCTGAACCACATATTGGGGGTGTGTCTTCAAATGTAAAAATCCCTGGCTCATCTGAATCTAACTTCACAGGATCTCCAAATGCTTCCAACTCCATACCTACTCAGTCTGAAAACCAAACGCAACAAACGGTTGTTACCAGCTCTCCATCGAAAGGAGATGATAATAGCACTTCTATAAGGACTATGGCTGGAGTTGATCAGATAGTAAACGAAGGTATGGAGGTTATTCTCAACGGAGATTCTACCTCTACGAATAGTAGTCAGTTGTCATATGAATGGAGACAGGTAGGTGGGGATGCCAAAGTATCTCTAGGACAGCAGAATGCAAAACAAATTAGCTTCCTGGCACCAGCAGTAGAAAAGGATTCAAAATTAACCTTCAGATTTATCGCGTCCGCTGACGGAACCCAAGTTTCGTCGGATGAGGTGAACATCACCATAAATGATATCCCTCAGAATCTTGAGAAAAACGAATCAAGCGATTCTCAAGATGAGGTAATGAGTGAAAACGACGATAACGACGACGATGATGACAACTAGTCCTATTTTAACAACACTTCTGATATTGCTGGAAGCCCAACCATGAAGTAATTTCATATTCGAGGTCTCAGGAGAACGGGACTTCGACTTTCTCTAATGTCAATGATTTCCGTATTAAAGGCGAGTCTTCAAGTACCATTTTGAAAATTTCTCTATAGACTTGCGGCGATGAGAGAATACAGACTTTCTATTCAACTGGCTTAACTCTCCGAACGTCTTAGTGGTGCTTTTTGGAACAAAAATGGGATCAAAGCCCCAACCACCATCAGTAGCTAATCTGCTTAGGATTCCTTTCGTCTTGCCAGTAAAGACTTTTAAGGTATAACCATCGTTGAATGCAATCACTGAGAGAAAGCACGCTTTTCGATCTCTTTTGTTTTCCATTAGTTTCAACAAACCTTGGTTGCCTAGGGTTTTGTAAACGAATGATGAATACTGTCCTGGGAAACCTTTCAATGAAGTTATGTAGAAGCCATCATCTTCAATGATTACTGGCTTTTGGAGATATTCAAATGCGTTAGTCGATTTGGCCCTCGCTATTCGATGTACTGATTCGGATTGGATTTCCTGGAGTGACACTTTGACAAAGTGGGATACTATTCCATAGTGGTCCAGTATAGACTCAATTTCTTTGTACTTGTTGGAATTCGAACTTGCAAAATAAATTTCCTTCATCTTCGTCTGTCCCAAATTGAGATACTATAGAAAATCAATTAGAGGTCATTATTATTCCAATACCAACAGTCGATGGTATGTTGGGTCAACGTTAGTAGGAATTCGCGATGCGTGAATATCTTCCCCTACTCTGTATTTCGTCGACCTTTCGCAATACCTTTTTCCCTTTTTCGGAGGCGCTAAATGACGAATATGCATCAGAGAAATTCGAGAAAGCTTGATCATAAATCTCATAGTGCACGCTATTTAGGACCTCCTTGAGCATCCGCACATCTGATGCCATGTCTTCCAGTCTTTGAGAAAAGAAAGACAACCCAAAATCTATTATTGCGAGTTCAGGATAACTTTCCCGTGGGGGGCTTTCAACAATAAAATTAGAAGTAGTTACATCTCCGTGGATTATGTTCTTGGAATGAAGTTTTGCAATGCATTCTCCTAATTTTAACGCCAGGCTAGAGGAAAAGACCGACTTCAAATTTACACCTTCGATGTACTCCATAATTATTTCATTCCGGTTTGTATCCAGGAAATATACGTACGGAGATCTAATCCCTGTCTCTTTGGCCTTCGAGAGCATCTCTGCCTCGCGAATTGTCCTTCTATGCCTCAGCTCCCTGTCTAGGGTAGGATGTCGATAAGATCTCTCAGTTCTCATTTTTGACAATGCTCGGTTACCGTACCAATCAATTAAAAAGAGGTCTGCCTCAGACCCTTTCTTGAGTAGGATCGGGAGTTTGTTCGACAATAGTGATATAAATCTGAGCAATATCATAAAAGTGTGAGTGGGGCTGAACCAAGACCAGGAGAAAAACTGATCATACAAGAAGACTGTGCAGAGGATAAATTGAAGAATGGAATATTGACATTGACAAACCAACGACTCATTTTCGAAAAGACAGAAGGTAGAATGACAACGTTGAGCAAGAAGACCGAGGAGGTGCTGCTCGACATTCCACTGGAAAAGATTTTAGCATCAAAGTCAGAGGGGTTTATTATAGCAAAAGTCGTAGTCGAATTAAGTGATCGGTCTTACAAATTCGGCGTCCTAAATACAGGACATTGGGCAAAGGAAATAATGACCCGAGTTAACGAAGCCAAACGTAGTTAATTGCTGACGATCATCTCCATGTTACATTCACAGAGTCTAAACGCCAAGCTTGATCGATAAAACCATTTTCTGGCGCTACACCAACTTTCGAATAAACATGATCAATTAAGCTTGTTAACGCAATTTGGACGCCATTGTCTCCCGCATAACGGATTGGACAGATATGCAGTTTAGTACCGTGTCTTGCGCAAACATAATTTAACATGTCTGCTAGACGTCTATTAGCTGCTACTCCTCCAACTACTATTACTTCCTCTTTGTTCGTGAATGAAATAGCTCTCTCAGTGGCCTCGGCCAAAATTGCAAATGCCGTTTCCTGTAGAGAGTAACATGTATTGCCGATGTCAAATCTCCCGTCTTTGGTACGTTTTATTGCTGCTGTAAGCAACCCACTGAAGGAAACATCATTTCCTTTAATCGTGTATGGTATCCAAGAATACTCTTTTCTGGAATTTGTTGCTAACCTTTCAATCATCGATCCACAAGGGGATGAAAAACCTAATGACCTGCCAAATTGATCAAGTAGTTGACCTATGGTGATGTCCAACGTTTCTCCGAATATTCTCCATCTTTTATTAAAATACAAGAGAATCATCGTGTGTCCGCCTGAAACCAGAACGACCAAAGGATCCCTAGCACCCGTCAGACAAGCCCCAAGTTCAATGTGAGCTAATCCATGATTGACAGGCACCAAGGGTTTTCTATAATAAGTGGACAGCAGGCGAGCTGAGAACAGACTCCTATCCTAAGGCATGGTCCCAGCCCGGGACCTGCAGAATAACCTATTATATCTATTTGTTCCATCTTTAAACAAGAATGCGCAATTGCTTCTTTCAAGATTCTGCTGCACACATTCGCGTGATGTCTGGATGCCTCTCTTGGGTGTATCCCGGAACCTTCTGGAGGCCTGTAAGACGACCGTACATCTGACAATATCCTAAAAGATCCTTTCCTTTTCCCTTTCATTTCTGCAATGGCACAACCGAAAGTGTGAGCTGTACTTTCTATTCCTAAAGCTAACAAAGAGAGTCTTTATCTCCTATCTTCTACTAGTCGCCGAAACAATTTTTATCACGTCTCTATCCTTTAACCTGTACTCTGCTCCTACTCTCTGTTTAGATCTCACATCGATACCGTAAAGAAAGCCTTTGCCCAATTGTTCATGCACTTTTGCGGCAAGATCCTTAGCAGTAGAATCTTTTGATAACAGATAAGCATCAGGAAGAACATTTCCCTTCTTATCCATTAATCTGTTCTCGTCCTCAACAGGGTAAACTACGATCATCCCAAGAAGTCCAAAGCACACCCTATTCAAAATCTGCTGAACACCTGTTGAACCGTATTTGGTTAGAACTGCCTGAACTTTTATCAATGCTTTCTTTTGGTCTTCCCGAAGTAACGCTTTTGGGTTGATGTCAAATGAACTGTCTCCAGGGAGATACCGCAGCACCCCATTTTTTGATCCGAGCTTAAGCATGACTTCAGCCTCGGAAATGCAGGGGATCACTTCGCTATCGAGGTTCTTAAGTCTCAGTAAGTTCGAGTCAGCTGTAATGAAATCTGCCTTGTTAGCAGCAACTATCATCGGTTTTGCCAATTTCCTTAATGTTTGACAAAACAACAATAGATCAGCGGGAGACCAGGAAGATAACTTCTTATCACCAAGTCGTGTTTCATTCAACGAGATAATTATCTGACTTTCCTTAACCGACAATCCTGAAAGCTGTCTCGATAATATTTTTGATACCTTATCTGGGGTTCCCTGCAAATCCCTTGAAGTCCTCTCCATGTTCTTTTTCAGATGTGCAACCAACCACATATCAAATTCCTCTAATACAAATTCTACATCCTGAATAGGATTTCCTGTGCCAGGGCTTACTGCGCGTCCTTCTGAATCAGTACTCCCAGCTACGTCTACGACATGCACCAGAGCATCGGCTTCTCTTGCACTATCTAAAAACTGGTTTCCAAGGCCTCTGCCATTGTGGGCGCCGGGAACAAGCCCGGCTATGTCTAGTATTCTGATAGGAATATACCTGCTACCGTCTATACACATCGAATGTAATGGATTATCCTGAACTTGGAATTCTCTGCATACGCACCTTGTCCTTAAGTATCCTATGCCAATATTCGGTTCTATCGTTGTAAAAGGAAAGTTAGCAGTTTGAACTCCTAAACTAGTGGCAGCATTAAAGAACGTAGACTTACCGACATTTGATTTTCCAATAATCCCTATTAGCAATTATGTCCAGATGTTATGATATTATTATATATAGACATACTTTACACACGAGAAAAATCACGCAAACTATGCTTTGACCTATTTATTCGTAGCTCTGGCACTAACCTTAAATAGGTACTTGGATTTTATGAAGCATTTTAGGAGAGAACCTGATTTGGCAGGAATTGTCGCAGTTTCAGACGCTGTACCTAGTAGGGCAAAAAATGTTGTTTACATTCTGGCCCACTGTATGCGAATGCTTCAGCACAGAGGCAAGGCCTATTGGAAAATAATGGTGGACAAGAATGTTGCCGAGGGTGATGGTCCATTGCCTTATGAAGAAAAGATTTTCAGAATAGTAAGCGAGCATAAACTCATCGGATATGATGGGATTGGATTTCTGTCTAAGCGACGGCCGGAGTCGAGTGGCTTCAAACATAGTCAAATCGCCTTAGACGGATTCTTAGTCGATACCGAAAAACTGTACCTACACCCACTAATAGGTGGGGCAAGAGATAGCGACCCACTGTATCAAATTTATTGCATTTTCAAGATACTTCTAACAAAAAATTGTGATCCGCCGAAGGCTACCGACTTTTTAGATAGACATTTAAGAGGAAATATGCTCGTACGGGTGGACGGCAATATCTATGCGTATCGAAATAGCACGGGGTTCAAGCCTCTAGTTTTAGGAAGTAACAAAAAAAAGACATTGCACGTGATTGCGTCAGAAAATTCCCTACGGATTTCGTTAATAGATCTCACATTCAGAGATGTGGGCCCAGGGGAATTATTAAAACTGGACAGAAAATCTGGCCCTGTCTCATTGACAACACAGCCATCACCCAATATGGTAGTGGACCCTTTTGAATTTATCAGAGAATCGAATGTAGCATCTATCGTAAACGGTAAGAGTATCTATGAAATAAGGAAAAATATCGGAAGGGAGCAGTCGAAGTTTCTTTCTGGGAGATTCCAGATCGAATCTGCGTTCGCCGAACCCGACTACACGAGACCTATGGGCTTGGGCTTTAGCTTGGAATATCAAAAAAATCATAAGATTTTTGAAATGGGGGAGGGTGTCATAAAAGATCGATATGATGATTCCGATCATATGATCGACTTTTCAGAAGAAGTAAGCAAGTACAAACTATTAACAACAAGTAAATCCCTGAAATTTGTTGTGGAGAATTTGGTCTCGGATAAGAGCATTGGAACAATCCAGGGTACCATTCAGACTGGTGCAACGGTCAAGGAAACAATTCATTATCTGAAGAAAGCGGGGGCAAAGCAGATCATTGTCCTTGTTAGCTATCCACCAACGATTGATGGTAGACAGGTTGGACTCTACACACAGCACCGAGATCTTGTCGCCAACAAGTATGTAGGAAAGGTATCATCGATCGATGAAATCAACTCACTAATAAGTCACGAAATAGGCGCTGATAAGGTCTATTATAATTCTCCTACCTCGTTAGCTAAGGCGATAGGAATTGCCGAAGTAAACTTATGGTTTCCGGAATGGATAAGATTCTTGGAGTATCAGTGATTGGTCTGGATATCAAGACTGATGTTGAAAGGCTTAGAATTTCGAACGCACCAATACACAAAGTAGTCCTATTCGAAGGCATTTCATTATCAGACAACAACGTATCCATTGAAAAAGTTGAACTCAGACAATATATGGAAAGATTGGATAAGGAGAAGGGATTTTATTCACTAATAACAGTTTACCTTAAATCAAGCAAAGGGGAAATAGAACTAAAGTTCGATGAAGGGTTCAAAGGGAGAAATCCCCTGCCAGAGATTTGCTTAACTCTGATGAAATACATAGGTCTTGAGTCATTAATAAATCGACTTGTCATCGCGCTAAATGAAACGTAGGGAATTGAAGTTAGGCCCAATTCTAAATTCATTTGCAATATCATAGAGGATGTCTGACAGCCCAGCACGATCAATTGGTATTGTTACTTAAAATCCTCACGAACGGATTTTGCATAATTGCGAATATCTTTAACATTTCCTACTATTCCAGCAAGATCCTTAGTCCCATCTGTACTTCCGATGCTATGCAAAAGCTGCCTTACTTCCGATACCATGGAACTAATTTCTGAAATCAAATCTTTTGATGCGCTAACCAATTCCTTGGTACCTCCCTCGCTGTTAAGATTATCTAGTGAAAGTCTGCACGCTCTTATAGTGCTCGAGATTTCATCCATTAGGCCTGAATTCTGAGAGTCGCTGCGCAGGCTATCTATTTTCGAAGAAATCCTTTCAATCGACTCCAAAGTCAGCCTGAAATTTTCAATATTTTTGACCATGGAAGGATCTTTAAAGGACTCGACTACCTCTTTAACTGTAGCTGTAATATCCTTCACCCTATTCAAAGATTCATGTACTTCGGGATTTTTGAGGTCTCGAATTATCTGTATCGCATTCGAAGAAGTCTCTCGAATGTCATTTAGCTTCCCGCCCATAATTGTAATACATTCACTTAGTTAATAAAACTAAACTAGTACAAACTATTTATGGTGAAACGAGAATGGAATGAAATGTTCTATTGCAATTAGAAATCGCCACGGTTTGATTGCTCGGCTATGCAAAAAGTCACGCCCATCCGATATATCAATTCACGAACTAATTTGATAATAAGCCATTTTGAGAGGCCTGCAGGATTTTAGACATTAGCCGTCAAGCGTTTATACCAGTACCATGATATCAAACCTTTATTCGTTAGAATCGGCAGAAGAAAACATTTACAATAATCTAAAAAAAAAGAATACCATAATACTCAGTCGCGCCCCTTTTATTCCAGGTGATGGCGTACGCCAATTGATGAAGCATAGGAATAGGTTAGAAATCATTGCACTAATTCTCCAGAACTCGTCGGATGAAAGTGGTGCATCTCAAAAAAAGATCATGTACAGGTCATTTTTGTCATATCATCATCTTAAAGACTATCTAACTCTTTTATTGGTAAATGGTCTGATCGAGTTTTTAGGTAATCAAAGAAAATACAGGATTACAGCCAAGGGTAAGAAATTTTTGCAGATATATAATGGGCTTAATGAAGTGGTAGAAATAACAAATACGATAACTTCGAGATGAAATTCGAAGGCTCCTATTACTTTATGCCATCCCCAAGGCTTTGTTTTTCCCATATTTACTCTCTTCTTCCAATCAGATTTGAACGTGAGAAGACCCTTTCTACATCTTCAGCCTTCATTAAGCCTTCTTCTACTACTATGTCCTTCACATTTCTGTTTGTTTCCAATGCCTTCTTGTATATTTCGGATGCCTTTACATAACCTATGTAAGGGTTTAGAACAGTCACGAGTACCGGGCTTCTATATACATACCTAGAAAGCTTATCTACATTCGCTTGAATGCCCTCGATTAAATTGGCTGTGAATACTGGTAGAAAATTCCTGAGCATATCCATAGAATCTAAAACCCATTTCAACATTCCTGGCAGCATAACATTCAACTCAAACTGACCTGCTTGCGACGCCATCGTTACCGCCAAATCATTTCCAATAACATTAAAGCAAATCATGTTAAGACACTCGGCCAAAGACGGGTTAATCTTACCTGGCATAATTGAAGAACCTGCATGTACTGCAGGGATCACTATTTCAGCGAATCCCGCTGTAGGTCCAGACGCCATAAGCCTCAAATCATTCGCTAGCTTGATTAGTTCTACCGCGAGGTTTCTGATTGACGAAGAATAACATGTAACGTCAAATCGACTCTGGAGTGCAAAGTAAAGGTTTTCAGATGATATTATGTTTAGCCGAGATATCCCCCTAAGATGGCGAATTGCTACTTCTCGGTATCCGGCCGGCGAATTCAGCTCCACTACCCACTGCCGTACCTCCTAAGGCAACAGCATACAGGTTTTCTGATGCTTGCACTATTTTCTGCCTTGCAATTTCAATCGAAGAATAATATCCGCTAAATTCATCCCCTAGTGTGATGGGGAGTGCATCCATCAAGTGGGTTCTCCCAATTTTCATAATATCTTCAAATTCTACACTCTTGTTTTTCAGAGACTTGATTAACAGATCAATGGCCTGCAAGAAACTATTTAGACCAAGTAATATCGACAGATGCATTGCTGTGGGGAATGTATCGTTACTTGATTGAGACATGTTCACATGATCGTTAGGGTTGATAATCTCATACTTCCCTCTGTCCTCGCCAATTGTTTCTAGAGCAACATTTGCGATTACCTCGTTAACGTTCATGTTAAAAGCTGTTCCAGCACCTGAATTAATTGGCTCAATGATGATCTGATCAAAGAACTCGCCTGAAAGTAATTTATCGCAAGCCTTTACGATTGCGTTGGAAATTTCCTCAGGAAGAACTCCCAGTTCGCGATTGGACAAAGCCGCACACTTTTTGATCATAAAGTATGCTCTAATTAAATCCGGGTGTGATCTTTGCCCTGTAATATTATACTGATTGCTGGCTCTTACAGTAAAGGGGCCATAATATGCATCTAAGGGGACCTTGACCTCTCCTAGAGAGTCCTTGTCGATTCGAAAGCTAGACATGGATTTCTATTGACTACGATGGTAGCATGTTAATAAATCCATCGAAGCCGTCTGCTAGGCCGACATGGCCATTTGAAACCTCGAGGTCACTCTTTACGAAAGGCTATATGTCATACATTAGGTCGTCAGTTTTATGAACCTCGGTCAATTATTTCTGCTACTGAAGGTACTTTTGTTGAAATTGAATCTATCCATTTCTGGTTAAGTTAATTCAATATTAGTAATTTCGATTTCAAGGGCATTTCTGGATCACGACGAGAACACTCAAACTCCAGACTATTCCAACTTCGATTCGATTCGAGTATTTAGAGATGTTATTATCAGCTTTATTGCTGCTGCTTAGCAACTACAATGAACTTTTGGATATTTATGTTGCTGGAGGGTTTCATGGCTTAATGAGCATTTTTAAATCAGAAGAAGTGAGCAGAAGACTCGCGGACTTTGGTATAATAACGAAATACATGCCATTCCTTCAGGAACATGGTTTCTCTGAATTTGGAAAAGGCCAATTGGCAGGTAAAATGGAATTACTCAAGGAAGGCTTTTCAGATTCTAGTACGAATCATTTAGAGCAACGATTAGATTCTCGAATCAGCATTAGTCAAGCTGATGCAAGCTCTTTTCATAATTACGAGGAACAAGTAGTACAAAATTCTAGAAATCCGTCTATTGATGTCCCACCAAATTTGGATGACTTAAAGAACAAGAGGCAGAATTTTGATGATGGAGAACAAAAACCAGTGGGAATTAAGACAGCTGAGAGAAACGACGTACAAAATACCCTAAATCAAAGTAGGTTGAGAAACTATCTACCTGAAAATAACAAATGGAATTTTAAGAACGACGATGAATCATCATGGATAACACGAATTAGAAAATTAGCTGATATGTAGTTTCTAATATTTATGAGCGTTTGAATCTTTAACCAGCAAAGGAGAAGCGATAAAAATCTAACTGCATGGAATATTCTGCCTTAAAAAAGAAGTGAACAGGTCAAGGTAAATCGAACCGACATTGATTTCGACTCAACTTGATGGCTCAATTGGTTCAGTTTCCTACAGTAGTTTCAGATCCTTAGTTATTCGATCGATTATTGGGGATGGGGCTGGCCCAATTCCCAGACATGTTATGGTCCCTTCGGGGATTTGTGTTAACCCCCTATCTTGTATCTGAACTACAGGGAGACCTGAAGTTTGTGCCTTCCGCTTTATGTTGTGTAAATCCTCGAGAGAATGAACTTTAACAACAATTTTAGCCTGACCGGAATTAAACCATTTCATAAACCATGAAGGATTACTTGTCATTACCTGTTCTGCGCCAGAGACAGCAGCGTGAGCAACCTGGGCAGCTAACTTACCCATACCCATTCGAAGCTCCTTTCTTACTACGATTACTTGTTTGAATTCCAATTGTTCTTGCGACCTTAGCTTAATTAATAAATCGAGTTATTTATTTCCAATACGAGGTAATGAACCGAACCAAGTACGATGTGGTAGTAGTAGGTGGTAGTCTTTCTGGATTGTTGACTGCTCGAGAGATAGGCTCAAAGTCGTCGATCTCGGTCAAGGTCTTGGAAGCTGGCCACGAAATTGGTACTCCCGAACACTGTGGAGGGTTAGTGAGCCTTAGCGGATTGCGAAAGCTAGGCATAGTCCCGTCATCTAGGACGTTTAGGAACCACATTACACGAGCCAAAATAAGTTCAAAATATTCCTCCTTTGTAGTTGACGCGAAACTTCAGGATGTGGTGGCCATCGATAGGAGGGAATTAGATAAGCAGATTGCTTTTCAAGCTCAAAAACTTGGTGTTGAAATAACAACGATGAATTCGATGAAGTCAGTCTCACCATGTCCTAATCTAGTTGAACATCAGTCTCAAAAAGTCGAAAATGGGTATGCTTATGCTGTGAGCACCACGGAGGGGACAGTATATTGCAAATATTTTGTGGATGCCAGAGGATTGACCTCACTAATAAGAAGACATAGGGCTGGGATATTACCATCAGGACAGTACGAAGTATTCGCTCCATGGATAGATCCCCATACTGTGGAGCTGTATTTCGATGCAGATAAATATCCAGGTTTTTTCGCTTGGGTAATACCACTAGGAGATAACAAGGCGAAAATAGGCGTAGCAGGTAGAGACATCAATGTCGTGAATTCCATTAGATCATTTCTTGAATCAAAAGGTTCTTCATATTCGATATCAAGAAAGATATTCGCCCCAATTTATGTTTCGGGACCGATAAGGCGTTTTATTGATAAGCACAGGTTCTTGATCGTCGGGGATGCTGCTGGCCAAACAAAACCTACAACGGCTGGGGGTATCCTAAGTTCAGGAATGGGGGGTGTGCTTGCTGGCCGAGCAATCGTTAAGGCGATCGAGCAAGAAGATGATTCATTTCTTAACAGCTATACTAGCGAATGGCACTCCATATTTGGGTACGAATTTAAAAAGTTGATATTGGCTCGGAAGATATTCGAACATTTGGATAACAAGGCCATAGATGAACTATTTTCTACGGTATCCCAGCCAGCTTTAGCGCGAATCTCTGAAGATGGGGAATTCGACTTTCATTCGGCTCCCCTTTCATTAATTCTCAATGCAAAGTCTACCTCGAGGATAGTTAAGGGTCTCCTGGGAAGCAGATTAAGGAAGGCCAAGTGAGCAAGATATAAATCCCGTAGTGAAACCATACTACAAGATATTAATGCCAACCTCGTTACAATTGCCTGTATGCACGTCATGTGGTCGTCCTATAATGCCAAACGATGAATGCGTTAAATTTTATTGTCCCAGTTGTGGTTATGTACTAGTGTGGAGATGTGAAAGCTGTAGAGAATTCGCTAGGATGTATAAGTGCGTAGGATGTGGATTCGAAGGACCTTAATTAGAAATGTCGAAATTAGTTGTCCGTGTCAAAATTCTACCTTCTGAGGCAGAAACAAATCTGGACGAAGTTTCAAAGTTACTCTCAGAAACAATTCCGTCGGGAATAGAATTGAATGCCGTTTCCAAACAGCCGGTTGCATTTGGATTATACTCGCTACTAATTGATTTCATCTTAGATGATAGTGAGGGTCAGATGGATAAACTTGAGGATTTTCTTGGGAGAACTGACGGCGTTGGACAGTTTGAAGTTGTGACTATGAGCAGAAGATCAGTGCAGATAAAGTAAATATTGCACTGGGTATCAAGGTTTTAGCACGCCTTAATTCCTGTGAGTTGTTCAAGTACAACCGAAGAGGTCATGCGATCATTGCTGGGGACGTAGAATAGCTTTTTTGAGTCAACAAGTGAACCCGAAATATATCCATTAATAACCGCATTGGACCGAACGACCCAGAAAGCCCGTGAGGCGAATTTCAAGCAAGAAACTGAAGAAGATGGTGTAGGCGAGGATATGAAGAAAACTCCAGCTAACTTCGAGAATTTCCAGTGTCGAATTGTATGAATCAGAACCTTATATAGAATAAGGCGTCCAATGCAATGCCGACAAATATAACAACCAAATAAGGCGCGGTAACCTTGTACGCCTTCCATGCAAATTCCGGGGTTGGCTCTTTCGTCAATCTATAATGGTAAACTAGCATTAACGAACCAGCTATAGCTGCTATAACTGTGTATAATACTCCTAGCCCAAAGAAATAGAGAGCTAATGAATAAGGGAGTAGCAGTGCTGTATTGTAAAAAATATAGGTTGCAGTCTTCTGATTTCCAACTAACACGGGCAACATCGGGACGTTTACCGTAACATACTCTTCCCGGGCCTTGATAGCTAAACACCAAAAGTGGGCAGGTGTCCACAAGAATACCAACAATCCTACCAAAAATCCAAGCAGATCTATAGAGCCTGTTGCAGCAGACCACCCTGCCATAGAAGCAGCGCTTCCCGCAAAACCACCAATTATGATGTTAGATGGATTATTCCTCTTGAGCCAAATTGTATATACTACAACATAGATGAATATCCCTAAAGCGATCATAGATGCTGTCACCATATTTAATGTCAATACTGCGAGAATGACCGAAACCGCACTGAGAATAAGCCCGTATAATAACACATTCTGCGGAAGTAACTTACCTGAAGGAATCGGTCTTTTCGATGTTCGTTGCATGACTTTGTCGATATCTCTGTCGTAATAGTGATTCAAAGCACTCGAGCCCATTGATGCCAAGGTCCCAGATATAATCAAGAAAAGGAGGTTCCACATTGAGATATCCCAACCCACTTCGGGAGTATTATCGAATCTACTCGCTGCCAGCATAGAAGTTATTGCCACAATAACAAGAACCACTACAATTCTGGGCTTAGATACTTCCAGATACTCTCTTACAGCCACATTTTCGGACCTTAGGTGAGCTCTCACCACTCTACCATTTAACTCATTCGCCTATCTGAAATGATCCAGAATGCGGGTATTCAGTGCGAACCCAGATTCCTTCATTGTTCTACTCCCTGATACTTTCAAGAGTTGAAACTACTTGCCAGAGCATTGTCCGTATGTGAGATTCCATCTGTCTATTTTGAGTCAGTCCATCAAGCATACTTACGGCATTAGCTGCCCTTACTGTGATAGTGCCAGATTTCTCATCTTTCAAAGACGCCAAAACATCTTTTACAAGATTTCTAGTATTCCTTTGTATGTCCCTATTTTTGACTATTGCATCCAAAGTCGAGATGGTCTTTGTCAATTTTTCGATGTTCACTCTCTCCTTCTCTTCTTTTTTACTCGCGCTCATACAAGGATTAGTAAAATGTTCCCCATTATTTGCTTTAGCGCATAAGAGGTTATTAGACCGTTTATCCTAATGCTACAAAATAATGGCTGTGGCAGCTGAAAATGTAAAGGCTACATTAAAGAAAATCTCATCAGAGTTAGATGATGTTGAGCATAGACGGGAGGTACTAATCAAAGGGACAAGGGGTGTTATCATGAAATGCAGTAAATCTATTATGGCATTGCATAGAGGGAGGTTCGAAGATGCGGCCAAACTCCTTGAAGAGGCTCAAGCTGAATTGGGTTCTCTCAGGACGCACATACGTGACGACCTTGAAAGGTATCTTATCAATGCTGAGCAGGAGCTAGTCGAAGCATACCAACTTAAATGCGTGTATGAAAAGACCAGTCTTGTTGGGATAGAGGAACTGAATGTTGCTACTTCCTCATACCTTCTAGGTCTTTTGGACTC
Source organism: uncultured Nitrososphaerales archaeon (assembly GCA_963841565.1). GTDB lineage: Archaea > Thermoproteota > Nitrososphaeria > Nitrososphaerales > Nitrososphaeraceae > TH5896. The sequence goes on from CAWJCY010000007.1 coordinate 101,266, forward strand.
GATAGGTGAAATAAAGCGAATGATTTATGACAATTTACGAACTGAACGAACTTCGGACGCTTTGAATTTGTTTGCATTGATGGAAGATCTTTACAGTTCGATTTATCCCTTTTCTGTTTATGACAATATTGTCCCAGGCATTAGGCGGAAGTTGGATGTAGCAAAATTACTAATTGAAAATGCCAGATCAACGCTCACAGAGGAATCCAATAGAAATTTGCTTATTAAGAGGATGGATATTTTGGAGAAGCGATTAGGAACTTAAAGCCATTATATGCTTCCTTGCCTAGGGATTTCCTTGTCCATAGATCGAAAAGCCATCAAACCATCATAGGGGATTTTCCATAATTTCCATCAGGCCATTTTGCCATTCGGTAAACCCATCGGGAGTACTAGGATAATCATCATAATGTTTGACAAGCAAAGCATTCACTTCTGCAGTTCTCTTCAAAGATGCCGCCAGCTTTTGGTTCATTACGCTTGCAAATACAAGTCCCATCTTGCCAACAAGGCCGAACTCTGGATGTTCGCCATTAGTTATTTTCTCTACATCAAATTTTGAGATAAAATGCTTCATCCCATAATTAATTTGCTCATTGGAAAGTCCTTGCAACATGCGTCTAAACACTTCAAGACCAGCCGTCTTGAAGCCATATTCGTCTATAAACTCCTTGTTATAGCTCCATAAACCCGCCTCAGAAATATCTCCTTGCTGAATTGCATTCACTGCATGTTTTCCTGCAAGCGTAGCTGCGATTATAGCCGGACCAATCCCCCCAGCATCTAAAGGCTTTGGCATCCAAGCTGAGTCTCCGACGAGCATATAGCCATTAGCCACCATGCAGTCATTCTGCCTGCGAACTGAAACCTGCCAGGTCCCCCATGAATTTCCGCTATCTTGATCCTCCTCTGATATTCTAGGGTTGTGAACAGCGGGATTTGAGTTTAAGTAACTGTCTATTAAATACTTAAGGTTGACAATTTTACCGCTTTTTTTATTCATCTGATCCAACGCTTTTTGTTGGACGCCTAATCCGATATTTGCTTTCAAATTACCTTTAGGGAACACCCAGGCGTACCCACCCGGAGCAATATTTTGGTCTAAATGTATTATGCAATATTCTGGGTCAAAATATGTCTTGTCATCAATGCCAATATCAAAGGTGCATATGTATCTCCCCGTTGCCTCCAAGTCGTCTCTTAGTATCTTTCTCTGAATGTAGGAATTAATCGCCAGGTTTGTTCTCAAGACAGAAGTTACTCCTGTGCAATCAACGACCAATGAAGAAGTTTTCCTGAACGAAGCTCTCTCCTTCAAATCGTCGCCTTCAACACCTACGACCGTATTTCCATCGGTAATAAGGCCTCTTAGGACAATGTTCCCTTTAAGGTCAACGCCCCTTGATATCGCGTCTCTGGCTTGCCTCTGTGGCAGAAGCTTTCTATTTAATATGTATCCCTCTCCATCGAATGAAATTTTCGTTTCATGATCGGGAGAATATGCAACAACTCCTTTTACTGGATGCTCGATTTCAGGATACTGCCAATTAGTATTTATTCTACTATTCATGTAATCGACGGGTTTCTTGCCAACTGCGTCACCACAAATCCAACCTGTCAGTGTCTTTCTACCTAGTGATTCCAAATCATTTCTGTCTACCACTAGGATTCTTAGCGCTTGAGATGAATAATGAGCAGCTGAGCATGCAGCAATCATGCCAGACAAGCCTCCGCCTGCAATTATGATGTCATAATCTCTGTCAACAGCAGACATGGTCCTATAGGCGTCAATTGCTGCATCTGTATTTAAAGCTAAGTTGCCCGAAGAAGCCGATTCCTGTTCGGTCCTATTTGACGGTCACTGATTTAGCAAGATTTCGAGGATAGTCTGGATTTGCGTTTTTCTCAAGTGCTAGATAATATGCTATCATTTGAAACGGTATTACCTCCAAAAGAGGATATAAAACCTCATCTACCTCTGGAATTGCTATAAATAGGTCATAGACATCACTCGGTGAACTTCCTATACCTATTAGCATTGCACCTCTTGACTTTATTTCATGAGCATTGGCCTTCACATCGTCGAAAGTAGAATCGTTAGGGTTCAGAACCAAAATGCAGCTATTCTTGTCGATGAGCGCTAGGGGTCCATGCTTCAGCTCACCTGCTGGGATTCCTTCCGCATGAACATAGCTCAATTCCTTGATCTTCAGGGCTCCCTCAAGCGCTATAGGATAATGAATTGATCTGCCCAATACATAGATGTCTTTCACGTCCTTAATTTCGTCAGTAATTTGCTCAATCACGCTCTGTCTTTCGATTAATTCCTTCACAGCATTCCGCAATCTATATCTCTGGTCTTCCAATCCGATAACTCCTCCGGACAATTCATCTATTATGGCATAAAGTATCGTCAACTGGGAAGTAAAACTCTTGGTCGCTGCTACTCCTATTTCCGGCCCGCAATTCATATGAACAGAAATGTCACTCAGACGCGCCAAGGACGAGGTCGGAACATTCACTATCGAGATGATCTTTGAGCCTACTGGTTTCGCTTTCTTTACAACCTCTAGAACATCTGCCGTTTCCCCGCTCTGTGAAATGGCAACTATAACAGAGTCAGGCTCAATATCATTTACAAGATATTGGAATTCACTTGACATGATGGCATCTGACTTTCTTCTTCCATACTTTGAAAGTAGTGCTTTCGCTACTAATGCACAATGATAACTTGTCCCACTTCCGGTAAAGTATACAAACGGGGCTGATTTGAGCAACTCGCTTACTTGCTCAATCTTGTTCTCCTGATCCTTTCCAGATTTAACAATGGTGTCTACCTGTTCATTGATCTCTTTGATGGTGAAATGAGCATAAGTCCCCTTGTCAATCCCACCAAACTCCCAAGCCACTTGAGTTATTGGCCTCACAACAGGCGCACCGTCAAAACTAATCATTTCCATTTCTGAGCCGTTCAAGATTACAATGTCTCGATTATCAAGGAATATTGCTCTGTCTGTGTATTTCAAAAATCCTACAACATCGCTGCTGATATAATACCCGTCATTTGAAATACCCACAATTAGTGGTTCATCAAATCTAGCTCCAGCAATGGTCCCATCACTAAACGCCGCAATAAAGGAAAATGCGCCAGCCAATTTCTTAGCAGTATTCTGGACCGCTCCTCTCAGATTGCCGGATTGAACATAATCCTCTTCCAGCAGATGTGCAATGACTTCACTATCAGTTTCGCTCTTGAAAATATGACCCTTTCTAATGAGCTTTGATTTTAGCTCCGAATAGTTCTGAATTATTCCATTGTGCACGACGGCGATCTCTCCGTTACAAGATGTATGAGGATGGGCATTCTTTTCTGTAACCTCTCCATGTGTTGCCCATCTTGTATGACCTATTCCAATTCGTCCAGGCAATACTCTCAAAAGTAAATTTGAATCCACATCTTCAACTCTTCCTACCCCTTTTTTGACGCTTACCTTGCCATCATTAATAGTTCCAATTCCCACGCTATCGTAACCCCTATACTCCATTTTCTGTAAGCACGTCACTAGAAGCGGAGCAGCAAGAGATTCACCTTTATACCCGATAATTGAACACACACGCATAATTGTTTTAATTGCATAAATAAAAATAGCCAAAAGGACTAAATGACCGTTATATTAGTGCATTTAGTGTAGAATTCATCCTCGTAAAGTATTCTCGATGTAAATACGCTAAGAATGGGGCCAAAGTTTTTTTGTACCTGTCATAATTTATATATAATCTTAGTCAACGTCAGTCGTTGGAAAAGACTCTTCTTTATAATGTGGGCGACAAGATGCTATCCAAACGAATAACCGTTTATAAGGATGTCAGTTATATGAGTGTCCTTTCTAACCCTGTCGCCTGGAAGATTATGCAATTGCTTTCATCTGAGGCAAAATATACTGCCCAGGTAGCAAGGGAGCTTAGGATCTATGAACAAAGTGCTTATTACTACATGCAAAAGCTACTGAGCATAGGAGCGATCCAGCAATCTGGAACTAAAACAATCCGAGGAGGGACAGCTCGTCTTTTCAAAACCGTCAACCCTTCCTATGGTTTAGAAATGGATTGGGGAGAGTCTCAATTTAGCGTTCTATCAAATAACAAGCGTCAGGACTCTAGTAATATAGTCTTCTTTAAGGAATTCATAAAAGATAATCTGTTTAACGGACTCATTGTCGTAGGTGCTCCGGATCCGCATGGTCCATACAAATCTTCCGCAAGGGATGGACATTACGCTATCCAGCTGGCATTTTCGCTAGGAAATTTGTGCAATATATCTGATGAATTCATAGTAAAACTCGATTCTGACGCGAGGGCAGAACGAGCCATTGATGGCCGCAACATCGTGAGTATAGGGGGCCCAGGGACAAACATAGTTACGGCAGAATTTAACAAGTATCTTCCAATCAAGTTCAATGAATCAAACTTTTGGTCTGGTTTGGCCGCAGAGACAGGGGAGTTGTATAATATGGACAATCATGGCCTGATCGCCAAGATACGAAATCCTTATGATGAGAAAAATACGGTAATCGTAGTGGCAGGGGTAAGGTCTATCGGTACCAAGTCTGCGGTGTTAGGACTGACAAATTTTGCAAGCCAAATTTTGAGAAATTATGCTGACGGACATGAATGGGCCATTGTCGTGCAAGGCTTTGACATGAACGCAGATGGGAAAATCGACCACGTTGATGTACTTAAAGAGATTTGCAAATAGTCAGGAGAAATTTGAGTTTGACATTATCCCTGTTTTTATTCATTTGGACCTGACGCTGATGTAGGTGATGATGGCGATGATGGCTTTGTGAGTTCCAAATGAACAAGGAGCATATTCTCTTCCTCTTTCCTAACTATGTGTCCAGGCAAGTTAACAAATCTATCACCTATTGAAACATGCCCGTGAACGACTATCTGCCTAGCCGTATACGGAGATTTAGTGTCTATCTTCCTCATTATCATAGTTTGAAGTCTTCTTTCCAACAAGTGCTCTATCTTCAGGTTTAAAATATCATCTAATGAAGCTGCTTCATCTATTAGACCAAGCCGGTTAAGATACTTGAGAAGCTTTATCTCTTGTTGATGTCTATCCTCAGCTGGTAGCGCAAGCAAAGCCCTTGCTTGATTCCTATACCCAGCAACCTCCGTTTGAGCTTTCCATAATTCTCTCTTATTTCGGAGTCCGTATGATCCAATAATATAGAGCTCCGCGCTGAGTTGATCGGATGTCCAAATTCTTCTGGGTCTGCTAAAGGTTTTTCTTGCTTTTCGAGGATCTCCCATTACTCATCCATCCCAAAATTCAAAGTCATTTGGAGGTGGAGGCAGGCGATACTTTGCCACTCTTCTTAACGCCAACTGCGCTTCCCCTTCTTCCTGTTGTTCTCGTGTGTTGTCCCCTCACTCTTAATCCAAACATGTGCCTGTAACCACGCCAGCTCATCACGCTTTTCTCCCTATTTATGTCATTTGTGATGGCAAATTCTAGATCAGATGTAATAAGATGAGTATCAGAACCAGTATCCATATCTGCCCGTCGATTTAGATACCATGAAGGCATCTTAATTTTTGATGGATTTCTAACCGCATCCTCGATCTCTTGTATTTCATTTTCAGTGAGATAACCTACCCTTATCGCCGGACTGATGTTAAGGGATTGCAACAGTACTTGAGAATAGTTATAACCCAGTCCTCTGATGCTACTAAGTGCGACAATAGACTTTTTGCTTCCATCTATGTCTTTCCCCGCAATTCTTAGAATGTGTTTGTATTCGCTACTCGACAAGCACTGAATGCGTATTCATTCCTAAATAAAAACCATGCTAAGATACCATAAATGCACGTTGGGATTAGTTGCCTCGCGTCGACGTAACTGGTGTCCAAGCACAAGTCATATTATTTGTAAATAGCATCTGTCCTATTCCTGTGTGTATAGAGAGGAGTGCTCACTGGGCTGGTATGTTTCTTATATACAAGCCAATTGTATCTGAATTCGCGATTCGAATTGGATTCAAAGGAGAAAGTAAAGAAGGTCGTCCATCATTCCTACACCACATCGCCTAATTACCCCGAGATAATGGCTGGATTACCGGATAATTTTAAGCAGCTGAATAGGTTGCGGGATCTGTTGGAAATCAATTACAAATACATTTCAGTTCAGGACCAGATGAGAAGAAATTTAATTGCAAGACTGAAGAATGGCATTACGCCATTCCCTGGTATAATTGGTTACGAATTAGACGTTCTTCCGTCATTGATACGTGCTATATTAGCAGGACATGACGTTCTATTAATCGGCGAAATTGGACAAGCAAAGACTCGAATTGCAGAAAGTGTTGCGAAACACTTACTGTCCCCTATCCCGGTCGTTGAAGGATCGCTTATGCATGATATTCCTACAAGTATCTCGGAAGATCACCTCGTGGCAATGCTCTCCGACGAAGAGATCCTAAAAACGAGTCCTGATTTTGCTGTCTCAACTGAGTGCGAGAAGACAATAAGAAATAACAAATTGGACACTCGCATAAAATGGGTGGAAGGCATCCATCGCTACAGGTACTTTCTGGCTACTCCTGACGTCTCGGTTAAGGATTTGGTAGGACAAATAGATGCAATGAGGATTGCCAAGAAAGGTATTGAAATCTATGATATCGAATCATACACTCCAGGTTATCTTCTTCAAGCGAACCATGGTATGATGTGTATAGATGAGCTTCCCGTACTCGATCCCAGAAAGCAGGTGGCGCTGCTTAGCGTACTGCAGGAAGGCAAATTTACAACGGGATCATATCCAATTACATTTAGACCAGACATCAGCATTTTTGCAACAGCTAACCCGACCGATTATACCCATTCGGGCAGGATTATTGAACCTCTTTCAGATCGTCTGAGAAGTCATATAAAAACACACTACCCAGTTAGCCTGGAGGACGAGATCATGATTATACTGCAGGAGACAAGAGGCGTAAATTCATCACAAATCTTTGTTCCTGTATTTATTCTCAGAACTCTAGCCACAATAGTGCAGCATGCCAGATCCAGAAACGAAATAAATCAGGAGAAAGGTGTAAGTGTTAGGATGGGCGTGCACTCAATGGAGTTACTCATTAGCGAATCGGAAAGAAGCAGATCGCTTTTCCACGCTGTGATTAGTGTGCCCAGATATTCTGACTTTGGCAGTATTCTTCAGGCAGTAAAGTTTGAGCTTTCCGAAATAGACGACAACTTTGAATCGAGGTCAAAGCTGCTAGGGAAGCTTATCGATGAAGCATTAAAAACGGTTTCACTAGATTATTTGGGAACTGTTGATTCAAATGAGCTTCAGCTCATACGTAAGGATTTTTCCAATGACAGCAGATTTAACGTGTCGCAAAAAATGTTAGGCATTGATCCTTCTTCAACGCGTGACTATCAAGTCCAACTTAAAAAGTTCCCTCATCTGGAACAGTTAGTTGTTAAGACTATCGATCGGATATTGAACGAGCAGAATGAGATCATAGAAAGGCTGAGGAGACATGATGTGAACAACCATTTTGTTTCGATTCCTCCTAGATTGGATGGAGAGCTTATGGCCTCGGTTACTGAATTAGTGTTGGAAGGATTAACATGCACTGAACCGATAGTACTAGAAAAGAAGAGCCTGAGTGAATTTGGATTACATGATTCAAATGAATGATTCTGAAAAAAGTTACTTTTTTCAACTCTCTCATCTGGGTAGCGATTCCAGAAAATCCAAATTCGAGAATATTGAAGGTTTATTTCAAACGGATATCGATCTCTTATTGAGTATAGTTGGAAGAGAAGCGTTACGAGAGAAGAGACCTAATCTCCAAGAATTAGATCAGATAATAAGGAATCTTTTAGAACAAGAAAATGCCGGTAAAGAATCCACAAATGGACAAGATACCAATGATAATGGACAGGGAGAGGAGAATTCTCGTGATCGAAGTATGGCTTTTCCAATCATTAGAACGCTCCTTCAGGGAGGATATTTAAGAGATGATGAAAAGTGGCTCACCTCGAGAGGATTCTCTAGGATTGGTAATTTGATTCTAGGTGACGTGATGAAGGCACTGAAGTTGGGGGAGGCAGGGGCCCATAGTACAAAGAACATAGGGGTAGGATCTGTCGTATTGGATACTACTCGTAAATTTGAAGATGGAAACGACATACGGTTGGTCAATATACCATTATCGTTACTCAACTGTGTTCTCCGAACGCAAAAAGAGTTTAGCAGGATAGATATTCCACTTCAACTGAAAATGGATGACTTGGAAGAGTATGAGACCCTATACGATGTCCGAGCCAGTGTAGTATACTGCATCGATTTGAGCTCGACAATGAAATATTCTAGAATGTTTGGGGATTTAAGCAGGATTGAAGCGGCGAAGAAGGCCTTGTGGAGCTTAGTGATGCTTAACAAAAAGTACTTTCCTAACGATTCCATTTACGTCGTCGGCTTTGGTTCGCTTGCATCTCAAGTAAAAATCTCCGATATTCCATATCTAAAAACATTCGATGCTGGCTCTGATTTCTTGCATTACACCAATTATCAAGCAGCATTTAGGTTATCCAAGAGAATATTGCTCAAGGAGGGTTCTGTTAATAAACGAATTATTCTCGTGACTGATGGTCATCCAAGTGCTTGCTTTATGGATGATGCAAAGCGAGCAAGAAAAGATCTTAAAAAGCAGGCCATACTCGCATTTTTATCAGCCTGATTCTTCGAGCTTGGATAGCGTTCAGGCCGATTATGATATGAGGCTTGATACTTCAGCGGGAAATCTAGTTTATCTCTGCTATCGCTATAGGCAGGTTGATAGTTACATTGGTGAACAAACTATAATTGAGGCAGAAAAGTGTCAAAAGAAAGGGATATACATTGACACGTTAATGATTAGTGAAGAAGATTCACTTTTGGGTTTTGTCAACGATATGGAAAGACGAGTTAAAGGAAGATCTTATTATGTGAGCCCTGAAACCTTAGAGACGGCTCTGCTTAGTGATTTCATAAGGAACAAGCGGACCATTTTGCATGCATAACTCTAGAGTTCTGAAATACCTTTTTAAGTCTACTAGACCGAACCACATATCGGTGTTTATCATTGAGTCAATCATCTTCACCCGTATATTTGGATTGGAACGACGCGTTGCCCGTTCTTAGAAAAGCCTATGACTTGGGGCTATTTACTATGATTATAGGACCAAAGGGAACAGGCAAGACCACTCTAGTTAGAGCATTTGGTGCTGAGATTAGCAGAACACTATATCCCGTTAATTTTAGCCTCAGAACTCGAGAGTCTCATCTCATCGGAACTAAGACCCTTGAAAATGGCGGAGTGGGATTTGTAGATGGAATTCTCGTAGAATCCATGAAGCTTGGAGGACTCCTGTACCTTGACGAGCTGAACGCTGCGGAGGCAGACGTGCTTTTGCGGTTGGATGAGGCACTGGATGATAGGAGACAAGTAGTGCTAAAGGAATCTGAGGGTCAGACAATAACTGCATCTAAAGGATGGACGGTTATTGCTACAATCAATCCATTATCCCACGTAGGTACCAAGGAACTGCCGCCGCAATTACTCAGCAGATTTCCTGTTCGTCTCAGGTTGGAATATCCTCCAGAAGAGGTAGAGGTAGACATAATAAAAAGACATACTTCGGTTGAGGACTCTGCGCTGGCATCAGTGAGGATGGGCGTTAAGCTCAGCTAACAAGCTTCGTGAAGCCGCCGCCGTTGAAGAGCTATATTATAGTCCTAGTATGAGAGAGACAATTGCTTTCTCCAAGCTTATAGAATCAGGAAGTGAAGCAAAGTATGCGGCACAATTAGTATTTGCAAACGTCTATGGCCAATGGGGAGAAGTCGAGTATCGAAAAGTAATGGACATGATTACCTCTATTTTTGGAAACTAGATAGGTTTTTGAGTAGTGTCTCAGGATACAAGTACTAGATACTAAACGTGGACCACATTTCTGCTTTTGAGGGCTTGACCGTCAGGGATGATGTTCTCATAGAAATAGCTACATTTCTATCGCGTAGATGGTCTGATAGACCTAAAGCACTTGTAACGTTCACAGAAGAGACAAATCCTAAGACGAGTCCGGATAAGAGCCAGATTGCTCTTCCTCACCTTCGTGGCTATGCTGGAAATCGATTTCAGAAATATCGTCAGTGGCGTGTATCTTTGTGGTATGAGTCGATGAGGCTAAAGTATTCAACTAAGGTTCTCAGTTACGACCATGCCTTTGGTTTCGTGTTTAATGCACTCGAAAAGAAACGAATCGAGGTGATAGGCCTTAATGAATGGCAGGGGATGATAGATGAAATAATATTTGACGAAGGAATTTCGTGGCTTAATAGACCTCTCCTCAATTCGTTGTATGGTGTCCAAAAACTAATGGAGGGTTTCGGACAACTATTCTTAACTGGTTATATTAAAGGCGAGCTTTTCTCCTCCGAATATCATAAAGTGGCTAAAGCAGTCGAATTGGCTACAACAGTTGTACAGGAGGCTCTTGCTTCTGATTATCAGACCAAATGGATAGAAGAGCAAGTTCCGCGGATAATCAAGATCTTGGAGGTCGATCCCTTGATCTTGGTGCCCTTTTCGACAATACGTTCAAGGTTTGGAATCTCTATGAGTGAATCTGAACTATCTCGACAGATTGAAAAAATAGTTAGGAAAAAACGAACAAGAGAGCAGAGCATTGAGAAGAGGGTCGACACCATAGTAAGCGGCACAGATATTCTTCCGGAGTATGAGACTTTGGTTCGAGAGAGTAGGAGGCATGAGAATGAAGGGTATGAAAATTTGGAGAATATGGGGATTAGCATCCCAAATCGGTTGGATGTCAACGAGAGTCAGGTTTATGACAGTGACCTTATCCATAAGACAAAGGCAAAATTTAGGGAGTGGCGCACAGGATGGATCGAAAGACATGATCGATTAGGAGACGAATTTGATGCAGAAGCATTTGTTGAATTCAATCCCACACCATTCATTGTGGATCTTAAGCTTGCAATCAAGACGAGGGTAATGATCCTCTTAGATCATTCCAGTAGCATTCAGGAAGTAGAGCTGAAATACAAACAAGTCACTAATGCTCTATGTGAAGCCCTTTCCTTTTTGGGAGTAAGATTCGCCGTATATGCGTTTAGTACTGATGGTAAACAAGTGAAATGTTGGTTGATAAAGCCACCGAATTATCGTTGGTCTGCAATTTGTACAAAAAGATTGGCGCAGATAAGGGCGAGTGGGGGGACACCCCTTGCGGAGATCTATGGTTTGCTCGAGCCAATGGTGAGGTCTTTCAAACCAGAAATCTTTTTTACTCTAACTGATGGCGAACCTTCTGACACTGATGCGGTTCGGCATATGGTGTTATCATTTCGGAAAATTGGCAGTCACATGGTCGCGCTTGGATTGGGGAGAAATCTAGATGAAGCCATTTCGATCGGTCAAAATCTAAGATATCTAGATTATGAAAGAAGCTTGGCCGTAAGTAAATTAGAAGACATTCCGAAAAAAGTCATAGGACTATTGAAAAACTGAATTCCTTGCGGGACCATCCTGATTTGATTTATATATCAAAACATCTTATGTCGCTAAACTATTTTATTAACCTTGGAGATTCACTCCTAATTTTTTCCCAGTCAGAAAGAAACGCTTCCAACCCCTTATCCGTAAGCGGATGTTTCATCATCTTGCCAAGAATATCAGGCGGAAGCGTAACTACATCTGCTCCAATTTCAGCAGCCTGGACAACATGAACGGGGTGACGTATGCTAGCCACTAAAACTTTAGTCTTGAGCTGATAGTTTCTGAAAATGCTAACTATACTTTTTACAATTGCCATTCCATCATGTCCGATATCGTCGAGTCTGCCAATGAACGGACTTACATATGTAGCCCCTGCCTTAGCTGCCAGTAGTGCCTGATTGGCTGAAAACACTAACGTGACATTCGTAGAGATTCCTTCGCCAGACAGGGTCTTAAGGGCTTTCAAACCTTCAGGGATCATTGGGATTTTTACTACAACGTTCTCTCCATATTTTTTCAGGTTATGAGCTTCTTCAATCATTTGGCCTGATTCTGTACTTATCACCTCTAAACTTACAGGACCGCTCACCATGCCTACAATTGTCTTCATTATTTCTTCAGGTGAACCCTGTTCCTTCGATAACAGTGTTGGGTTGGTTGTAATCCCATCCAATATACCCATGTCATTGTACCTTCTAATGGAATCAATATTTGCAGTGTCTAAAAAAATCTTCATCCACTCTTCACTTCCTCTTCTTCACTGCCCCAGCGACCTTTTTTGCTACCTTTGTAGGACTTAGTCCATATACATCCAGGAGCAATTCTAGTTCTTCGTCTCTTGCTGATTCACCGAACACATCTGAAACGCCAATCCTTTCAATCGGAACTGGATATCGGGAAGAAACAGATTCAGCGACTGCTCCTCCAAGTCCTCCAAAGATATTATGTTCCTCAACGGAGACTAATAATCCAGTGTCCTTGGCTGCCTTCTCAAGCAGTTCATCATCAATAGGTTTTACAGTAAACATGTCAATCACACGACAATTCAGTGAGTGCTCCTCTCTTAAAATTTCTGCTGCTTTTAATGAAGCGGAAACCATTAGACCACAGCCAACTAAAGTTGCGTCATCACCATCGCGAAGAAGATTTCCCTTACCCAAACCAAATTCAGCTGTGCTGTCATCGTATAAGACCACACTGGGAGGCCGTGCAAGTCTTACATAAACTGGTCCTCTCGTATGGACAGAAGTACTGACAATCTTCTTAACAGAAATCGCATCGGAAGGCACAAGCACCTTCATATTTGGAATTGCTCGCATGGTGGCAAGGTCCTCTATTTGTTGGTGAGATGCACCATCTGGACCGACTGTTAGTCCCGCGTGAGAAACAACAAGCTTTACATCCAGGTTAGGAAAGCATATCGCATTACGAATTTGGTCGAGGCATCTGCCCGGAAGAAATGCGGCGTACGTGCTTGCAAAGGCGATCTTCCCCGCCATAGCAAGGCCAGCAGCAACAGAGACTAGATTTGCTTCAGCAATTCCCACGTTGAAGAATCTTTCAGGAAACTTATTACCAAAATTCTTAGTCTTCAATGAATCAGTGGTGTCTGCTCCAACACAAACTATCTTTGGATTTTCCAACCCAGCTTCAACGAGACTATCGCCGTACGCACTCCTCATGTCAAGAGTCGTCTTTTCTTTACTTAAGAGCATGAATCTCTTCCTCTATTTCCAATTCGTTTGCGAATGGAATCAATATATGTTTACGGGTTTTAAGCCAGTCTTTGCGAATCCCGATACTAGTCGACAGTTTAAGAAGCTTTTTTTCCAAGACTACGTTTGCTGTATGTTTCAATTGTAGTAACGCCCCTTGAATGTCTGGGGTTCCATAGACTGCGTTGCCTGTGACCAGAATTCTAGCCCCCGCTTCATAGACTAGAGGAATTGTCATGGAGTCTATTCCACCATCTGCCTCAACATATCCTTTGTACCCATTTCTTCTAAGTTCCTTAACTGCATTAATCATTTTTGGAAGAACCTTTGGAATAAATTTCTGCCCTGGAAATCCAGGATTTACAGATAATATATTTACAACATCTATCGAGTCTAGGTAGTCCCAGATCCAATCCGGTAATGCTGAATCTGGATTAATTGCGATCCCTGGACTTATACTATTTGATATAAGCTTGCCATTAATTTCTGAAAATTCATCCTGTTTGCACGCCTCAGCGTGGACAGTAATTACATCACATCGGGCTGCTATGTATTCGTCAATTACTGTTGCCGGGCTTTCTATCATTAGATGAGCATCAAATGGCATTGAAGTTATTTTTCTTAATTTGTGTATGGTATCCGCAAGAAAAGTATGGTTAGGAACGAATCTTCCATCCATTACATCCAGGTGGATGATGTCCGCTCCTCCCCTTTCGGCCATTCTAATTTTCTCTTCATAGTTCTCCTTTCCGCCAGCTATGATCGAAGGGGCGATTAAAAACTCACAGTCAAGCTCTTCAAGTAGTATGGGTGTCTGCTTTCTAGGTGGGGCCTTACCATGCCATTGTGGGTTATTGGTCATATGTTTGATGCCATAGCCTTTGACAGTGTTAGCTATTATGATCGTAGGCTTATCCTTCACATCCAATGACTTGTTAATTGCATCTATCAATTGCTCTACCTTATGTCCATCTATTTCAATGACGTTCCAATTGAAAGCAAGCCACTTGTCACGGACAGGATCAAGTGGCATTATGTCTTCAGTAAATCCATCTTGCTGAATTCTGTTACGATCAAGTATTGCAATCAAATTATCCAATCTAAATTTGGACGCTGACATTGCCGCTTCCCACACCTGACCTTCATTTGACTCTCCATCTCCAATTAGAGTAAATATGTGATTAGCATTTCCGTCTAAACGATTGGCCAGCGCAAGTCCCACAGACACTGATAATCCTATCCCCTCTGAACCTCCGGAATACTCGATCCCAGGTACACTCCACTTCTGTTGCTCCTCAGAATAACGTACTGGATGACCTTGTAGTCGAGACCCAAATCCGCGCAGTGATTTGATCTCCTCGATTGGAAAATATCCGGATACAGCCAGTGTAGCATAAAATCCCGGAGCAGAATGTCCTTTAGAATTTATGAAATAGTCTCTCCCTTTCCAAAACGGATCAAATTGATTATGTACTAATTTCCTGAAGTAAAGTGAGCCCATTATTTCGGCGGCCGAGAAGGAAGCCCCAGGATGACCCGAACCCGCCTCGGCAATTCCTTCTATAGCAAGCATCCTGACTGCTCGGATCTTTGTCTTGAGGTCTAAATACCGCATTCTCAAAGTCATATTAAACCCCTCACCAACGAGCAACGCACCAATTCTTGTTCAATAAGATTGCGAAGTGATCGAAAATAAAAACATTAGGTTTATCATAGCCATTGTAACTAGCGGCAATTAATACTGACCCATGCCATTATGACTCCCATCAGTTCAATATTACGGCTAGTTTGAATATTTGTGCTGGCGATTCAAATTTCCATTGTAATTTTTCAGGGTTGTTCTTCGCAATTGTTATTTTAACCAAGTTTTCATACAAATTCTCGTAGTTGAATTAGTCTCCGATCCATTCGCATTGCCAGAATGATAAACACCTTGAATGTACCCTATTTCAATAGGAATTGTCATCAACGTTAAGTAGGCGTCCAATGATCCATTCAATGCCGTTTAATCAAAATGGAGTAGTGACTTCTGAATGTGGCATTTTATAAATTGTGAATATAATATGGACCAAATGTGTGATATACCTTAAAATAAAGTCCTAATAATGAGCACATCATGGTCAAACTCATTGCCGAGCAGATTCCTGTTTCTGCCAAACACACGCCCCTATTGGTATTAGGCGTATTTGAGGATGAGGTTGAAGGTATAATGAATGAATTGGATGGGATTAGCACAACGATTGTCGAGGTGGTGGAACGAATAGTCAAGGACAAGGAGCATACCGGATCATTTGGAAGTAGCTGCATTGTCCATTGTTTCACAGGCCCTATGCAGAGAATCATGCTTTTGGGCCTGGGAGAGAAGAAAAATCTTGACAAGGAAAAAGTTAGAGTTCTTGCGGGAAAGGCCGCTGCGAAAGCAATGGAGATTAATGTTAGTGAATACAGCATCAAACCTTTTGCACAATTAACCAAGGACTTCACAGAAGCCGTATGCGAAGGGACATGCTTGTCGCTCTATAAGTTCGATCAATATCAGTCACAGAAAATTGGCGAATCTTCGCATGGTGCATCACCGGTGAAAGTTAGTCTACTTGTAGACGGTGACAGAGAAAAATGGCAGAGGGTATTGGATACTACAAAAATAATAAGCGATGCTGTTAATTTCGGAAGAGATTTAGCAAACCTGCCTCCAAACGACTGTTCGCCAGAGTATCTGGCTCGTGTAGCACTAGATCTTTCTTCAAAACATCAGCGAATCTCAGCTCGTGTAATAGAGCGTTACGAGATGGAATCTCTCGGTCTAAATGGAATTGTTGCTGTGGGCATGGGGAGTAACAGGCCTCCCAAGCTTGTCATTGTAGAATATAGGGGAAACGAAGATAGCAGCACAAATGTACCATATCTCTTTGTAGGAAAGGCTGTTACCTTTGATACGGGCGGAATATCTATCAAGCCGTCGGAGCGAATGGAAGAAATGAAATTTGACAAAACAGGTGGATGTGATGTCTTAGCAATAATAAGCGGTCTGGCAAATCTTGAGGTGAAGGCAAATGTGATAGGAATCATCCCCTGCGTAGAGAACATGCCTTCAAGTTCAGCATATAGGCCAGGAGATATAGTGAGGATGTATAATGGGAAGACAGTAGAGGTTATTAATACTGATGCTGAGGGAAGACTTATTCTAGCAGATAGTATCGCGTATGGAATAGAAAAATACAATCCTAAATCCATCATTGATTTGGCAACTTTGACTGGAGCGTGTATTGTAGCTCTTGGCTCTAATATTGCCGGGGCACTCACCAATAGCCCTGAATTGTTCGATAAGCTGAGACGGATTAGTGAAAAAACTAATGAAAAATTCTGGGAGTTACCGCTCTATCCTGAATTTAATGAGCAGATTAAGAGTAAATTTGCCGATATAAAAAATATTGGAGGCCGTGCAGGAGGGACCATTACAGCGGCAATTTTCCTTTCTAACTTTGTAAACAAAACTCCTTGGATACATCTTGATATAGCAGGAACGGCATGGACTCAGGATGGAACATGGGATAAGAGTTACAATCCAAAGGGAGCAACGGGCTTCGGTATCCGTTCACTGATTAGGTTAGTCCTAGACGAGTCGGGTTCAAAGTGAAGGACGAGCATCTAGCCATTTAGTTACTGTTCGGAATTAACGACATGAAGACTGATCGAAATCAACCAAAAATTGGATCGCCCTTGATAGCTCCCTTCAGGATATAAAGGTGTCCGGCAATTATAGTATCTGTCAATGGTGATCCTGCATTCCAATTTTTCAGATAGACTCGCTAATTGATGGCTTGATGAATATTGGAGTACCTTGTAGAAGAGGAATTCTGGACTGCGACGTGGACAAAACATTGCAGCCCTATTACGAACGCTGGCTCTGCAACCGAGATGGATTTGTCAAAGTTGACGACTCATCCATAGATTTCATCGGAATGGAGGAGGTAATGAGAATGGGACCATTCTTTGACATCTTTTGTATATTAAAAAACCCAAGCTTAATTGATTCAGATCGAAATGCTCACGAGCTTGTGTCTTGTTACCCTCAGTTCATGTTTAGAAATGGAAAGATAGTCTCTCTGGGCTGGACCGGAGGATTGCTGTCTCACTATCTGGCAAGAGATGACGCTATATCTGACTCCATTGCTCGCATTCCTCCTGGAGAAGAATTTGCAAAATTATTCATTAGAGCTGCTGATTTCTGTTGCATAATTCAGACTCAGGTCTGGGAGCCATCGGGCCTTGTAACAGTTTATCCGTTGATAAATCAGATCGGAAGTAACATTAAGAATCTTTTAAAACTCGTTCACCTTGGCGAGGCGACTGAAATCTAATTGGAAAACAGGGGCCAGAGTCCACCCGGAAACTAAAATAAAACGCCAGCACTGCTGTTTCCCAACCGCTCACGCAGGTCAGTATTCAGCAGCAACGATAGGTTTGACTTCCGGGTTCGGAATGGGTCCGGGTCGCTCCCTTTCGCTATGGCCGGCTAAGAATTAGCGAGGCAGAAGGGTAAATTTAACCTTCCTATTGCCATGTGTTTCGCTCTTGTTCGTGGCTATAAAGATGGTTTTTCCAGCCAATTTCCCTGTGTGTTAGTTCTCATAATATGTATTTGACTTGGCTTTATTGAAGACTCCTGTTCCATTGGTCACAAGGCATATAATACATTAAGTAGAAGCAAAAAGGCAATAAAAGTTGGGCGATCAAACACAGAATACTCACAGAGTTGCGGTTTTGGATCAAGAACTATGTCAACCTAGAAAATGTGGCTTGGAATGCATAGTGTACTGTCCAGTAAACAAAACCGGCGGTGAGTGCATAATTCAGAGGCCATCAGATGGTAAGGCGCTTATATCCGAAGACCTCTGTACGGGCTGCGGCATATGCATAAAGAAGTGCCCCTTTGATGCCATTGTCATTGTAAATCTAGCAAGCGAGTTAGGCCATGAGAAAATACATCAATATGGAGTAAATTCGTTTAGACTCTATAGGATCCCCACGTTGAAGAAGGGTTCAGTAGTGGGTCTGTTAGGTCGAAACGGGATGGGAAAGTCTACAATTGTAAATATATTGTCGGGCAATCTTAAACCCAACTTTGGCAAATACGAGTCAGAACCTACCTGGAACAAAGTAGTCGAAAACTTTCAGGGAACAGAAATGAAGGTTCATTTTGAAAAACTTGCATCGGGTGAAATTAAATCCTCCATCAAACCTCAGTTGGTGTACTTAATACCAAAGGCATTCAAAGGCAAAGTTCGTGACCTCATTAAAAAGTACGATGAACGCAATGTCGCTGAAAGACTAATTCCAAGGCTTGGTTTGGATAGCGCAATAAGCAGAAATGTCGACGAACTGAGTGGTGGAGAGTTGCAGCGACTCGCTGTGATGATTGCAGTTTCCAAAGATGCAGATTATTACTTTTTCGACGAGCCTTCTTCATATAACGATGTATATCAGAGATTGAGCGTTTCTAGAGTTATACAAGAGTTGGCAGGAGAAGGTAAAAGTGTGATGGTAGTCGAGCACGATCTTACTCTTCTTGATTATCTGTCAGATAACGTTCATGTCCTTTATGGAGAGCCTGGGGCATATGGAATAACATCGTCCCTCAGAAGCACAAAAATAGGCATAAATAACTTTCTTGATGGGTATCTCCCCAATGAAAACGTTAGATTTAGGGAAAAATCCTACAAGTTTGACAGGACCAGCTCAGTGCAGGACTTGCTTATGGATGTGGCTGTAACTAGCTATTCTAACCTGGCCAAGTCATTCAAATCTTCTTTCAAGTTGACTGTCGCAAGCGGATCTCTAAGGAAAGGTGAGATAATCGGTCTGGTGGGAGCGAACGCATTGGGGAAAACAACTTTTATGAAAATGATTTCTGGGATGGAGAATCCTGATTCAGGATCCATCAATACCGATGTAAAGATCTCGTACAAACCGCAATATTTGAGTCAAGAATATGAAGGAGACGTAAGATCTGTCCTTACTGCGTCGTACGGTAACGAGATTGAGGGATCACTTTTGGAAGAACAGATAGTATTGCCTTTAGGAATAAAGAAACTCTACGAAAAGAGTATCCAACACCTCAGTGGGGGAGAACTTCAAAAGATTGCAGTCGCGGCTTCCCTGATACGACCAGCGGATATTTATGCTCTTGATGAGCCATCTGCATTTTTAGATGTTGAAGACAGGATTGCTTTGGCTAAATTTCTGCAGAGGTTCGTTCGAGCATATGGTAAGTCGGCAATGGTCATTGATCATGACGTTCAACTTATCGACTTGGTTTCAGACAGTCTGGTTATATTTCGGGGGGTTCCTGGTTCAAGTGGACATGCAACTGAGCCTCTTGCTAAGGAATTAGGTATGAACGAATTTTTAAAATCACTTAGCATTACATATAGACGAGATCAGGAAACAGGACGCCCACGAGTAAATAAAGAAGGTAGCAGACTGGATAGGAACCAAAAGGATAGTGGTAATTACTATTATATTGAATAATTTCCATTATTGTTACTATTAATAGACTTTAGGCTTTCCATGTCCACATTTCTGAAACGAGTAATGAGGAACAAGCTTGAAGAATCCGAGGTATCCAAACTTACATCTTCTTTTGATTCCATAGGTAGTATAGTGATCTTGAGAATCCCTGAGACATTGGTTGATAAAAGGCATATGATAGGGGACGCAATTTTGGACAGTATCAAGTCAGCGAGGTCGGTCTATATGCAAAACTCTCCGATAACCGGTGATCACAGAACTAGGAAACTCGAGTTAATTGCAGGAGATGACAATCCGGTCACTTTCTACAAGGAATACGGCTGCCGCTTTAAGGTTGATGTAGAACAAACCTACTTTTCACCTAGACTTTCTACTGAAAGATTTAGGATTGCAAACCTTACCTCTGAAAATGAAGTCGTTACCAACATGTTCGCCGGTGTAGGAACATTTTCAGTAATCATCTGCAAGTATCGAAATGTAAAAAAGGTTTACAATATCGATATTAACCAAGCAGCTCACGAACTCTCAGTATTCAATTCTCGGCTGAACAAAATGGAACAGAAAATCGAGAGCCTCTGTGGGGATGCAAAGGACATAGCAAACTCTAACATTAGTGGGAAGTCAAATAGAGTATTGATGCCTCTTCCCGAAAAGGCAAGATACTTTGTCAATGACGCAGTACACTGTTTGAAAGGAGAGGAGGGCATAATTCATTATTTTCTACATGTAAGAGCAGATTCCAAGAAAATGGCCTTGGAAACTGGCAGGTTTGAGACTGATGACGCCTTCAGTGAATATTCACACGACATAAAATTCTTGCATGTAGTAAGAGAGGTAGGGCCACGCTTTTACCAATTAGTTTCGGACGTCTTGATCGGAAAGGGGATATTATAGTACTAGATATCTACTACCTGTCAGTTTTTCCTTCTTCGGTACTCTCCATTGAGACTGCGGTTGCCATCGTGTATCCCATCCAAGCTATAACGCCCACTATCGCTGCGACAAAACAGAGTAAAGTGAGCTTTAGCACGAGAATGTCATAGCTTGACAAAAGCAAAAGGTAAGTGTAGAAACTAAATCCTATCAAAGAGATTAACAAGATAAGTACTCCTAATCGATGCGAAGTCGACGATTTTTTCATATCTATGACGTCGCTCACTCAGGGCTTAATTTACTTTTCATCAGATTCAGTCCAATTCTAATGCCATGAGAAAGGCATCTTCTCCGTCACGATAATATGATCTTAGTCTAGATTTTTTGAAAAAACCTAGTCTCTCATACATGTTTATGGCGCTCTCATTACTAACACGTACTTCAAGGTATATTTCGTCGCCTCTCCGGCTTATCACCCCGTTGATCCCCTCAAGCATTAATGCCTTTCCCACGCCTTTTCCTCTATGCTCTTCAAGTACCCCGACTGATACAACGTGTCCTTTCTTTACAAATCCAAGCTTCTTAAAGTTTGAAAAACCAAACTCGATCTTACACATGATATATCCAACCACACGTCTATTTAACTCAGCAACAACAAATGATTCAGGTAATTCCTTCAGGATGGATTCAAAGAAATAATCCGAATAATGTTCTGGCAAGGTCGTTAGGTTTACACCAATCACCTCACTAAGGTCCTCGCTTTGACAGCGGCGAATAATGTAGTCCCCTACCTGCCGCAGAGCTGATTGCAATTCGTTAATCTAATCGCTGCACAAATTATTTAACCTTATCAAACAGTGAGATTCGAGAGATGAATTTAGACAGGCAAATCTCGAAGCTGGCAGATGGTAGTCCTCAATGCTCTTTACAACTAAACTGTGTTCTTTAAGGTACTCCCAATTGGCGGCACGAGAAGCAAAATCTATTACGCGTTCCTGCATGCAAATCTAGCTTCATTTTTCAAGTAGACTTGACGACCGAAACCTCTCTTCCAAGATGCATAATGTTACTCATGATAATCGATACGATCAAACCGAAGAGAAAGCCGCCAATAGCGTCGGTAACATAGTGTTGAATTAGTAAAATTCTAGTTAGTGCAACAATAAAAGGGAAGCCCCAGATTAGCCAACCAGTAGTCCTGGATTTCTTGTTCAGAGTATACCCGATTATGAACGCGAATGCAGTCGAAATCGCAACATGATTGGATGGGTACGAATAATCTCTGGACAGAGGAGAAAGAGTGTCCCCTTCTATCACAAATCCCTTAGTGTTATTTGATAACATGAATGGAGACGGGTAAGCAGGGTTGTCCCTGGCCACAATTGGTTTGATATAGGTCAAAAGTATGACAGTCAACAGAATAGTGATTAGGAGAATGAGTCCCTGTCTTCTGGTTCTTCTGATAATGCTAAGCACAATAGAGATTATGACTAGGGTCACTACATCTCCTAGCGACGTAACACCTATTGTCAACTTGGAAATCAAATCTGAATTTGGTTGAATACCTGATACATAAAGACTGATTGCCAGATCCATTTCAGCGGTCACTTGTGTAGCCACCAATGTAGTCAGTATGACGAAAAGTACTATTACAATGACGAATTGGGGAGATCTGAGTTTAGGCACCCACATGGGCCACAGGTGTGCTAAATGCAAAATATTACCTTGATGACGATAAAGATGTAAGACCAATCTATTTTTTTCTTTCGTAACTTGGCATTGGAAACGAGCTCGTAATCGGATATTAGATGATCTGCTCTAGTTCTCTACTCCATTTTGTATAAGATTAAATTAAAAGAAGGTTGTTGATTTCACTTTCAGTTCTTCAGCTCTCTGGGCCGTGTCTACTGAGATGAGTTGGCGACGAAAACTAATGGTGGTATCTATATACGTTCAAATTGGTTCGTAATCGTCTCAAATTCCTATATGCTTTTCATTTATTATATCTTATATGCAAAAATAAATTCGATTATAGATTGAGATATGTGTCCGTGTGTTGGACCATTTAATAAAGCCTAGAGCCCTCACGGATCTCCTGAGCAGATTCAGGATCTTTTGATGCATAATATTCTACCATACCCATCTTGAGTACTTTTAGAGAAAGTAGTGCGCACTTTATTCTTGCTGGCCCTAGGTTTACCAGACCGATATTTTCGAGGATATCGTCCTTACCTAATTCTTTAACGGATGTTAGCGGCTTGTTCATCACCATTTCGGTGAGCATTGATGCACTAGCCTGACTAATTGCACAACCTCTTCCCTCGAATTTGATGTCCTTGACAATGTTATCTTCAACTTTTAAATGAATGTCAATTTCATCTCCGCAAAGTGGATTGCTATCATGGAAGCTTGCATCCGCGTCAGAAATCCTCCCCTTATTTCTAGGATTCCTATAATGATCAAGTATTATCTCCCTGTATATATCCTCGCTCAAAGTCCAAACAACCTCCGCGCACTTTGTAATGCGTCAATCAATATATTAACCTCATCTTTTGAGTTATAAACATAGAAGCTAACCCTTGATGTAGCAGAAACATCCAGTCTTTCCATAAGGACCTGAGCACAATGATGTCCTGACCTCATCGCGATGCCAAAATCGTTTAAGATAGTAGCCAGGTCATGAGGATGAATGTCACCCAAATTGAAAGAGATGACTGCACCTCTATCATTCATACCGTGTGGGCCATATATTGTGATGCCTTGAATCTCATTCATTCTCTCCAGGGCGTAATCAGTAATCTGCATCTCATGTTCTCGAATATTCTCAAACCCAAGCTCGTTTAGATAATCTATCGCCGCTCCAAAGCCTATGACGTCAGCAATGTTAGGAGTTCCTGCCTCAAATTTGTACGGTAGGTCATTAAATATTGTGTTCGTCTTATGGACTTCCTTAATCATATCTCCGCCTCCAATGAAAGGTGGCATCTCATCCAGAATTTCCCTTTTCGCATATAGGATCCCAACTCCAGTTGGACCTAGCATTTTGTGAGCAGAGAAAGCCATAAAATCGCAGTCAAGATCTTGAACATCGACTTTCATATGAGGCACTGACTGGGCCGCATCGATCATGATTGGCACGTTCACTTCATGAGCAAGCTTCGTCATTTCCTTTACCGGCAAAATAGTACCTAAAACATTAGACATTTGGGAAATCGAAACCAATTTCAGTTTCGGATCATGAACTTTTTGTTTAAAATCCTCAATGTCGATACGCCCATCATCTCCAACACCTAAATAATCCAAGGTTGCCCCCACTTCTCCAGTCACTAACTGCCACGGCACGATATTGCTGTGATGCTCGATTTCAGTTATCAAGACCTTATTCCTTTTAGTCAGATGCTGGCGGGCCCAACACTTGGCTATTAAGTTTATTGACTCGGTCGCGTTTCTAGTAAAGACAATTTCGTCAGGAGACCTTGCATTGACTAACTTGGCAACCTTCAGACGAACCTCTTCATACGCAAATGTTGCCTCCTCTGCCAATTGATGGACCGCTCGGTGAATATTTGAATTATAATTCATGTAGTAATTGCTAATGGAGTCAATTACAGTTCTAGGCTTTTGCGTAGTAGCCGCGTTATCGAGATAGATTAGCTTATGGCCTCCCTTAATCCTTCTTTGAAGGATTGGAAAGTCCTGCCTTATCTTCTCAACATTTATGGTCGAACTCTGTAACATCTTACTACTTTTTCTCCTTCAGAGAGCGTCCTCAGATAAGCAATATCTCTTATGTCATATTTAAATGAGAGCACTCAGGCTCTACAGTATAAGGCTGTAATAAAATTGCGAATTTCCTACCCTATTGTATTCATTACCGCTTTCAAATCAGACTCACCTCACCCGAGAAACAGGTCTTTTTTTGAAGCCATCTATGAGGCTCTACTCGGCAGGTTTAAATTGGAATATCAAGGAATTTATAATTCAACGTGACAGTTGTCCTCTGGCGAGAACCTTGGCTCAAGCCGTTGACTGATATGGAAACAGGTACTGATATTTGTGCCGTCTGTAAAATAGGCTTTCAAATCATGGATTTTGTAACTTCTTGCGAATTCTGTTCCATAGGAGTTATCCATGATGGTTGCGCACGCGAACATATTCTTCGCGAACACAAATCATTGTTGGATAGAAAGGTATTGTTGCACAGGGATAAGAGACTGCATGACTATCAATAAGCCAGTTTAGTTGTTCGAATATTCTAGTTCGCACTCTTTGTACAACCAGCATTTTACATATCCCGTTTTAGTTTTGAATAGCGGAGGATCCTGTAAGCATAGGTCCATAGCGTGAGGACACCTTTCGTAAAATCTACATCCCTTCAATTCTGAGGCCAAGTCTGGAGGATTACCTTTGATAGAGTCTATCTTGCTGTAGGTGGAATGTATTTTGGGTATAGCCTTAATCAAAGCCTGAGTATATGGATGCCTTGGATTGACGAGCAGTTCCGATGATGAAGACAATTCTACTATTTGCCCAGCATACATTATCCCTATCTTGTCGGCGATCTCAGAAATCAAAGAAATATCATGGGTTATCATTACAATGTTCATGTTTCTTTCAGCTTTGAGTTTCTTCAGCAAA
Organism: uncultured Nitrososphaerales archaeon; assembly: GCA_963841565.1. Classification (GTDB taxonomy): domain Archaea; phylum Thermoproteota; class Nitrososphaeria; order Nitrososphaerales; family Nitrososphaeraceae; genus TH5896. The sequence continues at coordinate 126,602 of CAWJCY010000007.1, forward strand.
TTCATTATTTGCGCCTGCACAAGGACATCTAAAGCAGTCGTAGGTTCGTCTGCAATGAGAATGAGGGGTTGTAGTAGGAGAGCCATGGCTATAACAACACGTTGCTTCATCCCTCCGCTTAACTCGTGAGGATATCTATTGGCAACCGATTTGTCAAGTCCAACGTCCGTAAGCGCCTGATATGTTAATTGTTCAAAATTACCTTTAATCTTGTGCTCTTGCATGAGCTCACGCAACTGTTCGGAGATTCTGTAGACGGGATCTAAGCTGTTCATGGCACCTTGGAATACTACCGCAATTTTTTTCCATCTCATTTCACGATTAAAATAACTCTCCGATAGATTGAGCACATTTTTTCCATTAACGTATATTTTTCCTCTTACTATTCTACCAGGAGGATTTACTGAACGTATTATCGCGGCCCCTAAAGTACTCTTCCCCGAGGCTGACTCACCGACAATGCCAATCGACTCATTACCGCATATTTCAAATGAAATGTCATCGACAGCTTTAACCATACCTCGATTAGTGAAATAGTAAACCTGAAGGGCTTCTACTTTTAATCTAGAATCTGCAAAGTTCAACGACGAGTCGTTTGATTTAGGCGCGCCTTGTGACAATCAATAGATACGAGGGGTAAGTGCCATATGAACCGTACAACCTTTTCTTAACCTCTTAACTCTGCCGAACGGCAAACCATGCCTTTTTCCATTTCACGAAGTAACGTCGCTGTATCGTTGGGGCATGGACAAATCTTCATCAAGTCTAAACCATAGGTTCAAGGGTACGGGACATAACATTAAGGGATGGTTGATAAGTACGCGCCTTTAATAAACCAGTAAGCTGTAGACTGTACGCTCAAATGTACCGCATCAGAACTCAACATGCCAACAGGTTATATTACAGAAATGATAATTAACCAAAGTTTCTGTTGAAAACTCCTATTTGCTTGTTTGATGCAAAGACCGGTATCCTGTGTTCGAAGTGCGATTCAAAGCTAACTTCGGGTCAGCTTAACCAAGCAGCCGTGTACTCCTCTATCAAACTAGCGAAGTTGGGAGAGAAGGACCAAGAGATCAACAAATTTACATTAGTTGGTTCTCACAAGGTTGATGATGATTATATTCTCTTCTTAAGAACTTCGGATATCATTACTATAAGAAGTAACCCATCTATTGTCAAAAAATTTGCAGGTGAATTCAATGCCAATATTTGGTTTGTAGAAGCTGAAGGGACTGATAGGAGATTTATGGAAAACCTCTTTTACCCTCAACGAATCTTGAATATGAATTTAATTTGGCTACCGGATGGTAATAAATTGACTAGGGTAATAGTAAGTCAAGAATCGGCTAATAGGTCAAGTTTCCCACTTGACGTGGAAAAAATCAGGAAGGTCGCCAGGGCGGTCAAGAAAATTGATCTCATAGTAGAATTTGAAACTCATTCAAATTAAGACAATTTGGGACTAACGCATGTCAGAGAAGCTAAATATGACTAGATCTCATCTTGCAGACTGCATCACTAACGATCTCGTAGACAGAGTTATCAGTGTAGCAGGATGGATTGAAGATATTCGAGACATTGGGAAACTAGGCTTTGTATCGATAAGAGACTTTACGGGTATAATGCAGATTATTGTCGCTGGAGATCTATTGGGTCAAATAAGGATGATCCCCAGACAAAGCTGCGTTCTCATTGAGGGAAAAGTTCAGAGAAGTAAAGCCAAGAATGTTGATTTTGAGATTAAAGCGAACAAGATTTCCTTGTTATCAAAGGCTAATCATCCTCTTCCCATCGATCCAACAGGGCGTGTCGAATCCTCTACAGATAAGAGAATTGATTCAAGAGCCTTGGACCTTAGAGACCCTCGGGTTTCAGCGATCTTTAGACTACGCTCTTCTGCGTTGCAAACGATACGAGATTTTCTTAGGTCAAAACGGTTCACTGAGGTAACTACACCTAAAATAATTGGAACTTCTACCGAGGGTGGAGCTGAATTTATTTCGATGCGATTATTTTGGTAAAAATGCCTATCTAGCACAGAGTCCGCAGTTGTATAAAGAGCAGTTGACAGTCGGTTTGGAGCGTGTATTTGAAATAGGTCCATATTTTAGAGCAGAGAAATCTCATACTGTGAGGCATTTGGCCGAGTTTACGAGCGTAGACGTTGAAGCAGCATTTCTTGATTACACCGACGTTATGGCAATCGTTGCGGATCTTATTAAGAGAGTAATCCATGATCTAATGAAGCATTGTAACGCTGATCTAAAAATGACTTGGCAGAAAATTTCAGAGCCTCATGCTGAATCGAACAGGAATCGGGACGAAGCGGTCCACAAGATGAAGGAGATGTTTGGCATTTCAAATGATACTGGATTAGAACCTCCGGAATTGAAAATTGAGCAGATAACCTACGAAAAGGCACTTGATGAATTAAGGGGCCAGGGAGAATCTTTGTCCTTTGGCGACGATCTTTCTGATACATCGTTACGGAAACTTGGTGATTTGCACAAAGGGTTCTATTTCATCACGGATTGGCCGATGAGGCTGAAGCCTTTTTACATTCATGAAAAAGAAGGAAACCAGGAGCTGTCTTGTTCCTTCGATCTTCAGTTTGGCTACCTAGAACTTGTCTCCGGAGGCAGAAGACAGCATGACCCAGATAAGCTAAAGAATAAGATCATAGAACAAGGCTTAGACCCTTCAGGATTCGAAGATCATTTGAAGGCTTTCCAGTGGGGAATGCCCCCTCATTCGGGGTGGGGGTTGGGATTTGATCGACTCATGATGGTTCTCACAAACTCCCAAAACGTTCGCGATGTTGTCTTGTATCCTAGAGACGTGGATAGACTTAGGCCTTGAAGGATAGAATTCTACGCTTATGATGCATTCTGCAAAGAGGAGGATTCCAGTTTGATTTGAACAACCTTATCATCAAGGATATAAGCGGCGAAGCTGTGAGACAGCGTCGAATAAATTAGCCAGACCACAGGATTAATTTCCATATATCTTCTGTCCATTAAAGAAGGATATGCCTTTGAAGAATGTGAGTGAAATATACCAACCACCTCTGCGTTGCGAGAACTGATTTCTTGATACGCATTAATTAATTCATTTGAATCGATTCTAAAGGAATAGATCGAATCATCGGCGTTCCGCATACGAATGATGGCAGCGACGTTGGCCTGTTCATCGTCCGATTTACCGCCGACAATCCTGAAGGTACCTTCTAGAAGAGCACATGCTTCAGTAGGGTAGCACTCTTTTGCGATTCTTTCAAGTTCAAGAAGATGTTGCTGAGAGATAGAGATCGTAATTATCAAAATGCATAAAGATCTAACAACAGGAGATAATCACTAACCGTCAAATCGGAAAAAATTTAACTCAAAATAATATGCCTGAGCTGCCAGCAATCTAGTAGCCAATAAGATCTAGTTTGTTAGCCAGGGTTGTCGAGGTGTAATCCAGGCCGATCAATGAGTTGCGAGAATATTGCACTAACGTGAGCTGTAAATCAGGGCTAGTGGCCGATACATTTGTAACAGGAGGTGAATTCAAGTTGGACTGGTTACCATTTTCAGTATTAGAGGAATTCAAGTTGGACTGATTACCATTTGTAGTAGCATTGTCCCCCTCAAACACGAAGCTGGCCTTCATGAATGGGTGCAGTGTGCAGAAATAATCATAACTACTCTCACTTAGATCTGAGGTTTGAAGAAGAAATGTATCTCCAGCCATTATTAATGAAGAGTCAAAAGTTTGACCTTCATCAACAGAACTTGTCACGGTGTGAGGTGTATTGTCATTATTTGTCCATTCAATTGAGTCGCCTTTCGATACGTTAAGAATAGCCGGGTCATAGGAAGGGTTGCCCTGAGCCGAGGCACCAGGCGGAATGCTAACGCTAACAACAGGTCCAGAACTCGATCCTGTAGCATTACTGGCATTACCAGAAGCCACAGACGCTGAACCTGATGCATTACCACTGGTTGAGGACGTATTCCCGCTTCCCGCCTGTCCTTGCACAGCATCTTGTTCGGATGGTACCTTTGGAGAAACCAATCCAAAAACGTAAAAAGTTCCACCACCCACAACTGCTGGCAGCGATGAATATCACGCTTATAGCCTTCACATATGGACTCTCTTTATACGATGCCACTATTATTACGGTCGCAGGGATCGCAATTACCATCATCAATCCAATATAGGCAAAAATGCTAGGTACAGTAGTACTTATAGTAACAGCTGTTGCAATGCCAAATGTGACCAGAAATCCCAACGTGATAAATGTGGCTGATTTGGCCCTAGGACTCCTTGGAAATCCATCTTTAAATATTCCCGCGGAAAGGAAGATTAAACCAATAAAGAGTGTCAGCAAAGACACGGCATGCATTCCGTCGATAAACGTCTTGGCAATACCTGCAAGGGAAATTCCTACTCCTACTATTCCTATCGAAGTAAGGCCTATGCCTGGCGTAAGTAGGTCCCAATCGCTCATATCGTTATGTTGTTGGGAACAGACGCAGATAATTAATCTTTACTGGTGTTACCAATAGTCCAATTTCTAACATACCGAAGATGGGATGAAAGACGCTGTTTTGTAGGACCAGATTTGGGAGTAAAGAACACATTAGGCAATCCCATATGGAAACATTAATTCTTAGATATGTTGACCCTAATATATGTAAGAAATACTGTTTCCTTTATCAAAAAAATACAGATATCCATCTCTGGAACCCACAAGGAGCATACCTCCTGCAAGACAAGGCGAAGAGTCTATCATATCCATTGTAGGAAATTTCCAAAGTAACTGGCCCGTGAGTATGTCCAAGTAGTAAATATGTGAATCTAGTGATCCCACGAAAACTTTTAGGCCTTTTGTCAAAAGTGGAGACGCCCATATCTTGCCAGCAGTCTTAAACTTCCAGATTGAGGAGCCATCCGCTGACCTTATACAATGCAGGTAACCGTCTGAGGATCCTATTAAGACATAGCTTTGAATTAAAGAAGGCGAGGAGAGCAACGGTGAACTTAAATCAGAAGACCAAAGTATTGCACCAGTGTCTTTGTTTACCCGATATAGGATACCACTTTGAGTCCCTATGTAAAGTGAAGGAAACCCGAGATCATTGTAATTATCAGCATCGCTTGAAAGACACGGAGAAGAGGATCTAATTTTACCATCTAGTTTCGTTTTCCAGACCATCTTCCCGTCCAAATCTAATGCATATAGCCTGCAATCATCAGAGCCTACGAAGATTCTGCGTCCATCAGAAGATGGCGAACACCAGACCTCGCCTCCAGTAGCAAACTGCCATCTGAGATCTCCTTCGTTGTTTAAAGCGTAAATCTTTCCGTCTAGACAGCCAAAAACATGAATATTTTCTATAGAACATATCGATGAAAATACCCCGTTTTGAAGCTCATAGTTCCACATCTTGGTCGCGTCATGAATATCAAAGGCAATAACGCTGCTAGGCTCACTATCAGCGACTGGTTCATGGACCCATTTCGAAAAGGTTCCCACTATTAGATTCTCTTTGTATATTGAGGGGCTGGAAACGACTGGATTGGATGCATTAATATGCCATTTAACGATCAAACTCCCTCTATCAATCCGATATACACGACCGGTGATTGTGCCTACATACGCCGATTGATTGTCTGCCACCGGCGAGGACAGCACGGGACCTACTTTTATCATATTCCTAAGGAAGGGCTTGCGCAAAAAAGCTGAATTGGACGTACCAGTTCTCCGAATACTCCCTTTGAAGCAAGTCCACGTATCTTGTGATTTCAAGTCTGATGGTGAGGACATTTGATATGTTGTTCAGTTACAGTCTACGGAGTACGTTTTCAACTAAAAATATGTTGCATATAGCCAAAGTCAGTGATGGGGTAATCATGCCTTTGGGTGATGGACTAACACTTAAAAATAGGCGAAGATACTCCACGGTCTATAGCTTGGCTGCCAGAAAGAACACATCGCGAAAAAAGAGATTGATAAAACGCACAAGGCAGAATAGACCTGTGCCCGCATGGGTCATCATTCGTACACATAGACACGTTAGAACAAATCCCAAGAGGCGTCTCTGGCGAAGGACGGATGTCAATGTTGGTTGAAAATAGAGGAGGAGAGAAGGATTAATGTCATTGAATGAAACTCCTGAAGAGAGCATTTATACCGTTAATTTCAGAAAAGCTTGGATTACCCCAGAATATAAGCGAACTAACAGGGTAGTTGGTATATTAAGAGAGTTCACCAAGAGGCACATGAAGACTGATGACATAAAGATTGATCAGTATCTTAATAGATACTTGTGGCAGAGAGGAAAACGAAATCCCCCAAGGAAAATCCGCGTACGAATGACCAAAGACGAAACTGACACTGTTGTGGTTTCACTCTATGAGGAAGCCAAAGAACGAAAATCCCCGACAGAAGATCTTGAAGTGAAGCAAGAAGTAAAGACACCCGAGGAACAACCCACAATAAAGAAGAAAGAAGCGGAAGCCAAAGAACAAGTTGAGCATGAGGATTCGCCGAAAAAAGAAGACAATGATGCAACCGCAATCAAGTCTGGTGGTGAGGATAAAAGAGAACCGGAGTTGAAAACGGTCGAGAAATCAAAGAAGAAATCTACTAGAAAGAAAAAATCCGCAGATCAAGAGTCCTGAAATTTATTTTTTCGACTTTGATCTTCTTTTGTGTACCAATTAATTTCTGTTGTTGATTTGAAGTTACTAAAAGAAGGGCAGGTTACCTAAGCTGATTTTAATGGCTTGTTCAACAAAAACTAAAATAATCCCTGCTTTAACTCAGCTCATAATGGGGGATAGGATTAATGAAATTAGTAGAACTCACATTAAGGCACTTGCTGCTGTAACTCTTTTATCGGCCAGTATTACTTGTTTGCCAATTCTTTGCATTCAGTCATCTTTGGGTCAACTACAGCAACCTGACAGTGACAAAATCGGTAATTCTACACAGACCATCAACCTTCAAAATATAACTTCCCAGCAACAGCCACGTTCTGTCAATGAAACAGAATTCGCCACTTATGTTTCTCCTGAATTGGGTATACAGATCGACCATCCTACTGATTGGTCGCCGATTATTAGAGATTTTTCAGATGATGTGCAAGTTCTCGAATTCAATGCTAGTAGGTCCGAAATGATGCAACTTCTTCCTCCCACACTCCGTATTTCGGCTGCTCCTCAACCTGATATTCAGAACCTGAACCAGCTAACTGAGAGTTTACTTGCCATCGCAAGTAGTTATCCGAGGTTTGATCTCAAGGAGAATGATACTGAAACTCTAGGAAACCTTACAGCACAGAAGGTTCTCTATACCTACGGAAGTGGAGATCCTTCTCAACAATTTACACTTGAGGCAATGGATATCTGGACTTTAAAGGATGGCAAAAGGTATGTGTTCTCATACATCGCCCCGATGTCAGAGTTCTCGATGAATCTGCCAGTTGCAGAACATATGATCAGGTCGATTTCCTTTGAGTAGTTGCTTCAGATTTATGCCTGCGAAGGGGTAAGTATGAGGCTTGATCTCCATGACGGAGATGTTTATGGGTTTATTATCCTCAAACACCTCATTTCTCCTTAAAGGATAGAAGGTAACATGAACATAGCTCCCAAAGAAAAAGGGTTTCCTCTTGCCTTATCAAAGAGTTCCAAGGATTCCAACAAGGACGATCATGAATTTACTCATTCCAAGAGCGGTAATGGCATCTCGTTACCTAGGGTCTGGATAGAAGCATATGGTTGCTCAGCTAATGTGGCGGATTCACAGGCCATTGCTGGAGCCCTTTCAACAAATGGGTTTGAAATCGCAAAACCAGACGAAAGCCATGACTTGAACATAATTGTTACCTGTTCAGTAAAGGATACTACTGAGCATAAAATGATGAGTAGGATAAAGGCCCTTTCAATGACCGGAAAGCCGCTCATAATTGCAGGATGTTTGGCAAAAACTGAAACCGAGAAACTTCAAAGACTGTTCAGTGGCGCTTCGTTCTTGGGACCAAGGTCCTTAACTAAGACAGTCAGCTGCGCGAAGGCAGCAATCAGTGGAATGAAGTCCGTTGAATTGGAAGATGCAGATGGACGGGAGAAATTAAATATTCCTAAGGTGAGGATTAATCCTGTCGTCAGTATTGTTCAGATAGCGGTTGGATGCTTGAGTGAATGTTCATTCTGTCAGACCAAACTTGCAAAAGGGCAGATAACAAGTTATAGAATTGGAGACATTATGCACGCCATAGAAGAGGACACCAGGGAAGGTTGCCGAGAAATCTGGCTTTCTTCTACTGATAATGGTTGCTATGGCTTTGATATCGGCACAGATATCATTGAATTGTTGAGAAAGTGCGAGCTGACACCAGGAGATTTTAGGATACGGATTGGGATGATGAACCCAATGTATCTGGGCTCCTTAAAGCCAAGACTGATCCAATTACTTGAAGAATCAAATAGAATCTATCGATTTTTGCACATTCCGGTCCAGAGTGGCAGCGAAAGGATATTGCGGTCGATGAAGAGAGGCCATACTGCGAAGATGTACAAAGATATCGTGAAATCTTTTAGGGATAGGTGTCATGATATTACTATTGGAACAGATATCATTGTTGGTTTTCCAGGCGAGAGTGAGAAGGACTTCGAAGATACATTAGATTTGATTTCGGAAAGTAAGCCAGACATCGTCAACTGTTCTAGATATGGAGCAAGACCTGGGACATCTGCGACATTGCTGGAGGGAAGATTGACCAGTGAAGTAGCCAAGGATAGGAGTGCTCGCATTCACGAGCTTGCGACAAAAATTTCTCGTGAGAGAAACATGAAATGGATTGGATGGAGGGGTAACATTATCATTGACGAGGTTGACCAAAATTTCATACAAGGAAGAAATTATGCATACAAACCAATTTTCATCAGAAAAGGAGAATCCAATATTGGTTCACCACAACTGGGGGATCAAGTCATGGTTAGGATCAAGAAATACTCTTCACGAGCATTGGAAGGGGTCAAACTAGGTTGAAGAAAAATAATGCATTTAAGGAGGAATAGACTGACAGAAATAGAGCGATGGGTTAAACATATGTATAGTATGATTTATCGTAACTTTTAACTAGTATAAATTATACTCCTCTCTGCGGGGGGTTGTGGGATTGCTACGAAATCTTTCAAGTGATAGTTTGATTAAGATAAGAAAACCTGTTCTCCTTTTGGGAGTAGGTGGACTAGGAAGCCGGCTTGCTTCAAAGATTGCTAAGGAATTGGGTTGTGATTGTTCAATAGTAACGGATGATGAGAGATGTGATACTGGCGGGTATCCTACCGTTCTGATAAACACAGAATCATGGATTAATCCATCTGGTCGCAAACTTAGGTTCTATGCCCAAGCATCAGTGGATAGGATCAGGTCTCTTGTAGCAGGCTACCACACGATATTGATTATAGGTAATCTGGCCGGAAAAGCTGGAATCGCACTTTGCCCGACAATTTGTAACTTGATTAGAAATCAACCTTTTGTTTCTAATCAAATGAGTGAAGACACAATCTCCTCTTTCCACTCACGACCACAATCGATACCAAGAAACGAAATTGAAGTCATAACCTTCGTTATTATGCCTTTCAAGTTTGAAAAGAACCGCATCTTTGATGCAGGAATTTCGCTGCGGAGGATTCGAGAATCTTCTGGTGCGGTTGTCGTCATTGACAATGATGCCTTTTTGGACAACAATCCTGATTTGACAATCTCACAGTGTTATGACCTTACAAATCAGGCAATAATTGACATTATTTCGTCATTTTATCAAACTGAATTCAATGCCGATTTGAATTTATTAAGTGTAGGAAGACCTGATAGAGATTCGGTTTCAGCTTCGGCGATGGATTCTCTGGCGATGCTGTTGGATAATGCTGACATAGAATCCGTGAGACGTACTCTAGTTTATGTTATGGGCGGCGATAGAATATCTGTAGGGGCGATGAATGGTCTGGTCAATACGGTTCAATCAGTCTTTAAAAAAGATAATTTGAGCGATGTAAATTTAATGATGTCAAATCCTGGGCATGTTAATGTGCATCTACTTTCTTCAATTATCTCTAGGACAAAATTCGACAGTTATGATCCGTTGTCAGAAATTATCCCTTCTAGGAATAATCTTGATTGGGACGAATTGGATTGTTCCCCTGAAATAAGTTTAGACATCAGGAACGCTGAATAGCATACGGGGTGTTTGTATCCCCTTGTTCTGTCTTTTCGTTAGAAGTTTGTAAATGAGTATTCTTCTCTTCTCAGAGCCTCTTAGTAGCCGAAAATTCTTCTGACTCGCTTACTCATCAAGTCATATTTGTCTCTAGTAAGCGTTTGAAGAAAGATAGGAAAACGAAAGTCTTGATTGCGACGACTCCGTAAGATATCGAAACGGCTCTACGATTTTACTTCGGCAGCTCCAGAAACAGTGCTTCTCACAGCTACCAGCCTATAATATGATCACCAATAATTTTGCATTGCTGTCGATGTCAACCAAATTTGGTAGAACTACCCTATCTTGTATTTATCATTATTGCCCCCATTAACTTAATTTTGGTGGCCTGTAAATACACTATTTTCCAAGTCTTTTTTTAAGACTTCACGTGATGGTTTAGACCACAGTCAGATTTGGGTCGATTTGGCAACCACTTTGTTCCTATTCGAGGGTTTTGAGAGCTCATTATAGCAATCGCATTTCTCGTAAATCAACATAAGCTTACCGCATCGTTCGCACAATTTGAAGTTAACCTCATTCACTTGCAGCTGGCCAGTCATTAAAGCCATAGATATTATGTGCCTTCAAGGTATAAAAATTTGACTTGAAAATAGAGATCTACAATAAATCATAGCAAATCCTATCTATTCACTCAGTTTATAGATAAATTTATCCGATTTAATATATTTCCTTTGGACTATCATCCCACTTGCCCCTTGAGAGAAGACGGGATTGAACGATTTGTTGTGTCGCATCTATCAAAAGCTCCGCATCCTTCAGAGTGTGTATAGAGGAAATCGCACCCATTTTTTCAGGAAGAAAGAACATGTTGTGTTTTGCAATTAGGGCGAAATGATATTTCCTAAGCAGATCTTTGTCAGATAATCCGACGTCTGATGCAGAGGTTATTTTTCGTATGTTCTTGTTGAGAAAATGGGTCATAAATAAGGAGCCAACCCCCGTTATATCCACATCGATCTTTGCGTCTAAAAATACCCTTTTCAGTCCTGCTCTTATCCTATTGCCAATCTTATTTATTTTGGGATAGATGTCTGACTTGTTTTGCTTAAGATGTGTTAAGGTCGCTAACCCTGCTGTCATCGTCAGCGGATTTGCGGCAAAAGTTCCACCTCCAATGTAACAGGCGACTTGACTCTTTTCTCTCCCAACCGGGTTGCATAATGACATGATGTCTTTGTCACCACACAAAACCCCGATCGGCAAACCTCCTCCTACGATTTTTCCCAGAGTAAACAAATCTGGGTCCAACTTATATTCATGTGCAGCACCTCTAAATGACAGACGAAACCCTGTGACGATCTCATCAAGTATGAAGAGAGCATCGTTAGTCTTGGCAAATTCCTGCAAACCACGGAGATAGTCACTTTCCGGTGTGATACAACCTGCACCACCAAGGACGGGCTCTACTATTACGCACGCTAAATCATCTCGTATGGTGTTGAGAATTTTCAGAGACCTTTCCAAATCATTGAACGGAATAGACTCGACAAATTGTTCTTCATCCTGAATTAGACCGAGTCCTTCGTCTAATTCAAATGGATAATTGACGGATTGGAGAAGATTTGTATTATATCCATGCCAGCCCCCTACGATCTTTGCGACAACCCTTCTTCCAGTCCTGGCCCTGGCAAGTCTAACTGCGTACATTGTAGCCTCTGATCCTGTACTGGAATAGCGAATCAATTCGGCACGGGGCATTCCCTCCTTTATCGCATAGGCAAGATCCAGGCTTAATTTGTTGACAGTGCCGAACAAAGTTCCGTGACTTGACTGATTCCTAACAGCAGAAGTCACCACAGGATGTGAATGACCTATAAGTAAGGCCCAATGGCCCATCCAATAATCTGTGTAATCATTTCCATCTACGTCGTGAAGGTATTTTCCTTTCGCTGACTTCGTATAGAAAGGATAAGGGTCGAAATGTCTAATGTTGTGGCTTATTCCTCCTGGAAAACACGACAAGGATTTTTTGTAAAGCTCATGAGATTTTCGAGTCTTTCTCAAGTATCTCTTTTGAATTTGAGTGGCTGCGGTTAGTTTCATCGGTCGCTAACTACATTCAGAACACTTTTTAATTGTTAGCACTGGTTCAGTTGGGAAAAGAGAAAAGCCTGTCAAATCGTCTTCTTAAAGTCAAGTAATCTAGGTACTCTTCAAGAAAAATCTATTCAGACTAAGTGATAATATGCTTTAATCAACACTTCCGATGCCAATATCCGCTAACCAGGCCTAAACCTATGTTGGCATTGATGCTGAGTAATACTGAATATTTCCTGTAATGGTAACGTACTAGCCGTAGCATCTCATTTCTTGCGAACGTTTATATTGAAATCCTGTGACAGACTTGTAGAACGTGGACTATAAGGCGGCGTCAGTGATGATCTCTCAAATAACAATGGTCTTAGCGCCATTGAATGATTCACTGACCTCCAGTTACGCTCATATCATGGAGATGCGATGGAAAATCGTATCTGACTTAGGTTACACGACCCGCACAATAACAAACAGTCCGACAGTACTCTCATAAATATATAATACGACATGGATCGACTCCGGTTGATCCTGCCGGACCCGACTGCTATCAGAGTGGGATTAAGCCATGCGAGTTAACGTAGCAATACGTGGCATACGGCTCAGTAACACGTAGTCAACATGCCCAGGGGACGTGGATAACCTCGGGAAACTGAGGCTAAACCGCGATAGGCCAAGATTTCTGGAATGGATCATGGCTTAAATCTATATGGCCCCTGGATTGGACTGCGGCCGATCAGGCTGTTGGTGAGGTAATGGCCCACCAAACCTGTAACCGGTACGGGCTCTGAGAGGAGGAGCCCGGAGATGGGCACTTAGACAAGGGCCCAGGCCCTATGGGGCGCAGCAGGCGCGAAACCTCTGCAATAAGCGAAAGCTTGACAGGGTTACTCTGAGTGATTTCCGCTAAGGAAGTCTTTTGGCACCTTTAAAAATGGTGCAGAATAAGGGGTGGGCAAGTCTGGTGTCAGCCGCCGCGGTAATACCAGCACCCCGAGTGGTCGGGACGATTATTGGGCCTAAAGCATCCGTAGCCGGTCCTGCAAGTCCTCCGTTAAATCCACCCGCTCAACGGTTGGGCCGCGGGGGATACTACAGGGCTAGGAGGCGGGAGAGGCAAGCGGTACTCGATGGGTAGGGGTAAAATCCACTGATCCATTGAAGACCACCAGTGGCGAAGGCGGCCTGCCAGAACGCGCTCGACGGTGAGGGATGAAAGCTGGGGGAGCAAACCGGATTAGATACCCGGGTAGTCCCAGCTGTAAACGATGCAGACTCGGTGATGGGCTGGCTTCGTGCCAACCCGGTGCCGCAGGGAAGCCGTTAAGTCTGCCGCCTGGGGAGTACGGTCGCAAGACTGAAACTTAAAGGAATTGGCGGGGGAGCACCACAAGGGGTGAAGCCTGCGGTTCAATTGGAGTCAACGCCGGAAATCTTACCGGGGGCGACAGCAGTGTGAAGGTCAAGCTGAAGACTTTACTCGACAAGCTGAGAGGAGGTGCATGGCCGTCGCCAGCTCGTGCCGTGAGGTGTCCTGTTAAGTCAGGTAACGAGCGAGACCCCTACCGCTAGTTGCTATCGCTACTCTCAGGAGTGGCGGGGCTAATTAGTGGGACCGCCGCCGCTGAGGCGGAGGAAGGAGGGGGCTACGGCAGGTCAGTATGCCCCGAAACCCTCGGGCCACACGCGGGCTGCAATGGTAAGGACAATGGGTTTCAATCCCGAAAGGGGGAGGCAATCCGTAAACCTTACCACAGTTATGATTGAGGGCTGAAACTCGCCCTCATGAATATGGAATCCCTAGTAACCGCGTGTCATCATCGCGCGGTGAATACGTCCCTGCTCCTTGCACACACCGCCCGTCGCTTCATCGAAGTTGGTTCTTGGCGAGGTGATACCATATTGGTACTATCGAACCTGGGGTCAGCAACGAGGGAGAAGTCGTAACAAGGTGGCCGTAGGGGAACCTGCGGCCGGATCACCTCCTTTAAAGTAACTGTCGGACTGACTTGTGTAAAGGGTCGTGTAGCCAAAACAAAAGAGATGCAATTCTCCAAGAGAAAAAAGGATAGTCTTAATCCTTTGGAGGATGAAGGACGTAGTAAATGTGAGTTTACGATGATCGTCGCGCATAGGAAAGTCAATTTAAGACAGACTCAAGACAGAAAAAAAAGACAAAATTATGTGGTGAAACTGAAATATAACGTATTCGTCAAATCATTAATAACCTAAGGAAGATATGAAAATTCAAACACGAGTAATTAGTGACAAGCTGACTATAGTAATGTTCGCGCAAACGTGCGTGCATTATGTATATTTGGTTATTCTATTGTGTACTCTGAAAAGGATAGGGTACAGAAAGATAAGTGTTAATGGCAGATAGAAGACATATGTATGTCCATTTGCTTATGTAGAAATACATATTCAGGACATACATAGAAACATATACAGAACATACAAGAAGTGTCAAATCAGATCTTTATACTCATCAGAAAGCGTTCATGCGGGTACCTAACTAACTTTACAGAAATGCGAAGGATTTAGGTGTGCAAAGACGCCGGTTGGGGAATGACTAGGCTTGGTAAGCGATGAAGGACGTGGCAAGCTGCGATATGCCTGGGGGAGGTGCATGCGACCGCTGATCCCGGGATTTCCGAATGAGATCTCTCTTTACACTCCCTTGCTTGCGCTTGGGAGGGCGAACTGTCCGAAGTGAAGCATCTGAGTAGGACGAGGAAGAGAAATCAAATGAGATTCCGTTAGTAGCGGCGAGCGAAAACGGAAGAGCCTAAACTGAATCTGCTATGGTAACATGGTAGAGATGTGGTGTGTTATAGCGTATAGGATCCTGCTCCTCTAGTTGAGGTGCACTGGAACGTGCTGGCAGAGAGGGTGATACCCCCGTAAACGAACGGGAGTGGGATTCTGCTATAATAAGAGTAACTGGCCTTGGCAGTGGCCAGTGAAGGTGGGTGAAAGTAGCATCCAAGGCTAAATATTAACCAAGACCGATAGTACACTAGTACCGTGAGGGAAAGTTGAAAAGTACCCCGGAAGGGGGGTGAAAAGCGCCTGAAACCAACCGGTTACCGACGTGTAGGGCTTGAAAGGATTATGGTAGAGATTCCGCAAGGAATTGAAGCCTTCCAGAGTCCTATGTTCCGTCTAGAAACACGGGCCAGGGAGCTTGCTGTTATGGCGAGTTTAACCTTTAACAGAGGGAAGACGAAGGGAAACCGAATTCGCGCAGCATAACCTGCGAGGCGATGGATTTGAAAGAGTCTTTAGTCATAGCAGTAAGGCTAGAAACCGGACGATCTATTCCTGGATAAGACGAAGGTGGGCGAAAGTCCACTGGAGGTCTGAAGGGGTCCTGACGTGCAAATCGGTCCTCTGATCTGGGATTAGGGGTCAAAAACCAATCTAGTCCGGTGATCGCTAGTTCCCGTCGAAGTGGATCGCAGTCCTGCCTTGGTGGAGATGGCTTGTATTGTAGAGCACCGATCGGACGGTAAGGGCTCGAAAGGGCTCGCCGCCCATTCGAACTCCGAATATACAAGCGTCATAGAAGCCAGGAGGCGGGTTTATGTGGGGTAAGCCTCATAACCGAAAGGGGGACAACCCAGACTAAAGTTAAGGCCCCGGAATGTCTGCTAAGTGTCAAACAAAAGGGTGTCCTCGAGCAGAGACAGCAGGAAGGTAGGCTCAGAAGCAGCCATTCTTTAAAGAGTGCGTAACAGCTCACCTGCCGAGCTTGGGGGCCCCGAAAATGGACGGGGCTCAAGCAGACTGCCGATACTTTAGACCACCGACAATGTCGGTGCGTGGTAGACGGGCGTAGTGTTCGGGTAGAAGCTGGGCTGTGAAGTCCAGTGGACTGAACTAACTATTGCAGATCCTGGTGGTAGTAACAGCATAGCCGGGTGAGAATCTCGGCGACCGCAAGGGCAAGGGTTTCCCGGCAATGCGTCGTCAGCCGGGAGTTAGCCGGTCCTAAGAACAACCTCAACAGAGTTGCTCGAATGGGAAACTGGTTAATATTCCAGTGCCTTGGGAGGATCGTTAACACCTACTCTGTCGCTTCTGGATAAGGGGAGCAGAACCGTCGTTCTGTCCAAGTATTCGAGTTCTGGGGAGTACCGTAATGGTGAGAACCAGAACGAGGTGCGAATGGCCTTCCGCAAGGAGGGTTCTTCTGAGTCCAGGAGACAGTGAAAGCAGAGAATGGGAGAGACTTTCAAGACCGTACCGAGATCCGACACTGGTGCCCTGGATGAGTAGTCTAAGGTCTGTCGGGCATACCGTAAGGCGAGGGAACTCGGCAAAATAGCTCCGTACCTATGGTATAAGGAGTGCCTGCAGCTTTTGCGAGGAGCAGGAGTTGCAGGTCGCAGTGACAAGGGGGTCCCGACTGTTTAATAAAAACACAGGTGGTCGCTAGTCCGAAAGGATATGTACGGCCTCTGTATCCTGGCCAGTGGCGGTACCTAAAACCTGGGTTCAACTGGGCTAAGGGCCGCTAAACGCCGGGAGTAACTCTGACTCTCTTAAGGTAGCCAAATGCCTTGTCGGGTAAGTTCCGACGTGCATGAATGGAACAACGAGGGCCCCGCTGTCCCCGCCTGCAGCCCGGTGAAGCCACATAACGTGGACGAACAGTCCACGAACCTCTGTCGGGGAGAGAAGACCCTGTGGAGCTTTACTGCAGCCTGTTGTTGCGATATGGTTGTGGATGCAGAGAGTAGCTGGGAGCCTACGAAGTCAGCCCTCTGGGGTTGATGGAGGCAAAAGTGTAACACCAGCCATCTACAACCGTATTGCTAACCCGTTATCACGGGGACATCGGCAGGTGGGCAGTTCGGCTGGGGCGGCACCCCCTTGAAAATGTATCGAGGGGGCCCAAAGATTGGCTCAGGCGGGACAGAACTCCGCCGGTGAGGGCAAAGCCAAAAGCCAGTCTGACTGGATCTCCAATGATACGGGATTCAGAGGCGAAAGCCGGGCTTAGCGATCCATCATGTCCCCACTATTGGGGGCTGGTGGTGACAGAAAAGTTACCCTAGGGATAACAGGCTCGTCGCGGGCGAGAGCTCCCATCGACCCCGCGGTTTGGTACCTCGATGTCGGCTCTTCCCATCCTGGTTCTGCAGCAGGAGCCAAGGGTGGGGCTGCTCGCCCATTAAAGGGGAACGTGAGCTGGGTTTAGACCGTCGTGAGACAGGTCGGTCTCTGCCTGACAGGGGCGTGGTTGTCTGAGGGGAAGTTGCCCCTAGTACGAGAGGAACAGGGCAGCGCAGCCTCTGGTCTATCAGCTGTCCGACAGGGCACGCTGAGCAGCTAAGCTGCCTAGGATAACTCCTGAAAGCATCTAAGGAGGAAGCCTTTCCCGAGAAAAGACAGCCTTCCGTAAGGAATAGGGCGGCCATAGAAGATGGCGTTGATGGGGTGGAGGTGTACGCATCAAGCTTCGGCGAGGTGTTCAGCCTGCCATTACCAATAGCCCAAGGCATCCAACCTTCGACTTTCTGAGAAAAGAAAGTTAAAAAAACTTGTATCCAACTGAGCAAACTGATGTATGAGAATCAACGATAAAGAGTGAATTGGCACGGAGATGTATGTGCTGATGCGTTAACATGTGTGTTTGAACATATGCACGTTTGTATGTTCATGATGCATGGACACATCTTCTTCTTTGCTGTTATCAACATCTTTGTTGTCCAAGATACAAGGTTGGCCTTTGTTCATCAACATCCCTTCAGAGGAATCGATAGATAGATTGCAACCGTAAGAAAAGAACCTACCAAATTAAGTAGTGCATACACTGCGTAAAGAACTCTGTATTAGCTATGTGACTATAGAATTGTGAATGAATGAGTCCTGAGTCTGTTTTAAATTGAGATATATGTGTATCTACAACTTTCTTATGCGCGGCGGCGAATTTTTTCAATTAATTTTGCAATAGAAGTAGTCTGTAATTGAAATAGTTTAGCCATTGCCAAGTTGTACTTTCAATTCGATTAATCATTTTGTTATCTGTTTTTCAATTTATTATTTGAGTGTAAACATGAGCTGTCTGAACGCTACAATTATTTAGGGGAGCGTTAGATTTGCTGATCTATTGTGTTTGTTCTCAAGTTGTGTTTTGCCTACTCTCGGTAATACTACTAATGGAATATTGGTTGAGGATCTAGATGTGACTATGTCAATATTGCTACCATCATCTTCATATTCATCATTATCACCCTCACTACCTCCAGTATTTGTGGAGTTTGGTAACAATGCCTGCGATAATTTAGACGAATTCTATCTGACTATTTTTTTTGGTGGTGGTTCTGCTTTTGGTTTTAATTGCCGATTGGGGTCTGAAGATCCTTGACAGTGGTCCAGGACCAGCTGCGCATGGCTAAGGAGAATAGTACTAATGATAATAATGCTACCCTTGTTGCTGCTCCTAGCCATGGCATTAGAAAGAAAACAGAAACTGGAAGAAGTCAAGTAAAGTTCCAATCAAAAACCTCTCGCAGTTTTTCTAAGAATCAGGAAATTTATTTTGAATCTGAAGTACCTTCAGTCATTTGTCTCTCTCACAGAGAGGACGTTGATGGTCTTTCTTCTGCAGCCCTTTTGAAATCTGCATTCAAGGACTGTTATATCATCTTACTTGATTATTCTAATCTTATAAGGCATCTAAAAAGACTGTCTTTTTTGATATCAAATTCATCGAGTGCGGATGGCACTCTTTCCAGACCCCTGAGCGCTGGAGACCTTGGCACAGGTGTTAGTAGAGGCACGAGCGATACCAAGAAGAATGGAGCCATAAGGGCGAGAGGGGCTAAGAAATCAAGAAAGAACAAGAAACTGGTAATCTGTGATCTGGGTCTTAACAAGAAAAACGAATCTGCGTTTGTCGAGGTTCTAGGTGAAATAGTTTCAATTGGGTACAAGGTCGAATACATAGACCATCATGATGTAAGTGAAGAAATAAAGTCGGAATTGCGAAAAGTTGGTGTTACTCTTGTTCATTCTACCGACGAATGTACAAGCGTGCAGGTTTATCAACGATACAAGAATAAGCTTAACTCGTATTCTTCTTTTTATGCTGCTGCTGGCGCCTTAACAGATTATTTAGAACAGAGACCTATTGCTTCTATGCTCGTATCTAGATTCGACAGACACTTTCTAATGCTGGAATCTACGGCCCTTTCTTATATGATTTCCTCTAACCAACACGATGATAAGTTTCTCCTAAAAATCGTAGATTCTATCTCCAAAAACAGATTTCCACATGACATAGAAGGAGGCTTTATGATGGCAGAGAAATATGCAATTAGAGTATCTGAAGCTGTAAAGTCATTGGAGGGTTCTATCACTCGCAAGAAAAAGTTAGCCTACGTTAGAAATGACCTTGATCTAACTGCAAGTGTAATAGTAAATTTTGTACTTGGTATTTCGGGTAGACCTGTAGCGCTTGTTTACAAGCCTCGTGATGAGATCAACTCATTTGTCATTTCAATTAGAGGCTCAAAGGAATGTGAAGCTCATTTGGGAAGGATTGTTAACGAAATTGCCGCTAATTTTGGAGGAAGTGGTGGAGGACATGACAAAGCATCTGGTGCAGTTATTCCAAAGGATCGTTTGGATGAATTCATTGCCGAACTAGATCGGCGGATATGAAGAATGGGCCTTAAAAACTGATTTTGCGTTTACTGTCGGATTTTTTCGGCTCGACAGCATTGGATCAAGGACACGGCTAACAAAAGAATTTACATTACTTTAACATTCAGATGAATTTGAGTGTGAGTTAGATTTGCCAGTCATTCAAATAACGTTGAGCAAAGGTAGAACAGTTGAGCAGAAGAGAGAACTTGTCCAAGTAATTACAGAAGAGTCTGCGCGAATTCTTAAAACAAGGAACGAGAAGATCAGGATACTGATCTATGAGGTAGAAGGAGAAAATTGGGCAGATGCGGGTATTCTAGGCTTGGATATGAAAGACCGATGAATATGATGACGATGCAAAATAATTTGATACCACATTATAGCAACGTCACATGTTCGACTTTAGGCGGGTCAGTGCATGTGCCTGTGTATTCCTATTGATATCCAACCCTCTCGTCTAAAATACCAAAGCAGAAGAGTTGTGCTAGTGACTGCACCTATTAGCAGTATTATGAGGGTGGTATAATTTCCAAAGATTGACACTGCCGGATGGTTATTGTCTCCGGGTAAGGGTAAGTTCATTCCATAGAAGGTGCTTATTATTGTCACGGGAATTGAAAGCGTAAAGAGAATGGTGAGTATGGATAAAATTCTGTTTGATTTTTCCGAACTGTACATAAAATCAGTATCTTTGTATATCTCGATAGTCTCTTTCGATTCATCTAAGGATTCTAAGACTTTTTCTATGTGATCCTTAACATCATAAAAGTATGGTGTCAGATCCTCTTTGGAAAAGCGTTGAACATCTCGAGCCAGTTCTAGTACAATTCGTCTCATGGGAAGGATAAGACGTCTTAATATGGTAATTTCTCTTCTCAATATCGAAATCTCCCTCGCTTCTGACATCTTTTCATTGAATACGCCTTCTTCAATATCGTCTATGTTACCGACTATCTTCATCAGAATGTGAAACAAATCGTCCACCAGAGTATCGATGATTGTATGAAGTAAGTAGCCAGGTTCCTTGCCCATTAGATTCTCCCTCTGGTTTGGATTCTCCTGACACATCTTAAAAAGGTCCATCAACGGTTCAAGTTCACCTTGGTGGACGGTTATAAGGAAATTGGCTCCTAGAAACATTGACAACTGACTGACTCTAGGAACATGTCTCTCTTTACCCCTTGATGGGAAGTGAATTATGACAAAGATATAGTTGGTATGTCTTTCGACCTTTGGAAGCTGAATCTTTGATAGCGAATCCTCAAGGTTCAGGTCGTGGAAAGAGTAAAGCCTACCAAGTGCTTCCATCTCATGCCTTGTTGGACTTGGGAGATCGATCCACTTGAATCCATCGCTTTCTACCGTGCGCAGCGATTTCATGAAATCTGTCTCCATCTTCAATCACGCCAAGTAAGCTTCCCATAATCTAGTCTTATAATCTATTGCATTTTTGCTCGAGATTACAAAAGCGGATTGGTCGCATGCAAAGGCACCCTGTTTCTACATGGTTAGCAAATAAAGTTGTTAGTTCAATAAAGTCTGAAGGCAAACGGATTGAGTAGAATACTTACCAACCATTACATTTCAGTAAATCATCGCCACTGATTCAGATTTATTTATATGCGCTCATGCGTTATTATTGCTGATTGTCGATTCGGAAGAAGCAAGGCCACTTCTTTGATTCAGTTTCGGAAAAATTGTTCCCAGAAATTCCAGAATCTGCTTCCGCAATCGCTAAGGTTTTCTTAAATATTGAACAATTTGAAATTGGACAAAGTTACGTAACTGCTAAGGTTGTCAACAAGCATGGTGATAAAGTAGGACTTAATATTCAAGGGGGAAGACCCGGTATCGAACTACAAGAAAGCCTGTTTAGATTGCAAGGTAAACAAATCCCAAGACATGTCTTTGTACTAGCCAGGGTCAAAGATAGTGGGAATTTGCTCGTGCGGAAACTGCCTGTAGTTGGCATCAAGGATTGGCTGTTGATTTACGAAGACACTTTATTTTTACTTGCAGTTAAAGATCGATACGATGAAATTGAATTTAGGGTAATCTGATTGCTGATAATGATGCGGGCATAACTAGTATCTAGAGAAAAGAAAGAATATAGAAACTGGGAATAACACTGTTTCGAGTCTCACAAAATATCGCGAACTCGATAGAATTTGCACAGGATATTTTCGTATTCCTTTAGCTGGTCAAGGACCATGTATGAAGATTTTTCATACATGCGAATGGAGATAAAAAGATCTAAATAAATGTATAAAATAAGCGCCTAGCGCAGTCCAGTTTTCACCGTCCTTGCACTAGGCATGTTCCCCATCGGTTTGGTCGATGTACTTCTACCTAACGCCTATGCTTATTTAAATGTGACTGGGATGCTGATTCAGCCGCCTTCTCACTTGTTTATTTCTAACCTGGATATTTTGAGGCAGATGGTGAAGAACATCATTACGGTGTGACCCAATTGGTGATCCCTGCTCTCGTATCGACATTAGATCAATTCAAGTTGATGCACGCACGCAAGCATACTGAATTAAAAACATAATTTCCGTCCACATCTTGTAAATCTCGTATTTTCTAGAAAAGGTAGCATTTAATAAACATGACAACGCATACAGTGCAGTTGAGTAATAACAGGGACTTTCTGTCGCAACAATTAATGTGGATAGGAATATCTCTAGTAATAAGCCTCGCCATATCATTCATTGTTCCATTTCCGTACTCGCTTCCAATCATTATTGGAGTCTTTATCCTTCTCAGCTTCTACGTAAGGCAACGAGCCATGAAAAGGATGGGAATGTCTGGTACATCGATGTTTGGTGGGTACAATTCGGGTTCCTCTCTTAGTTATTTTTGTATGAACTGTGGAACAAAGCACAATCAGGTGGCTTGCCCCAAGTGTGGTTCCAAGATGAAACGCGTCGGTTCTTAAGTAGTAATCCTAAATCAACTATATTGATTTTTTAGTGTGGTATCGCTTAGTCGATTATCGATTCTAATGGGTGTTACTTTGTATAGTATATTTCCTTAGAATTGTTGATCTGTCGGCATTTTGCGGAGAAATTTCTGCTATAATGTTAGGAAACAGTTCTGACCTTGATTCTGTGAAAAGTGTTTTCAGTTGCAATTCTAGATACGGCAGAAATATGACATATGCAATCTTGCCTTGAGAGGCTCTTAGAATTTGGAGGAATTTAAGTCAATATTGGGTCTGCTATTCGTATCTGCAGTCTTGGCGCTTTCATTTTATGCTGGCAGCTTCCTCCCCGGCCTGGCTAGTGATATGAATGCTCTAGCCCTACCTAAGGATAACGCTCTTCCGTTATTGTATAACGATGATGATGAGCCATTACAATCTGATCTCAGGATGAATGATCAGAGAATAGTTGAATTCGTCCCCCTATCCAGCGGCAGCAGCTATGGTTACTCTGCTTCACCGGGTATTTCGGTACAACAAAATGTAACTCAGCAGAACGTTTGTAGCTCCAATACTGCATATTGTTATAATGAAGTTGACAATGATTTTAACGTTAATCCCCCCTAGGTATCGTTCATGTAATTAATAAGCATAGTATTTTTTAGCGTTTGTTGATCTTGGTAAAGAAGAACGGTCTCAAATAAGAGTGAGGATGAGTGAAGTAGTTGAAGTTTGGCGTTAGTACAACGAAAGTATACTAATACCTATAAAAACGATCACGGTCGTTTGATAACATCTATCTCAGAATATTATAATAATTACCTCTTTTATTCAAAGATCTAGCAAAACAATCGAATGGTTTATATACAACCACGTTGCCAATGTATAGTAACGGTTAAATAGAAAAATGGCCAAAACCATAAATATGAAACAGGTCCAATTACTCAGGATCTTGGTGAAGGAGAGGGCAATCGTTAGACTGTTGAAAACAATAGGAAACTCTGATTACCCAACAAGAGAACTGCTTAATAAGCTGGGAGCCTACGGGTATGGACACAAGCTATTGGTAAGAGCTGAAAAGATTGGTCTTGTTCAGAGAAAGGTAGAAAAGAACAGGGTCTACAACAAGCTCACCGTCGATGGTAAAAAGGTAGTACAGTTAGCAAAACAGATCGGAGTTTAGCATTGCTTGGCGTTGATTAGGAAGTCAATAAAGTAACTCATTAACTTGGTACTAATCGCGAACTAAGATTCCCCTGTTTTTATTTTAATAGCAAGCGAGGTATTCTATCGTCCTCGTAATAGAATAGAATTGCTCGCCTTAGGCTGATGTACATTTGATCTGTGGTTTTGCGACTGTCTTAAGGAGATACTCACGGTAACCACTAGAGTAGTCTTTAGAATATCAGCAGCCGCTTGTGGCTCGAATTTCTTTTAGGGTAATAACATTTTAACATTGATGGGGGGGAGGTCTTCTTTATGTGCGGTCAGTCATAAAGCCTGATGAGAGTTCGTGAATTTTGTCATACCATGACTGGGCTTTTATTATTCCGCTTGCAACTAGGATGCCTTTTGCACCCAATTTTAGGGCGCTTTCCACATCAGCTCTGTCGACGATCCCAGCGCCACAAATCACCTTACTGCTGTTTGATCTTTCTGCGACGGCAGAAATTGATTCTGTAATAATGGATGGATTTTCTTTTGAGACTGCTTTTCCAGAGCCGATTAACTCCGGTGGCTCAATGGCTATGAAATCGGGGTTAAAGTTTGCAATAGTCCCTGCTTCCTCTGGCGTCCTAACGCAGACTATCGAGATCATCTGCAGGTTTTTCAAGATGTTGACCAATTCTCGTATAGAATCTGAGCTGTCGAACCTATGCTCACTGTGGTTTATGAGTGACCCGACAGCACCATATGATTTGACGATTTCAGGAACTAGAAACCCAGTCGTTGATCCAGGTTTTGATAGATCGATGTGCTGAGATATTACGGGAGTCTTTACTGCAGCACAGACCTGACTTAGTGATGAAGTGGGAGGTGCGATAATGATATCGACTCCTGTATCTTCACTCACACGTTCCGATACTTTTGACAGTTCCAAACTCTTTTCTCCAGCAATTTCCAAATAGTTCTTAAAATTTATGATAAAAGGTGAGCTAAAGTTCAATTCTTTACTCCTTATAGAGAGCAGGGTTATGTGAATGTATCAGTCATTTCAGTTTTGTTGGCATGTGGAAGAGGAGGTTACTGATTCTAATAGAGAAAAATCCATTTTGGCCGATGTGAAGCTCGCTGGGGTCTGATACTAATTCCTGTCTTTCTGCTATCGGTCAAATTTCCTTCTATTCTTTAGTGTGTGAGTGTTGTTCGTCTATTATTTTGATCTACGTACTACATCTTTGATGTCCTTGAATTTTTCATTGAGCTTTTTCATTCTTGCTTCATAGCCCTTATTATACTCCAGCTCATCTGGAACAAGAGTGGCAGGATGAATAAATCCTTGGTTACGCATCACCATTGCGCGCTCAGCCGCCCATATCCTCTGTAGTTCCCAGTCCGCAGTACCGAACCCATCGTGGGGACCAGTGAATTTACCATTGTGCATACTAAATACTAGACACGATACTATTGGTAGAGAATAGTTAAGAGATGCCGCCGAATTCAGTTTAACAGGCATCAAAGGCATGTGATGACTACCCCGAGTATCTCCTGCAACAAAGTGTGGATTATTGAATGCACTACCAACTTCTTCAGTCGCAGGGAAATCTTTCTGAGTTCGAACAATCATAATTGGATCATCCTTGCCCACGTACGTACCAGCTATATTGTGCAACCTATCTGTGGAAGCAGACACGATTACTTCACCATCATCACTTTCAGAAGAAACAATTGAGTGAACAACAAATCTTCCTGGATACATCAAAGCTGCTTCCAACTCAGCCTTATCCTCCCACATCTTGAGGCTTGCCAATTTTCCCGACATAACGTCCATAATTCGGAAGGTAACTCCTGCGGCGAGCTTTTCATTTATCAACAATCCTGTATTGCTTCCTGCATCTACAAAGGCGCGCCACAACGGGAAGTTAAATGCTCCTGGTTCTGTCTTGTCTGCTGCATACACGCTGAATACCTCACTTGGCCTTTCTTCCATTTCAATTTCCGCCACGCCTGGTCCCATGCCTTTGACATTACCTGAAAAGGCATCCTTTAGAAGATCCTGACCTGCGCCATACAACCCTTGCTCCTTTGCTACCTTGGTGCCGGTGGTAAACGCATCCCATGCCAGTTTGTGAATCTTCTCATTGTCCACTCCATGAGTGTGACTCATAATAAGATGGATATCGTCGCCTGTGTATCCTATGTATAGATCAATTAAGAGATTTTTTGAATTTTTCCTTACAAATTCCTTAACTGAAGTTAAAAGTTCATCACTTGGTCTTGTATGACCGCCGATTGACCCAATATCTGCTTTTATAGCTGATACAGTTACTTTCATTAATTTTCCCTAGCCTAATTCGCTTTTTGCATCATAAATCCCTTCCGATATGTTTTGTTCTTATTTATACGCTAAATTCTTAAAGAGTCAGTTTAAGTTTTCACAGAATACCGGATCCTTTACCCTCAGATGTAATTTGTCAAAAGAGAATGTCAAACTTTGTTCAACTAACATGGACACCATTACCTAGAATTCACAAAGTAATTGTATCTTTTTTCAACTTCCTTATTGTCTCCCTTAATGAACGAGCATCGATTCCTTTAGCAATAGCTCTCGTGTATCGTCTTTTGAATTTTTCACTTTCGGGGGAGTTGGGAAAGGTGGATAGGGTATATTCAGAATGGTTCATGAATTCAACTACCTTGTTCCTAAATTCGTCCCTGGTTGGATTCCACAGGTTCTTTACCTTAAACCAACTGGTGGCGCAGGAACAAGAATACAATTTTGCCAAATCCTCAACCAGCCTCTCAATTTCAAAGTAATCCAACTCTATGAGAATTGATTTGATTGAGATAAGACTGTTACTGGG
>CAWJCY010000008.1:0-79545 GCA_963841565.1 uncultured Nitrososphaerales archaeon
GTGCTTAAGTAGAGAACGTAAGGGTAAACTTGAATGATCTGCCTGTTCTTGAATCACTGTGAGAATCACTGATTCTTGTCTTAGAATCAATTATTCTTGGGCAATTATTATGAGTCGTATTTATTTGATTGACCGTTCCAATATCATCATCCTAGTATGTCGAACCTGAGAATTAGAATTTCATGCTACGATAAAAATTACCACTCTTATCTAATATTTCGAAGCGGTTTGTAAGATGGCAAACAAGGAAAATTTAATAGTAAGCCTAGAAAAATTGGAGATCTCGCACCAAATTGATCCTATTCTACCTTTTCCCGATCATTCTCTCAGAATTAGTATTTGCTACATCAAATACTGTATCGAATACAGCTGATCACGGCATTTTCGGGAATATGATTGAACTAATAACTGGTTGGATAACTAATTATGGATATCCATCAGTATTCGCTGCTGCTTTATTAGAAAATCTTTTTCCGCCTATTCCTAGCGAATTAGTATTTCCATTGGTCGGTTTCTCTGCTCAGACAAATGATCTTGGAATTGCAGGAGCAATAGGGATGGCTCTCATAGGGGCAGTCGGCTCCACAGTCGGAGCAATAATAATATACTATATCGCTTTAAAGATAGGACTGCCGGCTATAACCAGGATTGGTAAACGATACCACCTAATTTCAGAATCAGATATAAAAAAGACAGAGACATGGTTTGTTAGACACGGTGAACTAGCGGTATTCCTTGGTAGGATGGCTCCAGGGATTCGTGAATTGATTTCCATACCGGCAGGGATTGCTGAAATGAATATTGTTAGATTCACATTTTTTACATTTATAGGATCATGTGTTTGGAGCTTATTTCTAACATTAATAGGATTTTTCATTGGAGATGCATGGATTAGATTTTACGGTGATTATTCTCAAATCTTTGATATAGCAGGGATCACATTGATTCTGGTAATAGTTGCAATTGTCGCTCTAAGATATTATAAGGGAAGACAGGAGTAACATATGTATTGACTGTTTAGCAGACTTGCATGCCTTGGTTGAACCTCCTTAGGATGATTGCTAAGCATATGGTTTCCGTCTATTAGTATCATCTGGTTGATTCAATCGTATGTTAGTCAAATATTAGGTTTTGTTCGTAACAGTTACAAATATCACTAATGTTGTATTCGAATTGGGGACTTTTCACATACAATTGCTTCACTAAATTTTGGCAGGAGGTTAAACAGGTATCAAAATAAGGTCCGACGCAAAGGTCGGATATTTGTTTTAACCCGTTTTTCGGTAAGAGTATTACAATGTATTCAATATTTATAATAATGGCTTTTGTCTAACATAGTTGGATAATGTTCGGAAATATCTTTAGAAGATGGAAGCCCAAAGGAAGCATGTACAGTCTAAAATGTGCACAATGTGGCAAGGGTTTTCTTTCCAGTTTAAAACTCGAAGCTCCTATATGTGGGAAGTGTCTTCAGAAGGTGAAATCACTGGATTCAACAGTAGATCAAGAGAAAAAATGCAGCAATTGTGGAAAGAATGGAGTCCTCTATGGAAAAAGTATGTGCTCCCAGTGCTATTTTGGTTTTTCAAATCCTACTGAAAGTAAGGAGCAAGGAACTAGAATACAATAAAGCTCAACAATACCCCCTCTATGCATTTGAGATCTGGGGCGGCACATTCAAAGCACGAGGGAATTGTGGCGTAATATCGATCAATATTTGCGAGGGGGACTAATTAAGAATGCCCTAATGTAAAGTGTGTCTAGTTGGAATATTTTACTAAAGATTCATATTTCTGTTGCTGATTCTATTTGTATTTGCGTTGAATGTTGACAGACCTTGCTATCTAAATATCCATGACGAGTCCTGCCCGGTCTCCCTAAACGGTCATATGGCATTTTGCTGAATAAATGTGTAATTTCTGGGCCAGGACTAGAACTTTACAAGTCTAAGAGGGGGCAAACACCTGGACGCGGCTGTTCCCTGCATCAACCACATAAACTTTCCCTGACATGTCTAAAGCTATACCCAGAGGATCAATAAATTGCCCTTCACTGCTACCTTTAGATCCCCACTTTGTTATAAAATTGCCTTCGCTGTCAAACTTCTGCACCCGGCTATTACCTTGATCAGTAACATAGGTATTTCCTTCTGAATCGACTGCAACATCACCTGGTCGAGTAAACTGTCCATCTCCAGAACCAGGTGTTCCCCACTTTGTTATAAAATTGCCTTCGCTGTCAAACTTCTGCACCCGGTTATTGCCTCCATCAACTACATAGATATTGTTTGAGGAATCAGCAGTTAAGCCAGCAGGATTAATAAACTGTCCATCACCAGTGCCTGGTGTTCCCCACTTTGTTATAAGATTGCCTTCGCTGTCAAACTTTTGTATTCTATTGTTTTCACCAAAGTCCCCTACGTATATGTTGTCAGAACTATCCACAGTCAAACCTCCCGGGTTAATGAATTGACCGTCGCCCAAACCAAATGAACCCCACATTCTTAGAAAATTGCCTTCGTTCGTGAACTCTTGTACTGCTGTATCTGGACTACCAAAATCAGCGACATAGACATTTCCAGAAGAACTAACACCTATACCGCTGGGACTGGTGAAGAGAGCAGGACCAAAACCCAATGTTCCCCAAGAAGTGAGAAGGGTGCCATTGTTAGTAAACTTCTGTACTTTGTTAGACACACTTGTAAAGTCCGTGACATACACATTGTCGTCCTGATCTACAGTGATCTCAAGGGGTTGTTTGAAAGTACCAAAGCCAGTACCAGTTGAACCCCATTGTGTAACAAATGAATATTGTTCCTGCCCTAAAGCTGTCATCGCGGTATACAAAGTGGTTCCTAGTATCAGAGTCAATGTGATACCCATAAATGTCGCCAATGCCATTCTAATGGTGACAAAGCTTTTCATACTAAATCAAGTTATGATTGTTTTATATAAATGAATACTGTGTAGTGAAGGAGTACGAATACTATTTTAGATCGTTCTGCGGACACGATAAAGGCTGGATATAGGAAATAAATAAGATTTATGAATTGTTTTATTGCTGCTTTATCAGATTCATATTTTCCTATCTGCCTATTTGTGTACTATTCGCTTTCAACATAGGTCGCATATCTTTACGATCATCCATGACCAAGCCATAGATTGGAGTATTCCCATAATGATTGCTTACCTTTGAAGGGTCAAGCAATATGCTTATCACTTTATCTCCGGTGATCGTTATGCTCGAAGGGATGTCTGTAACCGGTCCTTCCCTCATACTTGCAGTTGCAGTACCATTAAATATCATCGTTGAATTGTTTACCTGGGAAGAATTTGAAGCAACAAAATTAGTTATAGTGTGTGTATGTCCCGCGCTTCCATTAAGCCTTACCATCTCAAACTGCGCATTGAAAGATTCTCCTCCTAAAGTTCCATTTCCTTGACCTTCAACTAATGATTGGTTGTTCGCCAAATTGCTTTTCCAATGCCCGAAAAGAACCCATGCCGGATTCCCATTTTCACCATTCTGTACGCTGGATATTGTTCCAAATTCATACCCTCCTGTATCATTACCATATGGATAAGCTCTGGCCTGATTAATCGGGTAGGTAGCTATCAAGACTGCTGATATAACGACAAAAGAAGCGAATATAGCAGAGCCTATCACTCGTTTTTCATCTCTTCTATCCATAAAATAATAATGGTCGACACCATTATTTGTACCTTCGTTCTAATTTTACAAGTTTATCTATCCTCTTTCGACTTTCGTATGAATCTCATCTAGTTACAAGCTAGCAATACGTCCACCGAAAATCCAAATCCTGTAAGAGCAGTGAGGAGGAATTCAGGAAAATCCAAAATGTAATCCGGATTAATTAGATTAGGATCGGATTTATTCACCTGACAATGCAATTAATTTCTGGGTCTCTCCTTATCGTAGGTATAGTGAAAGAAAAATGTAGACAAAATTTGGAGATCAGCATAGCATTGTTAGAACGAATTTTCAAGCAAAAATCAGTAGGTAGACTATCGAATTAAAATAGAATTAATCCGATGCAAAACACAATTAGGCCTTCACTTAATATATGGCCGTATTTTAAAGTGATCAGCACTCAATGCAGGTATTGATCGCTGAGGACGACCTTGACATAGCTACACTTTACAAAAAGGCTTTAGAGAGAAGAAGTCATAGTGTCACCATTACTTCAAATGGAGAGGAATGTCTTAAGAGATATCTAGACGCGTTGCATCATATTACTTTTGGAATCTCATTAGCAAGTACGTACATGTCTGAAAGAACAGCAACAAGACCGGATCCCTCTTTATCGACCAGGTTTAGTAGATTCAGATCGGTCAACAAGTCCGCACCATATGATGTTGTGATTCTTGATTACAGCATGCCAAGCATCAACGGAATGAATGTAGCCAAGGAAATCTTAGCAATAAATTCCCATCAAAGAATTATTTTTGCTTCCGCATATGTTAAAGAAACCCTTGAACATTCTATTAAGGAACTCAAGCAAGTAGTAGAACTGATTCAGAAGCCCTTTTCATTGAACAAACTAGTGGACATCATCGAAGACAAGGAAGTATATGAAGATTTGAGAGCTCTTAACATTGATGTTGACCTTGTGAAAGCAACGAATCCGACCCATGAGCAAATCCTCGACCTTTTAGAAAGATTAAAGAGGATCCAGAAACATAGGACAGTTTGATTTTATTGTCGCGTCTCACTAGTATCTGGTCCTCACGAAGGTGGTCACTAATTAACAGAACAACCAGAATAACAAACAAGGTTATCTGAAAGAAGTAGAGGTATACTAAAGCATAGAATGTATCCTAACCTGTCCGCAAACAAGGTTTTTCCAATTTTGGGTATCCAAAAAGGAAAGTCTAAATGGGTTTTAACAGTGTTTAGTGTAGTTATGAACGCTAGGAAATGCGTTATGTCATCTGTTCTTGCGACCATAATAATTATTGTGAGATATGAAACTGAAAAACGAGAGGATAGCTAAAATAAATGTCTTCTTATAAAAGCAAAAGGCTTCCTAGGTCAGCCAGAAGGTCGCGTAAGCCGTTGCAGGAAAATTGGATAAGAGGTCCAGGGAGGGGGACCACGCTCAAATGTACTTACGTGAAGTGTTCTTATGAATGGGAATATTTTGGTCGCCGGAAATGGGCGCAGTGTCCCGCATGTCACAGTGTGTTGAAAGTTGCATTGGCCAAGAAGAATTTAATTTATCATCAACAAGCTTTGAATTCTAATGAATTCAAGAATGAATAGGTTGAAAATCATGTATAATCCCAGATAAAACTATCAACACCCGATGGTGAAGGCTTTATGGTCTCCAGGTAAACTTGCTCGACTGTCTAAAGAATTCGTAAGCGTTGTAAAAAGTCACCTTTTCTATTTGCTCAATATTAAATTCTCCTGATTTTCTCATTTCTCTTGCCATTAGTGGAACACTCAAAGGGTCTGAAACTCCCCAATCAGCTGCACTATGTACCATGATTTTTTCAGTACCGTATTTCTTTATTATATTGATTGCTCTATCAGGAGAGAGCTTAGTATATGGATATACTGACAACCCTGCCCATAATCCAAGAGCTAAAGTTTTTTCAATGGTTTCTTCTACATTATGGTCTACCAAAATCATTTTTCTTCTATATTTATTAGAACTATTCAATATTTTCTCAATCCTATTGATCCCTTCCACTTTGTTATTGTGCGGTAGGTGTATTGTCATTAGCAAATCTTTATCCGCCGCTATGTCCATCTGTTTGATGAATACCTCTTCTTCTAGTTCGTTTATAAGATTATAGCCAATCTCGCCAACTGCCACAACTCGTTCCCTGTCAAGATATCCTTTTTTTGTCATTGCGTCAATTGCATCGAGTCCTAACGGTCTAGCATTTGCCTCCTTAGGATTTACTGAAATACAAACATAATGTTCGATGGCAAATTCTCTTGCTCGTTGAGTTTCAAAGGTGATCATATGCTCCCAATAATCCTCAAAAGTCCCAACAAACCTTCTCGGTCCTCCGAGCCAAAATGATGGTTGTACTATGACCTCGATGCCGGCCTTTGACATCAGATCATAATCATCTGTCGTACGAGAATACATGTGAATATGGGGATCGAATAATCTTGTCAATTATGCTGAACTGTCTTTCTCTCACATATATATGGATGTAGTATATCAAATATTGTATTCAAGACTACAATAGAGGGATCTTGGATGTTAGCGGTGATTCCAACGCAACTTTGTAACCTAAAGATAGGACATGTACAAATTTCATATTTTGATAAACGAACCACTAACTATTTCGAGAATATTTTTAGAAACTTTGGCGTCAACTCTTTTCGTCTGTTCTCTTGAGTCAAGATTAAGAAATTTGGGCTATTCTGGAGCAGTTAGACGCTAAAATCATTGCACTAGCTATTCTACATATTTTATATCTGCGAGCAGAATAGTATAGATCTTAGATTAGATATATTTTATAGTTAGAATTAATACACTTACTATGAGCAATGAGATCAAATTTATATATTTCAACATTCACAATATTATCTAATAGGCCATGTCGAATGAGGATATAATGTTTGCGGATTGGGATAAGATCATTCTTAAGAATGCACGGTCGAGGGATAGTAAAGAATTGGGTAATATTATTGCTGTTGATGATGACAACATTATTTTGAATCAAGATAACATCGAATTTAAGATACCAAAGTCTTATGTGGAAGGATATAGAGGGAACGCTGTCTTTCTCGGTCTAAATGGAAAAGATATCCAGTACTATCAATTTTAGGACTGATACTCATTAAACCATGATACATTGGTCCTACGCAAGATGACTATTTTACCGCTATCCATTATCCAATGGTTAAATTCTAATCAGATTCTCCTACTTGCAATGAGCTTATTGAGTGTGTTACTTTTGCTCTTTGTTAATGTATCCGTAGTACAAATGTTCAATTCGATTTCATCTATTCCGGATAGTTCGATAATCTCAAAGTTTATAATTGCACTGACACTTGTATTGATAGCGATTATCCCTCTCCCAATAGTACATAAGGGAATAGTTCCAATTGCAATAGCCGGCATAGGATTGCCTCTATTATATGCTGGTACGGTAATCCCTATTACAACCACATCATCACCTGGCATATCTGGAAATTCCGAAGAAATATTGTTCATTGCTGAGGGATACTTTCTACTTGGAGTGTCAATGATGGCATTTAGTATTATCAGTGCATACAAACCTTCCATACTATATGTCAAGAATAGGCCAAAAGATACAGGAGATATGAGCCAAGAAGAATATCCGCTGTGGGATAAGATGCATGGAGGAACAAACCACATTCTTTCCGTAGGTAGATTCGACGATGAGGTGAATATTCCTCTCAAAGATTTGATGAGCGAGATAGAGACGTATTTATTATGGCGATATTCGTATGTCTTGGTCTCAATTCGTGGAATCCGTTATCTCGCCAATCCCAATAGCTATGTTCCATATAGTTCAATTATCTTGAGAGACGAAAACGGGCGGATGATTGGGAAGGGCAAATTTAGCAGCTATCTAGTATAGCTAAATCAAATTTCGTAGATCATTCATTTATTTGGCCACAGTGTGGGACCAGGATGTGAAAGATTAGCATATTCGATAACGTTCCCATAAAAGGTCCATTCTATGATCTATGAAATCTATTTGACTCCCCCTGAGGTCGGTATTCAAATCTTCATAGTGCCACGTTGTATTTGTTTTGGAACAAACTAGAAAAGCATTTTTTAATTAGGTTGGTTCACTAACTCGTAAGGGTAGTTAGTAAATAAATAAACAAATCTTTTAAGCAAGATGACGGAATACGATAGCTATTTGAAAGATGGGAACATAATTGGTTAGTAAAAATAACAATAATTTGGATTTAATTAGGCAGATATCGGATGATGTGATCCGTTGTACTAATTGCGAACTCTGTCATGCAAGGAAAAATGCGGTACCTGGCGAAGGATCTGCATCTGCAAAGGTCGTGTTTGTAGGAGAAGCCCCCGGTAGATTTGAGGATATCCAAGGCAAGCCATTTGCAGGACCCGCAGGAAAGATCCTAGAAGCAGCACTGTTAAACGCGAATATATCCAGGTCTCAAGTTTTCATAACCAATATTGTAAAATGTAGACCGCCTGGAAACCGAAGGCCCAAACGTGATGAAATCATCATGTGCAATGACTACCTCAACAAGCAAATATCAGTCATTAACCCCAAAATTGTATGCATCTTAGGAGCGACAGCATATTCGTCACTTCTGGGTGGTAAAGAAATCACATTAAATCGAGGAAAATTGCTAAACATCAATGGACGAGATTATTTCTTGACGATTCATCCTGCAGCGACTTGTACAGAAGAAGTTTGCTTCGCGTCTTGGAGGAGGACTTGTTGAAATTGTCAAAATTGATTTTTGAGTAGTGATGGGAATAACAGATGACATCTTAGGGTCAGAAGATCACCTGGTCACATTCTGCAAGGGCGTCAGGGGGATTGATAAGAAGTCAAGTTTTTGATCTTGTTATTATCGGGCCTGGACCAGTGCATGTCGATGTCGATATGCACTCTTTAACCACAGTACATTTTACGGAAGCTCTAAGAATGAATTAAAGGTACGGCCAATGGAAAAAAATGGGAAATGCGCTAATCTGCAGTACTACATTTATCCCAGGATATCTTGTTCACACCTATGAAAATAGGTGTGATTGGAACCGGAAAGATGGGAGCACAATTAGCGATCAGGCTAGCAAAGAGCGGACATGAAGTCATAGTCTTTAATAGGGACAGATCGAAAGCACAGATTGTACAGCATTCTATTGCTAAAAACAAGATCAGGATGGCGAGCACACCAGCAGAAGTAGGAAATAATTCTAAATTCGTGATAATTTGCGTGAAGGACCATCAAGCCATTTTGGATATAACTACTGCTAAGGGAGATGCAGGCCTAATTGATTCTCCGAGAAGTAATCGGATTGGCAAGGATTTCATTGTAGTTCAATGCAGTACAATATCTCCCACCGAATCAAATCATGTGGCAGATCTTTATGGCAATAAGAGCATCAAAATGGTCACTGTGCCAATTATAGGGGGGATAAGTGCCGCAGAAAGAGGAGAACTAATTTTGATAGCTGCTGGTCCAAAAAAATCGTTCAATCAGACCAAGTCATTACTTAAGGACCTTAGCAAGCAAGTATTCTATGTTGGGCCAAATCATGGTACCGCAAGTACGCTCAAACTTGCAGTCAACATTAACATTGCATTAATAGCTCTTGCACTTGCAGAAGGTTTGGCATTTGTGAAAGGGTCTGGGTTGGACCCAGATATTTTTATCAAGATTTTCAATTCTACCTACTTCAAGACTGGTGTGAGTGAAAACAAGGGACCAAAAATTATTCATGATGAGTACAGCCCCTCTTTCTCTGTTGCGAATATGGCAAAAGATCTAAAATTAACCTTGCAGACAGCGTATAGTTCAGGTCTTACACTCCCAGCTACTGCTTCATCTCATGCTAT
Organism: uncultured Nitrososphaerales archaeon; assembly: GCA_963841565.1. Classification (GTDB taxonomy): domain Archaea; phylum Thermoproteota; class Nitrososphaeria; order Nitrososphaerales; family Nitrososphaeraceae; genus TH5896. The sequence continues at coordinate 9,561 of CAWJCY010000008.1, forward strand.
TTACAAGGCCTCGGAAGCAGTTGGCCTATCGAATTTGGATTACACCTCAGTAGCTTCTTTCATATTAAGGCTAAATGGAATCAGTCGCTTCGGAATAAGGAAAGGGCAGAGTAGAGATACTGATTTTCTACTGTCGTCCTAATAGCTCAACGTTGATTTCGACGACTCGCGTCTTTTCGGACAGTTAAAGTCGTCTAAAGTTTCGGAATGCATTTTTTTCCCCGCTGCAACGTTCAACCGCAAAATACCATTAAACATCAAGTGAGATAAATCGGAAGTGTGCGATTAATCCTATAATTATTGAGTTTCTTTATGATTGTTTCTCTACAGTAAAATGAATTCTCATGTTGGCCGTTGGTTGATACAATTCAGATTTGTGAGATGCATGAAAAAAGTGAATATGTCACTCTTGAATGGATTTATGTACTATTCATCATCATTGACAATATGATATTCATCAATAAAACACAAAAAATAGTTTCAGGGAGGTCTTCTAAGAAATGACCATCGATTTAACCTGAGGCCGCCAAGAGCTCCTCTGCTTGATTCAAATTGCTGTTGATCTTGTCTACGTGCTCTTGAATCTCCTCTATTGGTGCATGGGATTGGATCAACTGTCTTAAGTCTTCTCTGAGCATCAATTCAGTTGTCTCCATTAGGGTCCTATTCTGTTCCGCTAAAGGAGCTTCTATAAACTCATAGTTATCTAGATATGCTTGTATAGCTAGAGTGTCAGCCTGGTCATAGTTCTGATTTTCGTATGCATCAAGTGTTTGATTTAGCAAATTGCGAATCTCAGGGATATACGCCGAAGTATCACTACCAGTACCAGAGATATTTCCTTCATTAATACCGGTCACCTCTGAAATCTCATGTATAATCGATCCAATTGCATTAGATACTATTTCAGGATTTGACTTTTCCTGAACAGCGTTTCCAAGATCTGCAAAGAATCCATTTATCACCGGAACGTCAGCCGACTTTTCTTGAGGGATCAAAGGAGATGATTCATTGAAAATTGCTCGAGCTCTTGAAATAAATGCCTGTCCATCCTGATACTCCACTATTTCCTTTAATTGACCATTCTCTATTGCTTCTTTGTATTCGTTATCTGCTACAGATAATAGGTTTCCAACGACCATGAGATTGAATGCACTGTCATTTATCGCTTGAGCTGGAATGATCTTGCCAACAGTATCATTGAGTAATCCATTGATATCCAGAGCCTTGGTCATAAATTCTTGTACAGTAGAATTGTCTACAATATTTGAAAGCTGACCCAAAGAGGATGATAACGATTGATTCAGACTTGGATCTGTGGCATCTATCTGGACCTCGATGCTACTGTAAATCTCTTCGATTGGATGAAGAGTGTGTGCCTTTGCCAGAGTCGTATTTCCAATCTCTTTATTTGAAACAGCCTGGTCTAAATGTCCCCTGATCTGCTCTATATTTGAATCAAAACCTACTAACGAGCTATTTGAAGTACTAGAACTCATATTCGTGGCATTTTGAATTGCACCAACTTCTGTTCCCCCTGATTCTTGTCCATTCACAAATCCAGGGTTTAGAGATACTGATGCAAAAATGGCCATAACAGCAGCAGCGAAGCAAGCGACAAAAAGGATAGAGTTGATATGTTGTTGTTTACTTGAAGTCAAACTTTTCGATTCATCTTGCATTTTCATATTAGTTGAACCTAACTCTAAATATATGCTATTTATCTCATTTGATGATTCTCGATCCAGAGAATAACAAATTAAATTTTGGTACTTAATGTCTCTTCGTTGGATATCACAATTAATAGATGAAAAATATACTGATATCTCATTCTATGGACAGAAAATCGGCATAGGTAATATATATTAGTTTAGACTAATTAGACTGGGCTAATATCAAAGAAGTGGAGAATAGATGATGACTGTGAAATGTCTGGATAACATGCAATTGGCATCTGTATATTTGTATGTTTACAGTCACCTTTGGAACATTCGAAATCTAACCTACAATCCTACTCGGCAACAATACTGGCGTATCCCGCTCTAGCTTCTTGATATTATACTGACCAAATCCTTGCCGGGTAGGATATTATTATCCTATACATGATAGCAGTTCAGGAAATATAGCAGAGGCAATGATCTTATGTATCTTCACAATTGCTAGAACCTGAATTCCTTGGATTGACATGTACTTTTCAATTGAGGACCAGATCATGAATCGAAGGAAAGATAAAAGTTTCGACAGGGAAGTCGATTTTTCAAAGGTTGTTTCCATCCCTAGTTTCCGACTTCAATCGAAAGTCACAATCATCATCTGTTGGGGAGGAAGGGATAAGCAGATCATATTCAACTCAACTCTACTATCAGACTGCTCCGAGTCAGAAAAATACACCGGTAATGCGTATCGACATTAAAAGTATGAATGAATGTGTTAGGATGGACAACCTTCCATTTGTTGAATATAATACCCTTTGGCTGTAATCTCTTTTTCTATCCTTTCTGGAGCTTCTTGAATATGGCAGAATTGACACTCTTCCTGTGTCATCCTTTGGCCGCTCTTCCCAACGCTGTCTAAATACTTCTTTCCATATTCTATCGCTTTTTCTTGAGGAGTATCAGCCTGTACTATTACATCAAAATGCATTACTCGTTTATCCTTTTTTGTAACATATGTATCATAAACAGCGCATTGCATTATAGTAGTTTCTTGCCATATCAATATTTATTCCGTATTATCATTCTCATCACAGAAAATATCCCTCTGATCTGATAGATATATCACCTACACTTTCCACGAGCTTTTTTGACTAGATTCCAACATGTAGCAGGATTTAACAGAGCAATTCCTTCCATAATTATCTCGGTTTTAGGCAAAGGATCCAGATGCGAATATAGTTTTAGATGAATTGTGTGACATTGGTTGTTTTATCATTTCCCAAACTACAATACTTGTTTATCCATAGAGAATCCTGGTTAAGTACCACTAGAAATATGGCGTAATTTGCAAACCACACCACACAACATCAGACGTATCTCATCATCATAATTATTTTTAGATTGCTAGAACGGTACCTCAATTTACTAGATGATCCTATGCTTTGTATTTAAGGTTGAAAATATCTGAATTGATAATTTATTGTACTTGTTGAGTACCGTTTTTTAGAAACGACAGCGTTTTGTTCCATGCATCTGCGGTTTGATCAGGAGCATAACTGTCCCTTGATGGGTTGGCAAACGCGTGCCCTACTCCTTTGTAAACATATATCTCGTTAGGAATTCCAATGGAATCTAGTGCCGCTTTAAAATTGGTCACATTCTCAACCGAGATTGAATCATCTTGGTCGCCAAAGATTCCCAGTACCGGCCACTTTATCTTAGAGAGTTCAACCGGGTCAGAAACTAACCTTCCGTAATAAATTACAGTTGAAGACAACGGATATTTCGGTTCTGTGTTTAACGCTAGTTGCAGAGACTGCTGACCACCGAAACACCACCCTAGTGATGATATCTGAGATGGATTAACATTCTCTAAGGAGGCAAGATATCTGACAGCAGCACGGAGATTTGCGATGGCCTCAGTCGGATTCTCCCTCACTGCACCTGATAATAGACCAGCATCTTCCTGACTTGTAGCAACTTGACCGTTGAACAAGTCCACAGCAAGAACAACGTATCCTTCCTTTGCTAGAGTATCAGCCATCATCTTAATATGTTCATTTAAACCTCGATTCTCATGAATCATAACTACCGCTGGAAATTTGTTACCGACTAACGATGAAATGATGATGATGATGATGTAGTTGTTGTTGTTGTTGGTGAATCAGTATTATTTGATTTTATCAGTGTAGCGTCAAAGGATTTAGGAAAAACAAGGTATCCCGATGTATTGCCATAATATTTAACCGTTTCATTTTCCAAAGACTGTGTACTGTTTTCTTGAATGATGTCACCACTTGTAGAATTTGCCGAAATCCCAATTGCATTTGATGAATCAGTGTCATTCGAGGAAATCATTGATGCGTTAGTTTCTTGTGCAAATGCAGTACCCGTATAGTGAATTTGTGTCAATAGTACATATAAAACAAATGATATCATTAGCCACATCCGAAATATTTTCAACTTATTTTCTCACCCGATAATACACCGTATTCTATTTGAATGATGCGGTATTATGCAACACTTTATCTATCACGTATGTATACGGAATCCCTCAATCTTTTGCTTGTTCCAGTGAACTTTAACAAAGAACTTTCCCATCTTGCGCCACAGCTGAGAATAATAATTATGAGATACAGGAGCAACGTTCGTATCTAGTTTGCCAATTGATATAAATAAGAAATAAACTTAATTTAGATCGAAAAAACATTTAGAAGTGTTATAACCGAGCCTTAGCTAGTAGTCACTCTAACTTTGCTTTAATTCGTCTTAGCAGTAGTTCTGTAGTTATTGGCTTCTTAATGAAACAACCTATACTTTTAAGTGGATGCACTTCTCTTGCTGCGTCCATATTTATTTCTCCAGAGGTCATAAAACAAACCCTGACATTGAGGTCTTTCTGCAATAATTTCTGTGCTAATTGAAAACAGTCCATTAAAGGCATGTTTACATCAATTAGTAATAAGTCGTAGAATTAGGTCTAAATCCTAATAAAGCAGTTACTGGATTATCATAACTGTATACCTGCATAGTTGGATCACTTTCTAGTCCAATCCTTAAGGTAAACACAATATCAGAGTTATCATCAACCACTAGAATCCTCTTGTAGTGTTGGGGATCCTGAGATAATAATGATGAAGATGATTTTCTTTGATTTGGTTTTAACTTCCCAGTATGGTTGGTACCTTTCTTGGGCTCAAAACTATCATTAGGATGAATTTTATTCACGTAGTTCTAACATCCACTAGTTATATTCAATGTGAAATATCAAGCAATAAAAAATTTTATGATGTTTTTTAGTAGATGATATGATATTTCCATCTGTCAAAATTAGAGGAAGAATATTTTTTACATGTACTAGGACATCATTGCAAATCCAAGTCTCTCATTAATTTTAACAATTAATCTAACTGTTCTGGACCGGCCTTCTGGGGTGGATGCAAATAAGATGAATCTTTCAGATTATTTAGATCGGCTCCATCAAATATTTGATAGTGATAACGGTAGTAGTACCTTGGTGGTAAAGGTCCCACTTCATTATCCATCGCTATCGATTCTAAGTCCTGAAGTGAACCGAAATTCATCAGGAAGAGTAATGCCCCACTAATAGGATCTCGGGTATACATGCTAAACAAAGAAACTATTCAAAAATTTATTTGCTATACGCCTAAGGGAGAAGATCTATTAAAAAATTATGACATTGGCGATCGTAACAGAAGAACAAGTACCTTTTACAGTAAACATAGAAAAGCTTCTGCATTATCACGTAGGCGTATTTGCATTCACAGGATCTGGGGAAGGGTAATCTTACTTTACTTGTATTAAGGAAATCAGTTAATTCACTTCCAGATATGAAATTTGTAATATTTGACGTATCTTCAGAATACGGCATTAATATTCTCGATCTACTTAAATCTATTCCAAGTCGAGTCATATTTACAGATGAACTAAGAGGAAAGGATATCACTGAAAAAGCTAAAGACTATTTGAGGAGACATGTAATTCCGGAGACATTAGAAGATGTGAATGATACGTTTCTTGCGTCAATTGAGAAAACGATCAAACAGGATAAGATAAAGAAAATCTTTATACAGTCAGAATCAGAACAAGGACTTCAGGGGATAACTAGTTACGGTGGTCTGTTGGGAACACTAGGGGATCTCGCAGGTGAAAAATATGGCGCTCTGCTCAGAAAATCTTGATTCCGACCATTGCGGGAATGATAAGGAAGTTCATGGTTGACAATAATATTGAAGATGAATCAACAGCAATTGGAAAGGAGATAATGCCTTTGATAGAGTTAGTAGAAAAGTTGTTAGCCTCAGCCAAGCTACGACAAGATGCGGCCTTAATATCTATATTCAATAATCTGAAACTCGTACTAGATAATCCTGCTCAGGGAGATTTTGGTGACTATAATTCAACAAGACTAGTTAGAGAAATTATGGATGGTAGAACGTTCTACTATTTCAATTGAACGTTCTGAACGAACACCTATTTTGGGGCAATAAGGTGGGGGTTTTATGAAACCGTGTGTACAGTAGGCGTTCAATAAAACGTTCTGAATGTTTGAATGTCTTTGAGCGTGAAGTCTTATTGAACGATTTGTAAACCTGTTAACAGTTAACGGTGTCTGTTAACACTCGGAGTAGATGTTAACGAATCTGTAAACGGGCGTTTACGGCCTATTCTCGAACTCTTCTATCAGATATTGATAAGTCTCATCATTGTATTGGTCTAGTTCATCCATAAGCATGAAGTTCGTATGATTAAACACATCACCGAAAGCTAGCAGTCTTCTACCTTTCTTACTATCTCTATCTCGTTGGTAATATTGTTCTTTAAATGACTTCTTTGATACAAGACCACGCCACATCTTATATTCTAATTCTGATAGTATGTATCCAGTGACTTTATGGTATTCTTCAAGATGTCTCTGTTTGTATGTGTGATGAACTACTTTACCGCATAGTTGACAGCCATGAAACTCTGCACCATAATAGTTAGCTGCTCGACCTTCTTTGTCATATTCTACTTCTTCTTAACACGGTACTTCCGCTTATGCTTGAGGTCCTAACTATTAGATCTTCAATTTCTTTTCTTGTCACCATTTTCTTTCTATTACTACTGATCTCCAAGAATATTTCGTTAATAATGGGAAATTGTAGTAATTGCCTACAGACAAAATTAGATCTAGTCTCGCCACTTAGCTTTACAAGTTTTTCTCCTTTATCCGTTAGCCTATATCTGTGGCCTTCTGTAGTCTCTACTAAGCCCAACAACTCAGCAGCTTGACGGTAATATGAGCTCTGTCGATTGACAAAACCTAACACAACTTTTATGCTCTCAGCGTTGTCATACCCTTCAAGAACACGAATAGAGAATTCTATTATTTTATTCACATCATCAACTTGAGGTATCTCAACTTTCCTTAGGCTGTTATCTTCAGGAATCCCCTTGAAGTTATCAGCTGATATTGTCTTTGAAAATAAAATTCTATAATGTGCCCCACTTATGAGTTTGATGGATTCAAGCGTATCATGGGGACTAAATTCATACTCCCAAAAAGAGTATATTTTTTCTCCTGGTTCTAAACAGAAAAGAATAAGAGACATGATGTATGGATACGAATACGAAAGAAAGGTTTTATTCCCAATATGGGAACGCGAACATTTAGAATCCAAGAACGCTAGCATTTACAAAGAGACAAGAGAACGATTTAAGGAAATAGGTTTAGAACTGCTTAAGGATCCTGTAGAGACAGAGGATAGAATACGAAATCACATTATAAAAAATCCTGATAACTTCTATCCTAAACTATCACCGGATTATGAGTTTATCAAGTCCACACGAATAAGTAAATGTTACAAGTTGATGTGATATCGCTGCATTGGGGAGATAATGCTGCATTGTGTCTTTCTATTGCTGCGCACATAAAGTTTTTAATGTTTGCATTAATGTATTTTGAATAATGTCCGATAGGCAAGACGGTTCGAAAGATAAACAATATTCGAGAATTTATGAAACTTGCAGGAGCGGGAACGTTGTTTCTTGGGCTGGGTGCTTTTGGTATATCGAACCTTTCTAAGAATATTAGAGAAGTGTCAGCAACAGCGGAAGCAGCACCGTCTAGTAATAACACTAACACTACGCGTAGTGACATGGGTATTCAGGGTTCCATGATTGCTCACATCGTCCGGTTCACCCTCAAGCCGAACACCCCCAAGGATCAAGTCGATCGCGCGTTTGAACAATTGCGCAAACAGGGTCGAGAGATCAAGGCAGTCCAGTTATTCGTTGTCGGGCGAGACTTCGGAGGAGAGTTCGATTATGGTGCCATGTATATAATGAAGGACCTCGAGGGCTACCGGGAATACATGATGTCTCCAATCCATCGTAAGAGCGACGAGATCGGATTGCCCGTCGTAGATAAGTTTATCTCGATGGATATTACCGATGACAAGGATCCGGCCATCGGAGATAAGATTACGGAAATTCACCGCAACAGATTTGCGCACGATCCGGCCCTCGCTAAACTCGTCGAAAACCTTGGCTATGCTGGAGAAGTAAGAAATATAATGAATCAATTAAAAGCTGTAGGAGTCTCTATTCCATGATTTCCCCTGCTCGTATTCCCTAAAAGAACCCCTTCAATCATTTCAGATATTGTATTATAATCCTAATTTACATACATAGGCTATTTCCATGATCATAAAGGAAATTAAAAATTTAACTCATGCTGAATTTGAAGAACTTCGTAACATATATGTTTCAACTTTCCCATTGGAAAATGCCAAACAGCTTGATACATATATCAATCATATCCATGATATGCTCAGAAATGATAATAGATATCATCTATATGCCGCTCTAGAAAAGAGATCTATGATAGGTATCTCTTTGTTATATATTTTCGAAAATTTAAAAATGGCGTTACTTGACTATATGGCAGTTACTCCAAATTTTCAGCGGCGTGGTATAGGCAGAAAGCTATTTGAATTCACAAGTAATGAGTTTAATCGCTGTATTTCAGATAACATGGGAATATTGTTAGAAGTACCGAAAGAAAACGTATCTGATCCAAATGAATGGTTAAAGAGGAAGAAAAGAATTCAGTACCTTAATCTTGGAGTGAAAGTATTGAAAGGTGTTAATTATTTACTTCCAATACAGGTAGACGGAGATGTAGAAGAGATGCATCTAATGATCAAACTTTCAAAGAATGTAACTTCGATATCAAGAAAGAGTATAACTCATTTCATTAATTCTGTATATACAGATGTTTATGACTATAGAAAGACTGATTTGCTTCGAAGGACTATCACTAACTTGCCCGATGTCATTGACATCCAGGAACTGAAAGTACGGGATTTATAAAAACAACATTTGCTAGTCTTTGGTCAGTTTTCATATGTATACGTTGTCCGTAACCAAGTGCTTACACGAAATTGGCTACAAGGTAGATTTTGCTATATGTATGAAGCATATTGGGATCTTGGAAATATATCTAACAATAAACTTTTGTTAAAAGCGTTTCCTTAATTTTATCGAGTGGTATACATCCTTGAATTTCCATAATAAGACTACCGACCGATATCTGCAGGGCAGACGACGTAATTGAGGCATAACAACACTATTACAGTCTTTGTTTAAAGCGCCACCTCAAAAGTGACTACGTAACAAGAGTAAACGTATTAAAATATCGCTACCCGATATTCAGTCAAACTGCTATTTCATTGACAAGTAATACGGTGTATCATACAATATTCTATTTGAATGATACGGTCATTAACTAGGTGGATACTTCGCCATTAGATTCTTGTTCAGACTGAAGTTATTGAAAAACAGACTAAACTTAGATGCAATATTATAAAATCGAATTTGTTCCGAGATAATCTATACGAGTTACGGGACTGCCAAATCTTGCTCCTTTTCTTATCTCTATTGCTAGAATTCTAATCTCATCTGAAACCGCTCTAGTTTAAAATAATAAATAATGCTTAGGACGTATATACTAAAAGTGAATGATATGTCTGAAGGGATAGCAAGAGACCGTGACATAGAATTAGAAAACATCATCGGAAACTTGATGATCGCTGAGTATCAAGTCGATAAACTTCAATCTAGATTGAGTGAGAGGGTAGGGGGTTTAGGATCAGGGAGCAACAAGAAATCGTCTTCATTTGTGTTTAAGAAAAATGATAAATGGTATAGGGTCACCCTATCTGTTGAGGAGATGACCAACATCAGTATCACTGATGATGAAATGGCATAAATTAATAATTTCACATATACGCCAATTCGTAGAGGACATGATGATGTAAATTAGTAAATCATTTTACCGTAACACATTTAAAATAGTTAAATAACTTAACTAGTTCGTGTCGCTGTTTCCTAGACTAATATTCTAGTCCCTATTTTGGTATCGGATTCAATAACTTTGATAATGTTGGTGACGCTGGCTCGTAATATCACCGTAGGGATTCTTGAACGTTCTATGATCTTTAAAGCGACCATATCCATCAGATCATACTTTCCTGCCATTGAGCTATTCTTACCTAATACCTCTATGCATTTATCAACGGTGACCCTTTTAAACACCTTTGCGTGGCGGTTGATATTTGGATCAGAATCGTAAATGCCATTGACATCTGTCGCGTTCACAAATATCTGAGCTTTAACCTTTTCAGCGACCAGTGCAGAAGTTGCATTAGTACTCTGACCCGGATGCAATCCTCCTAAAATCACCGGTTCTCCTGTCTCAGCTGCAATTGAGACTTCTTCGAGATTTGTGGGTACCTTTGGGTATACACAGCTACGTATTGAATGGAGCAGCAACTTGGCGTTAAGTCTTGAAACTTCTATGCCCAATAAATCCAGACTTGCTTCGTCACTTCCAAGTTCTCGTGCAAGATCAATATAATGCCGAGCAATATTCCCTCCTCCTGCAATAACTACCGGTTGTACATGCTTATTCAATTCAGTTATCATCATTCCATATTCCTTAATCGATTTCGACCTTGCGCTACTACTAAAAATGCTACCACTAAGTTTAATGACCACCTTTTTTTTCCTGGACAGTTTACTCATTGTACCTCTGACTCTTTGTTGATCCTTCAACTCGGGTCTCCGAGCACCTTATCGATAATAGAAGTCACTGCATTTCTACTCTCAGCAGTTGTGTATATCCTCAACATATCTAGAAATCCTGTGATTGAACTGATGACAGGAATTTCTGAGATAGGTGTATCGTATGCCCATTCCTTGTCTACTAGAAGAACGGAATTAATTTCTTCTTTTGAGGGAGTAAGTGGCATTGAAGGCGCTCTGGATGCGTCCACGAAAACAGTATTCTCATGAACTCCTGCAACATCGCATATACGCAGTCTTAACTCTTCAAGTGTTGAGATGCTCATCTTGTTGTACAACCTGTCACGCTTATGTAAAAATTTTTCATAGACACATTTTAGTAACTTTCTAGCTCGGTAGTCCCTGGCTAACTTTGCTACATTTTCATCCTTATCTATTGAACAAATTTGTTCAAGAGTAACCTCATCGGTTAGGTTAAGGAATTTATCAAGTGAAATCTTTGTGATATGTAAGTAATTATCTGCTTGTGCTAACGAATGGAGTAACATTACTTCAGCTGATCTAACTGTCTTGTGGAAATAGACTGCTTTGAACATTTCGTATCTGGATATGAGCATTGATTCAAACGAATATAGTGCAGATTTATTAATCGCCAAATGTCCTGTTGCCACCACTTCAAAAGAGGCTATTAGCCTATGGTAGTCAATCTTACCGTATTCTGCCCCAGTAAATAGACTATCCCTGGGCAAGTAATCCATGATATCTGCGGATAGACCGCCTGCAATTATTTCATTTAAGAAACTTGATTTAGACTCACCAAATGATAACCTACATATGTCTGAAGGATTAAACCCGTGACCTCTTAAAACGTCTCCAATTTCACTTTCGAGTATCACTTTTTTTCCCATATCCTCATGTGTCATACTGCACTTACTCTCCAATACTTCTTCAAAGAGATGAGAAAACGGTCCATGACCAACATCGTGTAGTAGAGCAGCTAACCTCAATTGTTGTATACTGTCTTCGTTATCGATGAAACCCTTCCTCAGAAGGCTCTCTCCAGCGTACCCCGCAACGTGCATTGTCCCTAACGAATGTTCAAATCGGGAGTGCTGTGCACTGGGATAGACAAGGTGAGCTCCGGCAAGCTGTCTAATCCTTCGCAACCTCTGGAATACAGAAGTATCTATAAGATCTCGCTCGACTGCACTGAAGCTGATATATCTATGAACTGGGTCAGTTATTTCGCCAATAAACTTCATGGAGCGTACCTCCTAATCGGGTATTGCTCTTTAATAGATTATCTGCAAGATCTGTCGTCTCGCGATAACAGCTAAAATGATAATTTACTATTTTGTTTGGGTTCTTTTTGAGACTTACACTTTAGTCATTCTTGTAACTTCTTTCAGCAGATCGTAGTTGTCAATCGGCTTTTTGAGAATGGTGCATCCGGGGAATTTACGCAAGGCAAAATCAAATACCATCTCTCCCGCAGTTATAAAACATACTTTGACCTTGCTATCGATTTTTTGAAGCTTGTTGCACAATACCAGCCCATTCATCTTTGGCATCCTGATATCAAGCAGGAGAAGATCGTACAAACCTGGTTTGAAATTATCTAATGCTACGAATGGATCATTAAAAACATCTACTGAAAATTGATCCTCGAGGACAATCTTCAAAGTAACGTTCACATCGTCTTCATCGTCTACAACCATTATTCTCTTTCTCATCTGATGGTCGCTGGTCATTGCTGTTACTTGATATCGCACGCCACCGCTGAAACCTTCCTCATTACGTTGCCGCTGTGAGTACGAAAACGATGAAGTCGATGTCATTTCGGGGGTAGGTACCAGTTAATAATCATTGTAATAGATAAGTATTACCTGCAAATTGGAATTGAACAGCAGTACTGCCTGACAATTTTACCATATTGGTTTAAAGCAGAAGCATTTACAGGTTCTTTTAATTTCGCGAATTGGCTTAATTAATCGTCTAAAGTCTTTTCATAATAAGGTAGCTTATGACATTCTTGAGCATCACCAACTCAATAAGGGACCGCTAGTCGTTAGAGCATATTACCAATGCGGATTATAGCGCTCAAGATATTTTTGGCCCTCTTTAGTTATGACAAGCTCATTCACGAAATTTCGTTCTACTAGCCGAATATCGCTCAGAACTGCTAACCATGTCTTAACAAGCTGTCCATCTCCGATGAATCTTTCTACTATCTGATCTTCATTTTTGCCCTCTGATATACACCTCAGTATGTACAACGCAGATTGAAGCTCAGAGAGTCTATTGACATATGAATTTCTTTTTATCGTATTCACCACTCTTATTTTTCTTAGCGATATAATACAGAAAGTTGATATTTATTACGCCTAGAGCTTAATAGCGTTTGAGCAAGTTTTTACTGTAAATTTCCCATGGATTAATCTTCTAAAAGAAGGCATATTTTATTTGTAATAATGTAATATGCATCGTTATTAAATCTCAAATCTAAATATGATCCTTTTGCCAACAATCCTCTAGATACTGTTGACCTTTAGTCAAAAAAATATAACATTGTGACTTAAATTACTATCGTCTGAGAATAAACACACGAAGACGAACACGAACCCGAGATCAATCGAGATACAAAAAGTTTTACAAAATGTCAAGAAATATTGTAAAATTAATGATGACAATAGCGACGAACAGATCCTAGAGTACATTACTAAAAATACTCCAATTGGTACTCAGGAAACCGTCATTTATGGATCAAAACAGATCGAGATAGACGGAATCTGATATTATTGATTGGTGAAAGACATGATAAGAAAATACTCTGTACTCTCTATTCTACTTAGAAGGTAAAGATTAGGTGAGTGAACACCAAGAAGATGCTATGACGATTATCTAAACTGCTATGATGATAATATTTTTACTGGGCCGAATTTCTGTTTATAGATAGAGAAGTCGAGTTTACCAAGTTGGATTAACAGAATTATACCCGAATGTATCTCTAGCTAGGAAACGGTCTTTATAGTTCCCTTAAATTCCTTTAACCCATCATGAATCATCTGTTGAACAATCTTGCTTCCTTCTTCCAAGGTCAATGGCTTTGACTGGGCTTTTGCATAGCCGTCATTGTCGCAGATGAATAGCAACATCTCGCTTCCTCTAGACATTGATCCTGCAAGCATTTCTTCACCTACTGGTTCGAATCCTTTGTCGGTCTGTTTGATCGTATAAGTGAGCATGGCAAAGCCTGTATAGTTAAATAACTTCATCTGCGCTTCTCTTGATCTCTCAGATCCCAAAATGGCAGACTTTATGATATTGCATGTATTGATAACTTACCCCTCTGATATTCAAAAATGCCGATTTGTTGATGAGCAGCTATGGATTCTAAATGCATGATATTATAATTAGACATAAGATACAATCCAGATTAATTGCTTTCCACTTTTTCGTCACGCGTAATTGAAGTAGCATTTGTATTTGTCATGTCGATTAAAGATTTTAATGATCTGTATCTATTATAGTCATTAAGTAGGATCTTTGCCAAATGCTTTGTAATATCTGTAACACTAAGCAAACCGCATATTCTATTATCTTCCTCTAGAACGACTAGATGCTTAATCTGATTCCGTGTCATGATCCTGGAAGCAGTATCCACCGAATCGTAGGACATAATTGTGATCAAAGGCGATGACATTATTTCCTCTACAGTAAATCTACTTGCTGATATGTTTTTTAAACAAACACGTCTAACTAAATCTTTTTCAGTAACAATGCCAATCGGTGTTGTCTTCTTGTCTATCACTATCACAGAGCTTATCCTTTTCTTAACCATAATCTCGGCAACGTCTCTGGCGGTATTGCCAGATTCTGAAGTGATCGTGACAGTATCCTCACTAGACATTATCTCGCTTACTGCGCTCACAGCCTTAAGATAGATCATATGCCTCTTTTAAATTACTGGTTATTCCCACCCGCCTCACAATATGCAGAACGAATTATAATATACTACTCCAATTTGTTAGCCGTGGTGTTTATCTTATTCGCCAGGCCGCCTTATAGACGGTTTCATAGTATATTTCATGCTCTCTCGTTTGCTCTTAATTTCAAACGAGCAACATCTGATAGCTGCCCCTCAATAATAAACACGCGAGTAGTATTGCATTTCTTCTTCATTAATTAAAATTCTTAGATGACAATCCCTGCATAACATATACTTTGAAGATGCAGGTAGTTCCTTCCTGCATTTACTGCAGAATTTTCGTAGCATCAAAATAATGTATTCACTATTTGGATTTAACTCTATGTAGACACGATAGGATATTGTACAAATCATGGGCAACTGATGCCTAATCTATCAGATGGACACAGGCAGGCATTAGTTAAACATTCTTATTGTTTGTAGCACAACATCATTTAGGAAAATAAATAGAGAGCCGATAAGTGATATTCCTCCTCGTTACGTGTACGAGAGCACCGGATAATGCACAACAGATCGATTGTCAGTCTTCCTAATGACGAATTAAATAAACACATTGTAATTTTTTAATTACAATATAAACCCCTGACTTTAATACAATTTCGATATTTAACCAGCTATGGAACTTCCCAGAAGGAGAGTGAAATCATTGTCTTATCAATATCATCTCCAAGAGGATTATCAACAAAAAAATAAGCTAGCAGATAAAGGCATTAAAGAAAATTACTCGTCAAATGTACTTTCGCACTCATGTGACTCCATCTGGATGATCTTCGACGGATCGACTGGCGAAACTATTTGTACTAAATGTGGAGCTGTTATAACTGAAAGGCCGACGACTTTGGAGACTGGTCCAAGTTCTACCGAGTCATTTAGCAATTCTGTATCGCTTGCCTTTCCTGATAAAGGACTTTCAACAGTTATCACGAGTGCAAATATCGACGCTTCCGGTTCAACATTAAATCACGACCAGATTCAAAATGTAAACAAGATTAGATATTTAGATAAGGTTTCAAATAATAATAGAACTCAAATTAGAAACCTTAAGAATGCCTTTGTTACTATGGCCGCTATCAGAGATAAATTGACACTCACAGATCCTGTCATGGAAAGAGCTGCTTATTATTATCGCAAAACACTCCACAATAAACTCATAAAAGGGAGATCTATTCGGGAAATGGTGGTTGCTTCCATTTACGCTTCCTGTAAGGAGATGGAAGTACCTAGAACTTTGTGCGAAATATGCGACGCAGCTAATGCAGATCCTATATTTGCAGGTAAATGTTACAGAACCATGGCAAGAGAGCTAAGAATAAGTCCATTAATTGTTGATTCTGCGAGATACATCTCAAAAGTTGCCGACAGCGCCTGTGTTAGCCAGAAAACATACAGAAGGGCCGTAGAAATGCTAGATATTGTAAAGAAGCATTCAATATCTTACGGAAAGGATCCAAAGGCGCTTGCAACTGCAGTTCTTTATGCCGCATGCATAAAAGAAAATGAACTCAAAGTTAGTCAAGCAAAGATAGCAGCCGCAGGGAGCATCAGTGTGGTTACATTGAGGAAAAGGTTTTCAGATATCTTAAGAATAATACCAAGGGATAATGATAATAATACTAATTATGCATAAATGTGACAGCTAAAGTCGACACGATCAGGACGTGATCAAAACCTTACCAGCGTCAGACATGTCAGAAAGAAAGAATGCAAACTTTTAATTGCCCCGTTCGATCTGAGTTTATAACCTTTCATGGGTCTATGATTGTCCCCACCTGCTGTAGAATGGGCTGCCTGTTGGTGATCCGAAATTATCGCGTATTACTTGTTCTCTTAGGCGGTTGCTATTGTTAATGGCAAACATTTTGTTTCATCTCCGAGTCCGAGGCAGAAGAAGAAATGTATTGCCAAAAATGTCACCCAGTAATTCTATTTCTTTCTGACTCATTACAACCATTCAAGTGACGATGTGTCACAACACTATTAACTACCTCAAGATCCAAAATCAGAAGATATGCCGCATTTTGGTTTGCTTACAAATCCCTCCAATGAATTGCTAGGTGAAATTAGAAATATTCATTTACTGGGTTTCGAATATGCAGAGGTTGCCATTGAAGGGCCAGAGGGGAGTCCTCAGGTATTAATCGATAAACGGAGCGGGATTACAAGACTACTTCAAAAATTTAAATTAAAACCAATTGGTCACACTGTACCATGGGTAGATTTAGGATCAGATTATGAGTACATTAGACAAGCATGGATTCTTGAGGCAATGAGAAACATTAAAGCATCTAAGCAAGTTGGAATAAGCCTTGTTAACTTTCATAGTAATCTTAACGGTGGAATGTTTAAAGGTGAAAAAAGACGGAGGCTTTTGGAAAATTGGATCAAAAGCCTTCGCGAAATTGTCAGATACGCAGATTCTCATGGCGTGCAGATAATGTTAGAAAATGTTCCCCTTTCTAAAGGAGTACATAAGCTTGAAGAATTTAAATACATAGTCGACAACGTCGACGGATTGCTTGTTCATTTGGACGTTCCTCATGCTTTCACATCCGCAGGCATGCAGGGAATAATAGAATATATTCATTCATTTAGTGACAGAATTGCCCACATTCACTGGCATGACAATAATGGAATAAGGGATGAACACCTCCCCATAGGACGTGGACTTATAGATCACGAGTTAATAGTAAGAGAATTGAGATCGATAAACTACGATAGAACTATTACTTTGGAAGTCTTCACGAATAATGCTGATGCGAAGGCATCCGCAGAAGTGCTAGGAAAGCTGTGGGCAGAAAATTGATTATGGTGCAATCCCAGTGATGCTCATCAGTTACTATAAAGTTACTATAAACGTGAATAGGTGAGAAAAGTTGTATAGAAATTTCTTGCGCTCTTTGTACATAATGGGAATTTTCAAAAACATTATCTGACAATAGGCCCAGTAAGCGGGTTCGCTGAGCACGAATTTTACCAATTCTCGTTTGGCGAATTATAGATTCTTCTATAGATTATCTATCCTCAATAAGTATACCATTAAAAGCAGATTTATTTCCAAGTAGTTACTTAAAATTTACCTAAATACTTGTATTCGTTTCTAATACTGGACATAGAAAAATGAAAAACAGGGATAGAGGGGAAATAAATGCGATGATCCTTGACATTGCAAGCCACGGTAGAGTTACCAAGACAAAGATTATGTACAGAGCATATCTATCGTATAACAAACTTGAAGAATACTTAACCGATCTGGGGGAAAGTGAGCTATTGGAATATGAAGTTAAAGCTCAGACCTATCGTACTACGGAAAAAGGAAAATGCTACCTAGAGATACATAGTAGAATGAATGAACTGATCACTATCAATAGAGAAGTAGCATTCTAACTAGGAATTCTAATTACCATAGTAGAGGGCTAAAGCTAAACCATATCATTGCCAAACCTCAAATGTCACAAAGTGATGATGGTACAGTATGAAGAAAGTTCTTGTTATTGACTCTATCTGAACTGAAGACAATGTTTTTGCCCGAGTGTATATACTACATAAAATAATTAATAGACAATACTAGTATTCAGTAAGTGTACTACACAGTAAAAGATCACCTTGATAGGAACACAGGATATTATGTAGGTGATCTGGTTATCTCCGATGTACTTTCTAATCATGATGGTGAAAGTCTCGTAATTTCTCATGAATCTGATTTCTATATAATGTTAAGCCAATTCGCTTTGCGTACGGCTGTCCCTTTGCAAACGATTCAGCCATTTTTTTGACAAACTCTAATTCGACTTGTGGTGGCATTGGTGGATCGAACGGATCTACATATACCTCGACTAATGTTGGTTTCCTCTCGTTCATTGCTTCATTTAGGATTGGTTTGACTTCATTGGGCTCTTTTATAGCATAGCCCTTTCCACCACAAGCCTCAGCGAATTTTGCGTAATCTATAGGCGTGAATTCTACGCCAAATTCAGGGTTTCCTAGAAAGGCCATTTGCTCCCAGCGGATCATTCCCAACACGTTATTCTTGATTACTATCACTTTGATCGGAAGATTGTATTGAACTGCTGTGGCAAATTCTCCCATTAACATCGTGAAACCACCATCTCCTACAAAAGCAACAGACTGTCTATTCGGAAAAGCGATCTGGGCTGCGATGGCGTATGGTAGGCCACATCCCATACTCGCCAAAGTACCAGACAGCGAAAAAAGCATTCCTCTCTTAATATTGATATAGCGAGCAGCCCAACTAGTGATAGTTCCACTATCTACCGAAATTATTGCATCATCATCTAATTCATCAGATAAGGATGTAGCGACAAACTGTGGCTTAATTGGCCTATCTTTTCGAGAACCCTGTTCTTCAAGCAGGCTTCTCCATTTTCGCATAGCTCGCTGTTTTGAATCAAGAAAATCCGAAGCATTCTTTCTATGCAATAGCGGGAGAAGAGCAGTCAACGTGAGTCTAGAATCTCCCACTAATCCTACCTCCACTGGATATCTAGCTCCAATTTTTTCAGGTAAGATATCAATTTGAATGCCTCTTGCTTGTCCTGGTTTGGGGAGATAGTCAATGTAAGGAAAAGATGTTCCAATCATTAGTAAAGTGTCTGCTTCATTCATTGCTTCACTGGCAGGCCCGGTTCCCAGGAGGCCAAGCCCTCCTAGACTGTATGGATGATCGTCAGGAACCACTGCTTTGCCTAAGAGTGCCTTGACAACGGGCGCGGCTAAGCGTTCACAAACAGAAGTCACTTGATCTGTAGCCCCAAGGGCCCCCTGCCCAACCATAACTACAACCTTATTCCCTGCATTTAGTATATCTGCGGCCTTGTTCATTAAGGCTTGATTAGGAATACTAGCAGATGCAATGACATCGGATGTATGGCCGGGGACTTTATGTCTTGAGTACCGGTTTTTCAGCTTTTGCTCTTGAACATCGATCGGAATTGTCAAATGGCTAACTCCTCTACGCCCAAGTGCAGTTCTACATGCTATGTCTACCGTCATTTCTGCATGCTCTGGAGAATTTATCAGGTTATTGTAAACAGCTACGTCAGAAAAAAGCTGTAATAAGTTTACATCTTGCTGGTATCCTGATCCCATCAGATCAGAGTAAGTACTTCCAGTGATAGCTAATACTGGTGTGTTATCGGCTTTGGCGTCGTACAACCCATTCAAAAGGTGTATAGCACCCGGACCTGACGTAGCAACGCACACACCAAGTCTTCTCGTGTACTTCGCGTATGCGCAAGCCATGAAAGCTGCTGATTCTTCATGCCGTACCAAAATGAACCTGATCTTGCTTTGTCGCTGTCTTAGGGACTCCATAAAGCCATTGATCCCATCACCTGGTAAACCAAAGATAGTGTCGACATCCCAATCAATCAATGCCTCAGCAACGATATCGGCAGTCCTTAAATTTTCGTATTCACTCATATCAGTCAGCCCCTCCTGCAATGAAATTTCTGCAATTTTCTTGAATTTGCTGAAGTAATCGTAAATGCCAATTGAGTGTCTTTATTGCTGAGGAGTTCGTCCAGGTCAAATGTTTGCGTCCCTACCACCATCTACTCTCTAGTTCTTGATGAGCAAAATATTATTTAGATATTATGTATTGTGATGCGATATTTTATTAATATGATATGGTTAATTATCCAGCGTGCAAGTCGTAAAGTCCAAATACGAATCAAGGCTGCAGCTTTTGGAAACTGATAGTCAATCCCATCTTTTCTTTCTAGACTTTTTGAAGGCTTCAGGAGCCACAACAGTAAAAGCACCAGCCATTAATTCTAATGGGACGGAGAGAAATAATGAATAATTATAAAATACTAAATCCACAGTTTCAGCCGTTATTATACATACACTTTCTGCTGTAATCAAATAAAGACGCTTGTTTTCAGTATATATTTGATGTTATGCTGCTTACCGATCTTCAAAATCTTTATTATCCCGGTACTAAAATTAAGGAACGTTATGCAAAGATTAGCTATAACTGTAATGCGGATTGGACTTATCATCTAAATATAGTTCCCTCAAACTCTACTCTGGCACAGACTTAAAAGTGGACGATATTTCTAGTCAAAGAATAACATAAGAGAATATTATTTCGTAAAACTGGGTCCCAAAGTGGGTAACCTAGATAATATTCTCCATCATTGGATAATTCAATTAGTAACAAAATAAATACAATGTCTCCACTAAATAATTGTCAACAAACGGGGCTTCACTAATCCTGTTCTAGACTTGATTTGGTGGTTAAACCGATAGCCCCCAAGTCATTTATCCATTATCTTTTTGAATTGCTGTTTATTTCATACACGTTTATTTGAGTCTGTGATCTTACTTCATAATTCTTCCTCTACTATTAAATTCAAGGGGTGACTCATAGTCCATTCTTTTTTATTTGTTAGAGTAAGCTTTTCCATATCCGCTAAGTTCGTTCATCTTCAGATAACGTTCGTAAAGAACAATCCTCTTTTCGCATAACTTATTTTTACATAATATCATGATACCATGATAAGGAAAAATAGAGCGACCCAGTCAGTTACCCACCTGGATCACCCTACAATGTCAATAAGGAGTGTAGAAATCGCTGGGATTTCAATCTATTATAGATACTTTCTACCTAATAACGTGTTCTTAATGTAGCATCTGTTTATTATGTATTAATAATAATAAATCACACTAGGTTATTAGTTACTTGAAGCACATTAATTGTACCAGTGCCGTTTTACAAGAATAGAGAGGCCCCTGGAAGAAATTCCAAAGACCAGGGGCCCAGGTTGTCAATGCTGAGGGATCTTCTAGTTGTGCTTCATTTTGCCATTTGCTGCCTTTGTTAGGGATTGGACGCTTGAAAGCAGCATTACTATTTTGGAATATGATTTAATTAAATAAGATGAAAATAGCTTAGGGATTATGAAATGGGATCTAAATCATGAAAGTAAGTTACTGTTTATAGAGCTGCAATACCCATATAGTCATCTGAAATTAATCGAAGTAGCAAGTTTCTATGGTGCTTATACCTTATTAGGTAAATCATGTAATTGGGGTTATGAAAAAAGACTATTGTGAACATCCAAACCATGAAAACTCTGAATGCCTTTCTAAAGAAGTACCCGACTGCAAACAAGGATGCAGGTATTTCAATTAATTTAGTAAACCTTGAAGAATGGTGGATTTCTGATAATCTGACAGAGAATACTGTAAAATGCTGTAAAATGTGTTCTATTTCAGAAGACATTGCCAGAGCAAGTTTTAGAAATATATTCACTGCTACTAATTAGATTCTATTAGTATTTTCTAACTCTAATGGATTCTTTCACGTTTATTCCTACTCAGGAATAGGCTACAAATTTCTAGCACTCAACTTTAAATATATATCATGAATTAGACATTTTGAAAATGGCTAATTGTGATAGTTGTGGAACTTCTATTGAAACAGCACCTTCTGGGGTACTTGTACATGTTGACAGATATAATAGAGAAAAGAATGAGGTACAGACTCAAAAATTATGTAGGAGTTGTCTTCATAAACCCTAAGCAACTGCATGGTTGCTGCTGTACCAACTCTACCCTATTAAACCCGGCTTGTAATCATCCCTTTTCTTAAAACACTGAACCCAATAATAGTTTAATAAATTCTGGAAGATATACAACCACAGGCCACCCACATAATAAAAAAGAGATTGAACGAATGTTGCCAATGCAGCGCCAACATTAACTGAACTTCCTAAATTAGTCTAGCGTGTTTCTTCTTGTACTCTGCTAATTAACTGAACCGCCTTTTCTAACCTGTAAATAGGCTTTTGTCGGTCTGTAGATCAATCCGCAATAGCATTATACTTTATAAACACACAATTGGTCTGAATTAGCTTTGCTCATGCTATCGCAACCGCGTTGGAAACACCCGGATGCTATTGGGTTCTTTTTTGGGGCTGGTGCTTCTATTGAATTTGGCATCCCTTCCATGAAACAATTGACCGATTCCTTTTCTGAAAAAATTTAGCAGAACAAATCCCTTCTCAAGAAGAGGGAGATGTTTGCTGACATCTACAATTCGTTAGCTGACGTATACGGAAAAGATAAAGTAGATTTGGAAGCTATCATGTCTTTTATTGTTGGGTTAAAAGAAGAGAACCGTGTTAGAGACGATATTGGGGAAGAAACCTGTGATCTGCATAATACCGCTGTTAAATAACTACTCCTTTATTTTGGGTCTAATGAACGACGAAGGATCATGCCGTACTAAGGAAGCCAATCAACTGCTTTGCAACGGCATCTGAAAATAGGCTTCCTCTCTATTTCCTCACCTGTTGCATTTGGCTCAGGCATATTTCATTATTCCTGTCTGAAACAAATGGGAGCTGATAAAGGTAAAAGTGAAATGGAGCAAATCACGAAAAAGGGAGGACGATTTATGTGCTCGGCCATTATCAAGTGCAATTTGGGCATTTTCCCTTATCCGATCTAATGGAACAAAGCTTCCCATTTGAGTTGAAATGAGAATGAGAATAGATGAACCCGCAATTCTCACATTTGTGAAGGTGAGTGCTTTCATGAAAGAATTCGGAATTTTTTAGCTTTTTGTCTATAACTATCCATAGATCGTCGCTGTCACTCATTCAACATCATTCCACAATTATCGGTTTCAATGCACCGTTCCATATAAAAAGTCACTGGATTGAACTGGAGATTTCCTAGACTTATTTTTGAGAGGGAATAAGAAAATCGAAAAACCGATTTACAACATAGTTGAATCGAAACGTACAATTTCAAATTGGTTTATTGCCTATGTTACAGTGAAGTACTGAACAAAAAAGTGGAAAGTTCACATGAGCTTTTAGAAAGAGACCTTCTATTTTGTTCTGCTTCGAGTTTTCGTATAATTTACCTCTGGGCAAATTTTTAGAATGTCAGCAAGTCTCTTTCTTAGTGTCACAATACTTATGTTTCCAGCTGCCGCTATTTTTGATTGGCTAATGCCTTCCTCTTTCTTTTTTAAACAAGAAGCGTACAACACGGCTGCAGCCACTGCCTTAGGATCTTTGCCATGGCAAATAGGATTCTTCTTTGCTACGCTCAACATGTTTACTGCTTCCCTATAAGTCTGTTGACTAATCTGTGCATTGGTTGCTATTTTGGATATGTACGATGTAGCATCGACTATGGGAGGGATAATCCTCAATTTCCTGGACATTATTCTGTAGCATCTACCAGAGAAAATGGGTTCCGCATTTGCCGCATAAGATATCTCTTGCAACCTTCTTGGAACACTCATTTCTTTACATGCGGCATAGATACTTGCTACAACCATTTCCTTTATTGCCCTTCCCTTGATCAAATTGCTATCAAATGCTTTTCGGTAATAATATGCAGCTCTTTCTATTATGGGATTGGTCAGCCCCAACTTGTCGCTAACTGCCGCCATTATTGCAAATGCGTTCTTAAAATTTCTCAGATGATTCTTGTTATTACCCCAGATTTTGTCCAAGTATCTAATTTTGTTACTTGTTGTAATCTGTTCTTGATTTAGGACGGTACCATTAGCATCGGTATTTGAGTACGTTATAATTGTTGACAGACCCTTGTCAGGGAATACAAGTGATGATGGCATGCCCGATCTATTTTTTGCATTTATATCACTTACTGGCATTTCCTGCTTGTCCAAAACAACCGTACCACAGGTTGTGCAGATTATTTCACCGGTTAATCCGTCGAAAATTGTAGCGTCACTCTTGCATGACGGGCATCTGCGAGAACTACGAATAACCTCAAGAGCATTTTGTTGTTCTCTAGCCTGAACAGTGTTAGCAGGAGATTCATATAGAATATATTTCCCCTGTTGTATAGATTGCTTATTCATTGCATCAATTTAGCTCATCTTTTATAAAAAACGTTGGTGTTTTGTGTAATTTAATGAATCAAATACGTTAAATAACTCTGGTGTAATTAAACAAGTACAATGTATTCCCCGGGAATGGATACATAGGAGACACTTTCATGAAGACAGCTACCAAAAGACGAAAATCTGCTACCGAAGGAGTAACTTTCAGACTTCCCTCAGATAACCTTGAGCAATTATGCAAGGAAGCCGAAACAAGACAGATTAGCGTCAATACGCTTGTAAACCAAATCATTAATGAACACCTTGATTGGCATCTGTACGCTGCTCAAGCTAAACTGTATTATGTACCAAAACCTTTCATATCAAGAGTTCTTGAAAAGTTTAACGAACAACAACTAGCTGATTTGGCGGAAGCGAGCGCGAAGAAGGATTTTGTGGACATTGGGTTGCTATTGCGGGGAGAATTTACGATATCCTCCTTCCTGAGCATCTTGGAAAACTGGTCTAGAATTTCAGACATACCTTACAGGACCGAAGAAAATGATACTACCCAAAAGATCATAATTGAGCATAACATGGGGTCAAAGTACTCTTATCTATTCAAGGAGATTTACAGGCGTTTGTTAGAAAACTCATTTGAAACAAAGACGGAATTTGATATCACTGATAACACAATAGTTCTAACATTCGATAAAGAAGCACGTCCTTTGGAGAAGGAGACTGAATGTTAAATACCAAATCTCTTGATTAGTGGGAGAATTCCCAATGTGAAATTTTAATAAATGCTTTTTTCATTAAACGAACGATTTTGACCTTGAGTTGATGTTGCGAGGATATTATTTCAAAGATTTTTTCGAGTACTTAAGTTGTCAGGTTCGACGAGAGGAGACTTAATCATCCCCATCTATTTACAAAAATAGAATTGCACTTTACTAACCATGGTAAACAAGATTGAAAATACAAAAGAAAAGGAAAATTAACTCATACAGTAACCTTTATTACGCATACTCTAGTCGAGTTTTTCTTTTACTTTCTCTTTCTGGTACTCCGTTTCTGTATCTTTGTCGGGATCCTTTGCTTTGTTAAATACAGCTTTTGCTCCTGCTTTTAGTTTGTCTTTGACATCTTTGGCACCTTCTTTTACTTCGTGACCGACATCTTTGGCACCTTCTTTTACTTCATGACCAGCATCTTTGGCACCTTCTTTTACTTCATGACCAGCATCTTCGACATCATCTTTTGCATCATCATTAGTATCCACTTCATATTTTGTTTCTTTCTTTACCTCAAATTCGCCCATTTTCTTCATTCATTAATACTCAACATTCTATTTATAACTTGTAAAATTTAGTGCCTATGTATCTATCAGACCAATTTTTTAACAAATTATGATAGACTCAACCGGGTTGATTGCTTTGCCTTCATAAGTAATGCTATTTATATTTTGTTCACTAAATGTAAGATACAATAAATGAAAAACATGTTTGAATCAAGAAAACTGCCTTATGTAGCCTTTTTGACTTTAACGGTAGCGGTAGTGACATCATTAACCTATGGAACCGAGACCCAAACACCCCAAAACGTGGTTGCTCAGAACGAATCTGCTGATAGTGCTCAACTGCAGACGGCAAACGTAACTGGAGAACTTACAAAGCCAGCCGGTGGTAATCCATATGGCGGAGAGAAGATCGGGGATATCACAATATCGTCAGATGGACATCAGACAGATATCAAGGGATTGGTCAGTGCATCTCCAGCAGAGGGAAATGTTTATGAGGCTTGGCTAGATGATGCCGGAGGATCAGAATACAAACTTAGTTTAGGACAGCTCAACGAAAACGGAACAATAAATGTAAGCCAACACATGGTCAATCCATTTACATACACTATATTCTTCGTAACTGAAGAACCACAGGATGATGTAGATCCTAATTCGGCTGACGCCATAGCAGGAGTCCAATTAAAAGCTCCATTTGGGCAATAACATAACTTACGTCCTTTTTTTTATTGGCAAATCATATTCCTAATTTTAAGAAAATACTGCTGTATTGCTATACGAAATTCGACTTGATCGATCAACCAAACGATATACATGGAATAAAATTTCAGATGTACTCAGAAGAGGGAAAATTTGCTTCCTCCTTTTGCCTTAGGATAGGGAGGGGGAAGATTCATTTCCTCGAAGTTGTAATAGTAGAGATGACCTATAATGTTACTCTTATGTGAAACGCTGGAACCATTGTGCTCTGCTATCTTCTTCCAGATGTCAAATCCACTATCAAAGTCCTCAATATTTGAGTAGTTAGCATATGAAAAAGACTCAAATTTTCGCCTTGGTGCCTGACAAGTTTTTAGTCTTTTCGCGGCTGTTCTCCAGGTGTCTAGTGGTCGAATTTTCGGGCTTTTTAAGCAATCCAATATGCTCACACCAAAGTCGTATCCTTAGTTCTTTAGCCAGCGAACTAGAAGTGATTCCAATATTAACCTCAGTTGAATCTTTGAATCCATTTTTGTCTGTATTTGCTGATCCAACTGTAATCCATTTATCATCCACTATCAAAAGCTTTGAATGCACGTAAATTTGACGCAGTTTTTTGGTTTTCTTATCTTGGCACACAAGGGAATAAGTTCCCACCCGTCTGCCAGAGTCTCCTGCATCCCTTATCCACTGTAAATGTTCGTTGACATCATTTACACTAGTCTTTGATAATATACTGCCTATCAACCCTGGGAGATTGGGCTCCATCGGACCAACTATAATGACTTTCAGGTTCTTTTGTTCTTGCAGTCTTTTGCAAAGAATTCTTGTAATGAACTCATTCTGAAACGGAAATTGGTTTTCAATATAAATTGAAGCCTTAGCTTTTCGGATAGTATTACTATACCAAGATAAGATACCTCCATCTCTATCAATTCCTTCCCATGTACGTAATGCTACTGCTTTGGTATTTCCATCATCTCCTCCATATAGAAAATTTGCTGGCTTCAGATCCATAGCCCGGATCCTGTTTTCATCTTTGACTTCGTGATAGACCCATCTTTGATTGAAATGATAAGCCAAATCCCACACGATAGGGCCTTTTATCATGACATGGAGGTCATGCCAGGGCTCGGAATCCTGATCTCGATGCGGATCATTGTAATCG
The DNA here is from genome assembly GCA_963841565.1 of uncultured Nitrososphaerales archaeon. GTDB lineage: Archaea > Thermoproteota > Nitrososphaeria > Nitrososphaerales > Nitrososphaeraceae > TH5896. The sequence continues at coordinate 37,290 of CAWJCY010000008.1, forward strand.
TGTTTGCTTGTGTCCCATTTACCTCTGGATAGATCAAATCCTCCGCAGAATCCTATCTTATTATCGATTACAATTATTTTTTCATGGTGAGCTGAAGACAGAGTAGGTGAAGTGTTATCTATCTTAACAACCAGCTTCTGTTCTATTCCATATTTTTTTACAAGTTTATTTAATATCTCAACCTCCTGAGCTCTCCCATCAAGCCCTCTTTCATCAGCCCCTGGCAATATGCGAAGCGGTAGCCGTGGTTGCCACACAATAATTCTTACTATTGCCCCCTTCCTAGCTTTCTCAATTATCAGTTCTTGGAATCGTTTATACGCTTGCCTGCCTTTGAGGCGTCGCTCAGAAGTTGTGATATTAGTTACAAGAGAGTTAGGATTTTGACGACTTTTTGCAGAACTAGAAATTGATAAAGCTTGATCCCTTTCTTCTAGGGATTTCGGATCAACCCTGACACTTTCTTTGACAGACCTGAAGGATTTTGAATTAGAATTACGGGAATGTCCATTGATAGCAATACTAGTAGTATAATCATTCAATTTACCAGCACTAGATCCCTCTCGAACACAATTCAGAGAAGGATCAAGGTCATATCCAGCTATGTAAATAGAACTCTCAGCTTCCGAAATGGCATCATAAATTTGCTTAAATGTGTCCTCACCATCGACAGTGAAGACTATCTTATTTCCGTACGTGATTTCCCCGAAGCGCCTCCTCTCGATGGGAGCATGCATACGCTTCATGGTTCCACGTTTGCAAACAAATTCTTATTATATATCATGCATTTTCTCCTGACCAGTACAAACAGCTATCATACCATAACTAAACAGTCCTGTCATCCTCCTAAGTGAGCCTGACTAGCGCATATCCACCGTTACATACTATATTAGGTTTGGCTCGACCGTATTTCATCAGGCTTGTTAACGCCCGAGGTTAATCAAAATCGCGTCAAATACCACACAAGTGTGGATTGCAAGAATTAACAACATGTTAAGAGCAAAATAAAAAAAGATAATTGAGTTAGAGTATAAAGAGATTATTGGCCCTACTTTTCTCCGCCTTCATTAAAGAACTCTTGTACGCCTTTAAGGGCTTCTCCTGTTTTGTTTCCCACTGCTTGTAAACCTTCACCAGTTTTATTTCCGACTGTTTGTAATGCTTCTCCTGTTTGGTTTCCAGCAGTCTGCATAGCTTCACCTGTTTGGTTTCCAGCAGTCTGCATAGCTTCACCTGTTTGGTTTCCAGCAGTCTGCATAGCTTCACCTGTTTGGTTTCCAGCAGTCTGGTTTCCAGCAGTCTGGTTTCCAGCAGTCTGATTCGATCCTTGAGCGAACAACAGATCTGGAACTGACACAGCAGAAAAGAGCCCCGCGAACAATACCAACACTCCTATTGTACTATATTTCATTTTGCTTGTGACCATATTACAATCAATAATGTAACTTACGCTATAACCTTTTCTTTTTGTCCGAACAGCATATTTTATTCTTCTATGTCCGATCACCTTACTTTTTCCGCTGCCATAAGACGAGAAGTACTCGGATTCTCAACCTATAGGACACATCTTTGGTTCTTTCGTCCAGGCTGCAATGGGGTGCCGCAACCATGAACCACCCTCTCCCAACGTTAAAAGTGAATTCATGATCCGAATATTTGTGGAATCCGCATTCCGAGCCCAGCAACGCAATAATATCCCCAAAAAAGGCGCCCATTTGCTCTCAGCAAAATGAAATGCTTCCGGTGAATTTTTTTACTTCGTGGTGAGTGATCCACAAAAATTGTGACGGGAAGTGTCAATCGATTCACGATGTTTGATTTCATGATTGCAGAAAATTATCTAAAATCTCTTATGTTTTTATAATTCTCAACAACACGAACACTCTCGTCAAGATTTGAACTATATTCTCCATCTTTCCCTGCGGGAGAACCCTTAAATTTTTCAAAGTCCTTTGTATATTGCTCAGATGACGGGGCTTCCTTAAATTCTCCTTCCTTTTCTCCATATTTAAACCGCTCAAGAACTTCTTGCTCGCTTATTAGGAGCCAGAGCGTGTGGCCGTCATAAGCATCTCCTACGTATTTCGGAACCCAGAAGCTGTCCTTTCTTACTGTCCCCTTTTCTACCTTTACGTAGTTCTGTGAAAACTCTTTAATCTCGCCTAATTCCTTCCCGTCATTGGTTTTTACTTTTTTTCCTTTGAGGACATCCCATAGCACACTCGGACCTCCCCCACTATTACTACTACTCGAAGACATATTTTTGAACTATATAGTGCATAATAGAACAAAAAGGTATTCATTTGATAAATTGGTGTTTACGTGTTCTGTGCAAAGCAATATATCTTTTGTTGCATAATAACCAATTAGCAAATAGAATTGGGAATCAATGTTATCTCTTGGGATACAGTTATTGATAAGAAAGTAAAGTCGAGCGACGATCAGGATTTGGGAAAAGTCCATACTATTACTAAGGATTTTGTGCAGACAAAAGAAGGTTTGGTTTCAAAGAATTATTACTTTATCCCGAAGTATTATGTGCAAGGTTACGATGGTGAACATGTTTGGGTCTCTTTAACTAAAGATGACGTGAAGACGAAATTTGAGAGGGATAACGCTCCTACTGATTTGAAGGGGTTCTTGCCAGAAGGATATGACGAGAAACGAGATGCCACAATTAAAGAATATCCTGAATTCGAGAACCAGGTACCTTCATTTTCTCCTGTCGGCAAGAGTTCAAGTGATATTACTTCTCAGAAAGAGAAACTAATGATGCCCTGGCAGGACGTTATTGGTAAGAAGGTCAAATCTATTGACGAGCATGACATAGGTGAAATTAAGAGTGCATTCTCTTCATTCATAGAAGTTGAAGATGGTATCCTAAGAAAGGATCGGTACTATATTCCAAAATACTATATTGAAGGCTTCGATAACGAAAACCATGTTATCTCCTCACTTACCAAGGAAGATATAAAGGAGAAGTATAAACGAAACGGCCCACCGTTAGAATCAGAGCTGGATACACAAGAATATCTCCAGAGAAAGCAAGCTCAAGATGAAAAGCATCCCCAGGTCTTTGTAAACGGAATTCCGTTTATGGCCAAAGAACCTGGTGTGTTGTTGGAAAGCAAAAAAACCGGAGAAACTCTGAGCATCCCATGGGAAGAGGTCATCTTCAAGAGAGTAAAAACTTCAGATGATGTGGATATTGGGGACATAGAGACGGTAGCGAATGAATATATAGTTGTGAGAGAAGGGGTGGGTAAAATACGGCGTTACTATATACCAAAATCACAAATTAATAATTATGACGGCAGTGCTCTTTACGTAGCTGTGCCCGGTGGCCTAGTCAGTGCCAAATTCGAGCGAGAGTCTCCTCCAACGCCAGAGGAAGTAAAGGCATTAACTGAGGACAGACCAAACCTTACTTGAATGAATACATAATCCTGTGGCGTGCCCATGACAGGCAAGCAAATCCGATTTTTCCCTCTCTCTTTGAAGGACCGATATAAACACTACACAAGATAACAGCATCTGACGTATAATAAACCGATGACTAAGGTTCGCTGCAGAATGTATACTTTTTAACATGGTCTAGAATACCTTTAAATCGTTAATAGCTCGATCAGATGATAATGGTGAAAGGACAAGACCTACAAATTCTCGGTATCGTTGCTAAATTGGCACATAATGACGTCAACAAAGAGGTCCTCGAAACAGACATAATTGCGCTAAGTGAACTTTCAGAGTCCGAAGTGAGGAATCACCTGAATGAACTGGAATGGCTGCATTTAACAAAAGAGGCATCACCCAATGCTAGTCGTGCAGAATTTAGGTTGTGGAATGTAACAGAGAAAGGGTTGCAGGAATTGTCCAGTAAAGAATCTGGTTAGCTTCAGTTTTGCCCAGATATATTATTCATTAATCATTTATTCTATCAAGATTGAGTAGGGAAACCTATATAGCATTTGGTCCCTAGTGTAGTAGTATGAGAGGAATCAGAATTGAGTGAAGACTTTGTAAGGGTTGCTGAAACAAAGGACATCCAATCATCTAGTATGAAAGCATACGACTTGGCAGGCGAGAAAGTCTGTATTGTTAATGTAGAAGGAAACTACTATGCTATTGGAAATGTATGTACTCATCTTGGTGGACCACTAAATGAAGGTACGCTTGAAGGATATAATGTGGAATGTCCTTGGCATGGCTCTAAGTTTGATGTTAGGACAGGGGAGCCAACTAAGCCTCCAGCACAGCAGCCAGTTCCATCCTATGAGGTAAAGGTAGAAGGCAACAATATACTACTTAGAAAACATCATTGATTACGAATATTCTAAACATTGAGGATGGAAGAAAAGAGAAATAGTAACAATGTAGATAACAGATGCGCAAGGGTTTTTCTGGAATACACCATGTAAGAGCAGGAACCAGTAACCCACAAAGTAAGATAGATTTCCATATCAGTATTTTGGGACTTTGATTAGTAGAATTAACTGTAAGATGACCCTTGATAAAAAATTTAAATGTCTTAAATCTGGATGCTCAGTAGAGAGAAATACTTAACAGCAAGCCACTAAATAGTTATCCAATGTCAAATGAATTCGATAGTTCAGATGTAATAATTATTGGAGGAGGGCTTGCAGGTCTTACTACTGCTGCGCTGCTTGCACGTTCTGGAAAAACAGTAACGTTATTTGAACGATCATCTAAAGAAATAGGAGGTCGTGCAAGGACTACAGAAGTAGATGGTTTTTACCTTAATCAAGGACCACACGCTCTATTTCTCACTGATGCAGCAGACTCAATTTTAAAAGAGATTGGCATCACTTTTACTGGAGGCACTGCTGGAGGGAAAGGGAAATCTTATTTAATAAGTGGTAGCAGGAAACGTGAAGTTCCGGGCGATTATGGTAGCTGGCTATCTTCTGGGAAGGGTGATGGCACTTTAGTGGAAACAGATGGGAGTCGGTTCTTTAACTCACCTACCGAAATGGATTTCTCACAGTTAGAAGGAGTTACTGTAAAGGAATGGTTAGACAAGAATTTTCACGATACAAATGATGCTGAAATAATTAAGGCAATTTTGAGACTTAATACTTATGGAAATGATCCAGAGATTCAGAGCATAGGATCGGCGCTTCGCCAAATCTATGTGAGTAGTCGAGCGGGAGGAGTCATGTATGTGGATGGAGGCTGGCAGACATTTGTAGACGGACTTCTAACAGTGGCCAAAAATGCAAAGGCAAGAATTGTCATGGACAAAAAAGCAATTAGCGTGAAAAGAACTGATTCTTCTGGATGGCAAGTTCTGTTATCTGACAAAACCCAAGTATCAGCAAAGATAGTTGTAATAGCGGCAGGTCCAATGGATGCTTATGGCCTCTTCGATGACAAAGAGAGACCAGAGGTGCTGTCCAAGGCAGCAAAGGAAGCAAAACCCGTACGCCTGGTGTGTATGGATGTTGCTCTTAGCAGTCTTCCAGACAAGGATGCATTGTTTGCTTTGGGGGTAGACCGTCCACTATATTTTTCGGTTCATTCCGCATATGCAAAGCTTGCTCCTGAGGGCGGGGCCCTAATCCATGTCGCAAAATATCTCGGTACTTCGATTGCACCTAAACCAAGAGAGGATCAGCCGGAGTTAGAGGAGCTCCTCGATTTAATGCAGCCAGGATGGAGAGAGGTGCTTGTTAAGAAGAGACCACTGCCCAGCATGGTGGTATCTAATGCTGTTGTTACTGCTGCAACAGGTGGATTAGCAGGAAGACCTGATGTAAGGATTGCAGACAATTTGTACATAGTAGGAGACTGGGTAGGCAAGGAGGGAATATTGTCTAATGCGTCAGTTGCAAGCGCAAAGCACGCTGCCCAGCTAATTTTGAATGAGTGACTATTTTATCTTAATTAGACAATCAATATCAAAGCGATAATGCTTACGACATGATGGCAAATTTTTTCATCTAAGTAAATATATTCTTCATCAAAACAGAACATCATACGTCTTATCTGGAACCAAAATTTCTTATCCTTCTTGTTCCCCTAAATCGTAAAGTGAATTAAGGCAATCTATCTAGTTGATTATTTCCTGTAAAATCTCCTTGTATTTCAAATAAGCAAGTATCAATACTGTTTTCTAAACAGGGCTGATGCTTTTCAAGAATTTAGAGTATAAACTTTGTAAGGCTTATCAGTCCCATAGTTGATATATTTCCATCGACCATCCGAGATCGATAACTCGTGAAATTCTCTCTGTAATTTGCGATCTAATGATTCATATACATTCTCTCCTATGGACACTTTATTTGCGCCTGTTAGAGAAGTTATCTTAGATGCTATATTCATGCTATATCCCAGTATGTCAATAGGTGAGTGTTGATCATAACCAAACTGAACAATTGCGTTTTCTCCTGCATCTATACCTATCTTGGGGAAGAGTTCAGGATACCTGTATATTTTATGCAATATTACATTAATTTCCTCCTTGACCGCATTAATCATCGATTTCCCACATTGAACTGACATGTCTGACGCATGATATTTTTTCTTATTATTAACACGATCTGGAAAAAATGAGATTACTCCATCGCCTGCATATTTCAAGACATATCCACCATGACTATCTACAACATGTGACATTTGATGGGCGAAAGCTCTAATTATTGTAACAAGACTTTCTACGGGTAGGGTCATGCTCATTTTCGTTGAGCCGACGAGATCGGCGTATATGATAATGAGCGGAATCTTGGAACTGATGTGATTAAGAAGAAAGTTTTGACCACGTCTTACTGAAGTATGAATCATCTTCGGCCATAAGTTGTCAAGTATCAAAGGCGTATGTATTTTGTACCAATATACCATTGATTCTTCTTGCTGCATACTCTTTTCTAGTAAAGATATATTCTCATCCTGTCGCGGCATATCTGTCATTTGCATTTCCCGAATCAGCGATTCGTAAGCCACCAATTCATCATGTTTTAATGCAAAATCTCGTTTCATTTCTACTAATTCATATTCTTCTGGAACAGAATCTTCTAGACCGTTATCTTCTGTATTTGATTTTACATTCTTTGGAAGATTATTTCCCATCGGCATCGTAGCAGACACGAATGATAATGATAAGTCTGCTTTAACATCAGTTGGCTTTCCTCCTAATTTTATAATTATTCTTCTAAGCCTATTTTTTTGAATATGTGTTTCTTTCAAGTGCCGTTTTAGTCTTTGTTTTACTTCTTGTATAGGGGTCTGATCTATTCTTGATATTATTCTATCTACTGACGCATTTTCAGTAGATAATGCTTCATTTAGTTTGTCGATTAGCTCTGAAAGTAATTGAATCTTGTTATCATAGCTCTTTTTATAATACAAACACTTTTCATGTTCTATTATATTATTTAAGATTGTTTCTCAAAGAGTCAGCAATTTAACTTCCAATCTTAATTAATATAAAAACTTCAGGATCTATACTTTTCTATGTTAGACAATGAAGTTGCTGTAAGTATACTCTTGTTTGCATTGATAACTTTTGGGTTCCATTTATCAGATCTCTGTCAGAACATACCATTATGGATTTGAGACTTAGAGGGGGTATAAGCAAGCGGATATAACAACAAAAGTATATTGTTGATTTAACCATCATCTAAGATTACCAACTAAGGAAAGGATCGATAGGCCCATCTTTAGCTATGATAAGTTAATCCTTGATTCTCTGCTGATTTTAGACTTTAGTAATACCTTAAGACATGATTTTAAAACGAAACGTATATGGGTAAAGAAATCCTACCTATCTGGGAATTACCAAATTCTCTCTGAGATTGATACCCACTTCTGTAGAAATAGTTGATACTATTCCACCTGTTGCAGAGAAGGAAACCATTTCAGAATCAGATATCGTATCAGCTGGCGGGCAGTTTAGGAGAACTCGCAAGTATCATTGGACTAATAGCTGGAAGCATTTTGTATGATTTTCTCGGAGGACTCGCATTCATGATACTACTCTACATACTTATATAAGAGATATTATTATTGTCATCATAAGTTGAAAAATATAAAATTTTTTGGGTTATTGTGTCTGAGCATAATTCTACTTCTGGGTTTTGTGTCGCCCACATATTCCGGCTCCGCTACCCCAGAGAACAAGACATTAATGCAACCCCAAGGAGTACAGGATATGGCAACAAATGCTACGAATATCGTTTTAGTCCATGGTTTATGGGCTGATGGATCTTCATGGAGTAAAGTAATTCCTACCTTGGAAAAAGCAGGACACAAAGTTATTGCTGTTCAACTTCCTCTCCATTCTCTGGCAGATGATGTCGCTACTGTAAAGCGTGCAATTGACCTAGTTGGCGGACCAACAATACTTGTGGGACACTCATTCGGTGGATTCATAATCACCAATGCTGGTTATAATAATCAAAACGTAACAGGGCTTGTCTACGTTTCAGCCTTTGCTCCTGATGAGGGTGAATCTACCGCGAATTACGTTGATCTTGCAACATTACCTCCAGGATTATTGGTTCCCGATAGCGGAGGATTTTTGTACCTAAACCCAAAGATGTTCCACGAAGCGTTTATTCAGGATGCAAATGCGACTGAAGCTGAAACTTTGGCCGTTGTACAAAAGCCAGCTCATCAATCACTTGCTACTGAACCCTCTGGCCCTCCTGCTTGGAAGCAACTTCCTACATGGTTTGAGGTGTCTGAGGGCGACCACATTATCCCTCCTGATGCACAACGTAATTTTGCAAAACGAATGAATGCTACTACTATATCACTTAACTCTAGCCATGCGTCACTTGTATCACACCCAGATGAGATCGCCGAATTAATCCTAAATGCAACAAAAGGAGTGACAAAGTAGTATGAGCACAATCATTACCAAGGACGGGACTGAAATCTACTATAAGGACTGGGGTAAAGGTCCTGTCGTAACTTTTTCGCACGGCTGGCCCCTTAGCGCAGACGCTTGGGACGGCCAAATGCTGTTCCTTGTGCAAAATGGCTTTCGCGTAGTCGCTCACGACCGTCGCGGTCATGGCCGGTCAAGTCAGGCTTCTTCGCGGAACGACATGGATGGCTATGCCGACGATCTTGCAGCAGTGATCGAAGCGCTTGATCTCAACGATGCCGCGCTTGTGGGGCATTCAACTGGCGGAGGTGAAGTTGCCCGCTATATCGGTCGCAATGGAACGAAGAGAGTTGCCAAGGCTGTCCTGATAGCGGCTGTGCCCCCGATCATGGTTAAGTCCGCTACCAATCCGGAGGGTCTACCGATAAAAGTGTTTGATGACATGCGTTCGAGTCTTATCAAGGATCGCTCGCAATTCTACAAGGATCTAGCAATCGCGTTCTATGGTGCCAACAGGGAAGGTGCCAAGGTCTCCAAAGGAATCCTGGATCAGTTCTGGCTTTGGAGCATGCAAGCCGGCCTCAAGAATGCCTATGAAAGCATCAAGGCTTTCTCCGAGACTGATTTCACCGAAGATCTCAAGAAGTTCGATGTCCCAACCTTGGTTATGCATGGTGAGGACGACCAGATCGTTCCCGTCAAAGACGCAGCTAAGAAATCAGCCAGGCTCATCAAAGGCTCGAAGGAAATCTACTATCCTGGTGCGCCTCATGGCCTCACGGCCACACTTCAGGATCAGGTCAACACCGACCTGTTGTCCTTCCTGAAGTCCTAGATGTCTCGTTCCTTCGTATATGGCTTTAGCGCTTATATGGAAAAGCTATAATGACACTAGTTCTAGAATATCAAAAACTTAAGACACGCGGCTTAATTAGACATAAATAGTATGATTTAGTGATTCTATTATAATAGTACAGTATTACAGCCATGGGACAATCGAAGTAATGAGACAGCCTAGCCGCCATACGCCTAAACATCTTCCACCTTTAATGAGTGAACTATCACATCGAGAAGGCATTAGTAATGACAGTTTATGAGGATACTATCGATCCTGTTTTAAAAATACAAGCAATTAAAAAGGATTAGAGCTAAACTCAGTATAGAAACCTAACTTCCATTATTTTTATGAGTCTCAGGAATTACTTCCTTATTGACAAATGCCTGGAAGGAAGGATCAAACCAATTCTCTGACTGTGTTAGCTTCCAATGTTCACCTAAAGTTCCATATCTAAAGCAATTTCTCATCCAGTATAACCACCTTGTCCAATCATCATCCTTGAGCACATTTCTTTGATGCATCGCATAAGCATGAGAAGAAATAAAAAAGATATAGTACGCAAATGCTAATTCTTCTGATGGCTTTTCAAGTTTATACATGACTTTTTGCATCGATGGTTTTTCAATTATGATTTCTGCCATCTTGCGAACCTTTTCATCCAAGTCATTAAGAACCTTTGTTTCGATATCCAATTTGAACCCCTGTGCTTGCTTCCTCGAGAAATACAGAACTATAAGCATTGTACCAATTATTCCCAGTGCTCCTCCCATCCCGATAATCTCGACTATACCAATTTCAACCATAAATTGAATGCTATATTCGCTTGTTCTTAAGTGTATGTTCTCGCACTAGAACTAACAATCTAGAATTATATCCCTCAGATTGTGGCGGCAAAGATGAAACACCTACAGGTCCTGAAATAATAAGTATGATTAGTAACGCCTCTGATTCTACCCAACAGAGCATATAGAAACTCATACCTTTCCTGTTTCCGAATGAATAGTTTCACTACAAATGCAGATTACCTAAACTACTTTCTTATTCCTAAAGAATCAGTGTCTACTCAAATAATACGACAGCAAATACAATTAGTAGGAAATTAGTCAGGTAGTTGCAATACTATCTCAAATTTTAGCCAGCCTACTTTGATCATAGTTGGAACAGATGATGCTCCGCTACAAGACTCGTTAATGCTAGCAACGGCAATAACTATTGTTCGCCGCAGCACCAATTTTTCAGGAATTTGCTTGCTGACTTTGTATCCTTGAAAGTAAATTTTTTCGGATCTGAAGACATTACTTCTTTGAAATCATTGTGGATATCAAGAGGCGTGTTATTCAGAGTGATAATGCATTCCAAGCCAGCCTTATTGGCAGCTTCCACTCCTAATGGTGAATTCTCGACTACAATTACCTGTGAAGTAGGTAGATTCATTTTATTTAAAGCAATCAAAAAGGGTGCTGGATTTGGTTTCCCTTTTTCTATATCATCGCCGGTAATTATGAAATCAAAATACGTGGTCCCAATATTCTTGTCTAAAATCGCCTCGACCTCTTCTCTGGCAGCGCCACTAACAACAGCTTTGATACAAGACTTCCCGCAATTTGATGTTAGATCTTCAAGCAGTTGCTTCGCTCCATCTATCCCTTTAGCATTTTGAATCTGTTTGAAAATCTGTTCCTTTCTCGATCCGATCTGCTTTGCCAGATCATCATCATCATCTACATCTATCTTTTTATTAATGTTCTCTCTTTTGAAGATCTCCTTAACTAAATCTGAACTAGGCATTCCTTCAAGTAGAAAAATATTCTTCTTGTCTATTTCATGATTTGTTATTTCCTTTATTGCTCTGCTCATAGCCTCTGCATGAAAAGGCATTGCGTCGACAAGGACGCCGTCCATATCAAAGATAATACCTTTTTTAGTTGTCATAAAACAAATTATTCATTAGGGAATTTTATGGATTTATAACTCCTCGACCAACAACTTTTCCCTCCTTCAGCATGGACAGTGCTTCGGTAGCCTGCTCAAGGTTGAATTTGTCGGATACAAGGGGTTTTATTACGCCACGTCTAGTCAATGATACCAGTTCGGCAAGCTGAGCGATGTTCCCTGTATAGGATCCAATCAGCTTGTATGCTCTTGTGGGCATACTTAAGAGGTTTAATTTTATCGAGCCTCCATACAATCCAACTAGCACTAATCGTGCACGCTTTCTCAAAATTTGTATACCGTTCGCTGTGCTTTTAGAGGAGTTTACAAAATCAATCACTGCATCCACGCCCAATTTTTGGGTCACTTCCATCACGGCTGTTACTGCATTCTCCTTCATTGCATTCACTACGTAGTCTGCGCCATTCTCTTTAGCTGTCCTTAACTTGTTGTCATCCAAATCTAAGGCGATCACCGTTGAACCCGTAATTGCCTTCGCGAGTTGGATTGCCATTAAGCCTAATCCTCCAGCACCAATAATAACAGCAGTGTCATATGGTCTCAGACTTGCATTGTTTATTGCACCATATGCAGTCAATGAAGAACATGTTAACGTGCATGCTGTATTTGCATCAAATGAACCTGTCTGAATATCATTTGTAATATCTAAAAGGTATCTGTAAGCTTGGCACCAAGACATACTCAGAATATCCACCATCATTATAAACACCTAAAGATCGCGGTCGGTCACATAAATTCTCGTTGCCCTCTCTGCATGCCGGACACATTCCTTCTCCCAACCAAGGGTAAACAAGAACATTGCTATCTTTTTTGAATAGATTAAGTGATGACACTTCCTCACCAACCTCTTCCACCACCCCTGCAATTTCATGCCCGGGGATTAGCGGATAGCGTACGCCTCGATCAGTTGCTTTGAGGAACTCTCCATCTGGACCTTCATAACCTCCTTCCCAGAGATGAATATCGCTATGACAAACTCCACAGGCTTCTACCCTGACAAGAACCTGGGAACCGATAGGTTTAGGGGTTTCTTTAGTTACAATTTCTAAAGGAGATTTTGGCTTGGTAATACTAGCAGACTTCATAGAGGGGTTAAGAAGAGATTGAATATAAAATGATTGTTATGGGATTGCGTATGAGCAAATCATATTAGTATACTAAAAAATTGAAAATTCTTGACATCTTTTCCTATTCGATATTATTGTGGAATACATGTGCTTGTAGTCAAATCACAGTGGTATTGCTACCTTAATAATACTCTCTCAAGTTAAAATCTCGTACCCCAGATTGGTTATACACCTGCAGCATTGCTCCTTCGTTCGCTAGTCGTAGACTTTTTAGACATGCGGAGAAGAGGCATATAGCTTGGAATTCTTCGGGCGGTTGGTTCAGTTTGTGATACTTACAACATATGCTGCATATAGTCTTCGATCAATGAAGTCAATAATTCCTGCTGACAACAATTCAACTCTCTCAAATGTGGTGACTTGGAATCTACCAGGTAAACCATATTGGAACAAATATGTTTATTCAGCCCCCAAGCCTCTTTTTAGATGAGATCGGTCAAATATTGGCAGAAAATTGCATGGAATTCAAATCTAGTTCAACAAATAAATAAAAGACCACAATTCACTTAACATCGTGGCGATATTTATCGCTATTCTTTACCATACCAACTATACGTGTCCACGTATCCCGAAAAGAAGTACAGCCTGATCCGGCCAAATGACTACATGTATCATTATTAAGCAATGTACCATCTTCATCTTCGGTGAGAACGCGTCCTTCGCTATAATTAGGGAAGCTATTTCCTAATCTAGTCTTAATAAGGCCACGAATTATTTCCTTAAAGACCTCAATCAAGCCGGATCTAGCACCAAAAGCCCCGTTTTTATTGATCAACCAAAACATTTGAGTGGGGTCGTAGTCGGCTGGAAAGATAGATTTCTTTACTTTCATTGCCTCAGGCGAATAATAATGACCTGCCAAACGTATCCAACCTCCTGATATCCTTCTAGCCCAAAAAGCGAATTGCCCACATGACGAGCATCTGTCATCGTATATGAGCAACGGCCTTGAAAAAGGAGAGGACACAGGTATTGACAACATATGTTGCTACTCTCTTCACAAATATAAGACTTCTCGATAGACTTTCCATAGATTGCTAAAGCAGTTTCTGTCATGGCAAAAAAAATATTACAAACTGTGAATAACTTATACTAGCCAGATAATATGCATTCATAAATATGAATAAATACGTAGACCTGTCCATAGCTAATAGAAACTGTCGTGCTAAAATGTATCCGATGTGGACATGAAATGAAGGACATACAACCTTGTCATTTGAAATGTTTCAACTGTGGGAGCGAGATCGACTGTTCTGATATAAACTATTTTTTGATTGAAGATGATTGAATTTGTTAAAGAAAGAATGATCATTATAGTTCCACTTCTTTATTTTTCTAACTTAAAGGATCTCCATTCCTTGTTTCATTAGTCAGTTCATATTATTTTGGTAAAATGTTTAATAGATGCTGTAGTTAGGACCATTGGATATCTATCTTTATTTTTCTATTCTTTCATTTTCAAATGGTATCGTTGTCAACCATGATAGATCGATGGGTGAATAATTAGTCAGCATTTGTGTACATAAAAAATGCAGCAGGTTATGCTTTAATATCGTTACTACATTTAAGATGATTTCTTTCAGTTCTCTCAAAAATATCTAGGTTACATTTTGCAAGCATCTGTGCAATTCAATCCATTCAACCCGGCCTATATTCTCTAAAGTCTTGATCTGTTGAAGGATTTGAAGCAATTTGTAAGAGGATTTATTGCAATTCTGAATAACCATGCTAATTGCAATTTGTGGTCTAACTATTTGTAAAGAACCGATCATGTTATTCTTGCCATTTTGCCAAATATTATTTTTAATGACAGAATGAGGACTGTCCTGTTTTATTACAATCAATAAAACGATATTCACCAGCCAAATATGCTTGTATCTACATCATACACTGCTCAGGATAGATTTTTTCCAAAGGTTTCGTACTTTTCTGAACGGTAGAAAGAGGTGTTTTACCCTTTTACCAATCTTCCGACTGCTTAATTCTGGATTTTCTATCAACTCTAACAATATTTTTGCTTAGTGTCAATTATGACCAGCCTGATAACATTCGCAAAATTAATGTACCCCTAAAACGTGTTGATACACATTCTTTAAACGGGTAGTATGCTGAATGATAAAGTATGTAAGAGCATTGCATGATTTTGACTACTGTACCAATAATTAGAACGAGGCGTGGGCGTCTGCGCTAGTGTTCATACATTGGATCGCTCATACCATTGTAACTAGTGAACCAAAGATTATCATGTATTCGGAGGGTACATTGTTTACTGAACAGCATATGTGTGGGCATTTTAGCTATCCATTGGTCTGGAATGAGAGGCTTCTAGTGCAATATGAGAATATTACTTATAACATGAGGCTCAAATGCATGTTTAAAGGTAAATGGTTATGCCGTGAATAATAGACCTAAGTATGACCAAAATGTTAATAAATTCGATGAATCAGCACCGCTTCCAATTTTAATAAATACTTATATTTGATATTATATAATTGTTTTATTGGTAATTCAGTCCGGCTCCCCCCAGAGCCATTGAAAGGCCAATGGTAGGGAAAAATATTTCCCTGCCATTTTGTCAGTTGATCACCCATTGTCTACTTCCCTGTATATGATAAAGTTCCATCCAGGCTGATCTTGGCTTTTTGAAATTTATTGCTGGGGATAATTAGGAACACCCAAGGTAGTCTAATTATCTTATAATGTATATTTTATACGCTACAATACATGGATCATAGATTAATGTTGAATGGCGATGATAATGTTATCTTCATCAGTAAGTTTAATTGAATCATTATGATGTTGTCTTTGGGTTGAGCACCAAATTGCAAGATAAGAGTAAGCTTTTGATCAATATGCTACTTGTGGCTTGGGTGATTAGTTCAATCGTTGCTGTGTATTATCTTCGCATCGATTTCTTACGAAAGCATTTTGTTGAATGCATTTCTATTCATTCCCACTAAAAAGTCATGCTCGTTGATGTGCTCCTATGTCTTCTAGTTCTAAAGGATTAGCTAAAAATGGCCACTCTTTGCTAGAGTGTCATGTATACGAGAAAGTTTACAGATTTCTGAGTGTTTACAAATTTGTATACAGCCATTGTATACAGACCTGCTTGTAAACAGCCGTTCAGTAGAAATTCACGCTCAACATACTGAACGACCCAAATTGAACAGCATCGTTCAAAACACTTTTCAATAGTTTCCCTAGGGGGATTCGTTCAAGGCGTTCAATTAGCGTTCAATTAAGTTATATGCTAGAACTTTTGGCATCGGCTGTATGTCGTCAGCAATTTCATCCCATAAGACTATCTTCAGTTTGTACATTCCCGCTTTCGAGATTTAAAGAACACATACGTCCACTTGGCTATATTTGCACGTAGTATTTTCGAATCGAATTACGTAGATCAATTAAACTTGGTAGATGATAAAAATGATAATAATCAAATGGAGGGTCATAAGACTCATAGGTTTCTTATGCATGGCATTGCAAGCTAAGTAGATTTTCGATGCAATAATATTGATAAAAGCATAATAGCAGGTCCAGAGCATTACTTTGACTTGTTGTCGCGGAGTCTACCCCGAGTTCATCATAATGACTCTGGCTTCAGCATACCATCCTCTTCTCCACCCTACGAAGGGGAATTTTCCAAAAATAAAACCAAGCTGTGACCAGTAAGTCATTAACTCCCCCGCAACGTGCTGTATATTATCTTGACCTCCAGTAATGATGAATGATGCTACCTTGTCTCTAATTAGGTAATTTTCATGAGTAATAATCTGGTTCTGAATGCAGTTCATCCTCTGAATCATCTGATAGTAAAGAGAGCTAGCATTTCCCCATCTAATTGGTGTGGCGAGAATTAATACATCTGCCCAAACAATGAGTTTTTCATACACTAGTATCATCTGATTGTCCTCATCCATCTCCGAAATCGAACACGGAAAAATACATGCCTTGGCATTTTTGGAGTAATATCCCTTGCAATGTTTAAAGGCTAAATTTCGCAGCTTAATCATATCAGTATTTGAACCAAGTTTATTCCTTGCGTAGTTAAGAGCATACGTCAAAGCTTGCTCGGATGTACTTTGACGAGGAGCAATCTTTTCATTCAGATTCGTAGTGGATATACCAAGTACATTTTTCTTCCTCGCAATTTCGTTGCTGTGTAGGATATCCTTATCCTATTGTTTTAGATAGCTGTTGATAGAATTTTTGAGCTTGTTATATGAAGTATGTGGCACACTTACCCGTTTTCCTACATTAGTGGGCAATGGATTTACATATAGCATTCCCTTTAGCACCCTAGTTTCGTACGAATCAACACTGTCTCCTCCTTTGTGTGGCGACTTTCCATCAGCGATAGAATACTTCCATCCATGCCAGGGACATGTTATTATCCGTTCTGTTAGCTCTCCCTCACTCAGAGGACCACCTTCGTGTTTGCATCGGTTCGAAATAGCATAATATTTTCCGGCAACATTAAAAACGGCAATTTCCAATTCAGTTCCAGTTCCGTTCACGATCAAGAAACTTTTCGATTCACCAGGGTTAATTTCGGCAGTTCGACAAAGATAGCGAAGATTACTGGTTGTGCTATGTCTTGTAGTGCTACGTTTGGTCATATTCTTTTTGTCGTGAATGATAGAAAAATACTTTGCTTGTGGATAAGATCGTCATCCAGTACGCGTAGACCATAAAAAAGAAGGTAATCCCAGGTATTGTTATTGTTATTTGTGTATCTCTTTCTCTAGTGCTTCTCTTAACATGTTAGCATGCTTCTGCCTGTCTCGTTTAATAGTTTGCCACAGTTCTACTAAATCTGATCTGTTACTGCCTTGAGCGTCTTTAATGTAGCTGTCTACCGTCTCGTACAAAAAAATCTGCATCTGTCCCTAATGCTCTTAGTATACTATACTCAACATTTGATATTACTTGAGTCATTGCAAGATTGGTTTGTTAATAAAATATTTAATAGTTGTACATTTATACTAAAGTCTATTGACTAAAGATTTGATATTTCCCGTTACCATGATGGATATATAGAAGAATTAGAAAAGCTAATAAACGCAAAGGCAAGAGGAAAGGTCCGCGTAATTAGACAAGTGACCAAGGAGCCTCAGCAAACACAAGATTTGATAGCAGCTTTGAAGGCTAGTTTGCAAGGGGCCGTCGTGAAGAAAAAATACAAGACGTGGATCAGATTCCGTTTATGATAACTAGTCGCTATTCTCTTTTACGAGGTGAAGGTCGTTGAAATAGTTATGACGGACCTCCGGTAACATTCGAATCTTATCCTCTTTTTAATCAGTCTTTAATTTGGTATGGGAAGGTTGCCCGGTCATCGTATATGCTCTAAAAATACATCCACTGTGATCTCGACTTTTTCTTTGACTATTTAAACAGAATATTTACTTGGTATCGGATTACCTCAAATACGGCTTGACTATTTTCCCGTAAAATGTATGATGGATTCTATTTTATATTATGTTGTCCATAGTTTTTATGACCAATGCCTAGGCCCCAAACAAAAAAAAGTGGTGCAAAGAAAAGCTCAGGGGGATTAGACAAACGGTTATCTACACGGACAAAAAAACAAATAGATTCATTGCCGGAACATGCACAACATATATACAAAAAGGCACATGATAATGCCATCGAACAATACCAAAATCCTGAAAAAAGACGCGGTGGTAAGAGTGAAAGCGCTGAAGAAGTAGCACACAAAGTTTCGTGGGCAGCAGTTAAGAGAAATTATAAAAAGAAAGGAGATCAGTGGGTTAAGAAAGTATGATCCTCACCTGGTGACGGGGCGGATACATAGTTGCGACGATTGCAACGGCACTTGATTATTGTTTCACGTTTTATTGCTACACTTTGGCGAATCACGAATGCATCTCTGGCATAATAACGTACATACTAAGGGAAGGCAGAGTTTAACTTTAATAGTGAACGATGGAAAAAATCTATACTCTCAAGTTGTTCTGACTATTAGGTGCCCACAACATTCGATTCATGACATAAGGATCTTGAATTATGCACGTATTCCATTAGATCTATTTGTCAATTAAGGATATGATTTTCATTGTGCTTTATTCTACATTATGATTTATGCAGAAAATCCTTCCTTTTTAACCATCAATGTAAATTGTTGTATCGTAAAGTATTATATAAAATGTTGATATCCTGTACTTGATGACTAGAAATTTGAAATTCTTAGGAATAGGCGCATGCCTACTAGCCGCTGCAGTTATTGTTATGGGTGTATCGGCTATAACGCCAGATGCAGTGGCTCAGAACACTACCGAAAAAGGCACCGGTGGGGGACTAGGTGTACCTCAGAACGCAACGGGTTCTCAATCATCGCCCGAAGCTATGAATAATACTCTAACACCCATGGGTCCTGAAAATGAAACCGTAATTACAAACTAGAGAAAACACAGAATCTATTCAATATTTTTTTAATTTCAACATTAATAAAAGACGGTTGTAGCATTAACTTTTTTTATACGCATAATGCTGCAATACCATATTTGGATCATGCAGTAATGCGCGGTGATATGCTCTGCCGAACTATTGTATTTTAAGGTGCCAATCACTTCATACCATAAATCTTAGAAATATCCCATGACAGGATTTTTATTGGTTTGACAAGCAATATGTGTCTCGGCAAGTTTATACTAAATTGAACCATCGGATTATTAAGCGCCTCCTTGCCAACATATCTTTCATACATCTCTATTGCAACTGTGTGATCAATGTCATCTTTTATCTCTACCTTGCCTTCGATTATCACAGCCTTGCCATTAAGAAATGAAATATTTCCAGGTTTTCCTTCAATAATATCTATCACAATAGAAACATACGGATTCTCCTTGAGGTTCCTGACTTTTTTCGTATCTTTAGTGACTGTTATGACGATATATGTTCCGTCATAATAATACCAAACTGGCACGACGTGCGGTCTTCCCTTGTTAGCGGTCGCCATTCTCGCGATTCTTGGAACAGAAAGAAATGAGTCTATCTCCTCATTTGACATCGCCATTGAAGACATCCATTTTTTCAGATCTTTCGAGGACAAAATTAGGTACGATTTAAAGAAAGATGTAACGATATTTAAGTGAAGGCAATATTCTGCTGTATTGAATATATTGCGTTGAGGTAAGAGTCCCTTGGCTGATGTGTATGCTGATTCTTCGTATGTAAATTAATTTTAGAATCTGAGTTTTGGTATTACGCCAACGAGAGTTACTAGATAACAGTAATTTACAGATTTCTAATACGGGATTAAGGAGAATTAGTGCCGCCTAAATGAAAATTGCCTACCACACACCTACCTGTTACTCCCAAGAAAATCCGTTATTCTCAACTGTGCCTTCTTATGTTCGAAGATTTTACTACCTCTAATCCACTCTCCTTTCGAAACAGATAAATTCATACACGCAAAGGACAACGCTTTTTCAAAGCTCTCAAATTGCATTTTTTTCGCTTTCAACGCTTCCCTGACTCCCTCTCTCACCTGCCATACTCCCACCGGCATGACATATTCTGAATGAATTTCTCTTAAGATTAATGCTGCTGCTTTTCTTCCTCTTTTTGAGAGGTGTTCTGCAACACCTAGTCTTGCAGCAAAGTATGCACCTGCTATAGAAGGATAATGGTCTAAACCTCTTGCATCTTCGAAATCAAGTCCCATCCCCAAGTTTCCATTGTTGTCAAACCATACCTCTTTCATTTCAAAGCTCCAAACGTCATCAGGGATCAATATAACAGAGTAGTAGTTACCAAGATGCGAATAATTATAAACTTCAAAAAAATCTATTTGGGCATTTGATACTAAGCTTCTTATCAAGGAAACAGAAATTATATCATCTGTTGCAGAGATGCTCCATCGTGTAGGGACAAGTCTTCTGTTTTTTTGTATGCCTAGCATTCCTACGCTAAGAACTCGATGAATTCTGCTAACCTCCACTTCTTTTTTGTAGAGTTCAACGACAGCTTCGGCTGCGTGCAAATCCTTATCGTAATAGACCTTCTCCAACCGTCTATCTATTGAAAGTGATGCTGTTTTGAAACCCTTTAAAGGCGCTATTGGACCAAATGGGGCAGATTCACCTAAGTCCTTTTCTTGTTCTATGTCTGTAATTGGTTTTTTTTCAAACAACAGTTCACTTTCAGCTGATTTTGTAGCCATAGCCAATTCCTGTAAAGATTCAATATATCTTCCAGAAGTAACATGGGCATTAACGTCTGATACTCCTCTTACCAGAGACAGACGATAGTTAACAATATCTTCAAGACTTTTACCAAGCCACATCTCTGGTTTATCAAGTACAGTAGTGTCGCCATGGAACGGTGGCACCATTGGTCCCACCTTTACCTTGGGATAGCCGTAGCGTCCAATAAAAACAGAAGGAGGCGTGGCACCCGCAAGTGTCTCTGAACTCAATTTTGACGAATTTGTACTAAGAAACTCAATCCAGTTATCTTCTAATCGCTTCCTGATTTCATTAGCAGTAGCCACAACTTTACTGATGATTCGACATTAGGGATAATTCAACCTATCGAGTCCGTATTGAGTGCGGTCACCGGAAATCGAATCTGTATTACACGCCCAATGCAGTCCAGAAAAATTTGTTAACTTAAACTAGTATATTTGACCTTCAACTGCCGTGCGTCTGATACGTGCTCTAGGCCCTTTGCAGATTTTATCTCTGATTACGAAATGCCCACTAGGATCTTTTTCATCTTGTCCTGAAAATTGGATGAACGACGCAGGAGATACTAAGCTTTGAAGGATAAATTTTTGAAAATTTCAGTCTTCTTTCTATTTTCAATCTCGCACGTTAAATGTAAAAGAATGAAAACAATTCATATCCTAAAGTCAATTTCAAGTCAAGATGAATAGGTAAATATTCATCCAACAATACAATCGAGCTATGAAGTGCATAAGAAAAGAATTCAACAAGAGTAGTTTACTTCGGAACGATTGTAGACCAGTATACTCAGGGAGATTTCTGATTCTTGTCATAGACTTATTCTGTCGAACCAACACAATATGTGGTTATATTATTTCCCTTGGATAGTGGTCGTCCAGTCGATAATAAATTCATAAGATAATGTAATGGACTAAAATTAGTCTCCTTGCCTAGGTTCCTCGTCCTCAAATTCCTCTCCTCCAAGAGGGACCTCTTTCTTTAGCTCTCCTTGGCTTTCTAACTCCTCAATTACTTTTTCCTCCTCATCAATGTTTGCTCTATTTTTTGTCTCAGGTCCCATCTTTCTTTTGACTTCTGATGCCTTAGTCATTATTATTATTATAGCATTGGACGACATTTTATTTGTTGATTAGCATCCATTTTTCCCACTCGCTTCAATCACCGTCCTCTCAAGTACTTTTAAGAGTCAATATAGCGGCGTCAATATGCCTTATCTCTTATAATTAGAAAGAAAAAAAGGGAGATAAAGCCTCAAATTACGTCATATTAGACCTAAATTCATAATTCCTACTATTAACAAGTGATGCAAATGATATTTTATTCCGAAGTTAGATCCAGAGCATTATGGAAGGTATTTTCATTATTCTTCGAAATAAATAGTCAAAAATATATCCGATGATAAACAGTAGAGCACACCCGAACCGCGGGAACAAGGTGTAGCCCATTTTTGAACTTAAGCATTAAGCACTGCTAATACCCCCCATACTTGAGTATGCTTTCAATTTTTATTTGCATAGTCAAATTTTGAAGAAAAAGATCTGATACAGTACTGTCACAATCATCTTATACAAGCAGGTATTCATTTTACTTCATAAGGGACTTATGAACTTAGAAATTGCGAGAATATTCAGAGAAATAGCATATATTTTGGAAATGGGGATAACCGAAAAGGGCAAAGAAGATCAAAAAACAAAACTAGGACTGATTTTTAAAATCAGGTCTTATAGAAGGGCGGCAGACGTGATAGAGAATCTCAATCCTGAGATAGATCAATTATACAAAACAGAGAAACTAGACGGGCTTTTGAAATTACCTTCTATCGGTAAAGCAATCGCCTTGAAACTTGAAGAATATATTAACACAGGTAAGCTCAGATATTACGAAGATCTAAAGAAGAACATTCCGATAAATGTTAGCGAATTCATGAATTTGGAGGGGATAGGTCCGAAAACAATCATAGCGCTTTACAACTCGCTAAAAATTCATAATATCTCTGAATTAGAAAGAGCAGCTAATGAAGGCAAAATTAGGAAGATTGCTGGTTTTTCTCAAAAGCGAGAAGAAGTAATTCTTAAAAGAATCCAGTTTTTTAAGAAAGGCAAAGAAAGACGATTAATTGGTGATATATACCCGCTTGTTAAGGAAATCGAGGAACGACTTACAAGTATTGCAGGAATTAAAGATGCCATTGCAGCTGGTTCTTTTAGAAGAATGAAGGAAACAGTTGGAGACATTGATTTCTTGGTTTCGGTAGCAGAAAAATCTGAGAGTACTACGAAAACCAAGATAATTGAATATTTTACCAGCATGCCTGAGGTTAGAGAAATAATCGGCAAAGGATCTGCCAAAACATTCGTTAGGCTCAGAAATGGGATACAAGCAGATCTGCTAGTAGTCCCTGAAGATAGTTTCGGTGCAGCGCTTCAGTATTTCACAGGAAGCAAAGAGCATGGCGTAGCCTTGAGGAAAGTAGCCCTTACAAGAGGTTTCAAGTTAAATGAGTGGGGAGTATTTGATAGTAACAATCATAAAGTTGCAGGTAGAACGGAAGAAGAAGTATACCAATTCTTAGGCTTGGAATGGATTCCTCCAGAGATTCGAGAAAATAAAGGAGAGATAGAGCTCGCAGCTAAAAAGAAAGGCAATCAATCCAAGAAGGGATATAAAGGAAAAAAAGCAAATCTACCTCAATTAATTGATTATAACGATTTGCAAGGAGATCTCCAAGTTCACAGCAACTATACTGACGGAGCTTTCTCAATAGAAGAAATGGCACAAAATGCAAGGGTTAGGTTTGGGTTGAAATACATAGCTTTATCGGATCACACGGCAAGCCTCAAGTTAGCTAATGGTCTTGATGGGGAACAATTACTAGAACAGTCAAATAAAATTGCAGAAATCAACGATGAAAATAAGGAGACAGGCTTTCGCATTCTTTCCGGTGCAGAGGTAAATATACAAAAAGATGGATCTCTTGATATTCCCAATAATGTACTAGACAGACTGGACATTGTAGGGGCTGCCATTCATTCTAATTTTTCCTTACCTGTCGATATCCAAACTAATAGATTGTTAGAAGCAGCAAAAAATCCAAGTGTTGACATTATTTTTCATCCAACCGGCAGAATAATCAATAGACGAGACGGGTATCCCGTAGATATTGCCAGGCTAATCGAAACTGCAAGGGACACAAACACTGTTCTTGAAATAGACGCACACTATAATAGGCTTGATCTCAAAGATGAATACATAAGGATGGCAGTCAACAACGATGTAAAACTAGTTATCGATTCAGATGCACACCATCCTTTGCATTTTGCTTTCTTGAGATTTGGCATTGGCCAGGCAAGAAGAGGGTGGGCCGAGAAACCGAGTATCCTAAATGCTCTACCCGTTGGTCAGTTGCTAGATAGTTTAAAGTAAATATAGATCACTAACCTGTGCGTGTTTGAAATTTATTGAGTCTATCTTTGAAGCATTGTCAAAAGGAGGTAGATTTTAAACTAGATATGCATTGCATTACCACTCGAAATTTAGCTCGATACGTGAATGCAACGTAATATTCCCTTTTTAACACTCATTAAACAAACAGGTAAGAGCAAATTTAATACTTCAATGAAATAAGTCATCCATACATTAGATTCTCTTCATTTTGGCCTGTCCCATTTTTGTCCATCGATTTCTGCTGATTCCGTATGGATCTTGCAATTTTTTCAAGGTTCTTCTTGACCTGATTTCCCTGTTGTCTTAACTGAGCGACATCGATTCTCAATTCGTCGTAATTTGTTATATCTGCAAGTGTTTCAAGTATTACAGCAGCGCCTTCAGGATCCGGAATGCCACTTAATGATGGGACAAGGATTGCACTGCATGGGATATTGTTGGAAATACAGGAGGACAACAAACCGCCAGATATCCCACCAATATATGTAGGTCCTAAATTGTTAGAAGGTTCACTGTACTCTGATATGATTTCATTGCCGATTCCATCTTGGCTTGTTTCACTCGATTGCTTTAGACTCCCATCAAATGCGTTCAATTTATTGATTAGAGTATGATTCTCTTCGGTGTTTGAGAGTATGAATGGCTTTCTTTTGGATTGTGGTATGCCTTGCATTGGCATCCCTTCTAGAACTAATACGTTGGTTACATTACTGTCTAACGCCCATTTCATGACTGCATCGAGAACACGATGAATGCCCTGAACCAATATCGGGGTTTCACAAACAAGAACACAAATAGTTCCTTCGTGATTAGCGTACAGTCTAAAAGGGTGCCTTAGCTTTCCTCCAACATAAATTACACCTGGCATAATAAATTCTGATTCGACGCATGCTATCTGTCGCATCCTTAAAGACTCTATAATGAAACTTGTACCTATAGAGCCAATTAGGCCAGGACCTGGAAATCCTGCAATAAGGAGGGGATTATTCAGCTTTACTGGTCCTTCTTTTCCTGAGATTGTTGAATTTATTTCTGTTGTACGCCAGTTGCCACCTATGGGTCCGCCGCGTGCCTTGCCCATGGCTGACCTGATCGCAGGCTGGCCATATTTTGGTCTTTGATTACTATTATGAGTATTATTATTACCTTTTTTACTTTGTGCCAATAACGATGTATTAACCTACAAGACTGATAATTGTTTTTGTATGCAAATGCCATCTCAACGTGCGTACGTTGGTAAGACTCTGGAATTGTTCGCTCCAATTTTCCTATTCAGTCGATAGGTAATCGTAAGCCGGTTTAGCCCCAGTCTACGGTTACCTAGCTCTGACCACCTTGGACGGTTGCCGTAAATCTTACGGATTCACCAGCTTTTTCACTAGAACCAGAAGTTAAGGGGGATTTAATATCGGCTACTGTAATAGTTATTCCACCACTGTAATTAGGATCTAACATGACCCTTATAGGGGCTCGGCCGGCAGTCAAAGTTTGATCCATTTTGCTCCATAATTCCTTTCCTTGATCATCATAAATCGTAATGTCAAAGCTATCAATTGGCACTATGGGCTCTACGGTGGAGAGATTGGAAACCTCGCTAGTGATTGATCGCTCGAAATCCATGGTCAAATTACTGTTGTTACCCTGCATCGTTTGAGGAGTCGCTTCTGGTGAACTAGCATTTAAAAACAATAATTCAATGTCAAAACCATCTTTTGATAGGATAGCTGGTGACTGAATATCCACAGGGGAACTCCAGCGAAGTTCTACTTTGTAAGTACCTTTATCCGACACCTCTGTTAAAATTGGTAGTCGAGGTGAACTGGTCTGATTCTCGTTACTTGCAGAGATGTTACCTTGTCCTATGTCTCCTGGCTCATTCGTTTGGCTCATAGAGCTAGACAAGTTAATGTTACTGCCTTCCAACGATTGATCGCCCGTCGTAGCGTTCGCCTGAGCCAATACGGGAGTTGAGTCGCCCGATTGATTGACTGCCAATACAAAAAGCACGACATAAAGCGCGATAAAAACAGAACTCTTTAGACAACAAACAAGTGACAAGAACGGGTTTTTGACGTATCCATTAGTAGCAATATCATAGTTCAAACCTATTTTTGACATGGTTAGAATATTTTTAGCACAATAGAATATAACCATTTAACATTTTACCTTTCTTGCTCTCAGAGGAATCGAATCCATTCGATACCCCGGCAATTGAATATCTGAATGTACACTTAATGTAAACAGACATAAAGGTACATGAAAAACAGAGTCTGTAACTCTTTTTAAATCGAGCGAATTTCCGAGAATTCAGATACATTCAGTCTATTCATTGCCTTTGTTACCCCATGCTCATACATTCAGGATTTCGTAGGAAAGTGTCTAACAATTCACATATGCAACCTTTGGCAACACCCTTACTATACCCACTCTGATCGAAGCGTTTATGTTTAACAAGATCATCCTGAATTGCATCATGACATGGTTTAATCATTCCTTCTGTTACTCTTTGAAGAAGATGATGGTTGTTCCAAACTTGCCTTCAAAGCTGCAATCAAATCTTGTGTTTGCTGAGGTTCTTTGGTTACTTGTCTAACTATGCTGACCTTTCCTCTTGCCTTTGCGTTTATTAGCTTTTCTAATTCTTCAGTATATTCATCATGGTAACGGGAAATATCAAAGTCTTTAGTCGTCAAGTTTTCTACTAACATATGGCCTAAGGACCTTTCTTTTTCGTCAATCGAAGGAACTTTAGCTTCTGATATCTCTGTGATTGCTTCAAGAGGTTTTATTTCACTCAAGTAGTGAAGTGTGTGCAGGACGAGTCCTCTTTGATAGGCTCTTATAGCAACCAAATGCTCTTTTTCCCCCCTTAAAACTACCTTACCGATCGCAGCCTTTTTCGTATCATGCAAAACTTTCACTAGCAGGGAATAGGCTTTGTCTTGAACGGCTGGTGCAGAATTGCCCTTTATCTTCTTTCTCGCTCTCTTATCAGAGGAATCAGGTGCTATGTAATAGCTCTTCTCTACAAATAATGGGTCAAGCTCTTGTTCATCGATAAATTCTTTGATATCTATAGTCCTTGTACTTTCCACAGCAATTTTTTCTAAATCCTGTTTTTCAACTACTACATACTGGTCCTTGGCAATTTCGTATCCCTTTTTTATTTCAGAATATGCAACTTCTCTTTCTTCGACTGGACACCATTTCTTATATTGTATTCTATGTCCTTCCTTATCAAGCTGATTAAACGAAAAATCCTTTGAAGTATCGATCGTAGTGTAAAGCCTAACTGGTACATTAACTAATCCAAACGATATGCTCCCTGTCCATATAGTAGAGACCAATAGGATCAAATTAATTTAATTTTTAAGTTTAATAAATTCAGCTGTACATTTGTAGGGTTCTTCCTTCAGAGGAGAAAATTGTGGAAAAATGATTACGTCTGATCTTTGATAACAAAGTTACATAATAATATCTAATAACTTATAAAGCTACGCATAAGTTAATGACAGATTTGGGTATTATTCTTGTATTTCAAAATGAGTGGTATGTACTTTTTTACTTGTTATGTTACATTCCAAAATAATTCAAAGTGATATTCTTGATACATCGATGATTGGCGAGCACGATATCGTGGCCATTTTTATATGTTGAAATCATTAAATAGTATGAGCAGCAAGGACCAGCTGAACAGCGCTCATGTATGAAGGTGCCTATGTTTATGATTCGATTGGGAAAAAGGTTGGTCAGGTCACCAGAGTTATTAATTCAAATTATATTCTAGTAAGAAAAAAGGGACTAGTATCAGACGAAGAATTTCAGATACCCGTTGGTTGTGTCTCCCATTTCAATTCATCGGAAGATAATCTCTCTATCACCCTAAACATCGATCAATCTTGCCTAAAGCATGGGTTTGAAATTATTAGTGGTGGTAGTGGCGGTGCAATTCCCTCTGCTCACGAGCCGGAACTTATCCCAACTTCGAAGGAAACTATACGTTACACTGTGGATGAAACACAACATGGTAACAACCATAATAGTCTAAATGATACTAGCTTTATTAATTCCTCATCTTACACGAGTGATCGGTTGCCTCAAGATTCATCTTTCATATGTGAGATGTGTACGAAAAGACTTGACAATCAAGAAAAACTGCAAGCACATCGGAAGTTGGAGCATAATACTGCCACCGATGTGTAATTTGCACATCTTAAGAGCTAAGATAAGTAATTATTGAACTTTGATTTTCAAGGGTATCAAAGTGGCTATCATCTGCTTCCGACCAACTTTTAGCGACGAGGAGCGATTTGCTGTACCATTGATATTTTAGCAGGCGTTCGCGCCTAACTATGCCTAATCTGGTTACGACTCAAATTGCTATTTCCTTCCATACATAACTAAATCAGATTCGGCTGAACTTTTTTTCTTTCCTCTCAAGGGCCGATAAAATAACTAATATGGGTGTTATCTCAAGTCACCTTAAACTATTATGCCTGGTAGACTCATCGACGGCAATGCCGTTTCTGCGACTATAAAATCTAGGCTTACAAATCGTGTTAGCCAATTAAAGGAGAAAGGTATCTCACCATGTCTGGCTACAATTCTCGTAGGTAATGACTCTGCTTCTGCCATTTACGTACAAAACAAGCAGAAGGCAGCCAAGCAAGTCGGACTAGTCACTCAAGATCATCGGTTAAAAGAGGATCTGTCACAGACCGAATTGGCAATCCTTATCGACTCTTTGAACAACGACTCTAGTATCCACGGAATTTTAGTGCAGTTACCTCTTCCAAAACATATTAACGAATTTGATATAATTAACAAAATCTCGCCAAGAAAAGATGTCGACGGATTGACCTCCATTAATTCAGGTTTACTGCTACATGGCGAGGCTTCACTCAAGCCGTGTACTCCCTCCGGGATTATAGAATTGTTGGACTATTATAACATCGGAATTAGATCTCAGAATGTAATAATAGTGAACAGATCCATCCTAGTGGGAAAGCCTCTTGCTTTACTTATGCTTGAGCGTGATGCCACCGTTACAATATGTCATTCGAAATCAGTAAATTTGAATCGTCTCTTGTTACAGTCAGATATAATAATTACAGCTGTTGGAGACAGAAATAAATTTGTTCTTAATTCTGAAATGATCAAAGAAAAAGCCGTTGTAATAGATGTGGGAACAAATAGACAATCTGGTAAATTACTTGGGGATGTAGACTTTGAATCTGTCAAAGAAAAAGCCTCTTGGATTACACCAGTTCCAGGAGGAGTAGGTCCAATGACTATAGCTATGCTTTTGAGTAACACCGTAACGGCTGCTCTAAATTCTTAATCACCTGATTAGCATGCAATCTGCACTAACTGTTCTGTAAAGACGTCCGATCTCCCCTCAGATCCCGTAAACGTCCTTTATCCGAATACAACATATATTATTTTTCATAAGGATAAAAATTCTGTCAGCAGTTTGTACCCTTACTCTTCTCAGCATATTACTCGACGGATTGAAGAAATCCTGCGACTGGCCAATATTATTCTCGTAGTCATGTCTACAAAGATTATCTCTGACTGCTCCATTTTATTTTCAGTTTTTGATTCCGAATTCAGATGACGTCAAGTAAGCATGAGTCATATAGATGATAACTATTCTGCAAATGGTCAATCGAAAACTACCATCATACATATAGAGCCACCAAAAGTTTTCCAGACTGAGCGTGAACTCGGAACGGCGATTGATGTAACAGAAATTCTTACGGTGCTTGCCATAACCGCATTCGCAGGTGGTACTTCCTTTGTCGGTGCGATGATAGCGCGAAAAAGAAACTTCTCTGAACAACAAGTGTTAACTTTCACGGCATTTGGAGCAGGAATCCTGATGGCGGCAGCAGTATTTGAAATGGTTATAGAGGCAGAAACAGAACTAGGTATAGGAATTACCATATTTGCATTTTTGGGAGGAGCTATTATTTTCACACTAGCCGACGTCATTGCGGAAAAAAAAGGCGGTGGAGCAGGGATTTTGCTTGGTATTGGACTGGATTCAATTCCAGAATCCCTTGCTATAGGAGCATCCATCGCGGCTGCTGGTCCTGCAATGGCATTAGCGATCTTAATCGGAATACAGAATGTTCCGGAAGGAATTGCATCATATCGAGAAATGATGACCGGAAAGACAGCATTCCACAATAATCCAAGGAAGGCACTCACTGCAATAGGTATTGTGTCTATAATTCCGATATTCCTTGGATTAGTGGGGCTGTTCTATTTCCAAGGTATGGCAGAAATTATCGCAATCACCCTGGCTTTGTCTGCAGGGGGCATTTTCTATATGCTCTACTATGATATGATACCAAAAGCCCACAAAGAACGAAAGTGGATCCCAACATTCGGTGCTGTTTTGGGTTTTATCATTGGATTTGCTATTGTGAGAACTATAGGGGGATAATTCTTTTTGGGAACGGATTCCATAATCTCCCCTTATCCTATTTTTATTAATTAAGCACATCAATTCGGTCCCAACTGAGGTACAAAATCAGCCCAAAATGAATTAATGTGATCGACTCAGATACCATGCTCATATACTCATACTCAAAGAAATCTCAATTCGAATCTTATCTGCCAGCAAGTCTACATTGGTTCTTTATTTAAGCCAAAGTTAAAAGATATGATTTATGAAACAAGTACGGTAAAGTAATAAGGTTGACTCTCCTAACCGTTTTTAGATTTGCATTGGAAAAACAACAAGAATCAATATCATATGATAGCTATGTCAGCCGGTTGCAACAATTATTAGATTCTAAAAAGATTACAAGTGAACACTTCAATCATTTCAAGTCAAGAGGCATCGAAATCATTCGTCCATTACAAGACTTCGGTTTAAAATCTCTTGGCCGTGTTTTGCCAGAAATTGTGATAGGCGCCTCATATGAATTTGTTAAAAGAATGAAAATTCCATATCAAGCAACAAGCTTTCTGGTTGCAAATACCAAATCTAACTTAAATGGATGGTATGTATATAAAATTCCTGAACAGCCCAAGGGTGGACTAATTCTTTTGAGCGGAGGGAAAAGAAGGCTTGGTGATAATATTTTTGCCTCCACACATAGAATAATCTTGGGAAGGAAGGCGATTTTAGTCAGTGCAGTTAATTTAATGACAAATAAGAATAACATCTGGAATTGGCATTTTTTTGGGGATCATTTAAAGCAGATCAATGAATCTCTTTATGACGATCTGGTAAAACTCGAGACGATTATGAATCGTGACGATGACTCTACTGGTAACATGAAAAGTGATAGCCCCCATTACTACGTAGTAATCGCGAGATCGGAATCAACTTTTAAGAAATTAGAAATCGTAGAAAACTATTTGCAAAATAAAATTGCAGTTTTGAATCCTGAAAATAATATACACACAATTTTTGTTACTAATAAATCTGGATTTGAGTTCGCTTCAAAAAGAATCGAGGAATCAAGTTTGGTTAGCTATATTGATACGGGAGAAAACTTTGATCTTTATCAGGGAATGCAAGTACTAAGGCGAAGGTATGGGATAGACTTGATGCTAAATGACGGTGGACGTATAATGTCAGATGGAGTTAGGAGGGAGGGACTTTTGGGTGAAGAGAGAATGTCCCTAGAACCGTTTCCTGGTGAAGATATCTTTCCTTCGGACAAGTATATAGATCCTACCACAGTAGCTGGATCAAAGGGTCTAGGTTTAGACGGTAGTGAGATAGAAGGATCCGTCTTATTACACTCAACCAACATTGAGGATGAGAAATTGAATGTATACATTTACACCTTGGACGAACGTAAAGTACTGCAAAGTAAATAGGATAAAGATCTATTGAAATATGCAGATATCATGTATTCTACATTAAGTATTACATAATGAAATTCAGGTCAAGTTTCCTCTCTCTACCTCAGCTCAAGAATACTCTTGATTATTATTTTTGACTTTAATTACGTTGCTTAGAGATACATAGAAGACAGGCTTCTGATAGATGGAAGACTCTCCTCATCAAGCTCCCTTCACTCCTCTATTTGGAAAGTTTTTGTATCCCATTAACGCAAGATCATAGCAATTGAAAGTATTGAAGATTTAATGTACGTTGTACAGTCAGAATGTATGTGCTAGGCTCTTCGAACCCAATATTTCTGGGTCGGATGGCAAGAAATGAGAAAGGATGATAAACTAATGAGTAGAACTAAATAGAGAATAAAGGAAATGAAAAGGAAGAAACTCAGCAATACCAGTGGTAGTCCAGCCACGGATAACTATAACACTATTGAAAACGTACTAGTGCTTCAAGGCGGCGGATCTTTGGGGGCCTTTGGGTGTGGAGTTTTAAAAGCTATCGCAAATTACAATATCAAACTAGATATTATTGCAGGTACTTCTATTGGTGGCATAAACGCTGCGATTATAGCTGGAAGCAGAGATGAAAAACACCCAGAAGAAGCATTGGAGCGCTTCTGGTTAGAGTTATCGGAGAGCTTTGTGGACTTGGATCAAATAGTTCCTCCTCCTTCAGTTTCTATCCCGAAATTTGTGGAAAACTTGCTTCTACGTCCGTCTGCGTATTTGTATAATGGCGATGTCTCATCCTCAACCCCCATCACAAAAGATATTCAATCAAGAACGCATCACCGCGAAAATGACATAAAGATGAGGCAGTTTCGATCCTTCTACAGCTCGGCCATTTTTGGGAATGAGAAAATGTTTAGACCAAGATGGAGGCAGGAAACTGCTCTATCAGATCCAGAGTATTTCACACCACAAAATTGGACTTATCTGTATGATCATACGCCCTTAGTGAAGACTCTAGCAAACTATATCGACTACGATAAATTAAGACCCGAAGGAAATCCTAACTCACGTTTGATATTAACAGCAGTAAATATCCTAAATGCAGAACCTTTAACATTTGACAGTTCAAAAGAACAAATAACACCTAAGCATATACTTGCCACCTCTGCTTATCCTATGTACAACTTTCGTTGGGTGGAAGTCAAAGAGGGAATATATACTTGGGATGGAAGTCTGCTGAGTAATACCCCATTAAGGGAGGTGATAGATGCCTCTCCCATAATTGACAAGCGAATATTTATTGTTGAAAATTATCCAAAAAAAGTTAATCAGCTCCCGAAGAACTTACCTGAAGTCTATCATAGAGCAAGAGATATTATATTTTCTGATAAAACTGAGCATAGTGTAACAATGTCAAAAGTAATTACGATGTACCTAAAGTACATCGACGAACTCTACCAAATGATTGAAGATCATGTCGATTTATCAAAAATTGATAAAGAACAACTCAAAAAAATTCGTAATAAATACAAAAAGATCAAGCATGAGCGTGGAGCTGAGATAAAGGAAATCCTGTACATAACACGCGATGAACCTTTCCCCCATATGTATGAGAATGCAGATTTTTCTCCCCAAACGATAAAAGCCTCAATCAGAGAGGGCGAGATGAAGACAGTTGAAGTGTTAAAAAGGCGGGTGGTTCGAAGCTAATGGAGCGTAGAGCATGAATGGATACAATCCTATCGTTAAAGATATATTTCTCAGCTTTTGTTTGAATTTCAAACTGAGTCTTTAAATAATTTATGATGTTCATCCATGTTATGGGCTCATTTGAAGATTCAAATATGCAGAAACGTCCTATCTTCTAAATAGTTATGAAATAACAGAGATTCTGAATGAGAAATAATGTCCAACTCTTCGATACGAATAGGAACATCGGGTTACACATATTCCTGGAACGAAAGACGACCTTCTCCATTTAAGTGGTATGTCAAACAAGGGTTCAATTCTGTCGAGGTTAATGCGAGCTATTATAGATTTCCATTGGAGAGCTGGGTAAACACGTGGAAAGCAAGCGCTCCTCAAGACTTTACATTTTCTATAAAAGTAAATCGTTCTATTACAGATTACCTAAGACTGAAGGGTGACCGAGCCTTAGATTTGTGGAATAGATTTTCAAAAACGCTGGAGGGAATTTATGATAAGATTGATTTCTGGCTGTTCAAAATGCCCAGGACTTTTAAGTATACAGAGCTTAACTTGGAAACCGTGAGGGTATTTTTTGAAAGATCAGGTCTGACTAAATACACTAATACTAGAGCAGTTATCGAATTTCGAGATAAATCCTGGTGGGAAGCGATAGACAGCATAGAAGATATAGGAATAGTCTTTTGCTCCGTTGATGCACCGGGTCTTCCTCGCACCATAAACGTAACAAGTAAATCACTCTACCTTCGGATACATGGATATAAGGAATGGTATCGCTATATATATTCCCGGATGGAGCTTGACGAAATATTAACCTCAGTAGTAAATTTAAATGCTGAGAAGAAGGCCATATACCTAAATAATGATCACGGAATGTTACAGAACGGCCTCTATTTGTTGAAACAAACACAGACACATTATCTCTAGTTTTAGAAAATTAGACGTATTGTGAGTTCATATGGCTTGGATTTCTTTTTTTAAGGTGTTAGGCTTTTTGATTCATTTAAACAGCATCTAACAGTTTTGCTATATCTTGTCGACTGTCGAGGATACTAGCCCAGCTTAATAAGAGTTTCCTGATGTCATTCTTGCCAACGATCTTTTCAGTAGTATTTAATAGCGTAAAATCTGTCGGCAAGATCTGATCTATGATCTCCCACTCAAACGGCATTGAAATGGTGACACCTTCAATAGGTCTCACTGAAAAGACCGATGCAAGTGTCTTTCCTTTCGCATTTTGGTTGTGGTCGAAGAAAACTTTTCCTCGTCTTTTGGACGTATCCCAATCCATTGTAATCATATCTGGTCGTTTGCTAATCAGTGCTCTTCCAATGATTTCGGCAAAGCTTCTTGTCTGATGATATGTGTAATTCGAAGAAACAGGTACAAAAATATGAATTCCCGTTTTACCCGAAGTTTTAATGTACGATTTTATTTTCAATTTGTCAAAAATCTCAGATTTTAAGAGCTGAGCTACTTCAACTGTTTTCTTAAACGCTATGCGGTTGTACTCTGGCTCCTGATCTGTGCTGGTTTCTAAGCCAGAGTAAATATAAGGATCTAAATCAAATACAACGAAATCCGGGTGATTGAGGCCACAGTTTTCTTCATCTAGTGCAGTAGAACCCTTTAAACAAGCCTCGTAGTCAACAACTCTACTATACCACGGATGCAGTTCAATACAACCAAGGTTCGCTAGCCAAAGCAATGTTTCCTTATTATTGCAGATCAAATAGTTAGTTACCCTCTTTGCAGATTCGGAATAAAGCTTCACTGAATTTACAAATTCGGGCTTTTTCTTGTTCCAATTTTTTTGATAAAAGTGTTTACCCTTAATTCCGTCAGGATATCTGCTCAGGGACAATGGTCTGTCTTTAAGAAAGGGAAGCAAGTAGATGCTTATTTTGTCATAGTATTCGATCAAATCTCCCTTTGTGATCTCACGGTGGTAACGACTCTTCGGCCAAAAAACCTTATCTAAGTTAGAAAAGCTATTCTTCATTTCATTGGCAGCTACTCTAGAGGGGGTACCAGAATATAGTAATTGTGATGTCGATCGCGAAGGTGATGTTGGTGATGTTGATGATGTTGATGATGTTGATGTTGATGTTGATGTTGATGATGTTGATGAAATGGATGATGCTACCGAAAGCTCATTAGAATTTTGTGGTTTTACATTTAATAGCTCGTCTATATGTTTAGGCTCTTCAAGAGTGCACTCCTGAGGCTTCTTGTCGTCTCTAATCCTTAAGAATATTGGAGCTCTCATAATCTTGTCCTTTGTCCATCCATCAAACTTAATCTCAACTACTAGAACCGGCTGTACCCAAACTGGATCTCTATTGGTATAGGGAATGTAACTGACTGGACTCTCAGCGGTAGTTATTTTTTGCAATTTGTTGAAAATCTCGACGAGTTGTGGGAAGTCAAATCCACTTCCGGAGTGTCCAACAAAGACAAATTCTCCTCTATTGAATGCAGTCAGCAGTAAGGACCCAAAGTAGCCTTTTCTATTACCTTCTCCTGGAGTATATCCAATCACCACACAATCCTGAGTCTGGATATTTTTGATTTTTAACCAATCAGTTCTTCTAGCCCCCTGCAGATATTTGCTTTGTTTATTCTTTGCAATAATGCCCTCGAGGTTGAGTGCCCTGATATTCTCGAAAAGTACTATACCTTTTCCCTCAAAGGATTCTGATATCCTTATCACTTTTTCGCCGCTTCTATTCAGATCTAGGACACTTGATAGCAACTCTCGCCGCTTCCAGAATTCTAAATTCTCGAGGTTCTTCCCATCTAGATATAATATATCAAAAATGTAGAAAGTAGAAGGTATTTCATTAGAAAGGTGTTGTATATCTAAACTGTTTTCTACATTCATTCTTCTCTGATGACTTTGAAAGTTTGGACGACCTTGCTCATCTAAAACTACTATCTCCCCATCAAGCACAATTGAATCATTGCATCTTATGTTCGAAGACGTCATGATGGAATTGATAATTTCTGGATATCTGTGACGAATGGATTTATTGGTTCTCGATTTTAGCTCGAGGATGTTTTTACTTTTGTTATAAAACAGGATAGCTCTTACTCCATCCCATTTGATTTCGAAATCCCATTTGTTATCATTAAAGGGTTTATCGACTGGTGTAGAAAGCATAGGTCTTATTTTACTTGGGAAATCAGACGATGGGAGATGTTGTATTTTCATTTTGGTAGAATTTGGAAGATCCACTTCATCATTCTTTACATTGCTTTGGGCAAAATTGGAATCGGCTCGAGGGTTAGAAAATTCATTGCTCACATAGTTCTTTTTTGTAAAAGTAATTTTGTTAGTTTGAGACAACACAGAATCAGGCAGAGAGGATGTCACGTCCACTTCCGTTGCGAACTGATCATTGTACTTTATCAAAAGCCACTGGTTTTCCCGGCCAGTTCTGATTAATGAGAATTTACCATTTACCTTATTCCCTTGTAAACTAAAAGTTATCTTTCCTTTATCAAACTGCTCAGAAAACTCTTGATAGGGTTTTTCCAACATATAGAAACCAGTATCCCATACAAGAACTGTACCCGCCCCATAGTTTCCCTCGGGGATCGTTCCTTCAAACAAAAGATAATCGAATGGGTGGTCTTCAGTAAGAACTGCAAGACGTTTTATTTTGGGATTAAGAGAGATCCCTTTCGGGACAGCCCATGATTTTAGAACGCCATTTTCTGCTTCGAGTCTCAAGTCATAGTGCAATCTTCTAGCATTGTGCTTCTGAATAGCAAAATGTCTTCTGATATCCTTCCTTTGTCCATCTGCGGGAGTTCCAACAGGCTCAGGAGTCTCCTCAAAGTTTCGCTTTCTATTGTATTTTTCAAGCATGCACTAAATCTAGCCTTTACGTGCCACCTTAATTATGGGACAGTATGCTATTTTTGGATTTATATTATTACATACATAGACATTTTCCGACCCCATTAATTATTTCAGCCCTCGCCCCTATGGAAACGATATTGAAGTTTATCTATATTGCACGCTCCTTTCAGCTCCCTGCTCAAAGGCTTCTGCAAATGAGATTCTTCTACCATTACTTTCCCTGTGATCACATTATTACTCTCCTGAATAATTCCGACGTTCAACTACGTTATGTCTTTCAAGACACGGGCGAGGTCCTAGACACGGCTTTTATAGAAATCTAACGCAGCGCTTAGGGTATTGAGGTCACCTTTACCTTCATATTTCTTGGGTAACCGTTCAATCCTAGGATATCTCGAGCCATCGCCATTTAGGCCAGGAGCCTACCTGTCCACCTTATTTAAGTCGAATAATTCAAGCTAATAAATTCTGTCCAAGGAATTTAACAGATTCTTTCTACAAGGGGCTAATGCACAACATTCGACCAATTGCAAAAGATGAATGAATGTAGGAATATGTGGCTGAATCATATTTTTATCTTATTTTCGATCTTTTAATTTTTTCCTGTAGAAGCATTACTCCTTGAATCAAGGTCTCAGGACGGGGAGGACAACCGGGAACGTATACGTCAACTGGTATGATTCCGTCAACCCCCGGAAGCACATTGTATGAGTCTATATATAGGCCACCAGTGATCGCACAAGCTCCCATCGCCACGACATATTTAGGATCAGGCATTTGATCGTAAACCATACGTAGCCGCGGTGCCATCTTTCTCGTTACGGTCCCTTGAACGACAATTAAATCACATTGTCTAAGGGAACCAAATGCCTCGATTATCCCAAATCTCTCTGCATCGTACCTGGGTCCAGAAACCGCACCAAATTCTACACTGCAGCAAGCCGTCTCAAGGTGAACCGGCCACAATGACCAAACTCTTCCCCAGTTTACTGCATATCCAAGAGGCTTGTCTAGTGCTTTAATTAAAACGTCTCCAATCCTGCTTACCATGACATTGAAGGTAGATGGATTGAGCAATTCAGTCTTCAACCGATTCTACAGCCTCTTTGAAATCCGATAATTATCCCCACACATCATATTTAATACTTCAGAATCGATCATTACCTAAGATAGGCCGATAATCAATAATTGCTGTTGCAGGCCCAAAGTAGTGAGGTCAAATTTGAAAGGGAACACTAAGATTCTACGACAGAACGTTCTAAATGATCAAAAAATGTATAAACGATAATTCATTTCAACTAATAGCATTGACATTAAGAATCGGATTCCACGTATCAATTTCTGGAGGAATTTCAAACTCTGTGGATAATGCTCTAAAGGATGGGTGTACTGCATTTCAAATATTCAGTAGAAATCCCAGAGGGTGGGCGGCTAAACCTTTGGATAACAAGGACGTCGCACTATTCAAGAATAAAGTGGCGGGAAACTTAGCTGGTGGCGAATCAACTAGAAGTACGCCAGCTAAAACTCGAAGTACCAGTAAAAGAGAAACCGTGAGAAAGGATGGACAAGGATTCGATAGGAATGCTATTTTTGTTCATATGCCTTATCTTCCCAACCTGTCCTCCCCCAATAAAAAAATTTATGATCAATCTGTTGATGTCTTGATAGATGAACTCAATCGGTGCGAAGCTTTGGAAATACGCTTTTTAGTAGTTCATCTTGGAAGCCACCAGGGGGAAGGGATTACGAAGGGGGTCGAACAATTGGTTCAGGCATGCTCCCATGCTATCGAGTCGACTCCGACCGAGAACGCTGTTTCTATACTTTTAGAGAATAGTGCTGGTCAGAAGAACACTGTTGCCAGTGGTTTTAAAGAATTAAGAATAATACTCGATAAGCTGTATGACTATAATCCAAGTAGCAAGAAAGACCGATTCGGCGTATGTTTGGATACTTGTCATGCTTTTGCTTCAGGTTACGACCTTGCTTCAAAGGAAGCAGTTAATGACACAATGGATAAATTCGACTCACAAGTTGGATTAAGGCACCTCAAACTTATACATTTGAATGACTCGAGAGACAAGTTCTTTTCTCGCAGAGATAGGCATGAGCACGTGGGACTTGGAGAAATAGGAAAAGAGGGGTTTACTGCATTCCTGAAACATAAGTCGCACAGAAACACACCCCTAATAATGGAAACTCCAATTGATACCAGAAGAAGTAATTCAGACAACTTAAGGTTTGTTAATTCTATTATTGATAGTCCTTGAATAAGATATAGGCCACGATCTGCCCAAGGTAGTATTTCATAAGAGAACCGTTTCAATATTTAAAGAAACTAACATATATAGTCGATAGCAATATATCAAGCGATAAATTGACGATCAGGCAAACTGCCGACAGCTAGTCTTGTCCAATATTCTATAATACAATTTATTGGATAGGTTAGTGCGACCACGAGTTATCTTAGAAGGCACAGTTTAAGTTGTTAAATATCTTAATGATTGCGTTGATTGCAGTTTTTAAGTTCCTGTAGCGCACTTGCCACTGCGGCAGCTCCAAACACAACAAGTTATAAAATATATGAAAATGGAGTCTGAGGGTATCATCAACCAACCCCAACTGAGACTATTCAGTTTTTGGAAAAATTGAACTCCGCCAGTTGTATGCAATATCTGATATTTTCTGATATTCTCGTCAGTCCGCCTATCTGCTTGTAAGACATTCTGCAGGATGTATATTACCATTGTCACCATTTTCTACAATTCTTTCTATACCTGTTTTCATGAAGTTCTTGATATCTTGTGCAATTTTTCCACTCTCTTCCTGAGTTAGAATTGGATTAGCTTGCATCCCTAAAATACCTTGCACGGTTTTGTTCAATGGATCAAAGTCAGAAGTGTCAAACTTAAGACTTCTATTAAGCAAGAATCAATCGGCTATAATTGATGTCATTTTGATTATTACTATATTAATGCTTATTTAATATAACTAATGTGATGATGACACTAAATGACATTTTTCAAAAGATTCATAGATAGTATTGGTGATAGCAGAAAAACTAATTCTGATTCAGACGCGATCTTTACATTATCTTCATCGTACATTAGTTTAGAATCGAAACTCAATTTGATAAATACTGGAAGATGTGGTATCTGTATCAAGAAGACTGATGCGGAGGTTAGCTTCAATGAACTCAAACTATCTATTGAAAATCTCTTGGAAGCAAGTAAGAAAACCGACTTAAAGCTATCATATGGCGTTAGTATTGACGAGTACGATGACCTCCTCTGGTTAGTTATTGATGTGAGATCAATAGAAGATAGTGTAGCATGCATAACTGTAGTAAGCGAGATTCTGGAGCAAAAAGGACCCATGATCATGCTAGAGTCTGCTGTTTTCGAATTTGGTAAAAAAGGAAGTGAACATCAACCTTACTATCTGATCTATGATTATGAACTTAATAAATTCTATCCATTCGTTCCTATCATAAGCCGACAAAAGGCGCGAAATAGTCGCGAAGAGATGAACATGATGAGAGCTGTTTCGGACGATAATTTGCCAATTGAAGAGGATGAATCTAAATGGGATCCGATTTGGCATCTTCCATTCTAGATTTCAGTAGGTAC
The DNA here is from genome assembly GCA_963841565.1 of uncultured Nitrososphaerales archaeon. Classification (GTDB taxonomy): domain Archaea; phylum Thermoproteota; class Nitrososphaeria; order Nitrososphaerales; family Nitrososphaeraceae; genus TH5896. Next base: position 78,741 of record CAWJCY010000008.1, read on the forward strand.
ACAAGGCGTAGATGAAGGACCACATTCAGATAGGAATTCAAAAGGCATGATTAGAATCTACTATAATGATTATGCTCACTGTATATCCTATGAATTTATTGAAACTATTCCTCTGATCTCAAATCTCCGTCACTCGTGTTCACTTTCAATGATTGGATATACTCTAATCAGTAACAGACAAAGTTATTGTAATTTCTTGAAGTGGCGAATGTAGTAATGTATTTTTATTTTATCATATATAAGCCTCATTGTGAATCAGGGTATATTGATTGAATGATACTCATTGTTATGTGATGGATTGTAGTATTGACTACGCGTTGAAGCTGCTCCTTCGCAGAGAATAATATATCTCTTCAGATTAGTTGGAGGACTTGAAAAGTAATAGAATGGATTAGCCATCATTTCACAGAAAGGTTCTTTGAATGTCGTTAGATAAATCTTACTCCATCCATCAAAATCTCAGGCTAAGAATTCAGGTAGTGAAAGATGCTGATAGCCATTCTCTGGCCTCACTCACATCGCTTTGGCTTAATTCATGTCCGCTATTTTGCCATTTTAATGAAACATTAGATCCAGTTTTCCTTAGTAGATCAAAAAGATCTTTTGTTCTGCGGCTGGGTATTATAGGATCGTGCAAACCAGCAGACATGAATACGCGCTTGCCTGACAAGTTTGGAATTGGCTCAGGTGTAAAAGGAACCATAGCCCTAAACAGAATAGAACCGGCTAGGACCTCAGGTCTAAGCAATAGCATGCTTGCAGCTATGTTAGCGCCGTTTGGAATACCCTATTGCCACGGTCTGTT
>CAWJCY010000009.1:0-84442 GCA_963841565.1 uncultured Nitrososphaerales archaeon
CTATTCTATATATATGTCCATCTGAATAGGTTAAGACGTATACGTAGCCATCGAAGCCTGTCTCAACGTCGGTGATCCTACCGCTAAATCCGCTGGCAAAAAGCGCAGGAGATAGATCATCTTGAGGATCAGCAATTAAATCGGTTAAATCGGTGTGACCAGACGTAGACGAATCAATTCTAATCCCAGTCCTATTGTCGTCTATTTTGAAGAAATACAGATCGCCAGCATTGATATCGCCTATGAAAATATTGTTTGAGAATTTATCCCCAAGTTTAGATGAATTATAGAACTCTAGATCAGTAACGCCAATTGGTTTGACCCAACTAAATTTTGGATCAGAATAGTATGAATTATTTATCATTACTAGATCATTTTCGCTGAAATTTTTGTTCCTATATAATGGTCCCATAATCTTGTACCAGCCGCTATTAAATCCGGGTTTCACTAAGTTAATTTCATCAAATTTATCTTCTCCATTTTCAGTATCCCAAAGGCTTCCAGTGATAGGATCAAACGATATGCCAAAGCTATTCCTGATCCCGTATGCATAGTAATAATCCAGATTGGAATTATCAATGAGATCGTTCTGGCTCTGGTTTTTGAACGGGTTACTTGATGATGGATTTCCATTTAAAGGATTAATGCGTATTATGACTGATGCATTATTTGGAGTAGCATCACTGTCAGGTACATGATTTTGTAGTATAGTAGAAGGGCTAGTAAGATCACCAATTACTACATACAGCTGTTCGTCTGGACCAACCTTAATCTTGCCACCATTATGGTATGGACCAGGCTCTCCGGGCAAATCTAACAGAAGTACTGGGTTAATAAGGTCTGTTCCGTTCCAATTGTATCTATAGACTCTATTCCTGACACTGTCTCCTTCGCTATTCTTGTTTGTTTCCTCTGTTAGGTAAATAAAGACATAATCGTCAATTTTTGTTTGTCCAATTCCTCTCTTAAGTATATCGATTCCAAGTAAGCCACGTTCTGCTTTTGGGTCAACTCTGACGCTCAATGCTGGATTTTTTTCAAGAGTTCCGTTATTTACTACTCTAACCAATCCAGTATCCTTTTCCAGGACCAGAATAGTATCTTCATCCACAAATGTCATACTGGTAGGTTGGGATAAGCCATCGGCATAGAGTTCAATTCTTAAGTCATTGTCATCACTTTGATAAAGATAAGGGGCCTGAGATATTTCACTGTAAATTCGACTGGAAGTGGGAAAATAATTAATAACCAATAGAGAACTGGGAATAATTATTATGATAATGATAACCAGAATCCTTGCAACTCTATTATTTTCAAGAGGATTGAACAATGTTTAGTTTCGGTTTAGGACAGTGTCTAATTTAAGAATTTACTCAGAGAGATTTCCTATTCAATATTAGTTTCCAAATAAAGAGATTATTCGCATTTAGACCTCCTGAATGGATCAGATGTAAGGAATGTGTGACATAAACGCTTTCAATTTGCATGATTGAAATCAGAATTGTATTTGCGTATGTATTAGGATGTTTGTTACTTTCGTTCTCTTCTGTTAGAGCTCAGCTTATCTAATTCGAATCTTATCATCGACGAAGTGTTAGAGAACATGATGATAAATCATCATGAAAGGAAGCTTAAAGTACTTACTCCCACTTCCACCCTTCCTACCATATGAGTCATTTGGACATATATGAATTAACTATAGACAGTGAACAGTTCCAATTCTGACTCCTCCCAGGTCGATTCCTTGTCAGGGCAAGGGTTAGGTTCGTCTATCGATAGAACTATGATCAATCTGTCCCCGGCATCGTTATCGGACGGGTCAGTTTGTTGGATTGGAATTCCTTTCTAATTGCTTCTGAGGCTGTGTTATAGTATCATAATTAACGAGCAATGTTTATTGAATCAATTAATCGGTCCTTAATCAGGACCTAAGTAAAATAGCTTTAGAGCAGAGATTTTGTTTTATGCTATAGATCGTGTAATGTTACTCTGATTGGATTTATCAGCGGCTGTCATCAGGGTATTCACATTGTCCAAAGAAAATGGATTTAAGATAGTTCATATAACGTGTTATAAGAGTGGACTTAGTAGTTCATAGTTCATAGTTAGTCGAAACTGGTGATGATACTAGGCTCTGGCTCGCCTTAAGAGCGCTATCAACTTAAGAAGATCGTTGGTTTTTTCTAAATAAAAATGAGGGCGATAGCTTTAAACCTAATGCAACTTCCAATGATAGAGATTATATCACTATTCATGCGATTTGATCAGCCATTAAGGTGTGTGTGAAGGAAATTTCCCTAATCTTCACCATGTCTTTCCCGATGACTTCTCTCAATAGATCCAAATCGCTTCCAGATAGCTTTACCACTATGTCATAGACGCCTGTGACGCGTTCCACCTCTTCCACGCATGGTAGTTTCGCTATTTGTTCCATGGCTTTGTCTTCAAAGCCGATTTCACACGTGACCAACACATATGCTACTGGCATAATCTCTACACTTAGTGTATATGCAATCACTAGTTAATTAATTGACGGGGAATAATTGACATATCACTAGTGATAAATGGAAGGGTTTGAGCGTGGGACTTTCTTACTCTAATTAGTAACAGAGAGTTTATTGACCGGGTCTACCCGCTTTTAGCGCCTCTAATACCTCTTCAACTACTCCTATCTATATTATCTACACTCATTGTCCACAGCATTTCCTATTAAGTAATCGTTTCCTAAGAATTTAGATGACGTTGCTCACCTTGGTTCTCGAATACTGGAAATAGGGCGCTCATAGTGAACACAGCTGGATCAAGAGTATTTTTCTCTATCTTGGTATCTGTATATATAGAAACATAATAACTTATGATGAGTGCGGTTGACATTCTGACAATTCCTCTTATTGTTCCACCTTGGCAGAAGATTGATCAACTAATTTGACAATAATTTTATTCGTACTCCGATAGGCGTCAGATACTTAGTCATCCTAAAATGCATGATGATCTCAGAATATGGGTGAAGTCAGTTGACAGCTAGTTCATAGAATTATTCCCTAGTTTCATTATTTCTAAGGTTGTTCTAATTTCTTCAAATCGTTCGTGATCCGGAGGAAATTAATAACACTTCTTGTATCATCCGTTCTTGGATGGAATTGATAAAGATAATTTTCTCCTTAGTTTTACTAACTGTAGTCATTAGCTACTTAGGTTCGAATATGGTGCTTGCGAGCACTATCCGTATTACACAACAGCAAGCTGAACTTATAGAATGGTGCACTAAAGAGATGGTGAGAGTAACTGATGCTAGTATGGTTCAAGCTTTGAATGTCTGTGCAGAGTATTATCTAAAGACAGAATGACAAGTGTTACCTGCCGTGTAACGTTTTGTTATTCGAAAAGACCTACGTCCATATAATTTATCGGAATTTTGCCCTTGCGTAGCTCAACCATTTGCAAGCAGAATTCAAATACTAAACGGTTATTGATGTCAGTGGATTAAACTTGCATATGCCTCTAGGTGGCCGACCCCTGAAGGACTGCTTTCCAGAGGAAGAATCACCTAATTCACTACTTGCCACTGCGTACGTTGTTTTTCTAGCTCATTTGGTATGCTCACTTTGCTCGTTAACAATCATGATTGCAACGATCATCAATTAAAATGCTAAGGTCATAAAGTCTTGTTCAACCATAATCTTTTTCAGAATATCCATAGTTGACTTAAGCATATCTTTTGCAGTAACAATTCCTACTAGTTTGCCTTTGCTATCCAGTACTGGAAGTCTCCTAATATTATTCTGTTGCATCAGATCAGCGGCTTCTTTTAATGAGGAACTCGTAGTTATTGTCAACAATGGTTTGCTCATTACTTCAGATATTGGCATCGTTGGAGAAAATGTTGATGCGAATCCTACTATTCTGGCAATATCCCTTTCTGTTACAATACCTATAGGAACGCTTTCGTTCTCAGCTTCGTCATTGTCCTTGAGAATTATTATGCTTCCAATATTGTTCTGGTACATCAATTTGGATGTCCTCTTGTAAAGGTTGGTTTTCTGACACAGTTATGACTCGTTTAGTCATTAGATTTGTGATATCTATATTTTTCACTTTTTCTGCTATGTCTATCATTGAGATTGTCTCTTTGTTTTACCATACAACGCTTAAAAAGATTAACTATGATAAGTTACATTACGTATGAGAATTGAACGTATTCAAACATTGCATGAATCGCACTCCGGTTTCGAGACTCCGCTAGAAAGACTCTTAAGTTACTAAATCTGTCTTGTACCTCAATCAGCATTAGATTACTACTTAGAGATTTTGATATCATAGGATTAGCATGCAAAAAGTAAGGCATGCTTTAGCGTTGTGTTTCTAGCCTGACATATTTTGGATATCGTAATGATGTAGGTCTCCTAATCATGTAAAATTGGCCATTCATCATGACATGAATTTTCTGATTCGATATGCACACAATAGTTTTTGAATTACAAGTTAGATACTTGCAAGGATCATTTCTTCATAGTTCTTAAATAAGCATTAGGATATCCATCTATAAGCTGAAGTTGTTTGGTTTAGGAAAGCGGCTAGACAATAGTAAAGAACTAGCTATGAGAACAAGTGAAAAATTTTCAATACAACCACTCAGCAGTGACGATATGGGCGAGATTAGAAAAATTCAGGACGTACTAAATCCTGATGAGAACGTGATAATTGTTGCTCGTCAATCAAGAATCTTGCCTGGAGGTTCCTACGTTACTCCTAATACTATTTACGCGACTGAAAAGCGGTTAATTATTAGAGACCCGTATATGTTAGGCATAAAAGAAAACCTAATCGATATCCCTTATGATGTTGTTACAAGCATTAAGCTTGAAAAAGGATTGTTCTCGTCTACTATAAGATTCGAAGCTCCTGCCTTAGTTGGTTCCAAAAGGTTAGGTATGATACATGGCATAATTCACGGTAACAATGATCATGAAGGAGTGATACAAGCGATTCCGAAAGCGAAGGCAGAAGATCTAATAGAAGTAATACGGTTTGGAATGCATCAAAAAGGAATTGAAGGATCTCACAATACTGAAAAAGAGAATTTCTCCGCGTTAGCCCTCAAGTCTAATCAAATAGGCAGTTATTCAATTGCGGATGAATTGACCAAACTTATTAAACTGAAAGAACAAGGAGTATTGACTGGGGAAGAATTTGACCGCATCAAAAAAGATCTTCTAGACAAGAAAGTGAAGTGAACGGGAGGTGTCAGAATTCCCGACGTGGGGGATGGACTGTAAAAACCTTCAATCGACAATAGTAATACCTTTTTCGGAATTTCGACTTGGCTCTAATTTTTATAGGCGTAATAATCACCACCATTATCATCATCATCACCATTATAGTCTCTTAGACTAGCTTTTCAGAATCGGCGATGATTTTTCCCCTCTTTATTCCTAATATGATGTTACCTGTGAGTACGCTGCCGCTGTATACTTTAGCATATTCTTTACCAAGTCCAAGAAACGATTCCAGAATATTGGATTTAGAATGATATCCAGCTTCAACTATTTTCATATTCAACTTGCTGCTCACTTTAACTATTATATGGCGGGCGAGCAGACCACTCTCCTTCCCATGAAATTACTTCAAAAGTTCCAAAGTTTACAGTTGATAGGGTATAGCCGATAAGCCTAGCGTTAAATTTCTTGTTTCTCGTGGCGGCATAAGTATTCATCCAATTTATTGCTTTTTCTGCCTTGCCCTTCTCTAAAGCAAAATTATCAGATCGTGCCAACCTAGTATGGATACACCAGAACATATATACACTATTGGTCCCCTCTAATGTGAACCTGCTTGAGAATGGTGACAAGTATCTGTTAGAAAAGACGAGTGGCGTATCATCATCGCCATATACCCACTTTCATGATTGATTTTGGTCAAAGATATAGGAGGCCCTTGCGAGAGGGTGTTTTGAAAAGGTGAGGACCAAGTCCACGAACGGCATTCACTTTGAGTTCCTTTTATCAAATTAATAATATCATCAATATACTTAAAAGTTGAAGACGTTTATCATTTCAAATAGATGGCCACAACTTTAAGAGACATGATGAGGAAAAGGCTTGAGACTATTGACGATTCAGCTTCCGTCCAAGACACAGCAAAAAAAATGAAGGATAAGGATGTCAGCTCGTTGATAGTAGTCGATAGAGATGGTAAACCTCAAGGTCTGGTCACTGAACGGGACCTAGTCACCAAAGTATGTGTTAATGATACCTTTACAAGTACTATCACAAATAAGGAGATAATGTCAGTGCCTCTTATCACGATTGATTCTACTTCTACCCCTGCAATAGCTGCTGATACGATGTTACGGTACAATGTAAGACATCTGCTTGTCACTGATGACAAAAATAATAGTGATAAATCCGATCCAAAACACTTTATTGGGATAATTACTCCTCTCGATTTTGCAAGATTTGAAGAATTTCCAAATGATGAAGTAGGTAAGGATGAAATCGAAAGAATGCTAGAGTACTATATTTGAAGATATTTACACTCGAATTTGCGCAGAGCTAATTAATCAGATATATTGTATTACCTTCAGAGCTCATGATATCCAATAGAGGAATCAAGAATATCAGGAAAATATTGCTCCCAATAGACGGGTCGGTGCCTTCAATGAAAGCCGCTCGCTATGGAATCAGTCTTGCTACGAAATTTAAATCAGATCTAATTGGTTTAACGGTAATTGATCTAATGTCTCTGCCTTACGGATATCTTCTAATTCAACCTGGAACTCGCTCTCAGGTGGATGTATTGGAAGAAAAAAGAAGAGAAGCTAAAAAATGGTTGGAAGAGGTCGAGAGATCAATGTTAGACATTTTGAAAGAAATGGAGGACACAAAAACAAAATTTAGAGCAGAAATTCTCGAAGATCCCTTCTCTAAAGTGGAAAATGCAATTATTAAGTTTGCAGAGAATGAAAATGTAGATCTTATAGTAATGGGAAGTAGAGGGAGATCAGGCTTTAGAAGAACTCTCTTAGGAAGTGTAGCATCGGCTGTGTTATCGCATGCACGATGTCCTATACTGATTGTACGGTGATCCTTTTTTGAGCTCAAATGCTAAGATTCAGTAGTGCTTTGAGGTTTAATCCCCTCAGATAATATGCTTAGATTATTGTAAATTCATAAATTGAAGTGGCGCTATTAAAAAGCAATTCGGTCAGGTAGCAGACAATCCTGAGTTGATGGCAGGTACTAGCAGATCATCTAATCAGGTAATTTAGAAACCACGGTATTTCTGAAATTTAAGTGACTAGAAAATATGTTACCCAAATGATCGCCTGCATTAGAAATTTGGGTTCTATACCTATGAATTACTTCTGACAAATTGGATATTGCTAGGCAGATACTACAAATAATTCTACATTTGACCCGAAGTGCATATTGGAAGCCAGCGCATTATAACGAACTCCTTAAGGGCAAGGTCACTAAATTGTGCTTGATGGGAAAACAAGTTGTAGTGTAAGGCATCTTTTTATTTTCGAATTCGTCAAACCATGAGTTTTAGGAGCTCCTTCACCCCTGACTTGTTATTCTAGTTCATTCGTCGATGAGTCAAATAAGTATGAATCCGTACTTTTACTATCTGCTTTAAGGATTCTAGATCTAAATTCAAAATGTGTAATTCATAGATTTACTATCATGTTAAATTTTTAGTGTAAAAGTCTTGGCGCGTTAATTGAGCTGTAATAAGCCCTTGAATGACATTGACATAGGTGGGATTCAACCTTGAATCTGGATATGCCAGATCATCAACGACGGAAAAATCTTCAAGTTTAGGACAGTTTTTAACATCGACATCAATCACAACCCTGAAAGTTTCGTTAAATCCTGCATTTAGATTTCGACTACTGACATCAAAGACATGGGATGACGGAAGTGCGCGAGTTATAGTGATGTTTCTTTCGGGGCGCGGGCTATGGTTTTAACCGCAGTCTGAGCTCCGCTAACAGCAAAGATAGGAGATTGAGTTGACGAAAGGGAACTGACTGCCCTTTTCTCATAGCGGTGTTTCCTGTACCCCCTGTTAAATTCTGCAGGCAAGACCTCATGTATCCATCGAACGGTTATCAACCTTTTATTGATTTCATCACCTAGCATCTTCTTAATGACGCTGCTACTCTGCCATTTTTCACAAATGTGTAACGTTTGGAGTTCCTTTGCTATGTCCAATACTAGATTAGAGGCAAAGTTCTACTATGTATGGAGTCTCTCAGTTCCATCACCATTCACTCCAAGGATCTCCTGTTTGGTTTGGATGGTGCAGGTTCTTCACTCATCTTTATATATCTTCTATCACTATTTTATAACATATTTATTACGTATTGTTCTATTGTAATATATCTAATATAAGTACTGAAAGAATGTTAAATGGACAGTTCTTCCCTAGGTGAGCCGCTGAGATAAGGTATAGCAAAAAAACGAGACCCTAACTGTAGTGTAAGGAGTTATATTTTTTGGTATTATTTTGATACGCTATACATGAATTCAACAACCCCTCATGCCTGATGCTTGATACAATTTATGAGCATATTCTAGAAGCATGCCCTGAAGGATATTTTAAGAAGCTGTATTCATCCTAATAGGATAAAATGTCTCAGTTAAGGCGGATTTCTGGCTGTGACAATAAGTATATCAATCTTTAATAACCGAGGCGACGTGTAAATCGATATCAAAATTTAAACTTCATTGACGACTAACCCTCAATGCCAGGCAAGTAAACCGGATAGATTGGGAAGATTGGACATGGACTGAGACGAAGAGATCTCAGAGTGACTTAAAGCAAGGCAAAGCGTTAGTTATTAAACCTTATCGTTTCGACTTTCATCTAGATAAGATGATTGTGATTCATCATGATTCCTTACAGATGATGGCTACGAAAAGGCATTAAGCATCTAGTTTGTTGCTAATTTCAGCTTTAATCCCTAGGGATGGATTACTAACTCCGCCTTTGCAAATCTTTCGCCTATAGCAATTATTTTTACTCTAACTTTGTCACCGACTTTTCCATCCTTGACAAATATTACTAATCCTTGAATTTTGGCGATTCCATCGTTAGTACCACTTTTTCCTCGATCAGTTATTTCTACATCGTACTCATTCCCTACTTCGACAGGCTTTGAAAGTCTGCCATGGGTTCCTAGACTGCTGACACGATGCGTGTCATTATTTTGTATCTTCATTAGAATGCTCTAATTTGAAATTCATTGTTTCACACAAAATATATTGACTTGAAGATAAAGCAGAGGGCAGGAAGTTTCAGTTTTATGTCTTGGGTTCAGAAGGACAACACTACCATTCAAACTTCGTAAACCGTGATAGGTTTTTCCATAATATCATCATATTTTTCGAAGAATGCATAATCTGATTTCTCATTCATGAATAACGAGTGTAATCCTTCTCCCATAAGGGTTTCCACGGTGACACTAATCTCTTCTTTCGTAATAACAGACAAGTACGATAAAGAATCAGTTACAAGAATTAGGTTTGTGTTTTCACAACTGTCTACGATATCATATAGGATTGATTCTATATGCCCAAAGAAGCCCAGATCGTAGTCTTGAATTTTTGGATTAATAATGCATACTGTAGTGGTGATATTGCTAGTATCCTCCCCAAATACCACAGATGATTTTCGCTCACCTTCCATCGGTTCGGCCTCTTGATTCTGCACTAGTGTGTAATCTTTGTCTTGTCCTTGAGATACAATTTCGTTCAGGTGGTCCTGGGATGAATTTCTAAATCCTACTATAGGAGAAGTGAACTGATATCCGCCCTGGTTGAAAGTCTGGTTAAATTCAATTTTTTGGTACCCACTCAACTTGAGGAATTTCTCTGCACCTACCATTAATTGACCTTCAGTAAGCCAGAGATCATTTCTTCCAAGGTTGTCACTAGCTTTTCTCGAAGTTCTATCATAATTCAACCGAAGAAAAAGTGACCGTACACTCATCATTCTATTCGTTGACATCTACATTTCATTGGTGGCTCCGTGTCAATAAAAGGCTATTCATGGGCTGCTATATGACAAAAGCAAGACATGAGTTGGCATAGTGAAGTGGGGCAAAAGAACTGCGTGAGCTTACACCTATCAAGTTGAAAATCTCATGTCTAGTTATCGATGGTCTTCTTTATATTCACAGGAGGAAGAATGCCTTAGACAATACGTGAAAATGGATTCTAATTCGAAATTTTTAGATGGCGGAGATTTGTTGGACATGATCAAGGTTTAGTCCTAGTGGAATCAGGCCAGCTGTTGGATTGCTAGTGAATGGAATCCCTTTTGATACTTTTTAGATGCCGCGTTTAACGCAGATATCTTGTTTTCGAATATGCGATCTCGTCTTCATCTTCTTGAATGCTTGTGGTACACCATGAATTGATACAAGTGATCTTCACAAAGGAGGGGTTTATCAATTAATTGTTCCCCACACTAACCTCAAGGGCGTCTTTGACATTCTTTGTAAATTCTAAGGTAGTTTCAGTGGATTGACTCTTGTATCTCCCTGAAGCCCTAACATAGTGAAGGTAGTCTTGCATTTCATTCTCGTATAGCAGAACATTGTCTGCAACTATCACCACTCTATCACTTAACAGATTGTTCTTCTCTGCTAGATTTAGATACTTTAAATAATCAGATTTTATAGCATCCAAAAACATTAGGTCAAACTTTTGTTTTTGAAGTAGTGGAATCCCCTTTAGCCCATCTACATTAATGACCTCAATAATGTGGGACAGTCCAGCATCTTCAACATTCTTCATCGCTATACTAGATAGATCTGTATCTTTCTCCATAGTAATCAACTTTCCGTCGTCGGGTAACATATCAGCCATTAAAATTGCAGAATATCCATGTAACGTTCCAATTTCGAGTATCGTTTCAGGTTTATGTTTAGAGATAATATCTGCTAATATCTTTCTCTTTACTGGACCTATAGATGGTAAACTCTGCTTCTTTGCTATTTGCTCCAGGTCCCTTAACACCCGAACAACTTTCGAATTATAAGTCAAGATCTGTATCAAATATGGCCATCATGATTATTCAAAGGTTTCTTATTGTTTAGGGATGATCTACGCTTCTTCATTCGATGCTCACTCCATTAACGATCACTATTATCGCTCAATTCATTCTTTGATACCCTAAATTGCGATTTAAACTCCTTCAATGTGTCACTATCTATTATACAGAATTCTATAATTTCTAGAGTAGATCCCCCTTTGTCATCGCCTCTATAATGGAGAAAATTCAAAGATTCACTCATCAATATAGCGGCACATTTATCCTTAGGAAAACCAAATATCCCTGAGCTTACCGCAGGAATCGCAATGTCTCGAAACTTTCTCTCAGAAGCCAGCAAAAGACTAGCCCGAATTGCACTTCTAAGCTTTACTTCTTCATCCCCTTCACCCATTCTTGGTCCTACTGCATGTATAACTGCTTTACATGGCAATTTACCAGAGGTCGTAATTGCAGCAGAACCAACTGGAACAAATCCTATTTTATTACTCTCTTCTTGGATTATCTGCCCTCCTTTCCTCACAATGGCTGCTGCAACTCCTCCACCGTGTTTAAGATTTGAGTTTGAAGCATTTACGACCGCATCAACGTCTCTAGAAGTAATATCTCCACTAACTAGCCTTATGATTTTGCCATTTTGTAGTTCAATTTGTTCTACTATTTCTGGACGCTCGATCAAGCTATTTCATAATATGATATTTATTCAAATTAATAGATTGTTAATGTTTAAACCATGCGAATTCCGGCTCCTGAATCAAAGCAAGGCTACCTTACTTGCTTATATCTTTTATCCTATCAAAGTTGACTAAACTATCGTTATCAATAATTCCATTGAATATATTGATTATGACTTGGTCATAATCATAATTAGTAGGGGCTAGACGTAATTATTTAGAGAATTTGTTTACGGTTCCTGTCGTTAGGATTACGAAATACATATGCATATGTATATAAGTATCAAACGTGAACTTTTGTTATAAGTATTTGCAATGGGTAATTCAATCTGCTTTGCACATATCGATGTCTGACATGGTTTTTTTCGAGAGTTATTATCAATATGAACCTAAAACCAGGTAAAAATAGGAGGACAACTCCAGAAGGGGAGCCTCTTGAAGACGCAGGCGGAGGTGGTGGATTTCCAGGTGGTGGCAGAGGTAGTTTTTTTCGAAGATCAGGAGGATCTGGAATCGGAAAGGGATCAAACTCACTTATAAAAATAGTCATTCCCGCTGTAATTGGCATAATTATAGTCGCATTCCTAATCACAAATAGTGTAAAGATCGTCGATGCTGGGAATAGAGGAGTATTGTTAAATTTTGGTGCCGTTGACGTTAGTAGATCATTAGAGGAAGGGATCCATTTCGTAGTTCCGGTAAGAGACAACGTAGTACAGATGGAAGTAAGAACACAGAGGATAACAGAAGATGCAGCGTCTGCATCCAGGGATCTTCAAGACGTAAGAACACAGGTAGCACTGAATTACCATCTAGATCCTGATAATTCACAGAATGTTTACAAAAATCTAGGACTTGATTACGCAAATAGAGTGATTGTACCGGCAATTCAAGAGTCAGTTAAACAAGTAACTGCTAGATTTAACGCAGAGGAGCTCATTACTCAAAGAGAGAGTGTCAAAACGGAGATTGAGCAGCAAATAAGAGCTAGACTTGCCCAGTACAATATCATTGTTGACGCAATATCTATCACCGAGTTCGAATTTTCAGCCGAATTTGTGAGAGCAGTAGAGGCAAAAGTAGCAGCTCAACAGAGGGCACTACAGGCACAGAATGAGCTACGTAGAATAGAGATTGAAGCACAACAGGCAGAGGCCAGAGCAGTCGGAGAGCAGCAGGCTAATATTGCAAGAGCGGAAGGAGTTAGACAATCTAACGTACTGCAGGCACAGGGTGAAGCACAAGCTATAACTACAATTGATGAGCAGCTACGGCAGAGTCCAAGTTATCTGGAATGGCTCAAGTCCCAGAAATGGGATGGACAGTTGCCTCTAGTGGTTGGTGGAGGAGCAGGAGGCGAAGAGACTCCTTTCATTAGTATTCCCACCTCAGGAAATGGTAGTACCACTGGTGGTACTAATGTTACTACAGGAGAATAAACCCACTAATGAGACTATGAGATTGCGAGTTCATGAAGAGTTATAGCTTGCACCAAAAAATGTACAAGCTATACATTTTGCCAGTAGAAGTAGCTGCTTCTACCACGTATTCTTGCCATCCCACACGGATAATCTTATTGTTTACACTGCGTCACTTTGTTAGGCTCTGTGGGTCAGTAGTAGCCGAGAGATAGGTAGTTGCTGTACTGACGTTGGTAATCCAGGTACGGTAACAATGGATGACATTGAACCAGGCGGCTGCAGAATCAAGAAACCAGGTTTCACAAGCGTTCCCGTGGTCTAAATCTTAAACTTTTAAACTGCAATTCGACCTCCAAATTCTTATTTTTTCCTAGTTAATTGACTTAAGCTAAGGTAGCAAAAAAATGAAAATATGTGAATATTGATTAGAGGCTGTTGTTTTTTTGTTTATTCTCTATTCTGTGGGATAAATAGAGATATAGTAGTAATGAAATCTTCCATGGTAGGAACATTCGATCATCCGATATGAAATGTCTTAATTGCTACTCGGAATATATTCCCACACTTTTATACCCTATCTGTGAACAGTGTGGATTTTGCTACTATTGTAGAAGATTTCTGTCATGTATTCATTACAAAGAAGATCTGCCTAGTACGATGAAAAAATATCCGCAGGGACAATCGCTGCGATTGGCAGGTCAAGGATATAAGGATTTGAAATACGGCGAAAGGAAATGGGATTCATATAAAGAGCTTTCGCTCTCCTTGATAAATAGAACTCCTTATGATTGCTTTGCCGCCGTATTAGTCATTGATGAATCAACTAGACGTGGTCTAGGAAAATCAAACATGTTAGTGTTACTACGCAAATTGCAAGCGATGCAATACCCTCTAAACTGCTATATAGATATTGTACCTACAGGCAGCTATGATATTGACATAATACGAATAGTGGGTTCCTACAAAGCTTTACCTGTGTTTTTACTGACATCTGACAAAGAACTCTATGATAAGCTATTACCCAAGGCAATATTAGTTAAATCGAAAGGAACCAATAATGCAGTAAGAATAATCTATAATGCGATAAGGTATAGAATCAAGAGACTATAATAATCTGGTTCCTGATATATTTCATCTTGTTAGAACTAGTACAAAAGATATAACCAAGAACTTTGATAGATGAGTATGTCATTTAGCATAATATCGCTCATATGCAGGTCTTGTGGAAATAATATTGGACAAGAATAATAAATCAAATCCTGACGGGCGGGACAAACGTAGGTACTCGGATTTT
This sequence comes from uncultured Nitrososphaerales archaeon, assembly GCA_963841565.1. Lineage (GTDB taxonomy): Archaea > Thermoproteota > Nitrososphaeria > Nitrososphaerales > Nitrososphaeraceae > TH5896. The sequence continues at coordinate 14,451 of CAWJCY010000009.1, forward strand.
CTAGTAGGTCTTGGGTTAGGTGCAGTCGGTGTTGTCATTCTTTCGTCTATATTGAAACCACGATGTCCGAAATGTCGGAAAAAGGTATTACGTGGGATTCACGAATGTCCATTCTGCGGGGCTAACTTGCAGTAAGAAATTGCATTTGATGATTTCACGCGTACACAAGTACCCGTAACTGCATTTTTATACCCTAATGACTGACATTTTAATTATCCAGTAACAACTTTACGCTAGTAGATCTGTTTGTATGTTTCAATAGCCACAACTATCTTACGACACCGACATAATTTAGTTCCAATAGATGCTATTTCTTGATGATAGGTTCAGTTGTCTCTCTTCTTCAAATAGTTCCTCCGATGTCACAGTTCTTGCATAAGGTAATGATATTAGGTACTCAATTATCTTTAGATTCTGGAGTATTTGCTGATTGGGGAAAGTGGTCGCAAATAAAATGCCTATTAAGGCTTGCAAAAATTGAGTCGTTCTTGACCAGAGCAATCAACTTTAATTTATAAGTAATAGTTTTTTATCATGATACTCTCCTCTGGATTGATCAAGTCAAATTTCGACTTAGGTTTGCGAACCCGGACATATGATAAGGTAAAAAACTAGACTCAACGAACCTCAAGTATCGGCAAATTGATTTCGTGTCATTGAATAAGTAATCAGCAAGGAGCAGAAACAATTAGAAAAATGGAATGATATTCTGGGTAAACAAAATGTTTAATCAGATACTTTCTTCAGAGTTATAGAAATAGTAACAGTGTTGGCTCCATGTTGTCTACTGTTGGCTCGGCAGTTTAGTACTTTTTGCCATTGTTATTGCCCGAATGTGTTGATGAGGGTTGTTTAGTCCTATTTGGATTTAAGGTTTTTGATTCGGCTGTTTGAATTATCTGAGGTATCTGAGCTTTCTCTGATAGGATCTTGAAGTAGTTGATAAATTGTTGAGCTGAAGTATGCGTCATCGTAACATGCTAATGCGCTTGTGAACTGCTGCGGATTCGTATGATTAACAGTCTCATAGACTACTTGAAGCTCATCAACTACGATAAAGCTCACAGGAAGGTCTGAGAGTCTAAGAAGCTCAAATTTATTTGACGGAGCACGAATCATGTTATCGATCATTTTAAATGTATCCCGATTAGGTGCTTTTCTAACTATTGCGTTAATCCTCTTTTCTAAACTAATTTGTTCAGGAGTACTATCAATGATATGCAGTTCAATTCCTTTTGAAAATGTCTCAAATAACTTCCTAGATACGTGGGAGTCATAATATCGAGATGCGAAATAAACATTCTTTTGTGCATTATCGAGAACACGCATCACCTCAATGATGAGGCGATTAAAATCCTTTATAACAGAAAAGCTAGACAAATATGTCGAATTCAACATTCTGTTTAAGCTATCATTTGATTGCACCAATTGGTTGATAATTGCATCTTTCTGAATAGGTGGAAAATTTGGGTTTGTTTTTAAGATGTCTATCGCTTTCAGCTCCCAATAATTAGAGAGGGCTTGTTCCATTGTTTCAATATGCCCATTATAAATTATAGAACCTAATGAAGTTGTTCTATACATTGATTTACCTCTGCCTGGTGCTCCCACATCTCGCTTTTCTACTAAGCCAAGGTCACAAAGACGCCTCAATCTCGTATAAAACTGTCTCTTACTCAAGTTTCCAACAAAATTCGAGGAATTACTCTTAAGACCAGTATATGCTGCTTTTAAGAGATTAACTGATCCTCTATCAGACAATAGAGAAAACAATTCAAACGAGTCAGGGACAGTCCCTAACCTTATTTCGGCTGCCCCCGATAAAGCCTTCTCAGTTTCTCCTATTTCTCGTTTTTGTCTTCCTACTTTTCGTCCTCCTGGAAAGGCATTACTTTTGATATTATTACCTATCTTATCACCGCCGTTGTAAAATTTCTTATTTTTGTCTAGATCCATCTTATCACTCATCTCCATTGCTAAGCCGAGTTAGCCAGTCACTTTTATGTCTCTCGCAGTATATATTAATTCCCCTTTTTAGGTGATTAGAAGAGGCTAGATACGAAGCATTGTAAGAATTGAAAATATTGAAATTCCATCATACCCCTTAGACACTCCGAAGCGACTAATGAGAGTAAATTTGGACGTTCAGGATCATAATATGGTTCGGGACCATTGCGCATTTGTTCATCTACCAAACACTTCATGTGGCATGGTGCCTTTGACGGAAGACATCATCTACCTCCCTTCATGACTAGCAGATATTCCGTACTGGGAGATTGGTTCCTTCTCATCAATTGTTCGAATTCTCAAACCTCTGTAAGCTTCTTTAGAATGAAGCTTATGTAATGGGTTCAGACAAGAATTGCCAAAACACACAATAGTCAAATCCTTTATTCAATGAGGAGATAAGAAAAAAATGAGCAATTACAATAATAATACTGAAAGTAATAGAGAAACTGGCAAAATGACTTTTGGTGAGATCGATAACGGATTTACCGTGCGTAAGTCAACAATTTTCTTGTTTGCAACTTCAATGTCGTTGGCTTTCTTACTAGCTCATCTATCACCAGAATTAATTGATTCAATCGCCTATGCTCAACTACCTCATCCACTACAAGGGTCAGATAATGATTATGATTCGGATTTAGGGCAAAAAAATTCTTCTTCACCGATCATTTCCATATCAAAACCTAACAGCAGCCTTTTTAATGATGTATTCAAACAGACACAAGGATCCGTTGTGCAAATAACTAGAACGGTACCCCAAACAGGTATCGCTGTAGATCCTTCACAAGAAAATAGAACAGCATTGGGTTCTGGTTTTGTATTCGATCAAGAGGGACACATCATTACCAATAACCATGTGGTTGCGAATGCCAAGGTAGTAGATGTGACATTTACTAATGGAGATAGATCTAGGGCTAACATCACAGCGGTGGATCCGTATGTAGACTTAGCAGTTCTTAAAATTATTGAAACAGAAAATAATACCTTGGAGCAAGAACAACACCTAAATGCGCTCCGACTTGCCAACTCGTCAGCTTTACAAATAGGTGACCCTGTGATCGCTATCGGAAATCCTTATGGCCTTGCGGGAACTATGACAACTGGCATAGTGAGTCAAGTAGGCAGACTAGTCCCAGCTCCTGGTATTGGCTTCTCGATTCCTGACGTAATTCAAACTGACGCTGCTGTGAACCCCGGTAACTCCGGCGGGCCGCTATTGGACACACAGGGTAGGGTAGTGGGAGTTACTTTTGGAGGCTTTCCGGGAGGGGTGAATTTCGCAATACCATCCAACCTTGTACAAAAAATAGTTCCAACTCTGATCGCTGAAGGAAACTATACTCATCCATACCTAGGATTTACAGGAGCCACCCTTACTTCGGATCTGGCAGCTAGTATTGCAAATATAACCCAAAATCTGAAGGGAGTATCTGTAAATACGATAGTACAGGAGGGTCCTGCAGACAAGGCCGGGTTGAATGGGACTACAATCGATCAGTATGGTAGAAAGCACGGAGGAGATGTAATCGTAGCAGTTGATGGAGATAAGATAAGAGAGTTTGAACAGGTAGTATCATATATGGAGGGGAATAAGTCTCCTGGCGATAATGTAGTTCTAAGCGTGTTCAGGAATGGAAGTGTGATAGATTTGGACGTAGTACTGGAAAAGAGGCCCGTAAGTTCACCTCTACACAATAGTACGGAACAATCATAACGGTATTGACAACATTATTTTATACAACCATGCTAGGAAGGTGACGTCACCTCTCTTAGTATCTTTTTTACTCCAATCATCAACAAATTTGAAAAGGAACGCCTATTGTCGCAATTATACTGCAGCAAGAAACATTAGTAAATTTGATAGTGTATTAATGGAACGTGTCGATAATAGAAAAATAGTATAATTTTTGAAACATTGAAGAACTATTGAGATTAATCTTCTTTAGTTGCTGAATGTACTTCATATATCATATTCTGTGTGATATGGATTCCATTCCTTGGGTGGTGTGAGAGCTAGATCTATACTTACCTACATTACCTACATTGAATTGTAAATCTAAATGCTCTAGCTAATGCAATTTTAATGCTCAAAACACTGCTAAAATTCTAAAAATGAAATGGTACCTTCCTCGATATAAGATGAAAACATCACCAGTTAATTCAACCGGTGGTCCTAGCCACAAAATATGGTTTCTAGTATCCGTTTGAAATATGGTTTCTGTACAATTCCATCTACAATATATTTGTTCATATTACCGATCTGCTTACTATCATATATCGATATCATATTTGGAACTAAATTCCCTAATTGAGTCTTCTGTTCCACTATAGCTAATTGGTATCAGGGCGTTAGTTGGTTCTATAGCATCCACCTGAAGCTGTAAACTCTTTTCGATCATTGACTCGTTCCAACACCATATCTAGGAGTATCATGTTATTGCCTTAACAGGACTGGCTGAGCATCAACATGGACGCGGAAGAGGGTGTAAGGCTTCTGGCGCAGGTCACGTCCTTTGTGGAAACGAGCTTGGCGGTGTAATTGATTCGCCGTAACGTAAAGATAGCCATCAGATGCAAGCGAGAGCGTATCTGGCCATAATAATCGGGGGTCGTGTGTCACCGTCTCCCAATGCATATCCGGGCTTCTGCGCAAAATAGCGTTATGTTCATAGTTAGTGCAATAGATATTCCCTACTGCGTCCGATTCAAGCCCATCGGAGGCACCCCCTCTATCTCCCTCATTAGTCACGGCAGCCGCAACCTCGCCCTCATCGAGGGCACGATCAGCAAGTACGTCCGTGTCTACGCTGTATAACTTGCGACTGCTCAGCGGACAGTAATAGAGACGCGAGCCGTCTGAGCTGATTGCGATACCATCGGAGCCCATGCCTGCACCCTGCTTAACCGATCCATCCGGCTGATACTCCAGGAACGGTTGACCTTCGACAATCGGGAGAAAAGTTTGCACATTCTCTGCCTTTGTAGAAGGATGGTCATGTAGGCGTCTCCAACTATTGCCAGATGCCAAGTCTACAACGATGATACCGTTCGGTCCCATCTGCGCTGAGTCGGTGATGAACGCCATGCCTCCGCTGCCGCTGCTGCTTCCGCGACGCAGATCAAAGCGCACATCATTAAGGTAAGTAGTTGGAAGAACCACGTTCTCTGGAAATAGAATCTTCTTGACAACTTCATCCGTACTCAGATCGACGCAGACCAGCTTTGGGCCACCAAACTGGGTTGGCCTGAATAGCGGACTACCTGTGTCAAGAATCCACAAGCGGTCTGCTGGATCGACTACCACAGATTGTACTGACACGAACGCAGCCGCAAGATCATTTTCGTTAGTTTGATTTAAAGCCTTGTTAGGATATGCCATCGTTTTGCCATCGCGGATTTCCGCTACTGTGAATGGGACATCATCTCCCCACTTTGGAAAGTTGACAAAGATACGTCCTTGCAGCGACACAGTTACACCAGTTGGCATGGCCTCGTTAAAATAAGCGACAGGCTCCAACGAACCTATGTGCTCTTCAGACGGTAACTCTGATGTCATGTTCGTGCTTTATATTGGGTCTCTTTTCGATGATCGATTGACATGGCTTGGGTTCCTTCTCCTCCTCCTTCTTACATTGTGTGAAACTAATGATCTTCGTTTAGAAAGGCCGCCGAACCTGCTTCCGCGACAGCCTGATCCTGCTCACCAGAACCGCCGCTAACGCCGATCGCGCCAACCACCTTACCGTTTCGTTTTAGTGGGATCCCTCCAGCAAAGATCATGATTCGGCCATCATTTGATGCATGGATTCCATAGAACTGGCCCCCAGGCTGAGAATGTTTCGCCAGATCCTTTGTGGCAATATCGAAAGCACGTGAGGTAAAGGCCTTATTTATAGAAACATTGATGCTTCCGATCCATGCTCCGTCCATGCGAATATGTGAAATAAGATTTCCTCCATCATCGACGACTGCAATGTTCATGGGCTGACTAATTTCACTTGCCTTTTTCTCGGCAGCTGCAATGACGTTTCTTGCTTCGTTCAGTGTGATCATAAGAATCTCACTCCATCTCTATTTAGGCAGCTTGGCTGCAAGAATATCTACCTTTTCAATGCTGGGCGGCTGCGCGAAGAGCTCAGATGCTTTTTCCATCAATGCCGCTGCAACTTGGCCCGAGAGATGTGCTTGACGACCAGACTCATCCGGGAAGGCATCAAAAATGCCGAAAGTAGATGGTCCCAAGCGGATTGCAAACCACGCGATCGTTGCTGGTTCTTCTTCGACAACAGATAAGCCTCCACGCAGGAACTTCTCGACGTCTGCCCCTTTTCCAGGCTTTGCTTCCAATCGAACAAATAATGCCACCTTAACCATAGGGTTTCTCTCCTTTCGACATTGTTGTGGGCTCGCAATGTAAACCATACCATGCGACTTTTAAAATTTCTTTTGACATATCTTCTCTAATCACCATTTGGGATGGATAAGGACTTTTATATAGCCTTCAACTCTTTTGTCAAACTTTTCATATGCATTGGGTGCATCGTCGATCTTGATCTCGTGTGACACGACAAAGCTTGGTTTAGCTACACCTGATATTATCAAATCTCTGAGATACCTATTGTAACGTTTGACATTGCACTGTCCTGCTCCCATCGTGAGTCCTTTTTCAAAGAACATTCCAACTGGAAATGGCAATATACCCTGTTTTGCGTACTCATCTGACGCTCCAGGATCTTCTGTAACATACAATCCAGGAGCTCCAATACCACCAGTTGCTCTTACGGCCCTCACAAGAGACATGAGAACGGAATTCGGTACATAATTTCCACCTGCTGAGGCCGACCGTGGCTTGGTAACCAACAGCATCAACACCTCTATCTACACCACCTTCTCCTTCTGTTTCCCCAAGTATTTGTTCGACCGGATCGCCCTCATCTAGGTTTATCGGTATGGCTCCTATAGATTTAGCTTTGTCAAGTCTCTCCTTATGTCTGTCCACAGAGAAGATTTTAGATGCACCCCGCAATTTAGCACTGTAATCAGCCATCAGTCCAACCGGTCCTGCACCAAAGATCGCTATTGTCTCTCCAGGTTTGAAGCCTGAGCGTGTAACACCATCCCATCCTGTTGGAAATATATCTGTAAGCAAAGCAAAGTCTTTCTCATGAGAATCATCATTAGGAAGCTTTAGTGCGTTGAAATCAGCGTAAGGTACTCGCAGATACTCGGCTTGTCCTCCCATAAAAGGTCCCATCCCAACTTAGCCGTATGCTGCTCCGGCAGATCCCGGATTTAGATTAGTGCAGAATCCTGTGTATCCTTCCTCACAGTTACGACAGTGACCGCAACCAATATTGAAAGGCATTACTACTCTATCGCCTATTTTTAGGTCGGTGACACCAGAGCCTACTTCTTCAATTATTCCAAGGTTTTCATGTCCAAACACAATTCCTGGTTTCGCTGAGGTCCTACCTTCGTACATATGGAGATCTGACCCACAGATCGCAGTAGTAGAGATTCTCACGATTGCATCATTAACATGCTGTACCGTTGGTCTAGAAACTTCTTCGACTGAAACTTTGAAGGGCTCCTTGTATACTACAGCTTTCATAGTTGAGCTGTGTTGCAATACATATTATATATAGGTAGTAACTTTCGGAAAACTAACATCCCATTATCTTTACTAATTGATGGGAACAATCATTCTTTATAGTGTAAAGACGAACGAGCGTTCACATTAAAGACCTTTTTATCTTAATATCTGTCAGAGATCGCTAACCATAATATGTTCTATTGAATGTGTAGGAATTAATTCCCTATTAATTATTACATTCGCAGCCTCATCCTTATAATAAGTGATTGTTACATATTCTGCAACTATCTGTATGTTAATTGTTTCAATAGACTGATTTCGTTCATATTTTGTCGTAGATATATCCAATTTTTCTACCGTAATTGAGCCCGACGTACGCCTCAAATGAGTAATGATCACATTTTTGACCCGTACCCCATGAAATTTTATGGACGTTTCTTGTATTGAGTCATCCATCAACTCAACTCTAATTGTGCAAGTACTTTAACATATCTAAAGGTTGAAAAGAAAGAAACTATTGTAAAAAGAAGATGAGGATCAGCTTAATAGGGTTCATTAGATTACGAGGCTGGGCAATTTGAATGAGCTAAAGTCATATTGAAAGGAAAACTGCAAAATGATTCAACATGACACTTGAGCGTAATGCTCAATAAGAAGGGCGGAGGAAAGATCGATAAAAATTCTTGACCAAAACAGCATACGTTTATGCATTCTTCAAAAATGAATGGATAACATGAGCAGTCCTATAACTCTTATACAACGGTGTAAATAACAAGTTCATCAAATCAATCTTTCTTTGGACATGCAGCATCTACTCTAGAACGCGTTAATATTATAGAGTAGTTTCAAACTTCAAAGAATTTGAATTGGTCTACCTAATCTTTTCCCCTGTTCCACATACAAACATACTGAAATACACTTTTATTCGATTAAATCTTCCATCGCTGATTACGGTCATTATTTATACTTATTATATTCATTGTCAATCAATTGGTTACACCAATACAAACCTTAACTAGCTCCTAAGTCAATCTTTAGTATGAGTATCATAATTCTAGAACTTTCAAGGAAGGAGTTAGAGATTCTGTACGCTTGTTTCAAGAGATATTTAGATCCTTCAACCACTGGTACTTGTACCAGAGGACGCCACATTAGATGAGATGAACAAACTCTCCGAGAAACTTAAAACACAATTAGATAAACAGGTAGATAAGACCTGACATGAGCCCTATAGAAATCAATAGGTTCTGATGATTTTTGCATACTTGGATATCGTGAGAACTTATAGAAAATGATTAAGAATTATGCCGCGCACTAGCTACCAAGTTGTGAACTGAAGCTAGAGTTGGGATGCTGCTCTAGCAACAACTTCTGACAGGGCGGGATGTACATGAACTGTTCTGTTAATATTATCAATAGTTCCGATGTTGCCCATAGAATCAGAAACTTTCATGGCCACTGACACTTCATGAATAAGAACAGACGCATCTTTTCCAATGTTGTGACAGCCAAGTATTCATCTGCTTTGCTTGTCGATTAGGAACTTTACGAATCCTTCATGATCCTCTATTGCAAGGCCCATCCCAATGTTGATGAATCGATAAATTGATTTTAAGCAATCTTCATTCTCCTTCTTTCCTTGTCGTTTCAATGATTGCTCTGTTACACCAACCGCTGCAATCTGTGGAGAAGTGAATATTGCATGAGGAATTGCACCATAGTCAACCGGAAGCTTGTCTTCGTGAACTATATTATGTATTGCATAACGTGCTTCCAAATTCGCGCTGTGTTTAAATGGATATCTTCCGACCACATCTCCAAGTGAATAGATATCTTTAATATTCGTCTGCAAGAATTCGTCGGTCATAACATAACCTCTCTCATCCAATTTCACACCAGTCTTTCCGAGATCAAGTGTATCTGAATTAGGAATCCTGCCAATTGCTATTAGTAACTGATCAGCCTCGACCTTTATAATACTCCCAGATTCCTTATTCCTTGCAGTAACTCTATAAATTTTAGATTTATTACTTCCAGTATTTTCTTTATTGTTCTGAAACATGTCCACGCTGTAACTTTTAACCTTTGAACCCGACTCTGTGGAATGGCCCAAATACACATTATATTTTTTAGAAAATATCTCAGTCAATTTTTCAGAAACATCTTCATCCTCAGTTGGTATCAATTTGTTTTGAATCTGTATGATATTAATTTTCGTCCCAAGGCTTCCGAAGAAATGAGCTGAATTCACAGCATATGTATCCGCCTCCTATTATGGTAAGATTAACTGGTTGCTTTTTTAGCCTTAGAGCCTGATCGCTAGTTATAAAACCAGACGCATTTAACCCCCTTATTTTTGGAATTCTTGGCCTAGAGCCTGATGCGATTAGGATCTTGCGGCCTGTAATTCTTCGATTTTCTGAGCTGCGACTATAGGATTGTTGTTTGATGCCATTTCTAATTATCCCACTGCTGGGCTGAAATGTATCTATTTCTTTGAGCAATAATTCTTTCTTTAGCGCCAATGAATTTGCACTCACTTGGATTATCCACCTTGTTATATGCTTCTTTAATTCCCTCGGATTCTGAATCAACTATTCTATTTACGTGACTAACTATTTTTTCGAAATCTATCGATATCTTTCCGTGAATACTTATCCCAAAAGTTTCGCATTGCCTAATTAACTCTAATACATCCGAGCCATGAATAAGTAATTTAGAGGGAATACAACCTCTATTAAGACAAGTTCCTCCCATCCTATTTTTTTCTATTAGGGCAACACTGAGTCCATTTTGAGCGGCTGCATAAGCAACATCCAAGCCAGAGCCGGATCCTATGACTATTAAATCGAAAATACTCGAATCTCTCATCTAATTTGGATGGGAACTACATAAGAGAGATAAAAGGATATTTGGAAGGAGCTGCTAGAATCACTAATCGATTCATGAAAAATTAGTGTTATTAATCCTCTCGAGCTGGACAAATTAGATAAGCCCATGCATTCAATTCTATAATGAATCTCGAAAGTTTGGAAGGGCGTGCACGTGTCTCACAAATTCTTTCAAACGAGGACAGAATTTTATGTTCTTTAAAGTCCTTATATAGTTTAAGTCATGATCATTTATGTAATCAATATGCCTGTCAAGTTAGGCAAGAAAATACAAGAATTTCACGAGTGCGAGGGAAGCAGTAAAGAAGACCAAGGGCTTGTCGGAAAAGCGAGCCTCCGCCTATGTTGCGTCGGTCGAAAGGGCGCAAGGTAAGGATCCAAGGACGGGGAAGAAGATCATTAAGAGAAATACTAGTGCTCAACGTAGAAAATGAAATTGCCCATTTAAATTAATTAACAGCATTTAAGTCAATAACGATCTCATAGTTGAATCTGTCTTTCCATTCAGCTTTTTATAATACTCACTGAATTAATTACCCACGTTCTCTTATAGGCTTTATAGTCATACACTTATTCTGGTATCAAATTCTTTTTCACTAATTATGCATCCTGTCTATTATTCATAGAAAGATCTTCGTCGTTGTCACACGTGCAGTGACTATTGTAATTACTTCTGGGCATCTTGATTTACCGATTTAATCGAATTTGATAATATTAAATTGTATAATGCACAAGATCTTTTGTGAGAGGAAAATGCGATTCCTGTGGCATGGAAGATGTAAAAATACAACCATATAAGGTAAAGAATGACGTACTACGGAATGTTTGTAACCTGTGTAGGCCAGCGGATGGAGCATATGCGTATTAATCGGGATTTGTTGGAAGACACAATTATAGCGCGAGGATTGAAATGAATACTGACGTAGAGACATACCATTGCCCAAAATGTAATAAGGAATTTCTTGATAAGGAGTTAGCTAGTGACCACCAAAAAACAACAGGTCACAACATCAGAGAAAGATCTTTAGAAAAGTGAAAATTTCTGTTCATTGCTATCAGTATAAGGTATTGTAATTTTTCGTACTGCGGTAGAAATTAGCAATCTCCTATGTTAGGGACCTTTCATTTCGTGCTCGGTCTTCCTGTGTCCTTGCAATTCCGCATCGCTCTTAAACCCCTTCCCACAAAGTGGGCATTTGAATTTCTTTCGAGAGAAAAAATCAAATCGCATAATATACTGTAGGAATCATACTATTTATAGATGAAGCAAATTACTGAAATTTTCCTTCAATCATTCTCTTTAATTCAAAATTTTATTCCAATTTATCGTTTCAAAACATGAAGAAATCGATTTCATTATCGGGATAGCCCGAAATTTGAGCGAGATTGTAGATCTTATTTTCTATTCATCGGCTAGCCGCGTCGCCGATTTACTCTGCTACCCAATTATTCGAGCTCAAACCATGTAACCTGGGAATCTGGTTTAAGTGAGTGTGGGCACAGCTTTCTTGAAGTTCAGTCTGCTCTTTTGATGACTCGTACAAAAGGTAACTTATCTGAAAGTTTTTTATCTTTTTCTATAGCCTCGCTTCCGTAGCCTTGATCCTTTGTAAAGTACTGAGATTTATCAGGTTTGGCCTTTTTTTCAAATTGCTTTGCTTCATCATCAGTAATAGTGAGACACACTACATGTCCATCCCACCCTTCCACCCTATCTATCGGAATGTAATAGTACTTTCCACCTCTCTTACCCTTTTTTACCACGATCGTCTCTTTGTTTACAGCTTCAACCTCTCCGAGCTCTTTCCCCTTTCTTTTTCTTACATACGCGGACTGTTTAGTCAAATCCATTACACTTTTTGTAGACTGATTATCCCGATCTAGCTTATTATCTGTCATGTGGTTCGTAATTTTGTTGACTATAATAGTATTTAACGGTATATTGCTTAATTTATCTCAACGAAGAGGTAGTACAAAATATCAGCCGATCGTGTAAAGTGCTTTTCGATAGGCAGACGAGTCGGTAACAGATGCCTCAAGATATTATGGAGATACAACGGCTGTAGTATTTTTACATATAGTGCAAGTTAATTTTATTAACAATACTATTAAAATGAAATAATGTCGAGGACTGGATTACAAATCTTAGGGAAGAAAGTTCCCAATAAAATATGCAATTATCAGGCCGTGTGAGGTTCAAAGCCCATTGGTTTCAAGGCTCCCCACATTAGGGGTTTCAACAGTGGGCATGACATTAGGGTGTCCTCTAAACGCTTTGCAGAATGGCTCACCACCGTCATCTTCCAAACTCCATAAAACATCCTCATCATCCTTCAACCTAAGGTGCTCCTTAACGAAAGAAGGAACTCCTTCTAATACCTTTGAAGTTTTTTTCAAGTCATTATATCTTCATGATCTAACTATATAAATATAAGTTACTGGAAGAGGGATTAACGTATTTGATTTAGAAAAACAAGGAATGTCTTGGGGACGTGAAATGAATTCAGATAGAATGGAAATAAAGCAAATGTCATATTAGTCCAATTGGACCGCTTTTTCTACTCAATATAGCCGTTTAGTGAGGTCTGTATTCTTTTACTCGGTTAGTGGATCTAAATATTCATGGTGGATTCCGAGATCCCAACGGAATTTCTGTTTAAGCTCAGAAGTATAAATTAGGAGGCAGGATTAGAAGAGTTGGTGTTGGAACTTAATCTATTATCAGTGACCCTATGTTCCTCATAACAAAAACGTATGAGAAGTCATAAGAAGAAGAGTCGTAATTAGGTCTAGGACTAAAAAGGATGGATTCTTCATATGGAGAAAGTAAGTAGAACGACATTTATTAAGTCTAGGTTCTTCACTCACTCTTACCTAGTATTTTGATATATACGTCTACGTTTATCCGCAAATCCTAAATATAGAATCTGCTAGCTGCGAATTTGATTTAAGTGGACGCAGGTAAACAAGAACAAAAAACCATTTGCAGTTATAATGTATGAGATGCTGGTTCCTATATATACGCCGAATTACCTACAGTTGATAAATTATAGGTATCAATTGGTACCGGTTCGCCATAAGTCTAATTGGTTCATAGTCATTTGGTTATCGATGGGTAGCATGCGAGGATGGCGGTAGCATAGAAGACCAACTGCATACGTCAGTTGCAGTCAACACCTAATAGCATATAGATTTTGATAAAGGGTTACAATCATGAATATTATTACACTGGCTTGGTGTGCAGTTGCGTATGCATCTTGCATGGAATGATAGATGTACTAGATGGTTTGCCTAAAATAACGAAAGTATGATCAGAAGCACTTGTCCTGTTCGCTCTTCAACACTTCATCCACCTTAGGTTAAAGAATGAATAATTTTGACTGTCTTAAGTATTATGATATATTCAATGAGTTATCGGTGTCTCGTATACCTTCTACCAAATAGATTTAAGAGTTTAATTTGTGTAGTTTAATATTGAAAGGAGATAAGTGCGTACAGATATGAGTTGGCTATCCAAAGATGACAAACATTTTCTGTCATATTCTTTGAAGTGGATGAGTATATACATAGTTATAGGTTTAATTGCAGCATTGATATTTCCATTTCCTATATCTCTAGTAGCTGCTATAGGTGGATTTATGGTAGTTAACTTCCTGAGAACATGCATAATGTTAAAGAAGATGGGTATCAGTATGAAGGGGTTGTTTGATTCAATGCGTGCATCGAATGCAAATCCTTCGCCTTCTATGTACGGATATAATCCAATAAAATACTATTGTATGGTATGTAGTAATCAACATAAGGAGATCGCATGTCCTAAATGTGGTTCAAAGATGAAAAGAGTAGGGTAACAAACAGCAACCTGGATTTATTTCTGCCCAGCTATACAGGGGAATTGCTGGCAGCGGTGTATTCGTTAACTATGCCATTTGGGAGTCCACGACGGCCTATAGGAAGGCTTTCAGCAATATGTATATCCAAGCCGGATTATCAGAGTAGGAATGTTCAAAATGTCCTGCGGTTGAGGCTATGAAACAACTCCAGAGCATTATAGGAGTTATGTGGAGGGAGCGAAAATTATTAGAAACAGTAAAGTTATGGGTCAGACCTGAAACTCGAGATTCGTCACTTCTGTAATACAATATTGTGATAAGAAAAGATAGGACAACCCGATATGTTGAGTTCTGCTCTATCGCCTACCTAAGTCATTTATGGTTTTTATGTCGCTTGCGTCATAGTTGCGGTGCTATAACACATACATATCTACGTTAATGTACTATTAAAGGAATCACGACGATTCTTTTTATTTGCAATTTGGACCTTATGTTTTGGTTGGTCTGGCAAGGGCACGGCGAAGCCATAGTAGAACGACTAGGCATAGTTAACCTAATCTCTTCCTAGCCGTCTGCATACAGTTTGTTATTGGCTGGATTGAATTCGAGAGAAATTGGATGATCGCTTGGTCCATTAATGTGTATATTCTCTATGATATTATTATTAACGTCTATTACAGAGAGACCACTCGAATCCTCATTTGATACATATATGTTGCTGTTAGCCGAATTAAATTCGGTTCCTCTTGGATTATTTCCAACCTGTATAGTCCCAATTACATTATTATTTTCGTCTATCACAGGTACAAGTATTTTTAGCTAACAGGGTCATTTTGCTGCTACTAGAATTATACATTGACAGTATTTTGCAAGTGTAATCTTCCATGCTTAATGGCTTCTCTAATGATCGTAAATTCTACTTGTTCGGCCATCTTGCTCAATTTTGAAATATCTTCTTTATAGTCTTCAAAAGACGTGTGATCCTTGGTACCCATGAAAACCTCTCTGATATTACATCCTAACATAGTAATCTCTATTAGAAACCATACATCTATGCCCCAACCGTTAGGAGAATCAGGTATTTCTAGCATTCTCTGCCACAGCTGGCTCCTTGCACAAACCTCACCACTTAAAGGTTGCTCAAAATGAGACAGCTCTGGAAAGAATATATTTAACATGGGCCTTGCAATAAGTTTTGTTACTGCCGCGTCTCTTGCATGTCTTTCATAAAAACCTCTCGCCATATCACAATTGTCTACTAGCAACGTACTTACCAAGTTGTTAATCCATTGCGGAGATAGATTCTTTATGTCTGCATCAAGGAATAGAATGATGTTAGCCGATCGGGCTATTGCCTCTCTTATACCGGCTTTCATGGCTATTCCTTTTCCAGGGAAAACCTGCTCTGGTTGTTGGATTACAGTTGCACCTGCTCTGGCCGCTAGTTCCGCTGTCTTATCATTGGAATATGCATCAACAACTATTATCTCTGGATCAAAACTACTTCTTGATGCTGTCGAAACTGTATTTTCGATCGTACCCTCTTCGTTCTTAGCAGGAAAGATTACTATGACTTTTAGATCGTTTTTTGCAACATTAGTGTCGTTGTATTCAATGTGATGGAAAGTAGTAGTATCCATATCGATTCATATTAATAAATGACTTGATACTTACAAACGTATCCCTAAATTATCGGACTATTATTCAGAGGTATTAAACGCAAGTCATGGGGGCTGGCGTACTATCAGTATTGCGATAAAAATGACAGCGATTGCGCAACCAAATCAAATGGTAATTGGTCAGAAGTTATGAGTTGGAAGATAGACAAAAGAATACTTTTAGGCGAATGTCATGCATTTCTAACGTCTGGAATAATACAATTGAAATTACTGATGGAAGATTTACTCTATAATGGAGTTTATAGGTGCCTCTCTAACCACAGAGGTGGTAACGTATCGTGCTCAAATACCCTCTACTAACTTAGAATTTAAAGGCAGAAGAATAACTAGAAGTACAAGAATGAAGAATATAGAGTTGAATTGGGTCATTCCAATGCCATACAAACAAAAGCGCTAAAGAACAGAATACATCATGATGCGGAAAGGTTCGATGAAGCTTTTAGAGTTGGAGTAGAGATTGAAGCCTGCCTGATTGACAAGAATGGAATGCCAGTTAATGCAGAACCATTGATCAAAGAACATCAAGGAACTAGTCATCCTCTTGATTATGAGTATGGCGTATGTCAATTTGAATACAAGACGTCTCCAGTAGCAATGAGTGACCTTCTATATCTTAATTGTATTTTTGAGGATTTTATAGAACATCTTGGAAAATCCATCGAGAAACTATACAGGAATAATGACGTAATTCCAGTCTTCCTTGGAGGTAATCCATCACCTGAGATTATAAAAAGTGTGGATCTAATCACAAATAAACCGCGATACAATAAATTATCAAAATGGCACAACAAGATGCCAGACGTGGAAATAGAAGGGCAAATATTTAAAGCGATGCATATTCCGGCTGCGATTCAAGCTTTTCATTTCCACTTACAGGGAAAGAACCCAAATTATACCGCCATGATGTTCAATCACATACTAAATATGATTCCATCAGCAATAACACTTGGGGCTAATAGCAGACTTTTTGCTGGTAGAGTATATTCATTCCATGAACCAAGAATTTACTTGTATGATCAGTCAGAACAACAGAATTCAGGCTTTCCAGCTATTTCAAAATACCTTGGCAGAATTGAAGATTATGTTGACTATATTAGTTCCAGAAAACCAAATATCGCAAAAGACTATTTTGAACTCGAAAAGGAAAGACATGAGGATGCACGTATTCGTTTGAACTCAGATTTTTATCGAGTTGAAACTAGAGTAGTATCGGTACAGCCAACTATTAAAGAACTAATGGCGATGATAGAGTTCTTTATTGGTTATCTGAGCAGAGCAATATACGAAGAAAGACAGCTGAGACCACTGTCTTCATTAAGAGAAGAAAGATTAGCTGCGGTGCGATCAGGATATCAAGCTGAAACCCATTTTGACATCATTGAGACAATAAGAGGCCAATTTGATTATGCACGTAAAGGTCTGTCTGATTTAGGTATTAGCGCAGAATTTTTCAATATTTTAGATAGACGGTTACAGAATAAAAGTACTCCTGGTGATGATGTTGTTAAACTATGGGATGAAAAGTTTAATGGTTCTATTAGGCAGACAATTTTCGAGGTTATTAGCGATATTTGGCAAAGGACAAGAAACAACCAACCTATCATGTAATAGATTGCGATTGACACATTTTTTGTTATAGGAATTCACTGTTTTCTATCTTAATCCTACTATGCGGCTGCTGTATCTTATGGGAACCAATATTCAAGATAACTCATTTAAGTTTGTTGAAGACGATTCGATGGATTTCTGTATTCTGTTTAACAGTGAGAATAAACATTGACACCTTCTCTAACCGCTCTGGATACAGTGAGTAAGTATAACTTGTTTCAGAGCATTAGGATTATTGTTTGTCACCTATATGTAGGGGTTATTGATTTGAATATCGTCAGATCATGACGAAGACTTGATATCGACTTAATGCGACTTAATGCAAAAGTTATCTGCTGTTTTCACATTTTCGTGATGTTGAAACATCATTGAGATGGGCGGTGCCACCCTTGGCGAAGATCCTTACCAGTCAGACCTCGTCGATCCAGATGCAGAGACGGCAAAGAATTTCCGGCGTGATGGAAAATCAGGATTATCATCCAACTTTCAGCGGATATCATTTTGAATTGACTGAATCGTATTACTGTAGTAAATGACTCAGTCCAAGCGCGTCCTTTAATCTGTCTTGTTCATGTAGAACGGACGCAGACGGTTATCGACGATCCAAGCTAGCTTAATGCTGACCTTAGAGAAGGAGATAAATGAAAAGCTTGGAGACCTCGCTAGAGGGGTATATAGAGCAGTAGACTCTTCATTTATATCTACAAAAAAAATATTACATTCGATTATTTTTCCTAGCTCCGTTTTCTTCATTCCATTTCGTTAGCGTAAATAATTCGGTCGATCCAGATTTCTTTTTTCCTTGACGAAAGATCTGATGCTAGTTCGTAAACTTAATTTACTCCGTAAAATGCTTTGAAATGATGGGATACAATTCTGTTCTTAAAAACTCCTTTGAAGTATATCACGCCATGAAATGCCTTCGTTCTCTTGGTCTATTTCCACATCATGATAGAGTAAAGTCATGGGATACACTTAAAATGATTGATATAATAAAGCAAGCAAACATAAGTGCGTTTGTACTAGATGTGGGATGTAACGGTTCTCCGATTTTGCCTCTGCTGAGGAGACTTGGCTTTATGAACCTATATGGATGTGATTTGTTCCTAAAAGAAGAAATATCTGCTGCAATCGAATTGTATAACACATTTGATATTTCGGTTCAAGATCTAGAAAAAACTGAATTTCAAAACAATACATTTGATTTCGTTACGTCATTATCAGTCATCGAACATGGTATTAATATTCAGAACTATTTCAAAGAAATGAATAGAATAATAAAAAAAGGTGGATTACTTTTGACATCGACAGACTACTGGCCTGATAAGATAGTCAATCTAGTTAATACGGACGTAAACCCTAAGAATTCGCCTGATAATATTTTCAGCAGAAAAGAAATAGAGGAAGACGTAATTAGAATTGCAGAACGGAACGGTTTCCTTCTTACCGAACCAATAGATTTTACACACGAAGAAAAAGTTATTCATTGGAATGATACATGCCTTGACTACACTTTCATATTCTTTGCACTAAGAAAGAACTAACTGGTACGTATAAAGCCTGTTACAATTTCTTGGCAGTGGAACAAGGCAGTCGTTTAAAAGAATCGTGCGGACAGAGCACCGCAGACAGATACAATAACAATATTGTCATGACTAATAAGGGGAGTACGTTAAAAAAGGTATTCTGGAGATTCGCTGTAAAGTCGTTCTAGAACTTTGTGAGAACTAAATTTATTATTCTTTCCTTGTTCTCCTTTTCCACCTCCAGATCAATAAGAGTAAAGACTATTATTGATGGTGTTGCGACTTCACACGTTCAATCCTTCCAGCAGGTCAATAATTGCGAAACAGTAAAGGATAGCAGGAAGCATTACATGGTTTCTATTTTATCTTAAGCTCTCAGTAAACAACGAAGCTTATAATTTTCAAGTGAAGGCTCACTTGTGATCGGAAGAATATGTGTAGAAAAGTGTTGTCACCCAACTATAGGCATATTTCTCAATTGACACCAATCAACGGCTTTAGTGACGAAAGGAAGCATGAACCACAACTAGCAAACGGTTTGAACGTTCGGCATGACTACTCAAACAATAATATGAGAAATGGAAAGCCATCTCTAATTAGATAAATTAGCGATTCAATAGCCTTGACACATTATGAGAGCATCAAAAGAAATATCATAATATGTGAAAAGAGAGATTTCTCAAATTTACTTTATCTCGACCTACCGTTTGATCTTTATAATAACGGTATTCTGTAATGTGCATTGTCTGTTCTGTATTTCACAAAGTGTCTCAATTTGCATTTCTGAAACTTTCAAGCCTTATGAACAAAATTTACGACCACGCTGCGTTAGTTTATAAGAGGTTGTTTACTGACTAATTTCAGGTTATTATTATTGAAACGAAGAAATAATTTTTCGATGGGCAGTAAATGTGAATGCATGTGTCATACCAAGGGCAATATTCAAGATTTTTGTGGTTATTGTGCATCATCCCATACACTTAGGACTTCCAAAAGATCAGCTGCAACGACCGTGACTAAGACGTAGTTTCTGCTCTTTTCAATTCAATCTCATCTAACCTTCCTTATCCTTTTTCTACTAAAATATATAAAGAGACCAAATTGAAATGATCTCCTTTTTGTAATACACTACGATTGAATCTACAATACAATAAGTTTGGAAGATTATCCACACCTTTAAACCTGTGACGACCAGTCAAATAACTCTCTGAATTAAACTATTATATACTTTTTTGAGCAACTTTTGCTATGTTAGATCATAAGGACATTGCTTTTACCGCTCATGATTGCAAGGGTCAAGGGCAAAATATCAAGAATGCCTTTGATTCTAGTTATTATGCCTCTCATCGGATTCCAGTTATACTAGAATCGAGAGAAATTGGCAAAGTGTTTGCCGATGTTAATGATAATCTAGTTGTGATTGCAGGTGAAAACAAAAAGGAACACGAATATTTAATCCCCAAGTCCAAAGTGAGTCACTACGATGAGAAACAGGTTTGTGTTAGTATTACAGATAACTCTTTGAAGGAATTTGAGATTTAGATGGGAATTATACTAGTGAACATGCGCAAAATTATCTGAAGGGCAACCAATGGGCCTACATTGGCTGGCCTTACCACAGATTCAAAAATTAGACACTATCCTCTTCTTACATCAGTGTACTCAACGAGATTCTTCCTATCGCCTACATGCTAAATCTTGCTCAACATAGTATATAAATTGAGGCAAACAATGGTATTTGCCCCCATTCAAAACCAGTCAGCGAAAGCCACTGAATAATTCACCGCGATATACAGCAGCTTGCAACGTTATCAAGACAAAAAAATATTCACCATACATGATCAATCCTTATGTGGAGGGTTCGCAAAGCTCTGTACTAGTTTAAGAAACTTCTCCATTATTACCTCGTCATTTCTCATGTATTCAACAAATACGGGAGCGGATTAGATAGTTTTACAGCAATGGGATTGCCTGGGCATAAAGAGACTATCACTAAAGTTAATTTCAATTGGTATTAAAATAAGAGTTGAAAAAGGAACTTTAGTAAGGATATTATAATAATAATAGCAATTATAATCAGTATTACGTAAATGAAGGATCCCAGCAATTCTATCTTCAACTTAATTGCTAGGAACCTATTTCACCATTATACGAAGCCAAAGATAAAATCATTAGGCTAACTAGACACTAGGAAAACCAAAGGGTGCAGTAGGAAATTGTATACTGCAATACACTTATTTCCTTATCACGGCTGAGCGTCTCATACATGCTGAATATAATTATATAGTTTGCTACATATAATAAATTATATGAGTGATAGATCAGACGAGGGTCAGAATACTGAAGAGAGCGACACTAACTTAGATGCATACTACTCTTGTGAAGATTGTGGTCAGGAATTTAAGTCGAGTCAAGAATTAAAAGAACACGAGAGTAACCAACATTGATTTTGATGTTTGGAGAATGTTGGATAACCTTACAATAGGTAGCGCAGTTCGCAAGTGTGATTCTATCGGTTGGACTCACAAATTCAGATAGCTATACCATCTTCTGCCCATCAATGAAGTGTGAATTGCATGGTATTACTTATGACCGTAATTTTATGTAGTTGATAAGACAATTTAATCAAGTCGGTCTTTATACGATAATTCAAAAATTGAAATTTAACGTAATAAAACCCATTAGCTCTGGATCATTTGGTACAATATATGAAGTATTGGTAGAGCATGAGGAAGATGGCGTTACTACTAGCACTACTAAATGTGTACTGAAAGAACTCACCCGAATTGACAACCTTAGTAGGGAGCGTTTTGAGAGAGAGATTAAGATATTGCCAGAGCTTAACCATCCTAATATAGTAAATATTCTTTACTGGAATATAGGCGGCAATCCTCCTAAATTTCTACCATACTACATTATGGAATATTTGAAAGGAGGATCACTACGAAAATATATGGATGAGAAATTCAACGCAAACAAGAATTTTGTCTTCGAACCAACTTGGGCAATAAGCAAGATTATACTCCCCATCAGTAGTGCATTGGCACAGGCACATAGCTTTAATGTATACCATAGGGACCTCAAGCCTGACAACATTATTTTTACTGACGATACCAAGTCAAGTATAAAAGTAGCAGACTGGGGTCTTGTAAAAGGCGATTCAATTGACAAAGAATCCTTACAACTTACCACCGTTACATCAGAAGGACAGATTGGCGGGACACCCGGTTACTGTTCGCCTGAACAGTGGTTTGCATATAATAAAGATGAGATAGATGGGCGAACTGACATCTATTCTTTAGGAATACTATTTTACGAAGTTTTAACTAGAAAGCGGCCGTCTCCGTATGATTCAAATGACCCCTCTACCTTAGAAAAGAACCAGAGGCAGTCACCACTTCCCACGTCTAGGCGTCTTATATCAAAACGAACAAGAGTTGATCCACCATCCAACTTCAATTCGAATGTAACAGCGCAGTTGGATGCTTGCATTCTTAAGATGATTGAAGTAGATCCTGAAAAGAGACAAAATTCAGTATGGGACTTAATAACAGACCTCGACCTATTGAGATAATCATCATACATCAACTCTTCACTGATAATTAATTGGTTCCGATGGACCAACAAGCAAAATAAAAGAGAAAATCAATCCCAACAAGATTACTGCATCAATAAGGATCAAAGCTCTAAGGATGACAATTAGCCCAACTTGAAAGAACTTTGTACCTGTCTTTACACAATGGAGCTTATAAGATAGTTTATTTCCTGAGTCTATAGAAGATGTAAACAGACGCAAACGGCACCACCGAAAGAATGTATGCCCAGTATTCAATTGCTGGAGAATCAAATGCTAAATGTAGTCCAAACTTGAGTCCTAACAGTAATCCTAAGTATAATGTAATAAAGAGCGGTGCGGTTCCAAAAACAATGAATCTGTGGCTTCTGAGTTTGAATTTTTCAATGTTACGATAGGGATATTGGAGATGATGGTAAAAAACTGGCATAGATAGAAAAGAAATGGCAAATGTAATCGTAAACAGAGCAATCATAAGAATTATACCATCTTCGAACGAGAAATCACTTGGCCTATTTATCGAAATATTAAGCAGGAATGCGAACAAAAACCCGGACACAGTTGTAAGAAGTGCGCTTTCTTTTAAGATAGTATCATAGTCTTTGGAAATGTCTCCATTGACTCCATATTTTTCTTGAGGATCTGAATTGTTTTTTCCCTCGCTATTGCTATTAGTACTATGATCACCCATGTGATTAATTAGGTGCTCGAACAGTATAAGAAGGTTATATCTTCGTGCGTATTCGTATTTAGATAAAAATATTGCCTAACTATCAGGAATGACGCATCAAATATTTCAGTTAGATTGATCTTGAAAATGCTTGGCAAATTTATTTTGTGCTACACTATGAAATATCGCAAAATACTACCCGTAGTATACCTGTCCTACTCTCACAACAGATTATCATGAATTTCAAATTAGGATCAAAGTCCATTAGTAAGGTCCTGGGAACCCGTACTTTATTGAACTAGTCCAAAGTTATTTGCATATCCAAGAATATGAAATACTTAAAGGTAGTTTCAAACCAAACCAAATCCACAAAAACAATGGATGAAAAATGTAAGAGCAAAATCATAAGAGTCATTTCACAATTTATCAACTCGGAAGTGAGTACAAGAAAATCAAAAGGTGTCGTAATCGGTTTGAGTGGAGGGGTTGATTCTTCAGTAGCTGCTCGCTTGGCAGTCAACGCTCTTGGAGCGAAGAAAGTATTCGGCCTTATTCTCCCGGATTCCTCAGTAACGCCTCAGAATGATATCACAGACGCGGAGAAGCTTGCAAAGAAACTAGGAATCAAATATAAAATTATAGAAGTTGGAAAGACAAAGGATCAGTTTCTTAGAAACTTTCCAAGAAATAAGTTAGCAAGGGCTAATTTTTTAGTTAGACTAAGAATGTCTATTTTGTACTATTACGCAGCTGTAATGAATAGGCTTGTTCTAGGTACTGGCGACAAGAGTGAGCTTAGACTAGGTTATTTTACTAAGTATGGTGACGCCGCTGTCGATCTAATGCCGATTGGTGACCTTTATAAGACTGAAGTGCGAGAGCTCGCAGAATTCTTGCAAATTCCTTTAACGATTGCAACGAAGAAGAGTAGCGCAAGGCTGTGGAGAGGCCAGACGACAGAAGGTGAAATTGGATTGGCATATGAGAAAATTGATTCTATACTTAAGCAGCTCGACAATTCTGGTCGAGGAAAAAAAATACAAGTAATCAGATCTTTTCAGATGTTCATTCCATTACTAATATAAAATACAAACTAGGGAACAGGCAGAGAGATGTACGACGAGTATTAAATCTAATTGACAAAAGTGAGCATAAACTTACCCTTCCTCCCATTTGTCGAATCAGGTGAACAACCAGTTAATATATATCAAATCCATACTAAGCGTACCCTAAATGCGTATATTGATAGCTGAAGATGATCTTGATATTGCAAAGCTGTACAAGAAAGCCTTAGAGAAAAATAAACATGAAGTAGTCCTTACATCAAATGGTTCAGATTGTTTTAAGAACTATCTTACTACTCTGAAAAATATGGCATCAGAATCAAAACACCAAAGTAAGGCAGATGCAGCTAAAACAAATATTGACTCGCTTCGAAATTCAAAAACTAAATTTAGAGAAGTTGCCAATTCGAATACTTCTCCTTATGACGTCGTTATCTTAGACTATAGAATGCCAGGCGTGAATGGTATGGAAGTAGCCAAAGAAATACTGAATGCAGATCCTAACCAACGAATAATCTTTGCGTCTGCGTACGTAAAGGAAACACTAGAAAACTCTGTAAAAGAACTTAAGCAGGTGGTCGAGTTGTTGCAAAAGCCCTTCGCATTGAAACAACTCACCGACACAGTAGAGGATACTCTAGCTTTTGAAGAATTAAAAGAACTTAATGTGGATGTTGACAGAATCAAGGGGGCGGATTTAACACACACGCAGATTTTCGACCTCCTGTCTAAGTTAAGGAGAATACAGAAGAATAGAACATTTTAATTCTCTAACTACGTGGGAAAAAAAGTACACATGATGTAAGCAATTTTCATAAGGGGCGGTTAGATCTGGGATTAAAGATTTCAGAAACAAATCATAGAATGGCAAGGGAGCGCTTCAGTCTTAGGGAATCGTCAGTGTGCTGCATTCAACGAGTTTGTTAATTTCCCCTGATGGCGCACGATCAAAAGAAGCACTATTATAACGACACTCAATCCGTTTTTTATTGGAAATGTTGCTGAACCTAAATTTTTAAACAAAGAATGCCGACCGACATGGAAATAAGATGTAATTCTCTGTCCGGTTACCTATATTTTTGTTGTAAATCGACTAAAACCTAAAATACTCTTAATGCACAAAATTAACACCGTGATAATTTTGATGGCATTCAATACCAGATTTGTTAGCTGTTCACCCAAGATCGATTGTCGAAGTGGAAAAGTGACTGTATAACTATGAACTACAATTCTCTGTCCTGTTATCTGTCTTCAATTTTACCAAATCGAGATCCATATTCATATCGATTTCCCCTCACAAATGATGACTTCAAGAAGAACATTAGTGCGCAGGCTACCCCCAATGGTAGAGCTTATACTCCATCCACGCCGACCATCCCGACTTCTAATATTAATAATAAAAGAATTCTAATCGTAGACGATGATCACGACATCGCCACGTTCTTTAAGTTGGCTTTGGATCGTGTTGGATTTATTACCGAGATTTCCAATAATCCGCTATCAGCTTTGACCAACTTCAAGAAAGGGGCCTACGATTTGTTATTATTGGATATTAATATGCCACAGATGACCGGTTTTGAACTGTATAAAAAGATAAGCCAAATAGATAGTGAAGTCAAGGTATGTTTCATTACCGCATTTGAAGAATATTATAGTGAATTCAAAAGCGAATTTCCCAATCTAGACGAATTGAAATGCTACATTAAGAAGCCGGTAGGTATGGACCATTTGATTAACGCTGTAAAATCACGACTAGATTGCAACTAAATCAAAAGTGAGTTTTCTTCTTTTGGATAGTTGGAACAATTTCGTGATAACAGTACAGTGTACTGTTCAGCAATTTGTTTCCAAGTCGGAAAGGTTCTTCCAAAACGTAACGCCTCCTGTTCTTGCAGATAACGTTCATGAGGATTTATGAGTAATCTGATTACATTATTTGCAAAATCAGATACCTTGTCACAAATACATAATGCTTGGTTATTGAAATTGAGACCCTGTGCCCCAATCGAAGTGCTAACTATAGCTTTTCCAGCTTTTAACGCTTCCAAAATCTTCACTTTAATTCCTCCTCCTATTCTAAGGGGACACACCACAACTTCAGCGGCATTATAGAACGGAGTAAGTGATTCTACGTAACCGGTAACTTTGATATGTGGGGATATATTCTTATTACTATTCATTAAGGCGAAGACTTGGGGTGGTGGGGAATTGCCAACTAGAAATAGTACCTGAATTAGGAACCCTGTTGAGAATCAGAGGGAAGATGGAATTGGAAAAGTATAGTGCGGCGTCAACGTTTGGTTCGTACGCAAAATTGCATACAAAGAGAACAGATGGATATTTGCCATCTCGGGTATCCAAGTATTTTCTACTTACAGGTGTATCCCATCTTCCGGCCGAATGTAGCTTAAATATATTTGGTTCATGGTCGATCCCGTTTGGGATCATCTGGACGTCAACTTTGGGTTCTACGCGCATTATCGTTATTTTGTCTTCGGCGCTAAGAGTAACTACTTTTGTAGCTCGTCTCCAATAAGTACGCTCCCACAGGAAAGTAAAATAATATTCGCGCCAGCTAGAAAGAAACTCCTCAGAGGATCTCGACAAAAACATTCTTTGCAAATCAAGTGAGTATTCAATATTATGTTCGACAAGCACAATGGGGAGAGCAATATCCATTGGCAGTAGCTGCATAACATAATAACCTTCAAGGTGCACTACATCAAAGTGTCGATCCCTGAGGAGTTGAGAGATTCTGTGCACACCCTCCTCTGAATAGTATCTATTCATCAACCATGGACGTCCTCGAGTATGCCCATTTAGCCGCGTCGAGTTAGATATCCTAAATAGGCTAATGCTCGCACAATACGGCTCTAAATACCTTGAGTTTAACTTTTCTATTTCTGGTTCAAAAGTCAAAGAGCATAAATGTATTCTGAAATATTTTCCAAGCCTCGAAATTAACTCAAATTCTCTTCTACGACCCCCACTGGCAGGTGGATACGGCAAATGAGCAGTTAGAAATAGTACTTCCATTTGGGGCAAGCCCATTTTATTGGCTATATAAAATTAGAAAACATATCTATTAATACTTTCAAAATGACTTCTAATCTGAATTGTGAGAGCAAACACGAAGGGCCTAGACAGATGCCACAATTGTCAACATGAGCTGAGATATTCCCGGAGGAAGGGCTATTTTTAATTATCAATTTAACATCAGAGTTTGGCAATCACGTACGGCCCCCATCGTCCATCCATCCATCCATCCATTTATGTTTCGCATATCTTTAAAATCTTTTTTATACTAATACCAGCTAAACTCTTCAGATGAGTAATACCGACAGAAAAAAGGATACTATCGGTACTTACAATGAATATAAGGAATTGAGGAAATGGAAATATGGGCTTGTATGTAGTTTATATCGCTAGCGATACTAGCTACGCCTAGTCCAATTTATACTTGGGAGCTCGTTTCTTAGACTAGTAACATACTACCTACTAATAAGGCTAATACCTAAAATCCGTGCATAATGCATACATTTGATTACTTGCCAAAAAGTATCTTCTGAATGCTGACAACTACCATTGGTTAGCCCACATTGGTTGGGAGATTTACTTTGAACTGCTGTCAAAATAATAACTTAATCAATAACGTACTTGGGATTTTTGGTTGAAGAAATGAAATCATCATAAGCATTTGTGAAGCAAAATTAGAAAAGATTTAAGTTCTGCCATGTCCTTAAAGAGATGGTATAGCGGCACGTGAGTAAGCTTATACAAAATAAACGAAACGACCTTAATACTACCAGAATCACTGGAAAGTGTATATGTATGCCAAATAATATTACGATCACTCCAGTGTATCGTATCCGTGATAGCATGTCTTATCACGTAGTTAGGTGTAATTATTGTGGAGAGGAGTGGGCAGAATATTGGATTAGTTATAGATATATGCTCTTTTCTCTGATAGATCAAAGCCAAAACCAAAAATGGGTTGGGTCATGATCCTGTCGAGTCCACTCTCATAGCTTTGCGGTCATGATTAGGTCTGAGCTGCTTTATATTCTTTGGATATCGAACGTGATTCCAACTAACCGTAATTTCACAATGTCCCATCCTCCATGCTGTCTATATCGCCTTCCCAAATCAGTGCATTTAATTTCCAAATGGGACCATTAATCCTAACGTCACCAAGCCGCTGTATTCAAAGGTCTGTAACAACATGCCCTAAAATAAAAGTCGGAGTTCAGAAACATATGAAATTCTAGTCTTACATCAATTTTTTCATGATCGGAAGATGTGGATAGCTATCCATAACTTCCAGCGTTAAATGAAAATGTCTAGATTCTCTTGACTACGTATATAGCACTATATTAAATAAAACCGTTTATTGGCCTACAAGTCTTATTAATCATAAAGAGCAATATTGCACATTATGTCCAGCTATCCAGTCAATGAAATGAAAAATAACTATTATGCTTTTAATTATGCGTCTACTTTGAACCTTCGGTATAAGAGCCGCTCAAAAAATGGTACGATGATTGGTAATGAAGATCATGGATCGGAATATCTGGGAATACCCATGACAATCATAATCCCTCCTGAAAATATTAGTCAATTGCAGTTTGAATCTGAAATTAAACAAGTCAGCCTAAACACAAAAATCAACCAAATAATCAAAGATCACCTGGATTGGCATGCAGACGCCCATGAAGCAAAGATGTATTATGTTCCCAGATCATTGATAACTAATACAGTAAATCACCTTACAGAACAACAACTTTCTGTGGTAGCACAATCTGTAGTAAATGATTTCCGAGATATGAGTTTGCTTTTACGTGGGGAGTATACCTTTTCATCATTTTTTGATATTCTTAATATTTGGTTGAAGATTACAGAAACACCTAATCGATTCGAAGAAAGCGAACACGAATACAAAGTTGTAATCAGACATGGCATGGGATACAAATATTCGTACTTTATCAAGGAAGTGTATAGACAAGTCATAGAACTAAGATACCACAAATCAATTCACTACAATATTACTGACAACTCTGTAGTGATTAGAGGCGCGAAATAACTATTCCAGTACATACTACATCTTCACCACCCATAAAAGTTTGATTTTAGAATTTGAAATGTCAGGGCAACATATTGTAATTTAGTAAGGTACAGGATTCGGTGCAATCAAGGTTATAATAAATGCTTTATAATTAGCTTATTCCAGAATAAGATTTAAAGGTTATATCTATGGTATTTTAGACTGTAGGTCTTAATGTTAGTAGGTAGTTTCAGTCTGTCAAACTGTATTAGAGATCGAATATCATGTGGCGAGAATGGGACTAATCCGAGTAATCATTTTTATCCGATTTATTGTAAAACATCATACATGATAGAAAATAAACCGGCTATATCATGTTCAAACAAAACAATCATTAACACCACCAAAGTAAGAGGTTTGCATTTTCCCCAGCAAAGATACTAATAGTATGCACGCATTAATTGTACTAGAAAATGAGTGATCCTGAGAAATTGAAAAATAATAATGAAGAACACCATAATTTTGATTCTACTGATACTGATACTAGTAAGAAATCTGAGTCATCAAGCATTACGGGTTTCAAGCAAAAAATTGTAGGTAAAATAACTGGAACATCGGATAGTAAAATGGATGAAAATGATGTCTCTCTTTCTGAGTCTATTAGGATCTCTAACAATATTAGGATGATACTTCTGGGCTTATTTGCATTAATAGGATTTATTATTCTAGTTTTCGCTATTTTCACAGCTAGCGTTAGTGTTGAATTAGCCCAGATCGCCACCAGTGTATTTATGGCAGCCTTTATTGCGGCTATCGTTGGAGCATTTACGTTATTTGGGGTTGTAGTGTATCAAATCCGTGGTGAGTATAGAACGAGGCAATAATCATAATCACCTCTAAATTGAGAGCCTAGGTAATGCTACGAATGCAGGACGCATGATTTTAGTAGTAAACTTGGGAGCCGCGACAGCACATATTTGTAACATTTAGATCTATCTACTTTAGGTGATTAGTCGATGCAAGAAGATGGGAGCAGTGCCCCTTGACAAAACTCGACGCTGATGCAAAGCAATTTCCAATTATTATATTATTAATGTCAGCAATTTCAAATAGATGCTCAATGGGTTTCTCTGCTAATCAATAATTGTACGTTTGCTTTTTACTACAGACAGAGTTAGAATCGAAGAACCTCAATTCCATCGATCAGATTTTGGAATAAGATAAAAATTGATTTGTTCTGGAATCTGGTCAACGAAGAATCTTATTTGTGATTTTTGTCGTAATGCATGATAAATTCCGTATCACTCTCGAATACGACGTTGCATTTGCTACACATTACAGGTTCCTCGTTATTTTCTCTATCTCTATTATCCAACATGACTCGAATCCCTCTTCTACAAAATAGAAAAAATCGTTTATAAATATTTCACTGCTTGAAACAAAATAGGGTGAAACCCATAGTTGATGTACGCATAAATCATTCAATGAAGGACATAGTTAAAACACTTCCGCTCATTGTAGTCATCGGGGCGATTCTTATTCGGGCCAGAGTGGTATTACCTCTCATATAGCATTGTAAAAGATTATTACCCCAGCTCAATAACATAGTTGTCTTGACTGACAACGTTGACAATCCTGACACACGCCATCTAGGGAAACATTTTGTAAATGCATTATACCACTTCATCTGTTCAGAATCAGTCAAATGCTGAGCGTGAATTTGCAAAAGTGTTCAAAATATATTGTTAACATTTACAAATTATGTAAACATTTTTTCGTCGTGTTAACAAAATCTGTTAACGGTTGTAAACGGGCTTATTTTGTCAAAAGAGGTTCAAATTGGCGTTTTTTATTACAGTAGACTAATGTCGTAGAAATTGCTGCCAATAACTAACGATTGCTAAACTATTAAGATCGACTATAAGATTTTGCTTGAAATAGCGAAAATACCCTTCATCCATCAGTGGGGTCTGAAGTCTTATCTCCTGCATGTAAGAGGCTCTTTTTGGCCAGTCCCGTATTTGGCCTTTCCTCTCTACCTCAATTGTGCTTCGGGGAACGGGACCGAAACCCGCTGCACCATTTATGCAGGAGACTAAAATTATAAGCAAACTTTGTTTAATAATGCTTACCCTGTCTGGATTTCTCCTATAATAATACGATACCTTTGTGTCAGAAAATATATGAAACTGTTCTAATCCATTTTTTCTCGACATACTCTGAACTGTATGTACGAACAAATCTCAGACGAATTTGTTAAGCATATATAGCATAAATTCATAACTAACTACAGGAATTCCTATGGTATTTCTTGGCAAAAGACATCTTCATCTCCCTGAAAGCGATCACATTGTAGACGGACTAATTGGGCTATTGAGCTCAGCAAATTCAGGGTCTATAAAACTGGATTTTGCCAGCAAACCAGCTGCAGAAATCGGCATCTATGGTAAAGATAATCACGACAATAGCAGCAAGAAGTGGATCAAAGTAGATCTGTTGGAACCAGGTCTTTTTAAGCTCCAAGATGACGATCTCAGTTTATTCGACAAATTGAGAAGTGCTACAGAATTCGCTCAAAAATTGTCTGATAATATGCTAACCTTATCGTTATTAAGAAAGGGTAAAGAAGCAATCACATTGGGGGAAGGGGCTCATCCATCGTTTTCGAGACTAATCACGAGAAGCGATGATATTCAGGTAAATAGTTTGAAGGAATCAACCAAATTAAGGGAGGATTTCAAAGACGAAGATTAGAGGATTCGATCTCCTCTTGTTAGAAATTTAGAAATTTAGTGAAGTTTTGAATCCCACTACTATCGAATATGCTACTTTCTCTTTGATGAATACTTTATCGATGGAATGTTAAACAGACAATGCATATTCGGAGGCTGTGTGATGAAGTATAATCCTTCATAGAAAAAAATTAGATAGGTCATTTCTTGAACCTATGGCTAAGAGCTTTAGTTAATGAAATTATATCGATAATATTAAATGACTCATTTACAATAATAATAGTGAGATCGATAAATAGCCCGCTAAGGTTTCTCGTTGTTACCGATTGCTGACCAATAACCATTGCAAGAAGTTAGAGTCCCAGCTGATTGTGATATTAGTTATACCAATTGAATATCCCATGGTCAATACTCTCTCATCTAGTGCAACATCAATAATTTGTAACTACTTGCGATCGATTACTTGAATTGTATTGTAGAATAGTAAATGTCTCATGCTGGCCTTTGATCGATAACATCGTTGATATTGATCAGATAACGCAAAATTACTGCATTTAAAGACGCAAATGGATCAAATAGAATAGTTTTGTCAGATAGTGATGGTTGTCCATTATAGTTGCATTAATGTTCAACTTCTAAAGTTAGAAAGGAGCCCAACATGGAGATTTATTTGTTCTTCACCAATATTAATTTCCGCCGCCAAACATGTTTGCTATTGCTTGACCTAATTGTTCAAATGGATTTTGCCCTGGTGTTGGGCCTGATGTTGCTGCTGTTTGATTTTGTTGCGACTGCGGCTGTTCTGTTAGGTTGTTGCTAGACTGTACTGGTGCTGGCGCTGCTATTTCTGCTGTTTGATTTTGTTGCGACTGCGGCTGTTCTGTTAGGTTGTTGGTATTGTTCGACTGTACTGGTGTTGGGCCTGATGTTGCTGCTGTTTGATTTTGTTGCGACTGCGGCTGTTCTGTTAGGTTGTTGCTAGACTGTACTGGTGCTGGTGCAGCTATTGCTGTTTCATTGGTTTGCTCTGACACAACTACAGTGCCCCTTGCAATACCATTTCTAGTACGATCAACAGGAGGAGGCGTCTCTGATTTCTGATCAGGCTGAGACTGAAGGCCTGTAATGGTTAAAACTAATTGGTGCGTACCAGGGGCTGGGAACTTAATTGTCTGCGTATCCTCAGAATTCTTTGCAGTCAAGCCCTTCTTTTCAAAGACTTGTGTGCCATTACTATCAAGTACTGAGAGGTCGTACAATACGTCTGCATTAAGAGGTCCTCCAGAAAACGCGTCAGTAAAATTGAACTTGGCAATTGATTCTGTATTTGCCCGAATAGGAGTTGGTGACCATAATACATTGGCATGAATTCCACCCGTGTCAGAGAGGAGATCGGTAGAGGTTGCACTCGTGGAGGAAGTAGGGGGCGCAGCTGCTGCCTGGCCCTGGGAGCTTGTGCCATTGGTCATACCGCTCGCAACAGTCGTCGGGGCTCCTGGCTGAGTGGTCCTAAGTGTAAATTCCATTATGCCACTTACGTTCTGTTTGTTGGAAGCATCTCCCCCTCCAAGTGATACCGGCTGCATATTTGCGGTAGTGGTAGTAGAATTACTCTGACCCGTTGCAGTCGCATTCCCGCCTCGTTGCTCCTGTTGCTGCCATTCGTTAGCAATTTTGATGACGTCGTTCTTATTGATTAGATAATGCAAAATTACAGCATCTGGAGATGTAAATGGATCAATTGCAAGAGTTCTGCCAGATATTGGTTGTCCATTTACAGTTGCGTTAAATATGCTACTCCCAAACAGAGCCTTTGGCAACTTGATCTCTTCGTGGACAAAAATTGGATTCTTCTCCAGTCTTTGAACATCATAATAGAATGGCATAGACCAAGAGAACTCACCAGTGGTCGAATTAAAGTTGAAATCATCTATCTTGTCGTAATAAGATATAAGGGTTGTATTAAATGGCTTTTCTTCGTAGGTCAAATTGTCAAAATTGAAGACATCACCTACGCTCAGGAAGGTTTCAAATTTGGGAGCCTTGTCTGGAACAAAGATGTTTCTATCATTGTCAACTCCGAATATTTGAACATCAATTCTATACAATCCGCCCTCCTGCAAAATAGGTCCTCTCAAGTTTATGGTCCCGCCTGGATCCGCTACATATGCGGCTTGAAATGGGTCCCTATCCCCGAAAATGGTTAAGGAACCATTTGATGGCTCAACTTTGAGAGTCAATAATCCATTATGTGCGTGGAAAAAATCACGTACGAGTGGTTTCTCGCCTTCAACTGGGTTTGCACCTTTGCTAACGCTAATATCGTATGTTACATGCTGGACTGTTTCATTAGTTTTGGCATCGAACAACCTAAATTGCAGATATGCATCTCCCCCTGTTGCGGTTGTATAAATTGGGGGACTAATCTTTACGAACAGACTTCCTTCTCTATTTCCAAGACTTGCTGGGGGAAGGTTTTCTTGCGTCAGGCCATCACCATGAGCTTGCTGCGTAATTATATTTTCAAAGGCGAAAAGGATGATAGCAAATGTTAGAATATAGACGATTCCGAATTGTAAATTAGAAACTTTCATTCTGGGTAAATTCAATTGTGCTGCATAAACCTTCCCAAATTCCCTATTTAATTATTACATTTTGGAGATTATTCCTCCAATTTTTTGCCACTAATTTGTGAACATTGTGTTCATGCTCGCGCTATGTATCAGTTTACGACTTTCAAATATTCAAGCATGTTACCTTACTTAGTGATCTGTCGTTGCTTTTTAGAACTCATACCGAATAAGATGCTATTTTCGTCATATAATAATCAAGTAAGAAAAAAGCAATTATCGTATCGCTCAATTAATAAAATAATCGTTGATTATGGAACAAAATTATTAAGGATATCCTATATCATAATCTCCTAGTAATTGCATTTGCTCGTTACTTAATTTGACTACAATTACGCAGAAGTATGTCCTTGATCTCCTCGTCATCCCCGAGCAGGGCATTGACATATCTGTTTCTGTCATCAAATGGTATTCCCTCCTCGATAAAGGCAGATTCTAAAGAATCGAGCGCCAAAAGTTTCCATCTATTCTGAATTGCAATATCTATTGTATTGAATTTCATAAAAGTATTCTTCTAAGCGAGAAGAGAATAAATCTTGCATTTCCTATAAATGAGGCCTGATGAGCGTAAACGAGTGATACGGCTGTAATATTGGCACGGTGTTTGATTTATTTTTGACATAAGAATCAGATTCTCATCAATAGATATGTCTCTTTTTAGATGGAATTTGGAGATGTGGCCAGGTTAGTTAAAAGACAGGGACTTCTCGTCTGAAATGGCACAAAGAATCTTCGCAACTGATAGACAATCTGACCCCGATTGATGGCATTCTTCATCGATGTTACTTTTCTCAGATTTCAGATAAGGTGTTTGTTATTCTCTTACTTTCATGAGTCATATAGCTTTGCCTATACGGGTAACCATCCACATGTAAGATAACTATGGCATACATATACTCTGTGAGACAGTTGGAGAAATTCGTTCATTAAGGCGGATTGACACCAAATATTTCAGTCATTCTACTTAACAAGGCGATTTATATGTTAAAGCCTCAAAATAACCTGTCCTAGTTCAATCCAATACCGTACCTTGTTTCGGGATTGGGTTCATCTGAAGTCTGAGACATCACTTTCATAATTGTTGCTGGACTTACTAATTGCAATTAACCCTTTCAGGTCCAAGGTTGTATTACGAACAGCTATTCACCATGAATATGGTATCCCCCCATTCCCGTCAGCGGACTTCAGTTCTTAAATCATTTGGTTATGAAATACCCTTGTCATGAATACTTGGTACTCCAATATGGCACCAAAGCTCGAGACTAAGAGTTCAAAATCATTAATTCATCCGTTTATAGTTAAGGAGCATAAGGGTCTGACAATAAACCCATATCAAGGATGCCAGCATCGATGCGGATATTGTTACGCAACTTATGAATGGTCACCTGATTTTTATGACAAAATATATGCAAAAAGCAATGCCCCTGAAATTCTAGAACGCCAGCTCAAGTCATCTAAATTCAAGAGTATTGAACCTATCATGGTATCGTCCGCAACTGACCCATATCAGCCGGCAGAAGTAAGGTACGGACTTACGCGTAGATGTATCCAAGTGCTGCAGAAATACAAAGCACCATACTATGTGTTCACTAAATCAACTAACATACTTAGGGATTTGGATCTGCACAAGGGATACAGAGACAAATGTTTTTTGGTGTGGTCCATTACTACTTGTGACGAGAAAATAAGACGCCTAATTGAACCTGGAACGCCTCCATCAGATGCCATTTTTAGCGCAATTAGAAAATTCATTGAAGCTGGGGTATGCTGCGTAGTAAATATCGATCCAATACTGCCTCTAATCACCGATTCTGAAGTTCATTTAGATGAGATACTAGACGCGTGTAGTGACAATAGAGTTAGACACGTTTTTGGAGCAGTACTGAGACTCAGAGCGGATATTTGGGAAAGGATGAAGACAGTATTAGTATCACTAGATATCCCTGAGGGAATTCGCAATTACCAGAAATCCATTTTTCAATTTTTAGAGCCTATTCGACCCGGAGTTAATATTGGATCATCTAAATCATATGAGAATAGGATAATTGATATACTAAAATATAGAATCAAGTGCAAAGGCATGATAGCCGAATTTCCCACATTCCTTTGGAATATGCATAATACACCTGATCAACGTCCAAGTATGACAAATAGTGGGCACCAACTTACATTAATGAAATATGTATAATGTCAATTCGGCAAGTATTGGAACTACTATACATTAATAAAACATGTAGTAGATCTCAGTTCAAGCTAACAACAATCAACAGGCAGTTCCATTAGAACCAGTTCTAGTTTACCGTAGTATACTATTTTATGCAATAGTAGAAGAGGATCATGGTTAGCTAGATACTACGCTTAGCAAAACAATTTGGGCCATTAACTCAAATTATAGTTCGGTTACCAAAAGAACGTGAATTCCGTTATTGGTTGCATATCCTTGATAGTATAACCATTATATAATATAGTGCTCTATGCGGTTATGATGAAGAGTGAGTATTTTGCAGCAGTAACCGTTGCAGTAATTGCAACAATTTTGACAATGGGATTTACGTCAACTATCTATGGCCAAGCAAACATGACAGGAGGAAGCATGGCAGGAGGGAACATGACAGGAGGAAACATGACGGCTGGTAACGCAACCACTGCCAGTGGAGGAGACGGTGGAGACAACGGAGATGATGATAATGGAGACGATAACGGAGATGACGGTGAAGGCGGAGGATCCAACTAGCCTATCTGAATAGTTTTTTGTCCTCAGATTTTGAGGAATATAATTTCAGACTCAGAAAACCATATTATTTATTTATTGTTTTACACTTATTTCAATCATGCATGGTTTTTTCTCGCCAGATAAAGACTAATGAAAGTATGCTGAATTCTCCTTGACTTTAATTACGATACAAAATAACAACCACCAATCCTTGTAAAAAAAGGCGGTTCTTGAATGTGGATCTTGAATATAGTAAATGATCATCCATCCCTAGAAATCTTCCGGGCAGCCTTCTGCCTAGAATTTTCCATTTCCCTAATCGAATCAGGTATGTCGTCGCTTCTTGGTTCTTCTCCCAATTGACCACTCGTTGCATCGTTTAATGCTTGATCTCGTTTGAATGGGTTCTTTTTTTCGGTACTCATTTCTCTAAAAGCATTATAGATAGCATGACTAATAGGTATTTGCAAGCTAGTGCAGGAATCTAACTAAAACCATAATAAAATCCTTAGATGACCTTGGATTTCCAAAGAGTAAAATATTCCTAAATAAGGCTATACGGGATTGTCAATCTATCTATTAGCACTATCTACTTTAGCACTCCTATTTTTTTCCTTCGATCTTCAATGAGGTATGTATAGTAATGATGGTGAAGTTAGAATAGCATATCGCAAACAGCAAATATGGCACCATAGCAATTCAAATGTATAAGCGCACATCCTATGTACCTATACACGATGAGGTGAGATCTGGTTGGCTACAGATAGAATAGAAAGAACTTATGAGGCTACAACTATCTTATTGGTGTTACTCGTTACCTGTACCATAGGTTGTATGATAGAGTACTTTAGATACCTACCAATTCCAATATATCTTGCGCTTTTTGTGATTGCCAGTTTTACCCTCATAAGCTGGCACTATAAATGGTAGAGTCCAAGAGCAGGTAAAGTGGATATCAGTATTTAACGGCCTATCTCATTCATGATTTAACTCTCTTAATTCGTAAAACTGTTGGAGTTA
The DNA here is from genome assembly GCA_963841565.1 of uncultured Nitrososphaerales archaeon. Taxonomy (GTDB): domain Archaea; phylum Thermoproteota; class Nitrososphaeria; order Nitrososphaerales; family Nitrososphaeraceae; genus TH5896. The sequence continues at coordinate 53,032 of CAWJCY010000009.1, forward strand.
GGCTATAATATTAGTGAGTCAAGTTAAACATTGGTGTTATCTATGTATTATGAGACACATGCAGATCTCCTTCATTGTCAAATCCTTGTTGTCATACATGGTAAGCATAATTATCACTAGTAGCTTGAGAATTTAAGAAAGTCTTTTAAGAGTGAGTTACTTATCCTCAAATATGATAACCGATTATGGACACATACACAATCAAATAATGAAGCTTGATCCCAGTATCCGATTAGTTACCATATGCACCAACGATGGACAGATAATGTATTCTGATCATCGTGAAGGTGTAAAGAACTTACTGACTCAGGACGAAAGCAAGAGATCCCTAGAGTTAGCGGTAAATGCTTGGAAGGTACGTAGTGAACTGGGTCATAAAATCGGAAAAGGAAAGTACGTATTGGCAGAGTACGAACGAATAAAACGGATTACAATGCCGTTGAATGATGACAAACATTTAGTGTACATTACAACTGAGATACCCTCTGAGCATGAAAAAATCATCGAAGGTGTCAGACAATTAAAATTGTAAAAGACTAACGTCTATTAAGTGGATCGGAGAAATTTCAATGTTTTGCATAATGTAGCACGAAAGATGATTATTATTAGAGTATTATAATGATCAAAATGCACTGTGCAGTTGAAATGATCAGACAATTTAAGATGCCTCTTTTAGCCCACAATAGATTTGTCTTAATATGCTAAATTTTTGTACTAGCCGGTGATTATAGAACCCAATTTATACTATACTACTGAAACAAAATTAACCTTCAAACTTTTTATTCCACGATTTTCAGAAATATGCTTTGCTAAATCCCTTATTCTCTTGATACTTCCCTTAACCATGATCGTCTCAAGACAGTTATCATTTGCAAGATGAAGGTGAATTGACGCACTTATGATATCAGCATACTTGTGTTGAATGTGTACTGATTTCTTATCCTGATTGTATATGTGATTATTGTATAACATTACAATAGCCCCCGCACCGTCTGCCTTATCATCGCTTTTCCATGTGTATTCGTCCACCAAATAGTGCATGGCTCGCTTGCAATGCCTTTGATCTATCGGTATAACCTGTCTTAACCATACTCTCGTCAAATTTTGATAGTAGGTCTGACGGTAACGATATACTAACTCTACTTAATGATGCATTTTTCCTTCGGTAAGGATTGGTAGAAGAACGGTGTTCCGTATGATGACGAAGACTACTAGGAGTCAAATAATGATGAAATATGGATTATCTATCTTAATAATATTTCTTCAAAGACCTGCCCGTTATATCTTTGAGTGAGGTCTATTTTGAATAATAAATCCACCAGAAATGAATCGCTTTGGTGAGCTTTGCTAGTCCTTAGCAGGCTCTCATAGAATTCATTGGACGGGTTAGAATTATTGAAAACTGCATTCGTTAATTCTCATTTGTTGGCCTGTTGATGTAGTACCCATATTTACTTTATTTTTCCAAAGTAGAGGATGAGAAGATTCATTTTTCATTTCTTTCTTTTTATTGTAACAAGAATCATTCCTTACACTCTGTAAAATTGGTAATAGCAATATTGTATCGATCCAATTTCAATAAGTCTATCAGTCCTAAGGCAGGTTTTCAAACTTCGACTAATTACTTCAATTTTTTACTAGTGCTGCATTCAAACTATAAGATTAGTGCATGACATTAAAATTCCAAATTAAAGAGGTGAACTATTTTGAGATTGTACTATTATATAATGAGTCTATGCGATTCCTTGTCTAAACTGTTCATTTATGATAACTTTGCTCATGTCTTACTTCCATCCAAGAAAGACGGTCATCAGTAGAAGTTATATAATTGGGTATTGTTCCTCAAATAGGAAAGTGAATGGTATGTTTGAGGCTTTATCACTCAGGGGAGGAACGTCTAATCACCTGATGGCCTTTCATGAATGGAGTACGTTCCTTTTGCTAGGATCAGGAGTTACTTTGCTCTGTTCTGCTTCGACAGATATCAGTTATTGACGATATTGTCTAAATCATAATATGCTGTCAAATATTGAATGCCTTTTTCAGTAACCATATATTTTTTTGTACCCACATCATGTTCTACCATCCGACCCTGAAGTAATTCTATCAAATAGTGCCGGGCTTGGTCATATGAAAGATACACCTCATACATCACATTCAAAGTGGTAGCACCACCTCTTGCACCCAGCGTTCCATAGGCTCGAATTGCTTCTAGTATCAATGCCTTGTTTTCAATGTGTTTTCTCGCTATCTTCGGGCTCCGGTTAAGCAACACCAAACAAATGGGACAATGGTATTTATGAGGACCTTCAGTTATTGTAGAAACTTAATTGAATCGCTATTTGTGATTAGTAAATGACCCAAATAAGGATCAGAGTATTTAGTTTAAACAATCTGCAGAGAATCAGTTACGTGAGGTTAGACTAGGAGATTTTGTATAGCTTGATGCTAGTAAAAATGCTCATAAAACGAAAGTATAATTGCACACATTCACTGAGCTCTAAGCCAGTGGACCAGTGTCTACTTGTCACTCATGATATTGAAGAGACTCAAATACTCTTGCACCTAAATTACAAAAATTGCTTGGACCTGGTCATTCATTGATCCCGTGGAATTCGGTCCCATTTTGGAAATTCTTCTCAAATCTAGATCTGCAAAATATCTTTAAAAGCATTTGTTAAAGTCAATTTTGCCCAGGTGAAATATACACCTCAATCGCAGAATCGTATCCTTTTATGATAATTTGAGTAATGAATGAGAGTCACAGGTCCAGTCAGTTCAATTAAGTTGATTAATATTTTGTTGAATGATCTATTACGCAAGGTAAAAAATCTTACACTAATTACTTTTAGAGAAATGTTCTATAATTCCAATAGCTTATGCCAAAAAGTATTCAGATCAAGCGCTCCAGTGTAAATTCTGAAATAAGTGCGTGGCACATACTAACGCTTGATGATTTCGCCAGATATAACCAGAGTGTAAAAAACGCCAACCGAGAGCTTATTAAATCTGTCTACTCAGTCATCGAGAAGCAAAGCGGACAAGTTACCACTAGGCATATTGAAAAAGAAGTAGGGCTAGATATAGGAACTGTGCGTTATGCTATTAAATACCTTACAAAGGAAGGGAAGATCCAGCGAGTTAAGGGATTAGGAACTCATAAGGTAGAATTCTATTACAAAGTCTGCTAGTCTGTAGGTCGCTAAGAATGCGGAAGCATATACATCTTCGGAACGACTAATTGATATCTTTGGGAGTTCGTAGGTTTTGCTCTGACATAGCGAGCTTTGGCAGTAGAGATGATGCCAATAAAAAGCGGAGCAGTGATTTCGCTCGCCTATCCCAGTACAAATCGTTCTACTAAAATTCTTGACATTAATAATTTAGCAATACTGCCCGGAAAATTCATTTTTCAAAACCTCAAACAGATTGCATATAGTGATATCCTGAGGCTAGTCCTAGCAGATTATCTTTGTTTTCAGCCTTTTAGATCAACCAGTATTAAACCATACTGAATTGCTGCCCCTTCATCGTTCCATTGGTCACCTATTTGAATTGTAGAATGATCCGTAGAATATGATGCAATAATGATCATCAGGCAAAAAAGTATTCCAAGCGCTAACACTATCATTGCTTCCTTGTCTTGACTCATTCAAATCAATTTCCCTGTTTGTGAAGTGTAATATCTAGGAGGTTAATATAAAACGATCCTTCAATTATGCACAAATCATTTCCAATTTACCATTAAATGTATCTTAGAACGCTTTTATCTTAGAAAAGTAATTCTCTTGTATGATCGAGGATTCAAAGAATAATGAAACTGAAGATGATGAGGAAGGAGCGAGAGAAGAGATCAAGGAAGAGGTTCATGAACTACAAGACTCTGAAAGTGAGGAAATCGAAGAAGATGACCTTGATCCAGAAGAAGAATAGCGTTGTTATTCATTTAGAATGCAAGTATTTTGACTAAAGTAATTGATAGAATGATTGAAAGGTCAAATTCTTAGGCCGCCTGTCTAGGCTTCATCGTACCAAAGGTCCCCTTTTAACCCATATCGATTTTGAAAGATTTAGCAGCTATGGAGTAAGTTGTACATCTGCTGGTCAGCGGCGAGGACAGTCCAATAGCCTGACCTTTTCTTTGGATTTCCTTATAAGAGAAAAGGTAAAAGGTGGCCTGTCCTAGTGAAGTCCTAATGTCAAAGAAGAAGGCTGGGAAGATTATAACGCTGGAAGGAATAGAAAATTCGGGCAAGACTACCCAGGCACAGATGCTAAGTCATTATTTGAGCAAAGAGAAGCATCTGAATACGGCTCATTTTGATCTCCCCGACTATCAGACGGATCTAGGTAAGATAATAGACAAATACCTAAATTATGCAGAGATGCCCTCTAATCCGGAAGTATTGCATCTTCTTTACGCTGCAAATAGATATGAAATTAGAGATGTGATCAATTTCCATCTCAATGATGGGTATGTAGTGATAATGAATCGTTACTACCAAAGTAGCATAGTATACGGGTATGTTAACGGCTTAGAAACTGGATGGCTTTCTACGTTAGATGAAAATATGCCCCGTTCTGACTTGACATTGATCCTTGATGTGCCAGTACAAATCACCGAAAAACGAGGTACTCTCATGAAAAAGAATCGATTCGTATATGACAAGGAATTCATTGAAAGGGTGAGAGAAGCCTTTTTGACCTTGGCGGAAAAAGAGAAGTGGGAGGTTATTGATGGGGCTCAAAGTAGAGAAGATATCCACAAAGATATCATAAAGATTGTCGAGAGCCATTTTGGAAGTTAGTTAAAGGACGCCTTGACTTGGGCATCATTTATTCACGAAACATTGAACCGTATCGGATCAAGCCTACAGAGGGAAGGCGACTGAGATTTAGTACATTCCGCATTAAATTGACTCGAAAATGAAAGACAAAATTCCTGCAATCATTCTGGATAATGTTGAGAGGTCATAATGCTGTCGCCCATTGTCTGCATAGACTCTTCTCCCGAAACCCAGAATTACATTCTCTCTGATTCATGAGTTTGGGTTTGAATTTGAATTAGAATTTGAATTAGAATTAGAATTGAATTAAGGTCGAAATCCAAAGATTCTAGAACATCTTTTTCAGACAACAACATATTGTTGAATGGCTGACCTTACACTCTTAGATATTTTTCCACTTCGTCGCCGATAAGAGTAGGAGTAACGGTATTGTAGTTGTTCGTATTCGCTCCGTCTTCGTTAGTGGATGTCGAACTCGTCTCCTGACTTATTTCCTCATTGTATTCCGAGCGTTCCCCCCCCTCGCTAATGAGTTCCTTTAGGAGTTGAACTTGACCTAGTATTTTTCCCTTTCCCAGATCTGAAAATCCATTGTTCTGTAAGAAGGACAGATATCTAATGAGAACATTTAGCTCGTTTAATTTTGTTTTAGCTAGTTCTAACGTTATCATGAGCGTTTGACGATAGTAGTGATAGTGCTTACTTTGCCTTAATTACATGAAGGTTGAATATGTTAGATAACATTCTGCAGAATAATTAAGCCACCACTAGTATATCGACCCAAAAACTTCTGGATTCAGTTGTAAAGATATTTGAACTGGCGCAAGTAAATACCTTCTGGGCATACAGATGAAATAATACACTTTGCAAAAGTCTATGATCATAAAATCCCTGAGAACCACATCGCATGCGATAACAACAACAATAGCCTCATCCCACAAATCTTCTGTTGCTATCGCTATGACTATCGTTGCTCTGATGATAGTGGGTCCTACAGCTCCCAACATGATCCAGCAGAAGGTAGCTGGACAAGTAGATCCAACACAACCAGAACAAGAACGAGAATACGTGTCGTCTTCGCAACGGGAAGCTGCACGAGAAGCCGAAAGGGCTGCTGCCACTGCTTCAGAACCAGACCACAATAGTAATAGCGTATCACAGAGCTTAGATTACGCACACTTTGTTCCCTTGACGAACAGTCCAGGAAACCAGGTAAAGATGCTATTGAAATACTCATCTCTAGATCCATCAATGACCAATGCTCCTATTAACGCAGTAATGGAAGTATATGCAGCCAATCAGACTCTATTAAAGACTACTTCATTCCCTCAACCTCTCTTACTTAATCAATCAGGAGAAATACAACTTGCCACTACATTCGAGGATGTGTCACTGAACAACATAACAGCAAGGACGATGTTAACAGATGGGGAGAAGGCGATCCCGATCTCGAACACCCTTGAAACCAGACTCGCTTTAGGACAGAACATTTCTGACATCGTAGAAAATATTACTGGCACAAATTAACCATTCACTTTTATTTTGTTTTTATTTCATTATCTTAATTCTAGAGTCGTTGAAACCAAGAAATTCACTCGATTCATATTTTGAAGAGCAATTGAACATCTGATCAAGGATACTATTTGCTGCAGCCAGGTACTAACAAAAATACAGAATCAATAAACTACGAATTAATTATATTGAATGTTTCAATAAAAGTAATAAGTGAATAAGAATCTTACTCATTATATCCATAATTGACACAAAACTACTGTTGAGTGTCGATTATACCAAGAAAAAAACGAAGATAAATCCTCAGAATAAAAAATTCTTAGGATGCCCATTATGCCACTCATCAAAGTATGTGGTCTTTACATCTAGTATACCAAATACCAAGTATCAGGTTCACGAATTATACTGCCATGGCTGTAACGTAATATTTTCCCCATCAAATGCAACTCTGCCAATAGAAATTATTGATTCTTAGAATCCAATTTTCAATTTTACGCCCCGACATTCTTGGGAACTTCCGCAAGAGGTATGAAGAAGACGTTAGCGTCAAAGTCAGAGGGCATACAGGCTTGAACACAATTACTTTGGTTCATCATCACAAATCATATCTGGTTTAAAAAATGGTTTGCCTAATACCTCTTAGTTGACCGGACAATCTACCGATTCTATCCTAGCATCCCAATTAAATTACGTCGGTATCTCTTATCTCGTTTCCTAAATCTGTGTGACTGCTGCCCACGCCCGTGAGTATTTGTCGTGTTCCATTGTCACGGGTCGATGAATTGTTCTGCGTTATTCTGTTAACCTCTTCTCCTGTACGAAACACAGATGCAATTGTTTTCTCCAAGGCTTCATCTGCCATCTCGACATGGAGATATGGCTTCAGAGGTGTTACCTGCAAATGCGAACTGATATCCAAGTGATAGCTGAGATTGTATTTCATTAAAACCGAAGGTACTGGCTAACTGATTATTCAGCTTATCTCTTTGACTTGACAACTCGTTCTGAATATCTTCACTTGCTTGAGTCACCATGGCAATGATTTCTCCAGGATCTTGAATAGTAGCATCATTTGTCGACGTTGACGCTACTGCAACTCCAGTCGTACCTATTGATGTCAACAATAGTCCTGTTGCCTCCAGCAAGAAGAAAAATATCCAACTTGTTCCTTCTAATTTTCGTGAAGTTCTCGTACTCAGGATCAATTATGGTCCAATAATGTTTGAATTTGAAGTATAAACACTTGATAAAGAAAAACAAGAGTCAAAATAAAGTGGAATTTCGGATACAGGAATTTGCCAAATATCTATGTGGAGCCTGAAAATTGCCCTCTAGATGAATGTCGTAACTCTAGGTCTTTGCCTAAAGTGTCCCTTAAAGCCAATTCCAAATAAGGAAAGCGAAACTGATAACCCGATTCAATTAATCGCGAAGGCATAACGCGAGTGCTAGACAGCAACAACGCATCGGTAAGCTCTTGACCTACTATCACTCTTAAGAGAAATTTAGGAACGGCAAGGAATGTTGCTCGTGACAAGATCTTTCCCAAGGAATCTGTAAATTCGGTGTTCGTGACAGGATTAGGAGAAACGGCGTTTACCGGTCCGCTAAAGGTCTCATCTGCAATCATTGATAATATAATGGTGATCAGATCCTCCAATGCAATCCAACTAACATACTGATTCCCTTTACCTATCCGCCCACCTAAACCTAACTTAAAAACAGGCAGTATCTTCGCAAGAAGGCCTCCTGATGAGGATAACACTATCCCAAGTCGTAGATTGACGACGCGAATTCCAGCCTCTTTCGCAATATGAGTTGCGTATTCCCATTCTCTACACAAATCCGACAAGAAGTCAATAGATGGAACCTTGCTCGGAACAGATGATGCTCTAGTACCTGCTTGACTATCTTCTGATAATATCTCATCACCTCTATTCCCATAGAATGCGATAGCGGACACAGATACCAATACCGAAGGCGGTTTATCGAGAGAGGCTAGTCGCTCACATAAAGCGGTGGTAGCATTTATTCTACTTTCTGATAACTTTTTTTTCTTTTCCTTTGTCCACTTTCCAAATATGTTTTCTCCGGCAAGGTTAACTACAGCATCTACATGATTGTCGTTTAAAGGATCTAAATTGAAATGACTCGGAGTTTGACCTTGATTTGTACGCAAAGAGGGAGCAACAAGCCGATTCCTGGAAAGAGGAACTACTCTATGGCCACCGGTCGTGAGGAAAGGCATTAGTGCGCTTCCCACAAAACCACCCGAACCAGTAATTGCAATAGTTAGAGGTCTCTCACTTTTTCTTATTCTATTTATGACGGAATGCGTACGAAGGTCCTGACTAATAGTCCGATGACGATATTCAAAGATCTTCCTTAGGTTCTTATCCACAAATCGGTGGGCTGCTAATCTACCTATTCGACCCGCGGGAAGTGAATATTCTATGCGATCCTCTAATATACAAGATGTACCGAATCGCTCAAACAAGTGTAAATGAACAAATGATGGAAAAAACCCTTTTATCTGGATATCTTTGAATTGTTTTTCCGGGATATATTCAGCGTGCCTAACTGCCCATTTCATAGAGAGAGGCCCAATTTTTGTTCGAAGCTTTACAACACCATTATTTTGAATGGTGCCGCTACGCCCGATTACCTTAAATTGTTCCCATGGCGGTTTTAGACGTTCGAATGCGCCTTCTTTTATGTGCCAGGCAAATATCTTCTCTAAAGGTTGATCAATTCTGCTTGAGTGTACAAAGGTTTCCACCCGATAGCTATATTCTTATCCTACATAAATTGATAGGATTCATGACTTGTTGATCACTCGATGGGAACGATAGGTCAAAATTGTTTAATCTCATAAGAATTGAAAACCTCGGGTCTTAAGAGAGAACATAGCTATGTGTGAGCGCATTGACAATGAACAGCATGAGGAATTGACTACTGTGAATTTCTTAACGGCTTCAACAAAATTTAACCTCTTAGTACTACTGCTAGAACTGCCCAAATGAAATCTCCTCACGATGAATCGATTCACCATTCAGGCATATCTGTTCATTCTTTTGTATTTTGTATACCATCTGTAAACAAAATAAGCAATGGCAATAATTACCACTGCGATTATCAGAGGACTGAGAAGGTAAATGACAATGGCTGCGACTATGATGAGAACTGCTATTATTACTATATCTGATATCTTTAGGTTGCTCATTCAGATCTATTTCACATCACCATCACTTAAGCTGTACGTGTACTATGTCTGGCACTGAAGTTAATTAATTGCAATAGATGTTATTTGAAGACCAGAATAGTGAGGTTCAGAACCCATCTTGGATAGCAAATGAGACAAGAATAACTATGGGTATTGAAAAAAATATGATCAAGATTGCAAATCCAATCTACTCAATAGTTATGGCATTAAATCTCATTTTCTTTAAGACTTAATTATCACAGCTTAGTTTTGGTAGACAATTGAATCAAGTTGTCGACAAAAGGAATTAGTAACGAACCATCCAGTGTAATTAACAAAAAATGGAGCTGTATCATATGTGGAAAGAACATGGAGAGCGAGTACATTCTTAATTTTCATCTCTTGTTGGAACACAGCGAATCAAGGCGATCTCCGGTAGGAGTGGCTTGACTAAGGAAGCATATCGAACTAAAAAAAATTTATTTGCCGCATATTTAGAACCATAAAGTTGTCAACATTTATTATAATGAGGATGAGTTTGATGCTGCCACCAATAGTCATGACCCTAGTAATTCTGAACCCATTGTAGCATTCACGTGACAACGGCATCAACAACGCTCCTATCTTGGATCTGGATCAGACCATGACATTGTTATAGATGGACTAGAGGTTAAGATAGGTCATACAGAAACTGTTCATCCAAATGGTACTGTTAGCGTTGAGAGCATGAGCGCAAGTGATATTGATGCAAGTACGGCCCATTCATAACGGGTGCCATTACTGATTTCAGACAATTTGATAGCAGTGGGCAATAATCCATTTGGACAAGACAGAAGAGCCTTGAGAATATAGTTATTTTGAAGATATTTCGAAATTACTAACCCAACACTTTAGCCTGACTCATTTCAATCAGGCTATATATACTATATAGAATAACCTTTAATGCGTTTACCTGTCCTAGTAATGGAAGATAGAATGGTTAATGCGAAATCCAGGATCCCTGACTTATTGCGAGTTTCTGTCCCCGTCTTTGCTGTTGCTATCTTTGCTTTATTTGAATCTTCACCGTCATTCTCTCAAACCCAAGCTGATAATGAAGTGGCAAATACTTCATCGAAGAATATAAGTAATGCTCGAGATGAAGAAGGAGGGTAAATCTGTTACCTACTATGACAATGTCTCAGGTTACCTAGCAACTCCTCAAAGCAATATTTCTACATCAGACAAGGTACTCCCTGCAGTAGTGATGATTCATGAATGGTGGGGGTTGAATGACAATATGAAAGAAATGGCCGATCAATTAGCAAATGAGGGTTATGTAGTATTGGCAGCCGATCTGTTCAATGGCACTGTTGCAGCAAATCCTGAGGAAGCTGGAGAGTTAGCAGGCAAAGTGAGAGATAATCCTTCTAATGCTATCGCGAATCTGCAATCTGCGGTCAGATACCTGGCCTCATTGGAAAACGTGAACTCATCACGGATCGCATCCCTTGGGTGGTGTTTCGGGGGAGGGCAATCGCTTCAATTAGCATTGAATACTGAACCAGGCTTTCCATTGGCTGCAACCGCATTATACTATGGTAATTTAGTTACTGACCAAGAGGAGCTCTCGAAGATAAAGTGGCCCGTTCTTGGAATATTCGGCAATCAGGACCAATCGATTCCTGTGGATCAGGTGAGACTGTTTGAAGAAACTCTAAATGCAACTTCAGTACCAAACGAGATTTATGTATATGATGGAGTTGGTCATGCATTTGCAAATCCTTCTAATGACAACTATGCACCACAGGAAACTTCTGACGCGTGGGAAAAAACTTTGGCGTTCCTCAAAAAGAATGTTTGACCTGTAGAGTAACTAGTGAATATATTAAGTAAATTATAGAAGGGCCAAAAAAAGCATAATATAAAAGATACTGCATTTCTAAACAAGTGGTATCTGGCTGGTTTCTACAATAACCAATTAATTTCCTATCACTATCAAGTTAAGGAGAACTGTATTAATTTTTTTCGATATCTCAAAACCCCAATTAGCCCATATTTGAGAGCTAAATCCTTATGCGCAAGAAATAATATACCTAATTCTATTCTTAGGTGGGAAAGAAAATATCCAATTATTATAAATTAATGCTAGATACTTAAGAATTCTGCCTCTATACTACCGTTGAATTTTTAGTTACTAAGGAATTTCTGAAATATATTATAAGCATGTTCTGCGTATTAACATTGGGTAAGGAAAAAGAGGTGAAATGGATAACCAATGGCATGCAAAGGTATCTGTATTAGGCATAAAGCTCAGAAACCAGTAGGCTCAGGAAGGTATGCTGCTGGTCAGAAGCGTTGTCAAGTCTGTGAAATCTTTCTCAACTGGATAGGTCTCTGGTGCCCATGCTGTGGATACAGGCTCAGAGGAACACCAAGAAATTTCAAGTACAAGAATAGGTTGCGAGAGCAAAAAATGATGAAAGATCTTAAGAAAGATACACATCAAGTACTGGTGCGTATCAACAATTCGTAGTATTTATCGAATTCCAAGAATAATCATATCCAATCCTATATCTATTTGTAAATGCTTGAAAGAAACTGAGAAGTACACATCTTATTTTTGTTTTGCCTCATATGTGTTATTTTGCTTTATATGTATTAATATCCGAAATATCTCTCATCACATATGGCTGCACATTTGAGAGTGTGTGACGAAAAGACATTGAAGGATGGTGATATAATGGGTTTTGACTACGAAGTTAATGTTGACAACAGCACACGCAAAGCCAATAGGCGTCTATTAATAGCCAAGGTTGGAGGCAAAATTTATGCAACAGATGGAATATGTACTCATCAGTATGCAGATTTATCTATGGGGATTCTAAATGAAGGTGAAAAAACAGTAACGTGCCCCCTTCATTTATCTGCTTTTAATTTAGAAAAAGGGATCCCTCTGAATCCACCTGCTGAAGAGCCGTTAAAAACTTATGAAGTCTTTATCAAACCGGAAGACGGCGGAGTCTATGTATCATTACCTGATTAGGGATCGAATGCTTCCACAAAGGAGTTTACCTACGTAGACCGCTTTTTTTGCTTGCTGAAAATGTCAGTTTATTCATTGATGCATGCATTTTGAATATTTTCAACAAGGTATTAAAGTATCTATGGTGATACACCGTAGCACGAAGAAATCAAAGGGAAAGCATAGGATTAGAGCTAGACAGAGACCAGTAAATGAAATTAATGAGGATGATATTAATTTTTTTGTTCACAGTTTAGAAGAAAAATTAGAATCTGGAGTGTATCCTAAGCTAAGGGAATTAGAGAAAATGCTTAAACCTCGTCTCTCTTCCCAAAAAATAATTGCTGTGTTGGGTTACCTGCAAAGATCGAGGATGATAGAGGTGGATCTTGATGGAAACATAATATGGATAAGGCGTGATACTTCTGCAAGTGCTGAAAGTGGCACTTTGTTTGATTCTGCTGTCATGAGTGAGGACTTTAGGAAGCTGCTGCAGAATCACAATCACACGCAACAACACGCCGATTAGCATCTACTAATTTGATTTGGAGCGTTCATGAATTATCGGATAACACATTCTTATATCAAGTTCCAGCATTGTTAAAGAATACCAAATACTGAATATAGGAACTAGGAATGACAATGTTAAATTTCCAAAGTATTATGCCATTTGTTGCACAATTCTTCATTCAGCCCGTTAAAGTAGACGATGGCGTTATGAATTTAGCTTCGATATATTGATCCATTTCATAACGACCTCAAACGCGTTAGCTCTTAGTTGGCTAATGGTAAGCCTATTGTTGGAGATGACTTCATCGGCTAACGCAATGACTTCGCTTATTCCCACGTCTAATTCTCGTCTCTCCCGCTCCATAAAATCGCTCTGAGCTAAAGGTGCGTCCGTTCTTCCCCTCTCCATTAGATGGACAAACCGAACATTCGATGATGCATGAATTGCCAGAAGTCGCACTTGGCCAACCCGATTAAGAACAGTTACCTCAGCAATGCTCCTTATGCCGTCAACAACTAAAAAGGCATTATCTCCATTTCGTTTCATCATTAACATTGAGTCAATTTTCTTTACAACTAATTCCGCAACGGCCCCCGGACCAAACTGTTCGCGCAACTGGACCATCAATTTCCCTAGATTTGTATCATTGAGCTCGAGTTTAAGCCGCATGGCCTCTTCTCTAATTACGTCACCCATCGTTATAACAAGGAACCCCTTCTCCTTCAGCGAGCCTGCAACCGTAGACTTTCCTGCACCTGGCATTCCGGTCAGACAAATAATGACTAGCCTCTTTGCAGTCAAATCACCTGCATCTTTTTCTACCAAGTCTCTTTCCACTACTTCAGTAGCATACGAACCACTGGGTGATAATAAGATACTTCTTGATTGCATATCGGAATAGTTCTCTATGTTTTCGAGAAGATGCATTTACTTTCAGATGATGGCATTGAAACAAATGAATTGCCTCTAGGTCTGATGGTGAATTGATTTACTAACTATCTTATCAAATTTATAACCTTGATTGTGAAAATGATCCTTTGTGGTCTCGATCAAAAGGATTCTTAAGAAGATGGAAGCAGCACTGTTACACTACTAGACCACCAAGAATTACAGCTCTCGAATCTCTACGATGTGAAGAAGGAAGCGATCCATTCAAGATATTGATTGGGACCATATTGTCAGCTCGCACAAGAGACGAAAGTACGACTAAAATTGTGCATAATCTGTTTTTGCGTTTTAAGAACAGCAAGGAATTGGCTAATGCCAACTTGGAAGAAATAAAGGAGATAATCAGAAGCATAGGATTTTACAATGTTAAGGCAGAACGAATACAAGATGTTTCAAGAATAATAACCCAGGAGTATAAGGGAAAAGTTCCAGAATCAATAGAAAAACTCTTGCAGTTACCTGGAGTAGGACGCAAAACAGCTAATTGTGTATTGGTCTACGGCTTTGACAAACCTGCCATACCTGTCGATGTACATGTTCATAGAATATCAAATCGACTTGGCATCGTCAATACCAAAACTCCTGAAATGACAGAGATTGAATTAGCTAATGCAACAAGCAGGAGAAATTGGACGAGAATCAACAATACCTTTGTCATGTATGGACAGAACATTTGTTTACCGAGGAACCCTCGGTGCAATTTGTGTCAGCTCAAGAATGATTGTAATTATTACCGGGAAAAAGATTCCGGAGGTTAGGATCGGCCATGCTAATGATTCTCATTAGGAGAACGGGCATCATGAAAACTAGACAATTAAGATTTGAGATATAGAGCTTTTGCCTTAAGCCAACGATTATCATGTTGGAAATTAGTAAAAATCAGCATTTATTGAACTGCATTCTTGTGATTTACAAAAAGCATTCTTACGGCAGTTGCAGTAACTGACTACAGAACCTCATAAATCCAGGCGTAACGCCCTGAATTATTATCATGTTGACCTCCCATTTTTTATTTTAGTTGTTGGTGTTTGTTATTTTATAACCCATGTTTGAATCAATTCAATTAGCTTATTTTTGATCAAGAATTAAGGCGGATTAGATCTCTTCTTGAATACCACCAGGACCACAACCAAACCTCCAACGCCTACAAGCATGGCAAATGGGAGATAATAGACTGGAGACTCTGAAGGGTCACCAAAAACTAAATCAAATGCAATGGTCCCCGCATATGTATTTAGTGGAGAATTTAAGCTATCCTTACCATAAATTGTTATGTAACTTGGGTTAAATCCATCAAGGGATAGTCTATCTGTTACTATCCTTTGACCATTATTCACTGATAATCCTTGATTATTTCCATGTCCCACAACTATTGACTCATCTTTACTCCAACCGCCAGTGTCTCGCTCATACACTTTGATATATCCGGATTCTTCCGTGTTTACTGCGGTCCAAAATTTGTCGGAGGTACCACCAAACATGGCAATCTCAACAAACTTCTCACTTGGGCTTGCTTCATGCAATCTAATGATTGTCTTTGCATCATCCCTTTGTGCATAAGACATGTTATTCTGGATTGTCATCATCCAATTTTCTCCGATTGGGGCGTTAAGAGTGTAATTTGCCGGATTTCGCCGATCTGCATTAGACACATTGAATGCATAAATAAACTGTTCATTACTTTTTGTCTCTGTGGTCTTTATTGGTTGAATATTTTGTAAGCGTTCCTGACTCTGTCCAATCGCAGAACCGAACTGTATAAGAAAACCAAATAATAACAAGAATAGAAATACTCTTAAGGCCATTTTGTTCCTGATACACTTATCCACGGCAATATTAACCGTTATGGAATATTTGCCTTTATCCTAAGCACACATTTTTCAAACAATGAGGCGGATGTATACTCTTCACTTAGAAATCTCGACTTTGAAGTGGAAGGATTAGAAATTGATAGCGTTGAGCAGCACAGAATTTGATATGATACCGTTTACCTCGACCTATCTTTGGGAACATTAGTATTGTTTAAGATAGGCAGGATGTTGATTACTGTCTGAACGAATCATCTTCATCTTAATATCTATCAGAATAATCTCGATTCAAATTTTCAGAGATACTATGCTGGATTTCAAAGGAAAATCAAGCTAGCAATATATGGCAGAAATCCATTATCCTCTGAAAGGTAGATGGCTGTCCCTCAGGCGATACAAAACCAACTTAAAAAGGAAGCACATTATGGATGCGTCATTTGTGGATGTCCGGTGCTTGAATTCATAGACTTCAACCAAACTGGGAGTCAAGTACATGAATCGTTGCGACAAGAAGTATTTCTACCAGAAAATATGGTGGCAATCTGCCCATCACACAACAAGAAATTCCGAACAGACGAGATAGACCCCTCATTTTTGGCTTCTAGCAAGGATAGCCCTTTTAACAAGAACCACAGCGATCTTGCATTTGCGACTACGTCATCAAATGAACTCACTATATCACTGGGAGGATGCACCTTCGTAAACACTTCAAGACTATTGGTAGTAGATGATTTTGAACTCATCAATGTGGGAAGAATGGATCAGAGGCTGCTCGTAATGGATGTAAATTTCTTTAATAGAACCAATCAGTTAGTTGGGATAATATTTGAAAATAGTTGGAGTTCGGAGTGGAGTAAAATTGGGGACTGGGCTATTGAATATCTTCGACCCAAGCGACTAATTATAGAGAATAAACGAGAAGGTATATACTTCGAGGCCAAAATCGAAAATGGTAAAGACCTCAGGATACTTGCAGATGGTCTATTTTATAATTCTCAAAAAATACAAATCACTCAAAATGAGGTTCTCTTGGACGATAGGGAGATCGGAGCCGATATCAAAGGGACTGTCTTAACCAATTATGATGTTGGTATAAGAGCTGAGAGCGCTATTCTTTGATGTTGTGCCTACTAGTCTAGGCTGACTCCAGATTATTTAACGAATGGCTCGGAGTAGGAAAGTATGACTTTAGCAACTTCTGGTCTCATTAAATGGTCAGCTGGCATTGTTCCAGAACTTACAAGTTTTCTCATCTTTGTACCACTGAGTTCTTCCCTTTCTTCCGAATTGTGGGGACATATCTTTGCGCTAGAATACCCCCGACACTTCTTGCAGTAATAAAAGGCTGGAAAGAATACTGGTTCAATTTCCAAGTCTGGATACTCATTGAATATCTTCTGCGCGGCAAATGGTTCATAATAGTCGCCTACGCCAGCGTGATCCCTACCAATAATGAGATGCGTGCATCCAAAATTCTTGCGCATTATTGCATGATGAATAGCTTCCTTCGGGCCAGCATACCTCATCTCCGTATGAAGGGTAACAAGCATCGCACTGCCGCTGGAATAATAAGTATCAAGTAGAGTTTCATATGTATGAAGTATTACTTCATCCTTAAAGTCTCCTAATTTTTTCTTACCAATAAGGGGATTGATAAATAGGCCATCAAATAGACTAAGTGCAGTCTTCTGCAAGGTTTCGTGCGCTACGTGTGGTACATTTCTGGTTTGAAAACCTACTACACTCTTCCACCCTAGAGTTAGAATTTCGTTCCTGGTTTCAGCAGGAGTTTTCCTCAGCTTTCTTGATTGCGAAAAGGGGATTCGGGAGAAAACTTTTATCTTTCCTCCTACCAGCACATCATTCATACTCATAGTTTTCATCACGCCTGGGTGCTCCAGATCAACTGTTTGGTATATTTCTTTTGCAACTTTTTGCTTATCAAATCGATATATATCATCGACTGACATAACCCCAAATGCTTCACTATTATTTACTAGCGAAACTTCACCTGCATCTTTCATCTGGATCGCAGTTTCACTTTCTACATCAAGTACAATTGGAATCGTCCAGGGCAATCCGTTTGACAACCTTCCTTCACTAACGATACTCTCAAAATCAGCTTGACAGACAAATCCCTCCAAGGGGCTAAAAATGCCGTCGGCAATGTTCTCAATATCGTTTCTCGTATCGGTATCAATAACAATAGAGAACATTTCATCAAGATTTTTTTGGTGAGAACTAATTCTATTCATCAACTTACCTCCATGGGGTGGAGGCATTCCACTTTTTGCCAATTATACAATCACTTATTCCTGGTAGGATCCCAATGCAAACCGCATTCTTTATGCGTTGAACTCTCCCACCACCATCTTCCTGAACGTGGATCTTCGTTTGGTTCTACTGCTCTGGTGCAAGGCTCGCATCCTATACTCGGATAACCTTTGTCATGAAGCTTATTGTAAGGTACATCATTGTGCCTGATATAGCTCCAAACCATCTCGTTGTCCCAATCTGCTAATGGGTTAATCTTAATTATATCATTGTGAATAGTATCAATTTCTATCTTGCTGATGGCAGATCTAGTCGACGTCTGTTCTCTTCTTAAGCCAGTAATCCAACCTGACATATCTCTTAAGGCTCTATCAAGTGGATGAACTTTTCTAATTTCGCAGCAGAGTTTTCGATTTTCAACAGAGTCATACATCAAATTCATTCTATGAGTTCTGAGCATACTTTCTAGTTCGTGGTGATCAGGACAATAAATGTCCACCAAGATTCCATATTTCTTCTTAATCTCATCCATTACATCATAGGTTTCTTGGTTTAGCCGACCAGTGTCCAACGTAAAGACCTTTGTCTTCTCTGTATCAATTTTTGACATCATATCAATTAGAGCCACGTCTTCGGCCCCAAAGCTTGAAGCTAAAGCTACTCTTTCACCAAGTGTTTCAATGGCCCATCTCAATATCTCTTCTGCAGATTTGTCTCTCATTCTCTTTTCCAAATCTTGTACCTCTATCAGAGTAAAATGAGTAGGTATGGATTGACCAGCTCTTTTTTCCACAATGGTTCGTACCTCCTTACACTTATAATTTTTCGTTCCTTAATGGGTTGATAAGGAATCAACCAGAATTTATAAATTTAATGTGGCATAACATCAGACAGAAATGAAGAAATTGGTATGCAGAGACGTAGGTCTGGACTGTGACTATGTGATTCTTGGAGATTCGAACGAGGAAGTGACTTCCAAGGCTTTTAAACATGCATGGGAAGCTCATGCGATCAGCGCTGAGGAAATGACGTCCGATATGAAAACTAGAATAGGCGAGAACATCGTAGCTACCGAATAAAGAATAACATTCACTTAAGTAAAAAGGATAGGTATGTGAGGACAAGAACGCAATTGAAAGATGTAAACATGCGAAACTTCTCCCTACTAAATTATATCAAATGTGATAAAACATGAACCTACCTTTACCAAGAATCTCTACAAAAATTGGGAATTGGTTAGAAGACGTCAAATTGCAAAGTCCTCCTTCTTCTTATCCAATAATTTAGCATATTTTTATGTTAGTTTTCATGTTAAATTGAACGATTACAGTTGTGTTGACACCGAACTTAATTCTACTCTGAAACCAACCAACAATAAAGACACTGCACTTCTGATGCCGTGATAGAAATGCAGCAGGATTTCGATGTTTTTTGATACAAAGTTAGACGGAGGATCATCTTCGCATGAATTTAAGGGGTCTGGTGGTGCGTACTCGCATCGGTAATAATAATAATTGTTAATTAACCCAAGATGTTGAGGGTAAAGTTTGCAATCTCTGGTCGTATTGGGTTAAATAAAATCCCATACACAGGAATTTCCATCCTGTACTGGCCAGCCTGATTGAATTTGTAATTTAGCATAGGTATCGTCATTACTCCTTCGGTCGCATGTAAAGGAACCTCCGGTTGACCTGTTGAATTAGTTGCTTGGAATACTCGACTATTGTTGTCATAAATTCTAAGATTAAAATCGACATGCTCTTGTAACGCATTAGTACCTGGCTTTAGAAACGATATTTTGAATTTGGTCGAACTCTCATTAACCTTAATAGGGTATGGGGTGGGCTCCAAGAATACTTCCAGACTTGAACCGCTAGTTGCATTTTGTAGCGGTGACTTGCTGGCGCTGGACTTCTGGGCATACAACATGTACGGCGTACAAAAAGAATACACTGTTAGTAGTGATAAAACTGTCAAAAAGAAAGCATACCTACTATGCATCATTGCAGAGGGAATATTATTTACCTGAATATTTATGATTTACCATTCTTTTTTACAAGATGTTTGTTATCGATTTGCGAAGGTAATGCAATGCATTGCATTTATTCTGTCTCTACGTAATATATTACGTGATATAGTAAAAGTGAAAGGTAGTCATTATAACTTTTCACCATCAGAAGTTGTCGCAGATGACAATTTTAGGTCCTTTGCAAATCTCATTACGTACGGAGTTATGAATGTGGTTATTATAGTTACTATACCTATTATCGGGAATATGCTAGTCGAAATTGCTCCGCTCTGCTGACCAGTCTTAGCGACAACCAATGACATTTCAGCTCGTGCAGATGATATACCTAGCCCAGTTCTTAGAGCAATATTCTTATCATATCCGGACTTAAGTAACACAGCGCTTATTATCAATAATTTTGAGGCAAAAGTCGTTACTATTAGAATCAAGGCGGGTAGAATTAGGAATGGGATCTGTGATATATCCATAAGTGCCCCTATCGAAATAAAGAACAGGGCCGCGAATACATCCCTTAATGGAACTGTTACTACTCTTGCTATCGCTGCACTCTTGGATTCGGCGACCAATACTCCTGCGAGAAATGCCCCTGTTGCTACCGATAATTCGAGAGACGACGCCAAGAACGATAACCCGAAAGCTAAGCCAAGTATAGAGATAAGGAGTAAGGCATAATCATTGGTCTTACCAACTTTGTCGATTATGTTTGGAATGAACCTTGAACCCACCGTAAGAGTAATTCCGATAAACGCAGTTACAATTGCAACGGAGATTGCTATCTGAATTATGGACGCAGTTTGATTACTATCATTTATACCCTCAATAGCTATGGACTGAAATATTCCAAGGGCAGTAATGGCGATAATATCTTCAACAATCAAGACTCCTAGCATGAGCGTGGCTGACTTGTCTCTAATCATATTTAGCTCTTCCAGGATTCGCACAATAACTATCGTACTTGAAATAGACATACCTAAGGCGAGAAATAGTGAATCTCTAAAAGAGAACTGTAACGCCTGAGCCACATAATACGAAATAATCATAGTACCAATCGTCTCACTTAGTGCTACTATAATGGATATTCTGCCCACTGATCTTAATTTAGCAATAGGAAAGTCAGTACCAATAACGAAAAGAAACATAATAATCCCTAACTCGGAAAAGGCGTTTAGAGTATCGATGCTCTGAATTAGGCTAAATGGCGGAGTATGTGGACCTATTATCATACCGGCTATGATATATCCTATAATCATAGGTTGCTTTAGTTTATGAGTAACTGCAAGTATCACGGCGGCTACAATCATGACTACGGCAAAATCCTGAACTAGAAACACCGAAGACAATGAATCACCAGGAACCTCTGATTGCATTATGATGTCCTGGAAAAGCAATTCGATAGTTATTTTTGTGATCAGTACATTATTAAGAATTTGGTGTCCAAATACTCTAGCATGTTCATACTTCGTTTCAGTCTTTTTTGAAAAACCTATTTTCGGGTTTTGAGCCCGGCAAAGTTGCTCCGATAGAAGCATTCATAGAAAATTAATAATTTAACAATGTATTAGACTAGAATGATATACATATCTGCCTTATCTGATAACAGTTAGTTATCCGGGTTATTATGTTCTATATTCTGGAATTTCTATCAAAGATATTAGTTTCAAACTTAGCTCGTCTGTTTCAATCTACAATCAAGCAAGATTGAATCCAATGGTTTATTTTCGCCCCAATCTATTTCAGTATTAACGGACACCGAATCAGAATCCATAAAAAAGAAGCTGGACCTTGTAAAATTGCCTGGCGAAGGTGGATTTTATAGAGAAACTTACAGATCTAAATTTTCCACCACTCACACATCTTCTCGAAAAAACAAAAATAAGGTATCACTAGATAATACGCGCTCCACGGTAACTTTGATCTACTACTTGTTAGACGGAAGAGGTCACTTTTCTGCCTTTCATAGGCTTAATTCCGACGAAATTTGGCACTTTTATAGGGGAAGCCCAGTAACGATCTACGTCATTGACAACAAAGGTAATTTGACGCAAATTAGGCTTGGAAATGATATAAGTCATGGAGAACAATGCCATGTCGTCATCAGAGCCGGTTTGTGGTTCGGAGCCAGGGTTGACGATAGCACATCGTTCGCGCTTATTGGATGTACGGTTACCCCAGGCTTTGACTACAAAGATTTTGAGCTTGGGACAAGAAGTAAATTGATTCGGATGTTCCCAAAGCATGAAGCAACAATATTGAGTTTGACATACGAATAATTCTTTGAAAAACTGGGGGGCAGTGGATAGAAACTCTATGAAGCACAACGCACTCTGCATTCATCCAACCACAACAATTTAAGATCGATCCTGCAATTATAAGGAGTATGGTGAAGAACAAATATGGTTAGACTGGTCCAGACCGATAGAGTAAAAGAACTTCTCATACTGGAAGTGCGCAAGAGCGAAATTGAGGACATTCTGAGTTCTATCGATGCGATGACTGAACGGCAACAAAGATTCCTCCTAGAGAATCTTCCTGCGACTGAGGAGGATAGAAGAAGGGTCGATAAATTTAAGCACCTAAGAGAAGATTTTAGGAAATTGTTGCAGAGCCCATAACTTGAGACGATGACGACCTACATCGTTTAGCGGCGCTTTAGTTGGTAGAAGTATTTTAAAGATGAAAAGGGATAATCGATTATGAAATGAGACTAGTTCCCAAAGTATCTTAGACTTCTTCATCGTAGCACCAATTATCTAAACATGTGTTGAAGCAAATACGGGTATAACCTAACTCTGGGCGCTTTTTCACATGCCAAGTCCTACTAAAGATGATTTATTCTAAATTCATGGTTACGCGGCCGGGTATTTGTTTTTTGGAGAGCCGACTGTAATATTGTCGCAGTTTATGAATTAGGGGAAGGTTAGCCACCCCTAGATGCCTATTCTTGATTGCTTAAAAACACGTAGTTATTGCGTTTGATCTAATTGTCCTACTTAAGACCCTACGACACGCTCACATGCTGGATTGTCAATGCAATACATTTGCAGTGATTAATGGTAATGCATTGACGACTAGTTATTATTGTATTGTACGTTTCATACGTAATTTTTCCTTACCCTTTCTATTGTTGGGTGACGTTCTTAGAGGGCACTTACAGCATGGACAGATGTATCCGTCATGAAATAAATACACTTCACATCTACTGCAATATTTTATCCCAAGACTATAACTTCCAATACTTGAACCCATTCTTGTACAGATGTTGCGACAAGGCAAAATGAAACATAATAAATAACAATTTGAATATCCTAAAAGTATTGTAATACCTCGCTGTGAGGGGGAGTATCCCCATTCCTATTACCATAGATTATCCATTAAGGTTATGCATGAACTAATGTCTGAGTTAGATGCGGTTTGTTTAAATGATAATGAGAAAAATCTGCTGGTACTCCATTATCTTAATTTAAGTAAATTAACTGCAAATTAGCATCTCAAATTAACTAGATACAGTCGAAAACAAGATCCTAGTATAATTGTACGCCTCATCTCTTATCGTCGTGAGGGATGCCTTTCAACTTAGTCTTGCGCTTTTGCCATATGATGAGGGCAAGGATAGATGGGACAATAATGACAATTGAAGGCACAAGAATATAACCCATCATATCAGAGGTACCCCATAAGCCAAAAATAGTGGACTTCACTTCAATTGGGAAAGTAAAGGAAACTTGACGACCGGTAAAATAAATATCATAGATGTCCACAACCAAACTGTAAATACCAGGCTTTTCGAATTTGTACTGATAAGTATAATGCCCGTATGGAACAGCTATTGGTCGATTCAAACCCGACAATACACTTTCATCACCTTTGATTGTTATATCTACCGGAATTCCACTTATGTCATCGCCGTTAATGGCGGCTATGGCCATAAGAATCTTAACAGTTGCACCCGTGTGTGGCTGCGGGGGATCGGTTTTCACACTAACATCATAATTTCCTATTCTTTGTTGTAAACCTCCCATAGGCATATCTGCGTTAGAATCAGAAGGTGAGAATAAAAGGATCAATAATCCAGATACAATTCCTACGGTACAAGTCCTTGCAAGCTCTTTGTGGTCACAATGAATATGGTAATTATGATGAGGAGAATTAAGCCAACTCCAGGCACGCAAAGAAATGCTAATGGTCAAAAAATCCACAATAACCGGTTTACAATTCCCCATAAGACTTTCAATAACTCTACCTTAAACCGTATATTTTCCTTGTCCTTAAACACGCCTTTCTCAGTATGAAGCATCTCGGATAAAAACAAGTCTACAGAAACCTACTATCTCCGCAACTACAGCGTCTATATTAAATCCAGTACTAAAGGCCGCTGATTGACAATGTAACGTCCTTCTCGATTATGTTAATCCATCTAAGCAAGAGCAATTTTCAAATCAGTGCCAAAGAGGGCATGCCAAATTGATTGACATTAAAATTCGAGCTTGCCCACCGAATGAAGTTCAATTACAGAAATTATCTAACAACTTTGGGAGATAAGCAGCTGAATACCTAAGATCTCGAAATTGGTTCAGTTCAAGATCTTCAGTGTATTCATGAGCCTATCAAAAAATATTCGTGTGATTAGGGACGATGAATATGACACTTCATATCCTCTATAACTAATTAAACTAACCCAATTATACTAAATCGTTGCTCCTGAAGGATCATGGTCATGATATTTTCTGAAAAAACAATGGTAGTAGTCTTCGGTTGTGTGATTACTGTTCTAGTTGGAATTAATATAATGCAATTGACAAATCCGGATCCAGTCAGAGCTGAAGACAAGAGCACCAGTATTTCATGCGACAGTATTGGAATGTGTGAGAAAACTGAATGTGTCGATGGGGTCTGCGATACCAGTCCGACAAATTCTTCAAGTATTATCGATAGCCCATCGTCAACGTTGTCAAGAGCAAACGACAAAGATTCTCAGAGTGCGGATAACACAACTAGCACTTCCTTGACACCACATGATCAACGAATGGTTCTACGTGAAAGTTTGAAGAGATAGAGAAGTTTTATCTCTACTTTTTATACATGATCGGAAGTCCACAATGTAAAGCAACAGAATAGCAAACAAAATGCACTGTGAGTTTTCCGGAACTCTCATTCGACTCTGTACATTGGACAAATCTAACAATCAATTCAGTGTGATGGTTCTGATGGAACAGTAAGACGTATTCTTTAGCCCAATACAAGAGATGTTAGGAGCTTGACTAATTACCAATAGCTGGTTAATTAGTCAATTGCTTCACATGACCTCTAAAATTAATTCCCTTCTAAAACATACTTGACAAGAGAATCAAGATTAGCAGTGGCAAGGCGAGCACACCCTGTCAGCTCCTCCATAATAGAGGAATAGCTTTCCGTCTATGACACATGCGCCAGATGGGAATACTACGTTATTGACATCACCACTTCTCTCATATTCTCTCTCTGGTTCCAGGATGGGATGTTTACATCGACCGAGTATTCTATTAGGCTCATTCAAATCTAGGACGGCTGCACCTGTCCTATAGACCTTGGAGGTACTTACTCCATGGTATATTACTAACCAACCTCGCCTAGTTCTAATGGGGGGTGGGCCAGCTCCGACCTTTGCAGCTTCCCAATCCTGTTCAGGTCTTAAAAGTATTGAATACTTCTGGAAATTTGTTAGGTCAAAGCTCTCAGCCAACCAAATACTTGGTTTGTCCACACCATATGACGGGCCAATCCAGGAACTGGGTCTATGCAAGGAAAAATAACACTTCCCGTCTTGTCCGTTTGATGATTTTAGATCCCCCGATATTGGGGCCATCTTTGCTGAAAAATAAACAACATCCTTATCGTCATGCAATGTTGAGGTTATGAGTCCAAGCCGCTGAAATTCACGGTAGTCTTCCGTTGTTGCCAGTGCTGTAGAAACGGTTGGAAATTCCCTAACGTAGTTTGAAGGAACTACATATGAAAAGTAAGCTCGAGATTCCAGTTGGAACAAACGAGGATCCTCTATGCCATATCTTTCATATTCCTCGACCGGTTCGATAGCCATACCATTATTTCTTGTAAATGTAAAGCCATCACTACTGGAAGCATATCCTATCCTTGAAACATAATCCTTGTATTCTCCAACTGCGCGATAAAGCAAATGGACCTTCTGACCGTCGTATAATGATGCACAGTTAAACACAGATTTTGATTCCCACCAATTCTTTTCATTGGGAGTTAGGATGGGATTGCCATCGTACCTTTCAAGGATCATGTCTGCTGAGCTCACCGCGTACTCGTTCATAAGGTCTACGCCAGTAATTTATAATGTTATACCACCAAAGATTGGGTAGTTTGATTTTAAGATTTGTCATAGGTGGATGTTACTGATTAAATACGTTTAATCTTTCTTAAAGTGTCACAGTCAACCTGAGCTGCACTTCGGTCAATTATTCTATAGTAAGATTGTTTACTCTTATTTATCTATACAACAGATCACAAACACGTAATAGCACAATAGAATTAGGTCACCTTATAGCAACAGAAAAAACATGATTCCTCCATATCCATATACTAATCAGGAATTGGCGGTTGTAAGTGAACAAGATAATATCATAGGTTCTGCGTTGCCTGACGTCGTCTATTCTCGGGGTTTAATCCATAGGTTCGCTTCAGTCTTCATACTTGATGGCCAGAATCGACTTTTATTGCAAAAACGAGCCTCTCACAAAAGAAGACATGGTGGCCTTTTTTCCGAATCAGTCAGCGCCCAAGTAGAGTTTAACGAGAGCTATCTTCAGGCAGCGTCTCGACGAATTCAGGAAGAGCTGGGACTTACGAATCACTCCGACCCTCTCTTAGAAATATGTAAGATGTACATGGATGTAAAGGAGGAGTACGATGATAACAATGATAACTACACGTACCTAAATAATGGTGGTTATGGTCGAAATAATGTCAGCAATCGCTGGAAAAAGACAGCATTTGTTACAATCTACAAGTTATACTTGCATGATGATGAAACAATAAAGCATATCTCAATCAATCCCTCTGAAATATCTAACATA
Organism: uncultured Nitrososphaerales archaeon; assembly: GCA_963841565.1. Classification (GTDB taxonomy): domain Archaea; phylum Thermoproteota; class Nitrososphaeria; order Nitrososphaerales; family Nitrososphaeraceae; genus TH5896. Next base: position 80,186 of record CAWJCY010000009.1, read on the forward strand.
TATCTATTAGATTTGGACCGGGTAACAGAATTTTATAACGCCAGCCCAAGTCTCTTCGTACCAGGTTTCGGATTTACGTTAAAGGCATTTCTAGAAAACGAGAACTCCACAGGTCAAATTCGTAGATAGGTAGAGGGTAAATTCTTATAGGATTCGACACATTCAGGATGCCTCACTGGGAGTCCTGAATCTTGTCTTCTCATAGCTAGTAATTAGACAATGACCAAAGCATAATATAGACCGATATCATTGGAGATTCCAATGTCGCATGTTCACTTGCCAAAAGATATAAAATGCAACAACGAGCAGCTGTGGTGTCGGAATACATAGTTTGATTAAAATGAAAGTAAGAACCATAAATCCGGCAACTGAAGAAATTCTAAGAGAATACGATATACTCTCCGAAGAACATCTTTTGCAGATGACGAAGAAGGCTGAAGAAGCTTTCAAAACAGAATGGAGACTGGTAGGGAACAATAATGGGAATAGGAGGGCCGATTACTTGTATGGCGTTGCTAGCCAACTAAGGAAGGAAAAGGAAAAACTCGCTACGATAGCTACCAATGAAATGGGTAAAGCGATTAAAGAGTCCAGGTCAGAGGTAGAAAAGTGTGCTTGGGCGATAGAATATTTTGCAGATCATGGGGATATATTTACAACGGATGAGGTCATTAATACAGATGCTAGAAAGAGTTTTGTTACTTTTGAACCCTTGGGCGTTATCGCAAGCATAATGCCATGGAACTTTCCATACTGGCAGGCCCTGAGATTCGCGGCTCCTTCTCTTATGGCCGGCAATACAATTATACTAAAGCCAGCAAGTGCTACGATGCAGTGCGGAATAGAAATTGAAAGAATTTTTGAGGAAGTAGGGTTACCAAAAGGAGTATTTCAGACGGCAGTAGGCGACTCCAGGGTTGCAGAATACCTGATAGAGTCCGAGAGTACCACCGCCGTTACCTTCACCGGGAGCGTTCCTGTTGGTTCCAAAGTGGCACAAAGGGCTACTGCCCACCTCAAGAAGACGGTTCTGGAATTAGGAGGGAGTGACCCTTTCATAGTTTGTGAGGATGCTGACATAGAAAAAGCCTCTACGGGAGCAGTCAAGGGTCGCTTTATCAATTGTGGACAGAGTTGCATAGCTTCAAAGCGATTCATCGTTGTCGATAAGATTGCAGATGAGTTCGTAGAGCTGTTTGTACAAAAAACAGAAAAACTAAGAGTTGGAGATCCATTATCTGAGGATACAGATGTAGGACCACTCGTAAATCATTCAGGGCTAGAAGCCATAGAGGGGATGGTCAAAAGGGCGATTAGTCAAGGAGCAGAGTTACTTGCCGGAGGAATGAGATTGAAAAGTAAGGGGTATTATTACAGTCCAACAGTACTTGGGAAAATTCATCACGGTATGGAAATCGCACAGGAGGAATCCTTTGGGCCTGTTGCACCGATACTAATTGCTGAAGATGAAAAAGCTGCGATTAAGATCGCAAACGATTCCAAATTTGGTCTAGGCGCAAGTATATGGACACAAAACTTGGACAAAGCTGAAAGACTCTCTAGGATGGTAGAAACAGGCATCGTGACTGTGAATAATGTAGTGCTCTCTGATCCAAGGGTTCCTTTCGGTGGCATTAAGAATAGTGGATTTGGGCGAGAGCTATCAAAATATGGTATGCTTGAGTTCGTAAATATAAAATCTGTACGGTTCTATGACCAGCTCGCTAAGACTCATCATGTAGAGTAAGAATTAGAATCATTTACAGATCTGGATTACACTTAGAATGCGTTTGCAGCGTAGATCAAAATCCTAACAATTAACAAAGTTTTCTACCCTATTTCCTGTTCAGGCTGAGGCAAAGAAACGAACTACCATATACTATGGCATCAAGCCATTTCTCGTAAAACTGTTGCAGTATTACAGACTAAACTATGAGAAGTAAATGCAGCTACAAACGATCACCATCACAAGATGCATTATATTTTATAGAAAGGTACAATGATGATCATCAATAAGACGCCTTATGAGACGAATAGCGTGCAAGCTGGGAAGAACTAACATTGTGATAATAATCTAACCACACAGTTCTTCCATTCTTAGAAATACAACAAGGTTTATCAGACCTGTGATTTAGAAATAGCTTTAGAAATTGTCGTTGAGTATTGACGAAATAGACTCCAAGATCTTGAAAAGTGTCTTAGTTGATGCAAGGCTTTCGTACAGAAAAATAGCCGATCAAATAGGAGTTTCAGCTCCGACTGTACTTTCCAGAATAAACAAACTTCAGTATCATAGAATAATAAAATCCTATTCTGCTATTGTAGATCATGAAAAATTGGGCTATGATTTGACAGCGATAATAGAGGTCATTGCTCAGAAAGGAAAGATTGTTGAAGTTGAACGTGCTATGTCTAAATTTCCTAACGTATGTGCTGTTTATGACATAACAGGACTCACTGATATGGTAATTATAGCCAAATTCCGAAATCGTAGGGACCTTAGCAACTTTGTCAAAAGAGATCTTGCTCTTCCTTCGATTGAAAGAACGAATAGTCACATGGTACTTGTTACTGTGAAAGAGAATTTCAGTTTTTTCTAACGGAATGGGAGATATTGTCAATCTGGACTTGGAAGTAATTTCCAGATATGACTGCAGATACCGAATTTACTCATTTATTAGCCGTACTCATTTAGTAGAAAGAGTTTCTGGTTTGCCAATTCAAGTCGTATGGGTAGAATGTACGGCGTTCACTAATATGAAGACAGGCAAGTGAGAGTTTGAAAGAACAACTTATAATTGAGATCCCCGCGCCATTGTTCCTTTGTCATCGACATCACTTTACAATCACATTTTTGAATTCACACTCTTTAGACAGCGAGCTAGGAAAACAACTGGTGCTAATGTAAGCTCAAATAGTGAGTACAACCAAAGAATAAAATTGATAGGTGATTAATAGAGCTCGCCGGGGTACCCAAGCTAGGTAAGTCGTCGACCCTAAAAGGGGTCAGCCTCGAGATCTAAGGCTTACATGTAAGCTGATGTCCGTCCAGGACTCGTGGGTTCGAGTCCCACTCCCGGCGCCAGACTCGTGGTGTTAGACCCAAAGTATATAGCTCGGAAAGGCAGACAAATACACAATTAATGGCCAAAACTCAGGTCCCATCCAATGAGAAGATGCAGTCATCAGAAAGGGCATCCTCACTAGGTAGTACCTATTTGACAACTGATTATTTTTTGGCCACTAACTTACCAGGGTATGTGAATAGTCTCTATAAAGAATTAACAGAAATAAGTCCAAACAATGCCAGGATTATGTGTAATTATATTGAGGCAGAAAAGGTAGAGATAAACATTAAAGAATCCACGAAGACAGACAAAATAAAGAAACTCTGTTGGTTGTCACGTTATCTGAACCATAAGTCATTCAATAATATGACTAAACAGGATGTTGTCAACTATTTGAACAGTGTTAGAAGACCTGAGTCAGAGGATCCAGGTCATAGAAGTATAGGAACTTATAATGGTATTCGAATAGTGTTGTTGAAGTTCTTCAGATGGTTGTATAATCCAGATGAACCGGATCATCGAAAACGGGCTACATCACCATGTATGAAAGGAATTAAGGAATTACGAAGAAAGGAAAGATCCCCATACCAACCAGAGGATATGTGGAAATCCGAAGATCATGAAATATTTTTGAAATATTGTAATGTTCCCCGGGATAGATGTTGGCATGCAATGGCAAATGATACATCCGCAAGACCCCACGAACTTCTAAATTTAAAAATAAAGGATGTTATATTCAAGAAATCGAACAACGGAATTCAATACGCAGAGATACATGTTCCTGGAAAAACGACATCCCATACATTGCCACTAATAGCAAGTATCCCATACGTCAAGGAATGGTCAAATGTACATCCTATTTGCCAACAATCCGGAAGCTCACGCTTTTCGTATCAATAAGAAGAGCAAATTTCGGGGACCCATTACAAGAGATGGAATGCTCAAACACTATCAGGAACATTACAGAGATGATTATTTCCCCAAACTATTAGATAATCTTGCAATTGAGGCAAAAGATAAACAGATCATTAAAAAATTACTGAATAAGCCTTGGAATCTTTATGTCCAAAGACATTCCGCACTCACTGATAAATCACAAATTCTAAAGGAATCAACTCTTCGTGACCATGCTGGCTGGAGTATGACCAGTAAGATGCCTTCCGTGTATCTGCATTATTTTGGAACAGAA
>CAWJCY010000010.1:0-35108 GCA_963841565.1 uncultured Nitrososphaerales archaeon
AAGGCTAATTAGAGCTGCCCTTAATGCAAATAATATTACTCCCAATAGGATCATCGTAATTCCAATGGCAAACACCCAATTGTATGAAAGCGGTCGGTTTCCATGCGGGGCGATTGAACGATCAGATTTTGTAGGATTTGTGGAGTTCATCTCTCAACAATTCACCATTGAAAAGTTATTCCGGCAGTATTATTGTCTATACCATTCTTTAAACGGAATTTTCCCTCTCCATCTACTCCTTTTCTCCTAACTGATGGTCTCGAGTATTTCATATTATTAGAATCGAAAACCTGATTTAACCTATGACATGAAGGTTTCAAACCCCTAGAAATAGATTCAAAATTGCAACCAATCACAGCACCATTATACTTCAAAATCAGTGGTTCGTCATCACGATCAATTTTCCTAGCTGCCGTCATGTTGAGATTCGCATGAGGTAGTAAGGCTAGCTCGCTCATTTTTGAGTTGTTCGATTCAGAATACTCTTCTCTCATTATTAGAGTTATTGGTGAACTTGACTCTAAGCATCTGCATTTGATCCCGAATAAGTGTCCCAATACCCACTTGCGGACTCCAAAACTCGATTTTATTAATTAAAGTTTATTTCTTCACTAGGAGTCACGTTTCGTATTGGACAAAAATATTTTGATCCACATTTATGTCTACTATGAGACCACTGGTTTTCGTCGAACTGCGCATCATCGCATAATATTCTAGGAAACCTGCCAGCTATAATTTTCAACTGTTGAAACCAGTGAAGATAGCGATATAGACCAGTTCTAAAAATTAATACTTAACCATTTCAATAATCTCAAAAGAAATGCTTCGGAGACTAGTTTAATTGAATAGTAGCGTATCGGTCTTTTGTGGCCGTGATTGGTATTGATTCTTCGAATTCATGAATCTCCTAAAATTTGACGCCGGTTTTTTTTGCATATCGCAAGGCAAAGCGAATAGTTTAGGTAATTAATAAATTTGGATATTAGAAATATTCATAGGATGCGCACAATCAGTGATACCGATTAATTTTAGCCTTTCTCACTTCGCCGAGGGTGAGATTTCCAGATAATTATTTATCTAATTATGATTACCTAGGTCATAAGACGATATGAGCAAATTGTGTCGGATAGCAGTCGTGCAAATGAAGTCGGATACAGACAAGAAGAAGAACTTGGCACAATCAGAAGACTACATTAAAGAAGCTCGTCATAAAAATGCACAGATCATATGTTTCCCTGAATTTCAAATGGGTTTTTCTCCATCAGATCAAAAACCCATTGAATTGAGCGAGATCTCTGAAGCAGTAAATACTGGTAATTTTGTAAAGACTTTAGGCCGATGCGCAAAAGAAAATGAAATTGATATTATAAGTACGATCTATGAAAAGGCTCGAACCAAGAACAAAGTCTTTGATTCTGCAGTTGCAATCAGAAAAGATGGAATGATCATGGCTCGTTACAGAAAAATTCATTTATACGACGCGCTGGGATTTAGAGAATCAGATAAATTTCAAGCCGGAAATAGCATTGAGAAACCTTTTCAATTCGAAGCTGCAAAAATTGGCCTCATGATCTGCTACGACATCCGCTTTCCTGAAGTGTCTAGGATACTGAGCGTGCTGGGTGCAGAGCTTCTGGTTATCCCTTCAGCATGGGTGCATGGGATCATGAAAGAAGAACATTGGCAGACTTTCATAAAGGCCAGAGCAATTGAGAATGGCATCTATGTAATTGCGCCAGATCAGATAGGAAACATATATACTGGTAGAAGTATGGTAGTTGATCCCTTTGGGACTGTCTTGTTAGATATGGGCAATAAAGAAGGAATGGAGGTAGTGGAATTAGAGAAATCAGATATCATAAAAGTGAGAGGAAAGCTGCCACTTCTAAAAAACAGAAGAACAGATGTCTACAAGAAAAATCTTTTTGCATTTACTAGCCACTAATCTTCACAAATTTTCTTTATTATGGATTGAATGACATTTACGAGGGGGGTTTGTTTCAAAGTGAAGCCTCTAATTGCAATCTAACACTCTTGAATGCAGGCGATAAGCGTCTCATCAAATTCTATTTGTCGTCATCAGCAGCAGTTAGGAAGATTGGCAAGAAGAGGTTATTTCCTTGCTTGAAGCTTCATGCAACTCCCACATCCATCCATTCTGATTTTTGCGGCTTCACCGTACTACTGCTACAATTTTAAAGAATTGAACTTTTTGGCAACGCAATAATATTGGGATTGGACACTAAATTCTATCCATATTTGACGATGCATACTAAAAAAAGACTCTGTTACCAAAGATAGGAATAGAGCTAGTTTGGGAAATCATATCTAATTCAGCGACAAAAAATGGTGCTAGCACGTGATTTGGGGGTCTCTTTCTAGAGTAACTGAAGATAATTCAGATCTTTTGACCCAATGCTGTTCGCGATAGGAAGATAGAAACGAATAAGTAAAAAGCTCTTAATGATTGTTTGGTACGTGAATAGGCATATACCGCACTATTGGGACGAGTCCTATCAAGAGCTATCTATCCTAGATTACTTCTATCTTGATCAAAGAATTGTGTCTGTTCTCTGATTTGTTGTGCAATTGGATTTGGGAAATGAGTCTGTACAAAGAATGACACTGCGACTAAAAGTATTAACATGATTAAGGCAATAATCGAGGTGACATTATTGCTTGAAAGACTCACCTCTTGATATTCGAGTTACAGAAATATATGTATGTCATTCCATTTCGTTTTAAGCTGGAGTAGATTGCCGACTTGATGGGCAAAAATTGGCTAATTTAGAATAGATTGTCTTCTACTGATTCTATCTGGACATTTACACTTGTGATATAAATGGCTCATCTAAATGAACAAATGCTATGGGAACACCTGCTCACCATTGTCTCTATCAATAATTCTGATAGCCTTAGTAGGACAGGTTTCTGCCGCAGATAATATATCTTCAAATGGAGCACCGTCCTCTGATTCAATTCTGACTTTAGGATTTATGATCTTGTTTTTTTCCAACACAAAAACTTTAGGCGCCAATACTTCACAGCTTCCGAACGCCATACATAGTGTAGGTTCTACTGATATGTTGAAGCGTGAATGTGGCTTCGAGTTCTCTTCATCATCAACTTCAACCTTTGATACGCCTAGGGTCACAGACGGATCCTTTCTGATTCTTGTGCTCTGTCTGTCCCCAAATATCTCGTGCCTCCATTCCTTGTACTCATTTTCTGTAGTTTCTTGATTTTCTTTATGATTAGGATAAAATGTGGACTCGTGGGAATTTCTAGGCTTTGCGGCTGGGTTTCTGAAGCTATCATGAGGTTGCTGATTTTTCTTGGCTACTTTAGTCTCAGTAAATAAATCGCTATTTCGAATAGGACTTATTACATCATACTGTTTCCTCTTGTCTTTATCTGAAAGAATTTCAAAGGCTGCGTTGATTTTCTTAATCATGTCACCTGAATGACTTGATGTGTTTCTATCAGGATGATGCTTCTTGACCAGCCGGCGGTATGCCTTTCTGATGTCATGATAGCTAGAATCCTCTGAAACTCCCAATGTTTTGTAGTATCCCAAGTGGTCCAAGTATGTTTATTATCTTTCTATGATCTCTTTGTCCTTTATATCCTGAGCTGTCTATACTACCTTAAATTTGCTTTTCGTGATTAGGCTCACGAATTCAACCAAGATTACACGTCTTATGATTTAGTCTGATCGAGACGATAGTTCGTAGCCTCCAAACTTCTAAATCAAGAGGTTCAATATCGAAAGAGAATGAAAGATAGTAGGCTTTTTCAGCAAAAAGAATTCCTTCAAGACAAGATATAGGGATTTCGTGGTTAACAATCAAATGGGCTGCTGACTCGATTTGTGATCAAATAGTGAAAGCAGTAAAATAGCCTCTTGGCTACGTAACCGGGGAGAATTATCAGCTCATCTGATCTATGATTCTACTAATAATCTTGCTATTCCTGTCCGCATAAACCGGTGATTCGATATCTATCCAATCTGTGTTGTCACCCAGACTGTAAGAATAAAGGTTAGCTCCTTTCGAGGGCAAGTGTGTCAAGACATCATGCGACAGGTTAAAGCTATTGGTTTGCTTGTTTTGAATAATAGATTCTTGTTGCTGATGTAAATATTCGAATACTACCTTACTAAATAGATAAATCCCAAGCGCTTCGGGTGATTCTAGTTCAGCGACTGGCTTTTCAATAAATTCTTCTATTTTGTTGCACTCTTTAGCTTTGACGGTGACTCTCCCAGTTTCTTCATACCGATGCTTTCTGGTTACCAGAATCCCTGTGATTTCTTTGCCGCTCTCAAGCTGCATTTTCAATGTATGATAACGGCTGACTAACTCCTTCAAATTCAACGCACAAAGATTATCTGCAAACCAAACAAGAAACGGTTCGCTTCCATTTTTTATCGAATCCTCCGCTCTTAAGACTGCTCCACCAGTCCCACTCTTGTTGTCCTCAATGAACGAAATCTTCTTGAGGATTATACTCCCTTTTCCTTCGAAATAGTTTATGATTTGGCTTCCAAAAGAATCAAACTCACACACGATTAGAATTTCGTCTATAGTCTCGAACCGTGCAAGATATCTTACAACGTGATCTATAACAGGTCTTCCTCCTATAGGGATCATTGATTTAGGAACAAAATCGCTAAATGGCCTTGCCCTTGTGCCTCTACCACCTGCAAGCAGCACTACTTTCATGATTCATCCTGAATTATCTGGTAATGGACTTTATCAATTTTATTGATAATATTTCATCGTACTAGTTGCCTACAGACCAATTGATTATTATCCAGCGTAACTTAGTTTCCTGCTATTTTGACATGGAATCTTAGCGAGCAATTGAAATCATCAATCATGCAACAGGCTTTGTACGTATTCTTCATGCATTTCATTCTAATCATTGAGAAATTGAATATTTATGCAGAATAACTTACGGAGTAAAACACGCTAAACTGTAAGCATAAAAGCAGTACAAAGCAAGTGTTTGGGAAAACTTTTACCTCAGCTTCTTGCGCAAAAAATTCTCAGTATTCAAAGCGATGAATTCAATTGCTTCTAAATAAGATATATCTAGAGCTTCTCCAACGGCGTTAGCCACGGTTACCAGGAATGATGTTGGCAATGCAGGTAATTCTGTGAAGCATCTGGGGTACCTAACGGGTCCATCTGTCTCAATAAGAATCCTGTCTTTGTCAGTATTCTTTAGAAGAACTCGTTTGTCTTCAGAAAATACTAATGGGGGACCATAAGAGACATACGCACCCATGTCCATTAAAACGCGCAATTGTTTCTTATTACCGGAGAACCAATGGAAGAGCAGGTTGGCCAAGTTGTAAGATTTTATTAAATCTAAAATATCGTCGAGAGATTTTCTAGAATGGATAGATACTGGTTTCTTCGACTTTTCTGCAAGGTTGAGCATAGCTTGGAACACATGCCTTTGCTCTTGATATGAATTCCCTTTAGTTAGTGTGTACGTCGGATCGAGTCCAATTTCTCCTATCCCTCCAATCGAATCTGAATATTCAGAATATATCTCTAGGAATTTTCCAATATCGGCTTCATGAGCAAATTGTGGATGAATTCCTATGAATTGAGTTACTATGTCATTGTTGGATTGACCAAAGGATTTGATTCCATTGATAGTTGAATTGATATCTACTGACACTGAACATACGTGCATCTTCATTGTTCTAATACTCGATAGTATCTCCTCCAAATATGAAGAAAATTCCGGGTCCGTTAGATGAACGTGCGCGTCACATAATAGAGGGTAGGTTCTCACCCTTTATATTATGACAAACCCTTTCTTATCAAGTTTAACATTTTAGAATCTAGAGCTATCTTACTTCAATGGATTGATACAGGGTAAGCATTAGGTAACTTGTTAAAAAGATTTGGCATGTGTCAACTGTACGTTCCTTCCTTGTTGATAGTTTAACATCAACAGTTAAGATCCTCTGCTGAAGAAAACTGAAAAGGGTTCCGACGACTTGTTTCATATTTTAAGTACGTTTCTGGTAGCCAGACGAATATCTTCAGGTTTTATTGTTTTCCTACCCGCATGTAGTGACAACTCAACTGCACTTTTAGCAATTTTTTCAGCTATTTGTTCTAAAACCGTACGTAGTTCGTTAGCGGCATCGTCACTCACCCTTTCTGCACCTGATTTTCTAATAATGCGTTGCATCCCAGCAAGGCCTAGTTCAGGTCCAGAGGAAAACATGCTATGCGTTAAATCCAAGACTAAGACTATATGTTCAGCGCAGTCAAATAGTTTAAATCATTTTGTGTTCCTTTACGAGCCAAAATAGAGAATCAATTGGGATCGTGGTTAGATCACTTTAGACGAAAGGTTGATCGCCTTAGCCCCGGAATCATTGGAACCTTCACCTATACACTATGGTATTTGAGTGTTAATTCTAGACTTGAAGCGTATCCACAATTGCCTTGATGGTTTTATCAATGACCAGATGACAAGCTCTTGTTATCCCAAGAAGTAGACATGACTACATATTCGATGCAGACTTGTGAAATGGATATTGAGTATATATTCACAAAAGGAATCGAACTAACTTTGATAGGTCGCTCATCGATGGCACTAGATACTAGCTATTTAAAGAGGGAATGCTTTTCGATGAATGATAAAAGGAGTAAGACCGATGTCAAAGAGAATTATCATTAATGACCGGCTCGTTAACCAAACGATGGTTCCCAGATCCTTGTCTTCTCGAAAAGGCGAGAACGGGATCTTGCTCGTAGTTGGGGCAAGCGACATATACCATGGTGCCCCGTTATTGAGTTCGATGGCCGGTCTCAGATCAGGGGTCGACCTTGTTTATACTTGTGTACCACAACGAAACGTCCTAGCTCTAAGGTCCTATTCTCCGAACATTATTGTACTTCCTTTCTCACCCGATTCATTGGATATCACTTCTGCAAGAGAAATCCTTCATGTTCTTCCAAAGAAACCAGATGCTGCGGCCATAGGGATGGGATTGAACATAGCCCAGGTCAAGGGGCTGGCTTACTTGATAAATGACCTTAAAGGAATGCACACCAAACTCCTCCTTGACGCTTCAGCGTTAATCCCAGATGTTCTAAAACATATAACAGGAACCAATACAATAATCACCCCTCATCTTGGAGAATTCAATCGCCTGTTCTCAACAGAAAGCTCTATCTCGTTTCTAACTCAAAAGAAGGCAAGCCTCAAGAATTTAATATCAGTTGTGGTTGAAATGGCAGAAAAATACGGCATCACAATAATCTTGAAGGGTGAATATAATGTAATAGCAAGCGGAATAGGCGGACATGTATCTGTGATCAAACGCAGTACCCCAGCAATGACTGTGGGAGGAACTGGAGATGTTCTGTCAGGACTGGTAGGAGGGCTTCTCACCAAATTGGATCCATTTCATGCTTCTATCACGGGCGTTTACCTAAATGGCTTAGCTGCATTGCGAGCCTCTAAAAGACTAGGTTTGCATCTCCTAGCAACTGATCTTATCGATAATTTGCCCTATGTTATGAAGAAGTTTGACAAGATAAAGTAGGTGTGCCCTTTTTTTGAATTTTACTTTGTCGTAAAATCTAAAACTTATTTAATCCTGTAAATCAAGTTGATTCCTCCGTTGATTCCCACTTATACATGATCCGCTAAAACAACGAATCTAATGCATGATTAATTAGTTTGGCAGATCCCAAAATTGTTAGCAAGATTGTCCTCGCTGAACTGGCAAGACGATTTCTATAATCTGAAGGCCTCACTAAGGATTTCTCCGATTTAAGCACTTGCTCCTTACTTTGAGCCAGTGAGTTATTGGTGATTCCCCAATTTTCATGGGGGGCAGTCATTTTTTTTCTTAAAGACTATTATATTTAAATGGAAATAACTTTCTTCTCAAAAATCATGATGTGATTTGCGTCTTTTGCCTAAAAGATTTTTTCAAGCAAGTTTATCACAATTGAAATATTCTGGAGCATCTATATCTCTTTGTTACAGGTTTAACACGAATAGAATATATAATTGAAAAGGCTAGATAACTTAGTTAAGGAACATCCAATGAGTAACCAGCGCATCTACGATCTTTACTTGAAGTATAAAGAAGTTTTGTATTTCAACAAGAATCTAATAATTGCAGGCATTTCATCACTTCTGGTTGGTAGTCTAGTTACTCAGCTGTACTCACAGACAGGTGGAAGCAATCTCATAAATTCCTTTGTCTCAATAGCGACTGAGTACAGTGTATTCTTTCCAATATTCGGAGTACTTTTCTATATCGACAATAGAAACAGGTATCTTGATCCGGTTACAAAAAAGAGAGATTCACACAAGTTAAGAAGCGATATAAAGAAGCTTATTGCTACTTTTTCAGTTTCTGAAATAATTTATTCCACCTCAAAAATTCTGATCCTTTATCAGCTCCTCCAGCTAGCTATAATATCTCCGTATCAGACAGCTATTCTAAGTACTATATTGTCGTGGATGCTTTCAGCCATTACTATTAACGTCATGATAAGAATAGTAAAACTTGTTAGAACCAATTAGGACTTGTGCTAAAACCTCAGATGAAGGTTAGCATACTCTATCCCTTGTCTAGCAGTCATTGCGGTTGGAGCTGTAAGAGCTAATTTTTGTATCAGCTTAGCTCAGAAACCAGCTTCGATCGGGGAATCTGGCTTCATAATTTCTCTTAAGAGGGTAGTGGCATAGGAGCCCTTAGGCAATTTGAAACTGATGTGTAGGGATCCAGAATGATTAAATCCCTTACACCAAAGAACCGATTGTCTGAATCCGCCCTTAGCGCTAAGCTCCTGCATATCTCGAATGTAGAAATCTCTTGGTGTCAGTCCTTCCTCTTTGAGGATTTTTTGTGAAATAGATTCGAAGCGTCCTTTTCCGGTCTGGAACGAATATCCTACAAGTCGTACCGCGGGAAGCACTGTAGAAAAGGTATCAATGGTGGGGTTTAGTTTCCTAATCTTTCCAAGTACATCATTACCTTCGATCTCAAAGCACAAGTCACCAACCCTACATTTCGCTATATCCTCACCGCAAGATAGAGATTCGCTCATACAAAGGTTGAATATATAGGCTTGATAGGCCTGGACGTACAACCGTCGAATTCCAATGGGGATTGCCCTTAGCGCACGAATATAGTCTCTCTTATAGAGTAACGATCGCACTATTTCTCTTTCGATATCCATGCCCTTAGGCAAAAGAGCCATGAGTTTGTAGTAGTTGCTTGGGTCAGACAATTGCTCTCTGATCTCTCTGCTATATGCGGTATCATATCTGGTAGTCTCAGTTAGGAGCAATTCAGATGCTCGTCTAAAATTCCCCTTAAGTATTTCCCTTCCAACATTATGAGTTACCATCCTTTCACTTCCAAACCTCTGGAGACCGTAGAAATTAGCTATATGATCTATTTCAGGTAGAAAATCAGTCAAATCTGCGCTCTTGGGTTCAAATATCAGAACAGTAAATTGATTTCCCCAAAGATCTGATTTTGAGAGTAGTATACTGCTGTATCCTATAAGACAAATTTCAGTGTGGTTAGTCTTGGCCCTTGGGGGTAGATTTCGTGTATTCTGAATTGTGGTGGCATATTGCATCGTGCTGGCCTTGGCATCTTTTATGCCGAGGACTCTTAGTTCCAAGTTAAGTTGGTTACGTATTTCGAAGATAGCGTGGTTGGAATCGATATTATGCTTTTTTAGAATAAAAACTGGAAAGCGATGGCCAGAGGATGAATTCTTCGACAAGTTTTCAAGGTATTGTTTATTTAGGATCTCTTTTACTAGAAAATCCTCTGGATTTTGTTTGATCTTTCCGCCTATACCATTAAACGCAGTACAATAGTGCTTAATACCAGCTTGTTGATCAATCAAAGGAACGGTCTTTTCCAGGATGGAGAACCTCACTTCAGAGAAGATATCTCAGGCCTTCAATTTCTATCAATTCGAGGGAAGTTATTGAAAAATCACTTGACAACAGGACACTTCGGCAGCTATGATTTTTTAGCATCCAATTTTACACATCTATAATATATTGTTCCATCAATTGTGACATCTTCTATCCTTATTGGGCGGAGGTTACCAATCCTACTAACCTTTCTATGTACAATAATGCCAGATAAATTGCTGATTACGTCCTGAAACGACAGTTTAAGCATCAGATAATTAATGTCTTCTTCTCTAATGCCAGTAAACTCTGCAATTTCTTTTACCGAAAATGCCTTATCGCTATTTCGACACAGGAAATCTACTACGATTCGGTTTAGGTCTTTATGCGCTTCGAATTCTGATGCATCGATAGGCGGAGGAGCCATTAACCTGCTAAATAAATTGATACTTATATAACCGAATCTATATTAGTAGACCCCTCTATTACAATCCCTTTGAGTAGCTAATGACTTTCTCTTTAACTCTCGATTAACAAGTCACTGTCAAAATAATTTGCAAAAAGGCCTACATGTTGATTCTATCCAGTAACTCAACAACTTCCTCAAGGCTTGGTGACTCGGCAAAATGATTACGGACATAAAGGGAGGATGCGGCATTTGCGAACGTTAACCTGTCTATAGGATCCAGACCTGCAAGATATGCAACGACATCGGCCGCGTCCCATACGTCTCCCGCTCCAGTCAGGGTTCTGATCTCGCTTCTGATTGTTGGAACCATTTCACTATCTTTCCCGTTTGACCAAGCCGATCCTAATTTAGTATGAATGTCAATACTTATTCCTATTTTCTCAGATAGCTTTAGCGAGGCGTCCTTGATCTCTTGTCTTGAATACGATTGCCAGGGTAACAAGGTACCTAATCCCAATGATGATCCAAGCGTGTTACATTCATTCTCATTGATACTAAGCACATCTATTTGATTTGACAAGAGAGCAAGAATTTCGATAAATTCTTCCTTCCTAAGTTCAAAATCAGCTGGATCAACGAAATGTAGAGCCTTTGGCGAGCTTTCAAATGCGAATTTCATTAATTCAGTTCCTTTTAAATTGCTTGCCCAATTCGCAACGATGACAGCGTCAGCTCTACTTAATATTTTCATATGATTCTCTGTGTTTACTCTTGCTTTCCCAAAGTCCGCATTATCTCCAACATCACTTAGCATAACATTAACTTTAGAATCGCCCTGCACATTTTCATAAAGTTCCATCGAGGTGGTTTTTCCTTGTATCCCCTCAGAGATCATAATTTCTACATTTTCTCCAAATTTTTGAAATGTGGTTTCGATCACAGATCTCGCAATCTTATCTCCCACGGTGAAAAACGCGACTTTTCCTCCCAGCTTAGCAATACTATAGGCAATGTTGGCCGCATTTCCTCCTTTTCGGTCGACCGTTGGAATTTCACGTATGCTCCCTCCCCCTACGCTAATCTTGTTAACGATCGACTGAAAAAGCTCATCTTGTGATTGCAGGAGTAGGATTCGATCTAAAAAAAAATCAGGCATAGTAACTATTTGATTCATATACGAATAATAGTTCTTGATTGCTGAGGATATGTTCATTAAACCTTTTTCCAATGATACTCCTCTTTCGAGAGAGGGTTATATTATTTGTCAACCGCAAAAGACAAAGGGATTCCGATCTTCCATCTTTTATATACTACCAAACGTTAGTGAGTTGATTTCTCGACATATGCATTCAAGTACGCTTGACAAAAAACCTTCCTTGAATTGAAATAAGGTCCTCATTCAGCTATTAATTTAAAGACTGTACTAGTCTCGAGAATTGTTCAATATCTTTTTTTCATTCGGAGAAGGAACAATTTTTAATTTTGCATCATCAAATTGCTTTGTTAGCTCCTTTCCATTGAAAATTCTGTCCAAGCATATTGCTAAAGCTGCTATTTCAGAATGAGGCTGGTTTCCTATTGCAACGTTGTAATCGGAAACCTGGTACAGCTCCTTAGGAACCTTAGAAGCACCCACCACCACAAGCAACTTATCACAGTTACGTAAATCATCGATGACTTCGTCTATATTTAGACCGTACATGGTCAGATGAGCGACCTTTCCGCCTTCATTCTTCCAATGCTTTATTGTCGATTCCCAACTCTCGATTATTTCTATGTTAAAGTACTGTCCTCCCCATCTCTCTATAATCTCGTCCATCATTGATCTAATCGATTTATCCACTTCATTCATGAAAATTCGATCACAACCCAATGCTCTAGCCACCAGAGCAACGTGAGTAGTTACCCGATCATCTCGGACAAATCTATGTCCTATTCTTAGAACCGATATCTTCAAACGAGATCTCCTAACTGGATTATTCATCTCCTACTGTTATTCTTCATAAACTTTTCTTAACTACTTTGTAAGGTTGAAATCTTGTGCAATGATTTGCTTCTGTTGTAAGCAATCTAACCATAACGTGAGTGGGGCTTTTCACGCTGAACTAAGCTGTCAAAACCAGTAAAATACATGCTATCAGGTCGGTTTTTAACTATCTGCATAAACCGTAACAATACCTTTCTTGTAACAAAAGGCACGCAGCTCACGCATATGATTGAAAGTCATTTGCGAAGGCAGGTCGACCATCTAATTTGAGCTTTGCGGAGAATATGATAGGAATATATATGATCCATCCACGAACAGTGTAACATGCCGTCGTAGCTCAGCCCGGGAGAGCACTCGACCAATTAGTGTGGGGTGAAGCTGAAGACCGAGCTGTCGTGAGCTCAAATCTCACCGACGGCATTTTCGGTTGAGAATATTCCCATACCAAATCGAAATGGTAAAAAATGCCCGATTTAATAGAGTATCTGATGCTTCATCAGCTGATAAGAAGACTCTTCTGTAATCACGTTGAATCATTCTCATTTCGGAAGTATAATGACTTTGACTTTCGGGAATACGATCAGTGTTCAAAATGCGGTAAAATTTTGAGATATCTGAAGGGGTTTGACGAAGATCTGCGTGGCTAGGTAATTGATTTATGGCAAAATCAAACCTACAGATTTTAATCATCGCTTGGTGGGTAGGTGCGGCTCTTGCAGGTATCTCTTTATTCATACCAACATACGAAGTTTATCTCATCGTAGGGATAACTGGCTGGATTATAATGCCAATAAGCACCTCTTTGATCATCTACATGATCAAGAAGATCAAGAAAGAGGACCGAGGTAAGGAGCTACCTCAAAATGAGTAACTAATGATTTTCCTTGCCGCCTTGCTCTTCTATGACTACTAGTGTTACGGTGGAAGTTATTCCCGGGATTTTTCTAATCTTGTTAGTTATAGTGTGATTCATCGCCTCTGTGTTGTCTGATTTCACTTTAACGAAAACATCATGAACACCATATGTTCCTCTTACTTCTTTCACATCGGGCAAATTAGAGATTTCACCAATAATTCGCTCTTCCGAACCTAATGTGCAATTTACCAAAATGTAAGCCGTAGGCATTTAGATTTCTTCTATATCTTTTAGTATTTTAGTGTTGTTGGAATCTATTTAGAGTGCTTGATTCTCACAAACCATGCGTAGTTGATGTATAATCTTGAATCATCTTATCTGCGACAACGACATACTTTTCCGATGGACTGCGATGTACTGATGTTTAGATCGACGCATTCGTTTTCTAAATTTCTTTTCACTTTCGCTCTGATTCAAGATTGAAAAGGAATTCATATAAGAACATAGAAGTGATCTCATCAGATGAATAAGAGGAAGATCATTTACATCTCTTCAGCCATCGCAATAGCTGTAGTAGCTGGAGTTACTTATTGGGGGGTTGCTTCTAACAACGAGAATGCTGAAACACAAGCCCCTGCGTCGACTCTCCAAAGTCCTTCAAACACTGAAACACAATCTACAGATCGAACATACAATCCTATTGTCATATCAATCAAGAATGTTACGGTTGAACCAATAGATAGTTCACATTCCAATTTGCAGATTACTTTTGACGCTCATAATCCCAATAGGGGGACTATTATCCTTGAGTCAATTCAATACAAAGTGCTAGTTAACAACAGCGAAATTGCATCAGGCGAAATCGGTGAAAGGTTGGAGGGTTTTCTTGAGTCTCAAGATAACGTCTTTCCAGTAATAGCTTCTGGGAATGTGACTCTGAAAGATACTGATCAACTTGCTCGGAATAGCCAAAATTCAGAGATCTGGAATCGGTTGAGTATGAACCAGATAGAGTCATACCAAGTGAACGGCACATACTCATTTAGCCAGACGTCTACACTTCAAGCTAGTGGAGGAGATCGACCTTTCACTTTAAGTTTCCCTTGATTAAGCAGATTCATCTTTAGACTTCCCAAACAGACTTTCTATTGAGAAGCTGGTTTCCTTTCTTTCCATCATGTAACATCTCCCATAATACTTGCAAGTCATGCAAGATTCAGACGGTTCAACGATAGGCACTCTTTTCTCTTTAAGCAGCGTACTAAGGACCCTTGCTCTTCTTATTAATTCCTCAAACATTTTCGCACTCTTTGCTACTAAAAATTCTGATGATTTCCCATCTCCTCGCACATAGATCAAAATTCCCTCTGGTTTGTCAAAAGCATAAAGACAGGCATTGAGATAGAGCAAATCTTGAGGCTTAGGAGAGTCTGGCAAGGAATCTGTTATTTGCAACCTTACTACAAGCTCCTTTTCTAGAATGATATCTGCTGTAAGTACGAGGGTCAGATTATCTGTCTTATACTCAGATTCTATATTTTCGAATGAATGTCTAAATCCATGCGTCAACAGAATCTGGAATAGTTCTGCTGAATTTGAATTAATTGGGTCAACTCTCTCATAATATGAAAGTCTTGTACACTGGGACGCTTCAGACGCATAAATTCTGGTCGGGTCGTTGATAATTTTTCTTAACTTTTTATGCCTTTCATTCAAGTAGGCCACTAGTATCTTTCTAACATCCCTGCCACCTAACATATTATCCAAGGTACGCAGTCTGGGGTATTTGAAATTATTTTGAGCAAAATCTGGCCAAGCTTAAATTTTTCTTAGGTTCGAACACATACGGTTAGGTTTAAATATTTGAATACGGATCATTATAGCTGTTTTTATATAAGATAATGAAAAGTTCAATCAAGTGCCCTGTTTGCAATCGAAGCAATCAAAACATTGCAGATCCTGATTCTGGCGAAATAATTTGTGGTAATTGTGGTACCGTCATTTTAGAAAATGTCGAGGAAAATAGAGCAGAATGGAGGGCCTTTAGTGTGGAAGAAGCTAACCATAGGAGCAGAACTGGAATGCCAACGTCCCTGGCCAGACATGATATGGGACTAGCTACTGTAATAGGTCGATCTGATAAAGATGCGAGTGGGAAAGGGCTAGATGCCGTAGTCAGATCTACTATGGATAGATTACGAGCTTGGGATTTCAGAACACAGGCATATTCCCCTGCAGATAGGAATCTTCGACATGCTTTCAGTATTTTGGAACGGATTAGGGATAAGCTTGGGCTGTCTGAGGCAGCTATCGAGAAAACAGCATATATTTACAGAAAGGCCCAAGAAAGGGGTTTGGTTCGAGGTAGAACCATACCATCGGTACTTTCTGCAGCAGCATATATAGCCTGTAGGGAAATGGGTATTTCAAGAACCCTTAGTGATATCTCCGATCTCACAAATATTAAAAGGAAAGAGCTGGCAAGAACCACCCGATTGCTCATACTAGAATTGGATTTGAAGGTCCCTATGGTCGACCCTATAAAATGCATTGTAAAAGTGGCCAATAAGACGAGGCTGAGTGAACGAACAAAACGTGAAGCTATGAGTATCATGCAGAATGTTACAAAGCACGGAATCTCGGCAGGAAAGGATCCAATGGGATTAGCTGGCTCTGTGTTATATTTGTCGTCGAAAAATGTAGGAGAAACCATCACTCAAATGGATATAGCAGAAGCTGCCGGTGTGACAGAGGTTACAATTAGGAATCGGTTCAAGGATCTAAAGAGTCGCTTGGAACCTAAATAGAATTATTGATCGACATTCCTTTTCACTTTTGGTGATTTATGATCGCGATTCTAATAGTCTGATTTTCATAAACAAACTCACTTGCAGGATGGACCTTGAAATGTAGGAACAATAATATGTCGTCTTTTCCGAGGCTCGGAAGCTTTTTTCATCATTTAGGTCTACGAGATATTCTAACGAAGATCTAGTAGTGGCGAGCACCGGTCAATCAGCACAGTCACAATAAAATCCATACATGCGAAGTGCGGGATTTGAACCCGCGATCCCGAGCTTGGGAAGCTCGTACCTTAACCAGTCTGGGCTAACTCCGCGGTATTTTATCTAGCCTATATAAGACAATATAATTGTGATTAAATCTAATTATCTTTTCTTTCAAACGTAGATGATCCCCATCGGGTGGATCAATCTATGTTATCTCAGACATACCTTCCATAGATTAAAAATCTTTTACAAGACCCCAATATCGAGAAATCGAAACGACATAAAGATCTCAAAAGTTTCGAAATTTCCATGTCGCATGGGAGAACAAGGAAAATTACAATCTTCAAATAGTTGGATTTCAGAGCCAGAACCAGTCCATTCTCTTCTCGATTTTCCTATTTCTATATCTCTACAAAGAGCGTGTCATCTTCGACTATAACTGTATAGGATTCAATTGATTCCAGAGATTCACGGAACCAAATCAATTGCCCAGTTGTAAGATCCCATTTAGCTCCATGCCATGGACAGGTGAGTTCCTTATTATGTAATTCGCCTTCATGCAATTCTGCGCCTTCATGCGTGCAAATATTACCAGTCGCAAAATAGCTTCCCTTAACATTTGCCACTAGGATTTGTCTACCTCCGACTGTAACATTGGTAAACTCACCTTCTTGAATGTCTGATCTTTTGCCGACGAGAACTCTAGCCATACATTATGACTTTCCAGAGCTTTATTTAATTTCTGACTACGGTAAAAATACTATGATACCAATTTTTCAAATTTCATATTCAACTCTCAGATACGAATTGTTATCTGATTATCAAGATAACTTGATAGCTGGAAAGCCTTAGCCATGCAATTGATACATGTTTCCCAGGCAGAAAATCATGCTGGGCATTGGTAGCTATTGCTATTGTTCATGAGCCTGCTGCTGTCATACGAGCATTCCGCTAGACTACTTGACCTAAATCGGAGGCTTGCCTATTTCCTCATTAGCCCTATAATCGGGTCCCAATCCAATTGCTGGAACGAAACAGGGTCTTTAAGAGGATACTTTACCCATCCTTTCACGACCATGAACTTATAGCCCTTCGTATCTTCGTTTTCAACAAACTTTAACTTGAGTATAGTTCCCCATCTTTTCTTTTCTTGCCCGATTTTGATTAATCTGTTGAAGGGAATATCTATGTTTTTATCGCTTTCGGCCAAATCGTTCTGAAGGTCTATCTCACTATATCGTTCTATCGGCAGTAAGACAGATTCACCGTCTTTAAATCGCCTTAGCTGCCTCAGCGAGTATTCTTCATGTACGCTGTACTTCATTTTCGTCTTTGTTATGAATGCGATGCGCGTATTCGTTATTACAAGCATCCCCTCCTTGCCTCGCTTCATGAATCCTTCTTCTTGGCCCCAAATCCACATAAGATGATACTTTATCCTCTCTAACATCCTTAACCAATCACACGCTTAGAACATTTATCATGGGCATTAGGTCCCAACATGACATATCCAGAGAGGCCAAAAACTATACGTACCCCCCCTACTCTCGTCTATAGCTCAAATATAAAATTAGAAAAAAAAATTTAGGCCAATTAAGACTCTAACCTTCTTCCCAGCCCTTTGTGAATAACGCATTCTTCTTGAGTGGAATTGGTTGACCTGGAGTATATTCCATTGGTCTCATCCAGAAGATTGCCTTTGTTGGACAAACGCCTATGCAGGCCCCGTCAGAGATACATCTTTCAGGATAAAAGACGAATGCTTTTCCTCTCTTCCACCCTTCAACTGGTTTTACTCTTAAGACATCAGGACCTAGCGCTGTACATATTTCTACGCAAAGAGCACATCCTATACAGTGTTGTTCGCTAACATCTGGAATTATTGCGACTGGCATCTATATCACTAAATGTCGTTTCATGCTGAAACTATTTAAACACTATGCCAAATCTATAACAGCGATATAAAAATTGAAGGGTTATCCATTTTCTTACTTTAGGAAATAAAAGTTCAATTGTGGTCTTTGATTTTAGCACAATTATATTAGTAGGTCGTGAAGTAAACCTATATTCAATAGATTTGCCGGTGGAGATGACTATTGGCGAGCACCTTGACGAATTACGTCTCAGATTAGTACGTGTAGTAGTGGCCATGCTTGTCATAACAGCATTCTGCCTCAGTTTCGGGCTGACCACTATTCATTTGTCATTTGATCCAAGCACTGGAATGATTACTTCAAGTGAATCACCTAACAACGGCGGTAATCAGGTCGGAAGTGATTCAATTGATTTCACCATTTACTATCCCTACTATAATCCGTTTGATAATGTTGCTATTCAGCTAACGACATTTATGAAAAACACGCTTCTTCCTCCTGAAGTTTCATTAATTCAAACTGCTCCGGGGCAAGCATTTTTCTCTCAAGTGTTTATTGCCGTCTTGTTGAGTATTTTGATTACAATGCCTTTAATAATTAGAGAAATGTATGCGTTTATTTCACCAGCTTTCGGTAAATCGACCAAGAGCGTCCTAACGGTCAAGACATTTGTTCCGACAATTCTTCTCTTTGTTACTGGGGTAATTTTCTCCTATGTCCTTGTCATTCCGTTTATCCTGAATTTTCTCTACGCCTATGGCGAATCTATCGGTGTTGCCACCTTCTTTAATATAAACGAGTTTTTCCCTTTTGTGCTTCAGCTATTAGTGGCGTTCGGACTTGCTTTCGAGCTCCCAGCTATCATGTATGCACTCTCCTTGACTGGAGTTGTCGATGCGCCCTTTTGGAAAAAGAACTTTAGGTACGCAGTAATTATCTTCGTAATATTTGGCGCAATTATTACCCCAGATGGAGGTGGAATCAGTATGTGGCTCGTAGTGGCTCCTATGATACTTCTTTACTTGGCTGGCTTAATGGTAGTCAAGAGATCTAAAAGTGAAAATAATCGTCTTGCCAATTCAGGTGCAGAAGCTCATAGTACAAGATTCTAATGGTACCAATTACGTCAGTCAGAATTAACACTTAAATGCAGAAGAATCGGAATATTACTTGGGCCGATGATCGCTTCAAGCCAATTGATGCAAGCATTTGGAGTTGGCGGATTAGAATGGGTCTTTATTATAGTTATTGTGGTTGTTTTGTTCTTTGGGGTAAAGAAGATCCCAGAGATCGCACGATCTGTGGGAAGGGCTTCTTCTGAATATGAGAAAGCCAAAATTCAGGCCAAGAAGGAGTTGAACCAGGTGAATACGAAGGATGTTACTGATGAATCATCCATTGGTAGAGAGAAGCTCGAGTCTATCGCCGACACATTGGGAATTGATTTTACAAATAAGAATGATGCGGAGCTCCGTGCGGCTATAGACCTTGCAATCAGTAAGGGTAAACACAAGGTCTGACAATAGATAATAATATCCATATAGTCCCCGTATTGATATAATCGGCCTTTTGTTTTTGAGCCAACAAAAACGCTTTTAAGGGATTGAGAGTAATCTATTATGACTGGAACTGAATTAGCTCCTGGCTTTATGTTTTGGAACTGAGTCGGTCCTCGTCGATTTAGTGATAATAGTATGTGTGGAATAGTTGGTATTTTGAGCAAGACCGGAGAAAATGTAGTGCCTTTAGTGGAATCTATGCTTTCATGTATTGCATGTAGAGGTCCAGATGGGGCCGCGATCGCCGCGGCGGAGGAAATAGTCCAAACCGATTCTGTTAGTGACCTTAGAAAACATCCTATGTCAGACAGCTGTTCTGCATTGGGACATGTTAGACTAGCGATTGTAGGAGGAACGTGTGGACAACAGCCTTTTAGAAGTTGTGATGGTAGGTTTATTGTAGAGCATAATGGTGAAATCTACAATTACAAGAAGCTAAGGAGCAAACTTGAAAGTTCACACAGATTTGTTTCTCAAACTGATAGCGAGGTAATTGCACATATTTTTGAGGATAATTATGCTAAGACTAGGGATCTTCAAGGTGCCATAAAAAAGACGGTCTCTGAATTGGATGGAGTATATGCTATTGTGATAAGAGATGAAGAAACTGGTGAGATTGTTTTGGTTAGAGATGTTATGGGTGTTAGACAGCTCTACTATGGCCAGAACTCGCAATTAGTGGCATTTGCTTCTGAAAGAAAAGCGCTGTGGAAGATTGGGTTAAAGGAACCAACTCTCAGAATTCATCCAGGATCTGCTTTAATTATTATGCCCGATGGTTCATTTGGTGAGCAGCTCAAGGTTACGAGGAATCCTGTAAGTAATCAAAAGATCCGGTACAAGACGCTGAACTCTGCAATTAAAGCATACAAAAGGGCTTTAGTTTCATCTATGAGAAAGCGTACTCAAGATTTTGATCGAATAGGCATAATTTTCTCAGGAGGAATTGATAGTGTAATCATTGCTTGGCTTGCCAAGAAGATGGTTCGTGAAGTTATATGCTATACTGGTGGGGTGGAAGGATCAAGTGATATAGCATTTGCCAGAAAGATTGCAAAAAAGCTGAATTTGAAATTAAGAGTCAATGAATTAACCTACAATGAAGTAGAAGAAATGATCCCTGAAGTGATTAATACAATTGAACATACAAATGCAGGCCAGGTCGAAGTTGCTATCCCTGTATACGCTGCAGTAAAATTCACTCATGAAGATGGCATCAAAGTGATGTTTTCTGGGCAGGCAGCAGATGAGCTATTTGGAGGGTATTCATGGTACGGAAAAATAGTAAAAGATGGAGGAGGGTATGCTGGTTTGCGTCATTACATGAATGAGGATATACAACTTTTGTATAAAGAGACACTGGAGCGAGAGGATAAGATTACCATGGCTCACAGTATTGAAATGCGGGAGCCTTTTCTTGACTTGAGATTGATTAGGCTTAGTATGAAAATAGATCTACGTTTGAATGTTAAAGGTGTGTCAGATGCATTTGGCAAACACGTACACAGAAAGCTCGCGCAAGAATTGGGCATTTCAAGGGATATCGCTTATCGTACCAAGGAAGCAGCTCAACACGGATCAGGGATTCATCAAGTGATTGACTTGATAGCACGAAAACACGGTTTTGACGAATCAACCATCTCTACTAAGTACTTGGACTTGCTTAAATCTCGGGAGAGGGTAGGAAGCTCTCAGAGATATGGATACCTTTTCGAGGACGAGAAGAAAAAAATGTGGATTGCTGAACCGCATGTTCAAATGTACCTTGACAGCATTTCTAAGGTACTTCCAACACTCGAACAAAATGTTATAGCCAAAAGGAAATCCCTGTAGACCGCCGATATTCGTCATATAATGTGACAATCCCATTTGTCAGGTGAATTCGTTGGGGCATGGGAAAAAACGGACTACTTGACCCTATAACTTACAGTATTTGAAATTGAAATTGCCTTATGAACGCGGCTTCCAATCCTGCGTTAACGAAGGAAAGCCAACCAGCTATATATTATTGCTGTAGGCTCAACATGTGTATTATCCTTTGAGTATGTCCTTAGGACGAGAATCAATCGACATGCTTATGCTTCTAGTTTGCTCCAACAGAATTTGCTCTGAAATTGCAAGTGAAATTATTTTTCATTAATTTAGAAGCGATAAATGGTGATATCACTAAAGTAGGGATACTAATTAAAAGGAACAGGGTCTGAAATGGAGCCAATGCTCCTACAGCAACCCCTGATCCAAATCCGACAAATAGCGAAATTAGACTCCCTGCACAGGTTGGACATCCTACAAAGAGCCCAGCAGTAATACCTATTCCACTCACTACTGAAAGTTTTTTGTTGCTATTCTGACTTCTTGACATACTAAAGAAAGAGGCCATCAATGATAGATTAAATCCGACCAATGCTGATATAGCAACAGAAAGTGCAAAGTTAACTGGAATTATTAATATCGTGAAGTACTCAGTTAGATACACGGATAGCATAGGAACATATCCAGGTAGGTTGCAGCAAGGCGTAACCATCAATGAAGGAGTCACAATTCCATCTCCTCCACTGATTGGCATATTAGGTTCGTATAGCAGTATCTGTGACAAGAATGCGAAGCCAATCCAATAAAGCACAGAAGATACTACCATAATTCTCCAATATTTGATATCAGTGAATGTTATCATCAAGTAGGATCCTAAAGAGCTACCGGTTGAGTACGCTCTAGCTGTTTCAGCTTTAAAAATAAGATAAATTCCGTAGATACAAATAGGAATGGATACAAAAGTCCAAAACAATACGATGTTTGCGAGATTTATGAGTTGAGAGCTCACTTGTAGTGATTGATTGTCTTGTGGGCTGGTTAAGCTACTATAAATCACAAATATCGACACCAATGATAAGCTGCTTAACAGGGCTACCCTAACACCTCTATTTCGTAGCTCTGTGGAATCTTTGACGTCAAACATCATAGAGAAATTCCATGCTGTGACATTAATCTGTATCGACCTTCAAATACGAACTTAATTTTAGCAAAAATCTCCACTTCTAATACCTAAACTCACACCTTAAAAAAATGTGGATGCAGATATCAGAAATGACCATCTAGTGGTGTATGCGGTACCCATGAATTTGGTATTTATTATAAATCTAGATTGAATGTAATGAGCACAATCATTTCGCATTCATAGAAACTCAGAAGTTATCACCAAAATTACGTGTTTGATCATATACTCCCTCTTGAGGCGTAGTTTTCTTGCTATGCTTGTCCAAGTTTTTGTGCAATCTATAGTCTACGGTCTTTTCATGCTCTTCTCTTTCATGATGTAATCTATCCTTTTCATGTATGAACTCTTTTCCACAGTTATGGCATTTTACGATTGGATGGTGATGAACATGTCTTGCATGTTGTATAAGCTCATCGTAGCTCTTAAATTTCTCTCCATCTTGGTCGCACTCGTATTTGGTGCGGTGAAATAGGTTCATATAATATGGTTTTACTTACACCTGATTGATGTATTAAATTCTTTTGGTAATGTGTTTTGAGTTGTTTCATTATTTTCGACTTGCCAGGACACGATGACGACTAAAACGAGAAGCTTTGAAATATTATACGTTAGTGATTCGAATTTCAGAGTAAACACGATGCCATAAAGAACCTACATAAGCTCTGAATTTCTTGACGGGCTATTGTTAACTGGGGTTTCCCAACCAATTATTGGGACTACCTCGAGGTTTTTGCCACCTCATTGTTATGAATCACACTTTGTATTATCTTTCCAATTTTATCTGAGATTTTACGTCGAGAGGATGAATCAAGGTCCCCCTTCTTTTCTAATATTATGTCACTCTCCCACTTGTTTTCTGAACGGCGTATTTCTTTTGTTGAATTGTCAAGGAAATACATCTGACGAATAGCTATGTGAGAAAACTCTTCCTCTGAAGCTGCTCCATGAAAGTGCAACCTAAAGGCAGGAATCTGCACAACATCTCCCTCCTTGTTCATTGAAACTGTTTCAATATCCTCAATCCCAAAATCTGAAATGGAGTCACTATTTATTATCCCTACTATCCCACGCCCTTTCGTAGCAATCAGGACCTGATCGGTCTCGTGGTAATGCACAGTAGTAGTAGCTCCGTCCTTAAAGAGTACGTGGTAGATCTCTAATTCCCTCGAATTTTCATCACCAAGCACCTGTTGCAGGATCACTTTTCCTCTAAAATATGATGGGTCCACCTTTTTCTCTGGCGAATTATAGATGTTCTCTTTGAACACAGCCCACCATGTAATCCCCGTGAATAAAAAGTCTTTGTGATGACACATGGAATTATCTCAATTCTGTCTGCCCTAGCATCTTAGTGACGATACGGTTCGATCCTATTCTGTTGTGAACACCACTTCAAGCCATAGTATTTGGAATACATTCCGAACAGAGCACGATGGGGAACAATTAACAAAGCCTTGTATAATCATAAGGCGTCCATGATAATTCTCTCCTTTTTCAATTAGTTTTATTCATACCTACCTGCGTGCGTGTAGACCGTTTAACTGTGTACCCCTATGAAATGCTATTAATGCAAATAAAATATGATTTATTTTCCTCGTGCGGCGACTAAATAGGCATTCTATGGATGAGTATTTAGTGATATCCATCATGACATAACCCTTTCTACAGCGGCAGAAGTAGGATAGTGTAATCTTTAATTCCTAGAATTGTATACCTTAAGTAAAAATGTCTTCCAATTTGCCTACAGGTGAAGATGAATACATAGTTGCCAAGATCAGCTATGTTGGATTTGCAGACCAACTAGGCCTAGAGGGGATAGTCATACTTAAAACATTTGATGGGAAGGAGTTTCCTATGCGCGCCTTCTCTGGAGAAGTTGCTAGACACATCTCGAGATTCCAAGAAGGAGATAAGAATACCATACCTACAATTTATAACCTTGTGGAAGAGCTAGCGGTGACCCAGGATCTGTTACTTCTAGAAGTACGTGTGTATCAAAGCGGATCAGTTCTTAGGGCAAATCTATACTTTAAGAATCGGAAAGAAAACTTTATCATGAGGAACTATCGCGCTTCAGATGCTATCGCATTGGCAGCTTATTATGATATCCCTATACATGTAAGGAGGAACCTGTTCGAAGAGACAATAGAACAGTAGCACTCTCACATTCTTACTTACTTTAAAGCTAAGTTATTATTTCTTTGATTTTATTGTTCTTTAGTGCTTCATTAATTTCCATAGCTATTCTTCTGCCTACACCTAGAACGAACCCATGTGAATATTTTGTGTACGGACTCGTAGTTGCCATAATAGGATTTCCTGGGACTCTTAAAGAGACGTCATAAACAATAAGTTCAAGATCACGAGTCACCACACTCTGCAATGAAACGGGTCCAATCAGACCAGGAGAGTATTTTGAGTTAACAAGATTTGCAAACCTATCCCCAATAAAAAAAACCTTTTCCAGAAGAGATTCCCTAATGCTGGCAGGCATATGGCCAACTTCAATATTTTGTAAATCTACATCTATTTCCATCTGTTCCTTTGCAGGGATAGATGTAGTAAAGTCGTGAAGATTTGTCTGTAGCCTTCTTTCTATTCCGAGAAATTCCATCTCTTTTTTAAGAGGTGAGTAAAAGAAGTTGAAATTGAAATAAGTGCCAATCACATACTCTTCAATGACCGCATTCTTAAGATCGTCTCTATTAATAATACCTTTTTCAATCCTCATTTCTGATTTCCGAATGAAGTCATTATACGATGAAACAATAAAGAAAGCTCTTTCCAGTCTTCGCGCTGCTTCTGGAATTTTTACTATTGCAAGTCCTTTTATCTCAGAAGGATCATTAAAAATGCTTGGATGTCTGATGTTGGCCTCCTCAAGTAAATTGTATTGGTTGTATTCTTCTTCCCTTTCTTCCGCGCGAAGCAGAGATCTATTACCAAATAGAGGTACCAAAAAATTTTTCTCTATAGCTTCATAGCCAAGGTAAGCAGTGAACGCTCTATTCGTGACAAAGATTGTGTTTAGGTCGATCAGTTTTTGAATATTTTCTTTGTAAAGAATATCTGAAAATTTGTCAAGTAAGAGAATCTCGTCTGCGAGTCGCCTAAACCTCAAATAAGGAGTCTCTCTTCCTTTTTGACATATGCAAACTGTCTTAAGCCCTTCGTCTTTGCATCCATCCATTATTTCCAAGGCTGAATGACTTCCAATTGTTCCGACACTTACGTTCTTCCTGTCATAAGCGTCGACTATACTGATGACCTGACTCATTGAAATCATAACTGTCTTTAGAGGTTCTTTTCTCAACAATTATATATTTTGTTTTGTTGCCCTGTGATAATCACATCGTTATTATCTTAAGCTAATCATATCACCATTAAGTAATGTATTCATTCTAACGAAGGCACCTCTCAGATTAACAAATAAGAAATTTGTCATCATTTATGGAAGTATTGCAAAATTGTTCTTTCCAAAGTGTAACATGATACTATATTGACAGAGGTCTACCTGAAGTAAAGCATACTAGTACCCAATCACGATGGAACGAGTATTACTAGATTCAATTCTTTGATACTTGCTATACTGTGACACGATGATTGCAACCAAATAGACGTTCAAGATCTGTCAGTTTGCATTTACTGATCCTGAAAATATCTTCAGACTATTGCTCCATTTGGTCTCTTTCTGCAGTATAAATCTCAAGTGTATTCTGGAACCCTCTTCTTTCATGATATAACCATCTTTTGCTACAGATTGAGCAGCTTATAGAATTATCGCCTGAAGAGTACTGCAATTCGAAATGACTACAACGTACTTGATACTCATGTTTTAGCGCTTCCATTTCTCTAATCGCATCAATATGCCTGACAGAATTTTCTGTCAATATACCCTACCATTTGAAAGCTCCACTTTATCAACTTTGTCGAACCCATCACAAGTACTGGCCAGAAAACTCCAATAATAGTTGAAATCGCTTGTTTGAATGCCTATGCCGATAAGCGCTGTCAATGATAATCCCTTCATGGTAGTCCGTTGCCTAGAGTCATTTGTAAATATCATTACGAGGAGGGATAGATAGATTGCTTTCCATTTCAATTCTTAATTTCACTTGTAATTAAGTAACACTCGTTACAGATCGAGCTAGAGAATAGAAAGTTGATCTTGTGAAACTTTACCTTGTTACATAAAGGGCATTCCTTCAATCTTCGAAGGTTGCTATATAATGTAATAATAATTTTACCGATATATGCCGAACGATTTCCATTCTCCGGTTCGAATTACATAACTATTGTCTCAGCACTTTACTTCAATCCATGCGGATTGTCGTAGATACATGGTAAACAACTACCTTCATCTTGATGTCTTTACAGATATAACACTATTCTTATTAAGCGATATGGTATTAGTGATTAATTCAGATCGTATGAGATTAATTGAGGATCCTGAACGTCATTTAAACACGGACGGAAACAGAAATTTACATAAAATATTGAAGATACTGGGATATTCTGAGTTATATCCTCCACAAGAATTTGCTCTATCAAAAGGTGTCGCAGAAGGCAAGAATCTACTAATTGTAACCCCGACTGCAAGCGGAAAGACATTGACAGCGATGATTGCCACAATTTCAGTCCTTCAAAGAGGCTTAAAGGTGATATATCTCACCCCTTTACGAGCACTGGCATCAGAGAAATACCATGACTTCAAGTTATTTGAAAAGCATCCTCTGATAGGCAAGCAGGTCAAAGTTAAGATAGCAAGCGGGGATTACAATTCACCAGGAAGCGGATTATCTGATGCTGATATTATTATAGCAACTAACGAAAAGATGGATTCACTGCTTCGCCGGCGAATTGATTGGCTGCAGAAGGTGGGACTTTTTATAACGGATGAATTTCATTTACTCTCGGATCCAGAGAGAGGCCCAACTCTAGAGATGTTACTTACCAAAATCAGAAACAGGTATTCTAGCGCTCAAATCCTAGCACTTAGTGCTACCGTTGCCAATTCTAGTGAATTAGCGGAATGGCTCGATTGTGACTTGGTCACGAGTTCTTGGAGACCTACAAAATTGGTGGAGGGAATATTTGAAGATGGCAAAGCCTCTATGAATGATGGCAGTCGGTTTACAGTCAAGGTTTCCACCAAAGCCTCGGCCTCCGTCGACGTTGCTATTGATTGTGTTGCAAAAGGTGGCCAATCTTTGATTTTCGCCGAAACTAGAAAGCGGTGTGTTTCGCTTGCTGTTAGGGCTGCTGATACAGTTCATCAGAAGTTATCGCGAAAAGAAGTTGTAATGGCAGCCGAGGCCTCATCTAAGCTTTTGAAGAAGGGAGACGATACAGACTTAACGAAGACGTTGGTAAAGTTAATTAGCAAAGGCGTTGCCTTTCACCATGCAGGTCTGTCCCATCAATGTAGAGAAGTGGTTGAGACAGCATACACAAAAGGATTCATTAAGCTTATCGTGGCCACCCCCACTTTGGCATCAGGCGTGAATCTCCCTGCAAGGAGAGTTATACTTTCAAGCGTAATGAGGTATGATCTAGAGCAAGGCGGATATGTTCCTATTAGAATTATGGAGTACAAGCAGTTTTGTGGGCGGGCGGGGCGACCCCAATATGACGAAAAAGGAGAAGGCATAATCATCGCAAACGACAATATCCCAGGTCAAGATCTATATGACCATTATATCAATGGAACACCGGAACCGATAAGGTCTAATTTAATGAACGGAAAGTCTTTAAGGTTGCACGTTCTGAGCACGGTAGTAGAAGTTCCAGGCATTAGAAGGTCGGAAATTCACGAATTATTTGAAAATACCCTATGTGCGTTTTCTCATGATAAGTCAATGTTATTGGGTAAGGTTGACGAAACGCTATACAATCTTGAAGAACAAGAACTAATCAAGTCCAAAAATGATAGATACATAACCACTTCATTTGGCAAAACCATTTCTTTATTATATATGGATCCGTTTACTGGTATTCAATTTAGAAACTTCATCAGAGCAATAAAGAGCAATGGTAGAGATTCTCAAGATAATCATGTACTTGCATATCTTCAGGTAGTTACATCGTGTGAGGATTTTTTTCCAAAGCTTCAATTAAGAAAGAGAGATTTAGAACCCATATTAGATCTACTAAGTAAGAACGAAAGTTGCCTAGTAATCCCGCTAGACGAACATGCATGCACTAGAAGCCTTTTGGTATTACACAACTGGATCGAAGAAGCAAGTGTAAGACAAATATCATTAGAATTAGGAGTAGAGCCAGGAGACTTACACAGGATTGTTGAGGCTGCTGAGCGGCTAGTTTCAGGCTTTTATGAGATCGCTAAACTATGTAAAAGGGACGATCTTTTGGTTGAAGTTGACATGCTTAGAAAACGAGTTAAATACGGAGTCAAGCCGGAGCTGCTGTCGTTATTAAGATTGACAGGCATTGGTAGAGTTAGAGCAAGGTCTCTATTTGATGCAGGTGTAGCCTCCATGAAGGATCTTATAGAAGTGGACGAACAACACATTGCAAGTATCCCAAAGATAGGTACAACAATGGCAAGAAAAATAAAGAAGCAAACTATCAAATCTATGTAGGACGACCACTATATACCACTATCATACTAAAACCTAATACTACTATCCTATAATTGGCGTTTAAATTAACTAGAGGAGTTATTAATCTACCTGAATTCCCTGATATATGGTACTTGATACCACTCAAACCAATTTTGCGTATACAAATAGAGGTATTATGGTCTGAGGTTGCGACCCAAGATACAGTTACCCATATTCCCACATTCTATCACTAATTAAATTTATAATAGGCCTGACATAACTTGCAGAACCTATCTTGATAGTCGTCGATTCCATATCCGACACCTTTTATCTTATTATTGCAATAATTGTATCGTTGGTTTCATTCGGAGTCATTTTTTTCCTTATGCCTAAGTCTATTAAATCGTTGAATTCGAAGGGCCAGGTAGTAAAAGACTATCATAAACCTGGAAAACCCGATATACCCAGGCCTGCCGGTCCAGTCTTGCTATTAGGAATAACATCGGCTGAAGTAATTTTGTATATATCGACACTCAATGATACGGTGCTTGCTATCCTATTGACCACTGTGATAGGCTTCATAGTAGGTATAGTTGACGATAAAAAAATAATGCCAGGTTGGTTTAAACCATTGGCACTAGTGGCCGGTGCCATTCCAATAATCCTGCTAGGTGCACATGGTAACTATCTTAACTTGGTATTCGGTAGCGCGTTTATTCCGATCCTTTACATTCCTTTAATACTCGTTATAATACCTGTCGTAGGGAACACTATTAATTCAATTGATGTTCTGAATGGCGTAGCAAGTAGTTCGGTAATTATTGCGTTAATACCTATTTTGATAAGTGTTCTGTTATTTGGTAATGTTTACGTTTTTTTGGCCGGATTGCCTTTACTAGCAGGAACCCTAGCATTTTACAAATACCATAGGTACCCAAGTCGGATATTTCCCGGAGATTCTGGCACACTGTTAATGGGAACGATGCTCGGCGCGATTGCCATTACAGGTAAATCCGAGATCATTGCTGTGATAGCGCTCTTACCAGCCGTCATGAATTCATTTCTTTTTCTTTCAAGTATGAAAAAAATAGTAGAGCACAGAGAAGTAAAAGCCCGTCCTACAATGCTAACCGATGACTTCAAGTTGATGGCATCAAAGGATAAGAGAGCCCCAGTGACACTATTAAGATTGATACTAGCAGACGGTCCATTGACCGAAAAAGAGATTATCAAACAGGTCACAAAGCTCGCAATTTTTTGTTCAGCCCTAGCGTTCATATCCATCTATCTTCAATCCTTATTCGTATAGAGGGAGTTTAGGAGTTTAGGGTTGGCTATGCTAGGGCTATTTGGGTTTATTGGAGTAATGTGGACTATAGTCCTATCTGCGTGCGGATTTTTGATTATATTTGTTGCGCCACTGGATAGCTTGCTTGGTATCCATAACAGGGTAATAACTTCATTAATTCAAGCATTAATAGCAATCCTCTTGGTCGTTGGACTCGTTATGGTGTTAGACCGCATCAAGAAGTTGTATACCTTGAGAAAACTCAAAATATGAGTATTCCAAAAGCCAGGTACATTGCAGTTTGGCTACGATGCAGTTTGGCTACAATGAAACTTTCAGTGTGTCTCCTCAGATGTTCTTAAGATAATTAAAAGGCATTAAGGATCTTGACAGAAAATTCTGAGATGACGAATCAATCATTAGAATAAGCAAGAAGAATAGGCAAAAAATTCTAAATATTGAGTCGCATCTATCATTTTGAGAAATTACACCAAATTCCTGAGTGTATATGCTTATGATCCGTAAACTTCGATTGCACTATTAAACTCTTTATGCACCTAGAATTGATTAGAATTACAATTGACAGATGGCGTTTGAAAACTCAAAATTTCAGTGAACAGACGCACAAATCGATCATTTAACCCTTGCATTCCACAATTCTTGCTTACAAAAACCTCCCGACTTATACTTGCTTCGCACCACATGTTTTACAGAATTTGGAATTTAAATTTAAATTGGCACCGCAGTCAACACAATGTTTTCCCTCTACAACCTGTTCAACAACGGGATGATTGTCTCCTCCTATTTTTGATATTTCTCTCCCGTACATCTCTGTAACAGCTCCAGAGGGTCTAAAAGTATCATCAATGTCCGGTTCAGTAGTCTGACTCGATGAACCAGACTTCTTCTCTTGGAGAAAGAGAGTCAACCTAGGCACTGTTTCATGACTATCAGGCGCGGTAACTTGTTCCCCTAGCCAGAGTGCAAATTTCTTAAGAGTCATCTCGGGGGTGGAAAAAGTAAGCGAATGAGTTGACATATATTCCTCAGTGGCCGTTCGTGCGTTGAACAGTTTCATTACTATGAACTTTCACTAGTAACGCTTTTAATTATTGCGTCCACTAATTGTTAGGATAAGGTAAACAAGCTCATCGGGATTTAAGACTGGATTGCTAATAATCCAAAAGCAGCCAATCAACATGGAAATCATTCCCTGTCGTGCGACTTAAGTATATTAATAAGACATCATAGAATTCCCATATATTTAGGAGCTGATTGTGATGAAATGGACCAAGAACGAAAGGTTTCCTAACGACAAAGTAGGAACAATAAAGGATGAGATTTCAGACAAGGTGAAGGGAGTTGGCGCACGTTTTGAAGGTTTTGTCTCAGATGGGTCTGGAAGCGACGAGGGCAAGGATTTAAGACAAAAAGGCAAAGACGATATCGTCGGGAGTCAGGATTTACCTAAAAAACTCGTAATGGATCCCGATAAAGCAAATCACGGTATGGCACAAGCCGAATCGGCGATACTTGACAAGGACATTGTATCAACCCCCGAATCAATTGGTGAAAATATCGCAAGCCAAGCCATAGCGAACACAAGTACTTCTGGATATACTCCTTTAGAAATAGGATCCCTTAAGATAGAGAGGGGTTCTTACTATAGTCACTTTTTCTCTTTAACTCCTGTACTAGTGACGAATCGTGGATGTATTCAGGTTAGCGGTAAGAACTTTGACTATATCCAAATAATCCAACGAAATTGAAATATTCCATATGGGTTTGGTTAGACATCCCAATTTTTCCCAAATTATGTATTTTCTAAGACCGTATTCCAGTTAGGATATTAGACCTGTTATTCAAAGAATCGTAGTAGATCCCTACAGGATAAATGTTTGCGTGACCACACTCGTCTGCTGTTTCAAGATGTAATTTTATACCTTCGCTGTTGGAAGTCATATAACTTAATTTAGTGGCGCGCCAAAACATGGACTCGCGCTAAGAATCTCCAAGACAGTGGAAATGAAATGTTCGGTACTCGAATCCTTTCAGGTATAATACATTCACACAAATAGAAATTGCTCCTGTTAGAAAGACCAAGGTATCGACTGCAAAGTCGATAGAGATGGGATTGCAATCCACTCGAAAGCGAGTCACAAATGATAATTTCTTCTCATCTTCATATCGAACGTGTTGGTCATATAGATTCTTTCCACATTGGGACCCATTAAAAGATGGCCTACTCTGGACACTCACAACTATCTTCAAATTGAGTAATATTAAGATCGTAAAGTAGTGTACATAGGTCTAAATAGATCATACAGTACACTTAGAAGGGCAATTAGGCTTCAAGTAAATTTGCGCGCAAAATCAAATCTTCCATCATTGCCATCCTATCTTAAATACACGCAAGAACATTGTTATGGCCACAACTATCAATATTAGTCCTATAACACGTTTGAGATTTCTCTCACTGAATAGATTGGTGTATCTTGCCCCTAGATATCCGCCGATCATCGCACCACTGCCCATTATGATAACTCCAAACTCATCTCTAGGTTCTTTCTGACTCTTCTTAGGATCATCTTCGGTATATCTGTCTATTGAAAAGTCGAGGAGTGCAGGCATTTATGAGTTGAGCTGGTTTGTTTGGTCTATGACTTGAGGGTTTTTCCCTGGGTGTATGTCGATAAAGGGGATGAGGTAGTTATGCGCAAGTTTACGAAGAAAATGGGAGTCTTCACCGAATAAATGGGATTCCAAGACATGATGAGGTTGTAATAATTTCGATTGAAAATCAATTTCTGCGCGCACAATCTACAAAAACAGATACAAATACCAGACGTAAGTCATCTAACTCGATACGTGGATGATACTCATCTCATCAAGAATGAGGAATCATAAGAGACGTAACAACTGGTAAAGCCTTATTTAAGTCGTGCGCGCATAAACTATACAGGGATACACGAGAAAAAATGTCGATAGGTTCACAAATCCTTCTAGACAGAAGGGGAACGAAGTAACTAAAGGTACTGCAACTTCACGAACAAGTGTACTCGTACCGAAAAATTGCCTCTCTGGTTCATCTGTCATTAAGAGACGTAACCAAATTCATTCATATATTTGCGCGCAGATTATCATAATACCCAGTTTAAGTTGCGCGCATTAGCGAATTAGATGTCGTGAAAAGGAATTTAGGATATGAGATTTCAAAGGAGATATTAAAAGACATATTCACTGAAAACTCTAATATCCTAAAATAGGAAATTACTCGATTTCTATACATCGAACAATTTATTTGAAAACAGTCCATAAATCATGTAGGATCCGATAAACTCTTGGGCATACCTTCTAATTCTTTAGTGATATCATGTGCCATTTCATCATATTCGGAAAACATCTCATCGATTTGATCCATTATGATTTCCTCACGTGATTTTTTAATGCCCACAGATTCTTTATACTCTTGACTTATCATGTCATTATTGTTTCGATATACAAAGTATTCAGACGGGTTTTCATAATACCTAAATACGAGTTCCTCGACTGTAATATCTTTACCTTCGTGATCTTGTATTCTCACCGAACCACCATCAGATTCCGAATATTTTAAAATCCCATGGATTTGTGAAATTATATATTCTCTATGAGGAACTAATGCATGATTTACGGTTATTTTGGATTTTCAGTCAATATAATTTATTCTTTATTCCAGAATCAACGAATGTGTCTTTCACGATCTTACCCAATCCACCTAAACCTAAGGGTTGATTCCTGTAGTTGGTAGACTCAGATACCCATAACCGAAAAGCATCTTGGATTTTCAATGGATGTATTTCCAACCATTGTTCAAGGTACTTTGCAAATGAGACAACCCCAATTCTTCTTTCGCCCGTCTTTCCACGCAAAATAAGGACGGCACCCTTGGAATCTATATTGATATCAGTATTTTGAAGATTTAGGAACTCTTCTGGCCTCGCACCACTCTCATATATGCATGCGATAATCGCTTTTCTATGGGTAGACGATGTGGAAATTATTAACTTTTTCAATCTCATCTTCTTCTAAAAATTCGCCCAAATCTAATGTGAAAGAGTCACGATACTTGTCTTTTGAAACTTTGATCGAATACCAGTTCACCTGTTCTGGATAGAATTTATTCTTACCGTAGACGATTTTGTAGAATAACCTTAGAATTATCTTGTATTTCTCTATCGTTGTGGGTTTGTAGTGTTTTTGTTTGAAGTATCGGTTTTCAATGAAATCAATGAGTACGCGAATATCGTCTTTGTCTGAATCTCTGAAAGAATTGCGCATAAATTTCCTCATCGAGATCAATGCAGTTATGCAACGAGTGATCCAGAGTGTCGCATTTCCGTTGTCAGTCATGTACTCTACAAATCTCAACACATCGGTCCTGTCTGACTGATCAAGTTCTCCATCAATCCTTTCGATCCAGCTCGATAGTCTCTTATACCGATTGTAGATGTCTCTCATGCGATTTCTTGACTCTAAATTAGGGACTACGGTGTCGGGTCTCTCTAATAAGATCTGCGTTCCTTGTCGTGAATATCCTTCATCGCGCCCTATTCGAGTTCTCCTTATGTTGGGGATTCTAACCGAAGCTACAGTG
>CAWJCY010000011.1:0-100809 GCA_963841565.1 uncultured Nitrososphaerales archaeon
ACTATTGGGCTATCGACGGATCCGGAACGGACCAAGGAGGTTCCGTATGCATTCAATACATGAAGAGTGACATAAAAAAACGCATTCTAGTCTACGATAAAGATTTGTGTTTGTCGACCTCTTGCAATACTTCGAGCAGATACTGTTTTATGTCTTGTTGTTGAACCGAGGATTGTATCCCTGACTTTTTTTCCAATTCCATTCTTTGTTCCTTGACCACATTCTCCAGGTCTGACGCTTTGGACTGCACATGCTTTT
Organism: uncultured Nitrososphaerales archaeon; assembly: GCA_963841565.1. Lineage (GTDB taxonomy): Archaea > Thermoproteota > Nitrososphaeria > Nitrososphaerales > Nitrososphaeraceae > TH5896. The sequence continues at coordinate 259 of CAWJCY010000011.1, forward strand.
CCATTTGTGCTTGGCCGATAGTACTAAGAAAACCAGAGTCTACCTTGCTGAGATCCTTGATATATTGTCTAAGTCTGATATCTTGCGAAATGGATACTGCTGTTGAGTATAGTCCCAAAATAATCATATACGATGATAACGTCAGCATAGCAAACCTAACAAATCCATATGGGGGATATGAGGCTGCAACTAGTACACCCACACCGGCTATTAAATTTAACACAAATCCATATGAGCAAAGTTGAAGGTATTTTGCGACTGATTTGTTAGCTCTCATTACCTTTGCGATTGTCCAAAACGCAAATCCTAGTAATACCCCTCCAATGACACCATTAAGGGAAACATACACGTAATAATTGAAAAAGTCGGTATCTAATTCAGGAACATACAATCCAAATGTGTCTACCAAAGTGTTCGAACCAGAGATTATCTGAGATGCGATATTCTTGATTAGTCGAATCAGTACAAAGAAAGAAGGATAAATATGGTTGTGAGAATCAAAAACAAAGAAATGCCTAAGGAGGAAAACGGTATAAAAAATCGCAACATTTAATAGATACATCGACACTGAATAGGATTGTGGCAGTAGCAAAAATAGCCAAAAACTAACCTATTCATAAATCAGTTATTACTTATGCAATAGCCACGGCCTCTGCCAGAGATCTGACCAGATTCATCGCCAGAGCTATCTGGTAATCCTGCTGCTGTAGAGTTATATATTCCGCTACTATTTGTAACTGAACTTTGGTTTGCTGAGAGGGTAGTGTTTTCTTGTGCAAATAAATTGCCAATGTTGAATGTGAAGAGGTTCTGTTAACTCAGCGGGCCATAGAATATGGTGTTAACTGTCGGGTCATACCCACTTGCCGCTGAGTTTACTACCATTGAAATCGAAGTTCTAAAGCCCTCGCCGAGATTAATGGTCATTGAATGGTAAGCTCATGACGAATTAATAATACCCCAATAAGTCTCCCTATGTTGGTTTCTTGGTTTTGCCAACTTCCTGCAATACTTCTTCTAGATAACTCTTGATATCTTCTTCTTCCATATTTGCTTCTATTCCTGTTTTCTGCTCTAATTCCTTCTCTTGTTCCTGAAGAACGTCCTTGAAACGATCGACTGTTCTTAGTATTTCCTGCTGCATATGCGCGGTTCCGATGCTACTCAACAAGTTTGAGTCCTGAGTAGCAACCTTCTTGATTGATTGACGTACCTGATAATCCTGGGAAATAGATATTGCCGTACAGTACACACCAAGAAAGATCATATACGCGGATAGCGGTAGAGGAATCAATGTTGCGACGCCGAATGGGGGATAAGATGCAGCCGTAAGGGTAAGGTTGTTTGATATAAAATGCAATACAAAGCCAAAAGCTGCAATTATAAGATACCTTTTCACAATGCTATCCTGACGTATGGTTTTTGCCACAGTCCAAAAGGCAATTCCAATAAGGATGCCACCAGCTGAAGTACTCAATGAAGTAATCAACCAATAATAAAATGACTCTGTATCTGTTTCAAGAGTAATTAGCCCAAAATTTTCAAGTGAAGTGATGATTTTATACAGTATAGGCAGAGATATGACAAGCCAGAATTTTATTCGTCCTATTTTTTTAGAATAATGATGTAAGAGAAGCGCCGTTCCGGCCATCAATATAACAAATGCTATTGTATAAGTATACTGATAAGTATCAAATGTATTTGCTAAAAATGAGCCTGGCTCGAAGTAATCAGATGGAAAAGTAACTTCCGATTGAGGAGTTCTTATTGGTTCCTTTTCTGACATAAGAAGGAATTCGTTTACTGAAATGAAAGCCAGACCGAACGCGAATAATGCAAAGGATGAAGCATATAGCAAAACAACAACGGAATTCTTATTTGTTCTATACCATGAAAAGAACCGTTGTGCGCAAAGACAGAGTATACCCACAGTCAGGAAGCCGGTAACACCTGTAACTGCTGTAAGCAAAATAGTGTGATATTTGGAGGTTATAAGGATCTCTAATACAATAAATATCATAATAGCTACTAGGAAGTATTGTGCAACAGTTACGATCAGGTGAATCATATTGAAATATCGATCTTTTGCTCTTATCTCCCGGCTATTTTCACTCACAAATCTCAAGATAAAATACTGACCGACACTGTATACTGCGCATATGATAACGAAGAAGAATATGCTCCAACTGGAAATCAATATCGGAACGATAAAATCGCTCACATAGTTGATCATTATATCAGGTATCAAAACGGCTACCATGATACAGAAAATTACTAGGATTGTCCTACTATTGTTCTCTTTTAATTTGACTGAGATATTCCTCAGCAAAGATTTGGGGTTCTTATTTATGTTCACGTTCCTTTACCATTTCAAATTTAGTCACAGACATTTAATCAAAAAAAATGTGAGGAAAAATATGACATACTGCTATTAACGTCGGGTTTGGTTTTTTTCTCATCGAACAAAAGACGGGTTTGCATACTCTGTTAACGGTTATTGAACTTCTGCATTATACTAATCCAATGCTTGTGCCATCTACTCTGATTAGTCACTGTCTGTATAGCACGTGCCACCGCACCTTCCCCCTCCTGAGATGTGGCCAGACGCCTCCGTCATATTGCCCATGGTCATATTTCCTCCTGTCATATTTCCAGCCATGGTTGCATTATCAATCACAGTCTGAGCCATCGCAGGGTTTGTTACAGTGAATCCGTTTGTTACAGTGAATCCCGTCGTTGCTAGAATTCCAGCTCCTACGAAAATTGCAATCAACGCCGAGAACCTTATTTTAGTCATTAATAGATTAGATCTCTATAGTACTATATAAGGAGATGTAAATCTATAAAGGAATCCATTAGGAATTCATTTTGGATTGATTGTGATCCGCAAAAGTAAGGAACACTGCAACAATCGCCTTCTAATATCATAAATATTGGATTGAAAGAAAGATCCGAGCGCATTATTCTCCAATTAACTCTCATCTAAAAGTTCCCTGCATAATCCTTGGGAGTTACATTATGGCAAGCCAGCAATTTAAAAACCTAGCCCTCATTGCACATGGAAGAATATCTGGGTATGAAACTTTTAATTCATAGCTAAGAACCTATTTCGTAAAGGATAACTGTAGGTAGTACGACCGTGGCAAAAAGCTTCCAAGTTATTTTCTAGTGGAAGCCTCCTGATTGTGTAAGATACGCTCTAGGTGTTCAGAAAACCTTTGCGTATATCTATAGTCCCAATGAGCAGTTTGTTACTAGTATTTGGTGAAATCCAAGAACTTATTCGGCCGGCCCTTGGAATTGGCTCTGCGTGGGAGGTCCACAAGGGCCACCGCTGTTCAGAAACTGATGCATCATGCAAGCACTATTCATCTAACAATGTTTTGTTACGCGCCCTTTTTTCAATATCTACAAAGAAAACCAACCGATTCAATCTGTGATTATTCGAACTGAATATTAGGTGGTTCTAGTAAGTAAGCGAATCTATTAATCGCGCAAGAACCCTTGAATTACTCTTACGCCAATAATTGAAATACGGATTATGCCCCGACCACCCGTTAACCATCATCTCGAAGTTTCCCAAAATGATTAATTTTTCTTTAGATCGAGAAATGGCTACATTGAGATCCTGAAGGGTCCCTGCTGCCCCTACTATCCTTTCAGAATTATTTCTAACAAGGGAGAAAAGTACTATGTCTGATTGAGTACCTAAGGCTCCTGTAGTAGTTGTTACTCTGATATTAGATATACCCATCATTTTGAGATAATACCTAATTTGCAATTTCTGCCCTGTAAACCTAGTAACCATAACTATCGATTTTTTGGTTAAAGTTCTCAAATGATTACAAATTTTTGCGCAAGCTCTTGCTTCATGATCATTCAACCACGAGGAAGCTAGAACCTCTTCCTCAGTTCCATCCATATCCACCCATGTTATAACTTCATCGGGGTCAATAATCTCCCTATATGGGATGTCAGGAGCATGGGCTAATGTCAATCTTCTCATTGCAATATCATTCGCGGATGTTAATCCACCATACTGAGCAAATTCAATAACTAACCCTGATAATTTATCAGGAAGTCGATGCGTGATATTGAGAATGTCTGATCTAGCCCTTTTAGTTACCCACTCAATAGCGCTCGCATCTCTATTTGTTAGACCAATAGGTCTGGATTGCTTCGGATCGATTGCTCCGTCATTGATCAAAACATACGGTTCTCCCCCCCGGCAATGTTTTGGGTCTGAATCCACTGGTCGACCCTAGAATAATTCCTGAATCACACGATTTATTAGATAGTCTCTTGTTGCTGGTTTCTTTATGAAGCAGCCAAAACTCTCAACTGGATGGTGGATTTCTCGTATTGCTTCGTAGTTCACTTCCCCAGATGACATAAAACAAACTTTGATGTTGAGATCAAGCTTTACTATTTTTTCAACGAGTTCATAGCCATTTACGGTAGGCATGTTAATATCGACAAGTACAAGATCGTAGTAATATGGTTTGAATTCTGCTAATGCGGTTACTGGATTTGAGTACATTGATACTTCCATAACCTGAAATTCTGACCCTTGAGCATCTTTTTTGAAATAGCTCTCAAGGCATGTCCTAATTGCTATGGCACTGTCTAGGTCGTCATCTATTACTAGAATCTGCTTAGTAACACTAGCCAATTCATTCCCTACCTTGAAAGAGTCAGTATTTTTTATAACTGCCTTCTCAGATGGGGACGATTCAGAAATATATTGATTTATCCTATGATTCAATCGAGACTTATCTGGTGTGCCAAAAGATATTCTCGAGTTCAGGTCCGCGATCTTTACCACTTTAGAATAATGACAAGCTCAAGTTAATATTGATTTATAGACTCCATTGTTAATTAATCAGAACAGATACTTATACTTCAGCTATGCTTGTTATGAAGAATATCCCATTTTCAAACGACTTAATGCAATGCAATCGCAGATATAGTCATTGATAGCTACACTATCTGGTCTTCAGAATTAGAATCAACAACGTAAAAAACCTTACAGAAAAGAAGAGATATGTTAAGCATGCTTAGTCTATGCAATAACATAAGTAACAACAGGCCATTCTATTAGCTATAAGATAAGTAGACTGACTCGGATTGGTAGATACTATTAATAGCTGTTTTTTATTGTTAAGGGTTAATGCTAACGACTCTTGGAAGAGAATTCTTACTGTCTATATTATTATCATGTATCTCATTTGTTTCTGTCTATTTGGGGGTATGTTCTGTACCGTGTAACGGCCAGTATTTGGCTTTTGCACAGGGTGATAATACCACTACTGATCTTAGTCGATCTTCGAACGCAAGTGTCATTACTGTGAACCAGACAACTTCGGATGACGTCGAAAAATTATATAATGAGGGTTATTTAATGTCTAATCTGGGCAGATATAAGGATGCTATAAATTATTTTGACAAGGTATTGAAGATAGACCCACATCATATTGATTCATTATATTTCAAGGGCCTTACCCTTTCCGATCTAGGCAGAGATGATGAAGCCATAGAATATTTTGATAGGCTATTAGTTCTTAAACCCGATTCGCTCCGTGCTCTAAGCAGCAAGGGTAATGCTCTATCCGAGTTGGGTCTATATGAAGAAGCGATTGTTAATTATGATAGGGCCATAGACGTAGACCCCAAAGCTATAGGGGTTGTGCATAACAAAGCTTTTGCCCTTTTCAATCTTGGAAGATACGAGGAAGCTTTGGGTAATTACAATAAAGTATTGTCGATTGAAAAGAACAACTTAGATGCAATGAACGACAAGGGGAATACTCTTCTCAGATTACATAGGAATCAAGAAGCGCTTGACTACTTTGACAAGATACTCGCCGTTGAGCCAAATAGGGTAGACTTTGTATACAACAAAGGTCTCGCTCTTTCTAGTTCTGGCAGATATCAAGAGGCGCTTGAATACTATGATAGGGCCGTTGCTATCGATCCTAATTATACCAGGGCACTAAATAATAAAGGATTCATTTTATCTAATTTAGGGGAATACCAAGAAGCACTTGGCTATTTTAACAAGATATTGGTCATAGACCCTAATAATGTTGATGCCTTGAATAATAAAGGATATATTCTTTTTAAAGAAGGTAGATATCAAGAAGCACTTGACAACTATGATAAAGCCCTTGCCATAAATCCTTACTATGTCAAGGCATTGAATAATAAGGGATATGCTCTATATGATTTAGGAAAATATCAGGAAGCCATAAACTATTCTGATAAAGTCCTAGCAATCGATGGTCATCACGGTCAGGCATTAGATCTTAAGGGTAAAGCCTTACGTGCGATCGATGGTGAGTGAATTGGTCCCGAAAAATAATAATACCTCGATATATCTCCCTAAATTTGTATCCTGCTCTTGCCAACTTCCTGCAAGACCTCTTCTATACTCCTAATGTCTTCATCCATATTCGCTTCAATTCCGGTTTTCTGTTCTAATTCCTTTTCCTGTTCTTGTACGTCGTTCTTGAACCTATCAATTTTTCGAAGCATTTATCATAAATATATTGAAAAAAGAGAAATCCTTCTAAAACGACCACGGAGTTATGAGAAATCTGATCTCAGAAGTGAGAAATGATCAAATCGAATGGAGCAGAACCAAGGCCTTAGAGCTGGCCAACGGTGACAATAATCAAACAAAGATATACCAAAAGCTTCGGTTGGATAGATCGGCAGTTAAAGTTGTATCAGCGTCTACTGCGGTACTTATGATTGCGATGTTATTTTCATCTGTAACTTTCACGTTAGAGTCAGTTGGGCCTAATCCTGCTTATGCTAGCACATTCCCACGAGAGTGTATTGACAGAGGGAGAGATCCCAACTCCAACTTCACTAGCTTGGAATATTTTCAATGTAGACACGGAAAGTGTATTACCAACTTTGCTCCCATAGTTTGCGACATACTCGATCCCTCAACTAAGAGGTTTTGCCCTAATGGTGACCTTGATTTCGGTACTGGATGTCCAACATCAGCTCAATCCCCCATTTCAATCAAACCTCCTCTTCCGAACTGGGATACTCTCTGCACTACCCGAGATTTTTACACTAATATTGGAACTACGGGAAAACCAGAACTTCATAATGGCTTAGACATTCCTATTCCTATAGGCACTCCGGTGTTGGCCCCTATGAATGTTACCGTGGTTGGGAAAGTGACTATAATTGGTAAGGAGGGCCGCACAGGCTACCAGTTCGAAGGTGGGAGCGTTCTATATGTTATGTCAACCGACGGAGTTCATTTGTTCGACTTTGGTCACCTTCAGAATGGATCAATAGCTAGTCCAGGAAAGGCAGTTGAAGCAGGTGATCAAATCGCACTCAGTGGTGATACAGGCAAGGCGAGCTACGGGCCCACATCTACACTTTTCCTATCACATTCGAGAGAAAGATCCTATTACTAATACATGGTCCCCGTTCATACTGCAAGATCCTTACGAAGTTGTGAACAAGTTAAAGTCTTGTAAAAAGTAGTGGAGGGAGGCATCTTCCTTAGAGCCTGTTATTTCATCATGTTACTCTATCAGGGCTCCTACTTAAGATCTATTAATCACTTACCTAGCTCTATAATCCTTATCTTATCCAAGATTCTTGCATTTAATATTGGTGGAACTAAGTCGTGGTATTCATACAATAGATGGCTTGGAACATCCATTTATACCGTCTGGAATAGTATCTGAATTCACAAATTGTCACTATTCAAGAAACTGAATTCTAGCATTGTTCTGTCTCCACATAAATATGCCAAACAAATCACATACACTTAGGTTGTAATATCTGATAAAGTACTATGATCACTAGTAATGATGGCCTGAACGTATTACCTCCGATCTCAACAGCAACGAGTCTTATTCTGAAATCCATACAGTAAGACACATGAGTTAGATGTAATGTTACTACCATAGAGGTCATTCAGGTCGAAAACCGATTCAAGAATATATACCAAAGCTGTTTTAGTTACCAAGTCGTCGCCTCATTAACAATAACAATTCTGATTGCTGATTAAAATTCTAACCTGTGTTACTAAAATGGTAAACCTGAGCATGAACGCGTCCTCCATTAGCCTATCCACATAAAAGGTCTTGTTACAGGTCTACTTTTTAGAGATGGGAAATACTGGAAGGATCCATTGATCTTGCCAGACCAGATTGCATTGAGGGCAATTCGCAGTTTCAATCACCATGTTCCGTTTGACTGGATGATTCAAGATACTTAATTCTTTGGAACTGCAGCGGGGACAAACATATGTATTTCGGTTTCTGATTTCGGGTGTTCCAGAGCGCATTGAATTTCATATCCTAGATCTATATTTATTTAAGATAAGACTAAAAGATACTGGATTTTCTACCATAAGATAATTTCTAAGGTATATACATTTAAATCATGAAATAGATGTGGCCATAGTTAAAAAAAAGTAAGTCACCATATTCTTGTTGGGGACCGAATGGTTATTTTAGGGTGCATAACCTTGAAGCGACTTTCTATCAATCCATCAGACTTTTCAAGATAAAGTCGGAGCATCATTTCATAATTCGTTAGGTTTCCTTGCTCCTTTTTGCTCAAAAAGCCATTTTCGCCTGTATTCTTCCTGTCGCAATCTAAATCCCTTAAAGATATTAAAATACGCTTGCTTGGCGTGGCCCTGCTTTTCAAGTTCTGATTGGATCCACAAAGTATCAAATACAGAGATAGTAGCGGAGACCTTCGTTTCATTATTAGAGAACGTAGCTTCTCCAAGTATCTCCGCAAACATCTTTCTTGTACTATCGACTATATCTACTGAGAGTAAAGTAACTTGGTCGACAATAAAGAACATGTTTCTAACTCTCAAGTCCCTAGTCAAGAAGGATATATTGGCATAGAGGTCATTACTTTTGCTTCTCAGTACCTGTCTAATCATTTCTTTTATCATTTCGGCCTCACCCTCATTTTTGTCGATATGCACTATCGCCCTGACAATGACGTTATGTTTAATCTTGTCCCCCAGCGATGCTATTACTCCTGCGCTTTCTGCGCACCAAAACGTATTTGCATAGGGGAACACAACTAGGATTTCACTTCTTGATGATTCTATAATATCTGTGACGGCATTGCGCACCTCTGACGGATCGCTTGTTACCTCCTTTAGCATTTTATGTTGGGATACACCTCTTTCAATCTCTGCGATCCTTTGCATTGCCGGAGTTGCTACGCTCCAAACTCTCTCAAAAAAGTAGCTTTGCATCTGGGTGAACGATTGATTAGTTGAGAGAAACAAATCAGATTCAGGGTTGATTAGTTTGGTTGAATCAACACCGAAGTGTTCCATCCCCGTTGAGACATAAATAAATTGCTCATCGACATCTTTTATTCCAAGATAACCTGTAACATTATCGATGTGCCTTAACTCTACATATTTCATTAATCGCGTGCACGGCTCTAAATTTTCCTGACTAATTCTAGTTATAAAGCGTGAAGCAACATGTCTGAACTTCAGTTGAACTTGCTCGTTCCAAAGTAGCGAATTATCGAGAAGTACTGCCAACCAACCACCATCGAATATGCAATTATAACTCTTTACCGCCGAGGAAACAATTCTAGAAATCGCCCCCGTTGCTTCCGTTAAACTATTGTCACTGACCAAATTTTCAGGAGTGGTATTTGAATCAGTGGAAGGCATAGATAATTAATCTGAACTTCAATACCTCGTCTTAAAGATATAAATGCTTATCACAACGCATATTGAAAGTAGACAGAACAATTACAAACATTTAGCAATTGAGCATGAGGGGATATTGACCCGATATCTAATCCATATAAACTAACAAAAAAGCACTTATAACTCAATGTAGAGTTAATAATTTGATTTGCCTGTTTATTTGGACGTTCATAACGTACCGTTTAAGGAAGACCAACTGAAAGAATTGGTGCATTCTCCCAAAGACGAATTTGGTGTCAGCCATGTCAACCTCTTCTACAATCATGATGCAAACGTTTGCTTCTGCCTACTTGATGCCCCTGATGAGGAGGCGGTTATAAAACACCATAACAAAGTAGGGATTAATTGTGAGTGGATAACAAAAGTTACAATGGCTACAGGTAAAGAGTTCTTTCCCCCAGGTCTTGCCAGTATTTCACACGAGTAGCGTTAATTTAATTATTGAATTGGCCAGGTTGTTGGTCATTGAATGCTAGAATGCATTAGCAACAATAGAAATTAGGAGTTACTCCAGCTAATGTTATCTCCTTGATGTAGAGGATTCTACTACTAACTAAAAAAGTGAAAAATGGGAAGCATTTGCGTAAACAGATATCCTGCAGCGATTCATCTAACCGGCAAAAGCGAACGCTCCTCCCCCTCCAGCAGATGCGAAGGCACCTCCTCCATCCCCGTCATCATCGCCATTGTCATTATCACTGTCATCGCCATTGTCATTATCACTGTCATCGCCATTGTCATTATCACTGTCATCGCCATTGTCATTATCACTGCTAGCGCTATCTTCGTCGTCATCTTTGCTGCTAGCGCTATCAGCGTCTTCAGTCTCTTCAATCACAGGAGTATAAGATGCGGGTGTGATTGGCTGATTAACGACAGGAAGGACGGCATCAAGTTGTGTAATGTTCGCACTAGGACTGTTTTGGACTGGATCTGCTAAATCTTGTGCCATGAATCCTATACGAAAATCTGCAGGCTCTAGAGTAAATGATGGGGTTATCTGAGCTGACAACTGATTTAATTCCAGGGATGGTACTGACAGGAAAGTCAGTAGCATGGCAGTAACAGTAACAAGACTTAACACACAGAACTTTAGGGGCATTTCATTCTGAATAATCGCCTCCCTCAACATGGTCACTTTTTGTACTAGATGAGAGCACCATTTTGTACTCAATAAGTCTACTAAATATGAGCTACATAATATTATTCTAGAACTTCTCGCCATCAATTTGACTATGATTGAATCTAGATTGTGATAGATGGATCGAACTTGCGACAACCCACCTCAGTAAAGAAGAGCATAACATTTTGGTCGTTTTTTGCAGTGCAGTCGTTGTCGGCAAACTTGTGATTTTAAAGAAATGGTCCACACTCAATGGTGCAAGGTACTAGAAAACTCATCAATAGCTTACTTATTTATGATCTAAACATATAAACATAATAACTCCCATTCCCCATTTAAAAGGTGAAAGATATGGAATTTACATGTGTCAATTGTAGTAGATTAACAGCTGTAAGTCTTACTACCGATGATCTTACTGTTTACAGGTGTAACAATTGCGATATGGAGTACCGGTTAATAACTGGATGCATGGAGAAGCAGTCTGTCCAGAGTGTCAGTGTGAGAAGCAATAAGGTGATAAATGAAGGTGATGGATATAGCGCCATGCCAATAAGAGTCGAAATTAAGCGGCCATAAGTTCTACGTCGTTCTACTTTGAAGGATCGGCAATATACTTGATGAATGGTTAGCTAACGTTATTCTTAGCCCCAAATAGGATCAATTGGTTGATGGCTTGTCACCATTGACAGGTCCAAATTTCACTTTCAGGTGTACAATTTGAGTTTCTGTCAATATTGATGATCAGTTTCAATACTAGCTGCATGCAATAGGGGAAATGCCTACCAGGTGGTTTTTTGAAATCACTAACGTACTGCAAATATGTTTGACGATTTACTATTAAGGTATCTTCTTAAAGAGATACATATTTCATCCTTCGTCCTGGTATTTAGAAAGCTATGTGCAAGTTGATAACCTAGGCCTAAATTCTTAAAAGACTATAGGAATTTCTAATTTGATGAATTATATTTGGTTCGATATGTTGAATTGCTTACAACGACTTGAGATTTATGAAGGTTAATGACTATACAATTCGGCCCGCATTATTAGTCATCGATGTTCAGAATGGCTTTGCGGCAAAAGGTGGTTCGTACGATCAATTGGGTATCGATATTTCAAAGTATATCAGCGTCATTCCAAAGATTGCAAACCTCATTAATGTTTGTAGAAACTCAAAGATTCCCATTTTTTACACTCAAGCCATACGCGAACCCTCGGGAATTGATCTCCTAACAAACGTTCACCGGATTCTTCCTAAATCTAGGGAGGAAAGAATAAGAATGAAACCCATTTGTGTGAGAGGTACCTGGGACGCGGAGATCGTAGATGAAATAAAACCAGCTGATTCTGACCATGTAATTAGGAAGAGACGTGATTCTGCCTTCTATGACACCGAAATAGGAGTATGGCTTAAGAGCGCGAGAATAGACACTTTGATATTTAGTGGGATAGATACTTCAATCTCTGTAGAATCCTCATTAAGAGACGCCTTCAATCTTGGTTATGATGTCATATTGATTTCCGATGCTACCGCGTCGAACATAGAAAAGCACTATCAATCGACGTTGGAAAATGTTAGAGGATATTACGGACTAGTTATGAGCATAGATGAGTTCAGTAAATTTGCACTAACAAGTGGCACTTCATAAAGTAGATGATAACAGTTTAATTAAAGTAGTTTAGTGGAAGAAATAAATGTGCGCCAGTGGATGCTTTTACTTGTTTTTCCTAGCCTTGCTATTGGTCTAGCCCCTGAAGGTTAATTAGACATACCTAGTCGCATGAGTCATACGCATACCCACTTCCTGTTCCTTCCGAACTTCGAATACCTGCCAAATTTCTCAATTTTACATCTGTTCTTAACCTATATTCTCTAAAGTATATTAGCTCATATAATCACATATTAAATTGACATCGGATTTATCCTGTAATAGGTTCCGATTTGTAAAAATACGATCCAGTCCAGTTTCCTATTACAGACATGAAAAATAGGACACATCATGACATACTGGCTAAGGTGTTGCAAGTGGCCAAAGGTACTGATGGAACCACTAAGACAAGAATAATGTATAGTGCATATCTTTCCAGTAATCAGCTCAAAGAGTACATTGCTTTCTGTCAAGGCCATGGACTCGTAAGTTATGATGCCAGAAAGAGAGTATACAAGACCACAGGTAAAGGAATCAGGCTTTTAGAACTCTTCGCTAAAATGTATGAGATAGTTCCTTCGGGTTCTATTGAAGAAATTAGTCCATAAAGTCTTTTAATCTCGGCTTGATTTATTAATAGATATACTTGTACTTAATATGCCAGTTACCTGAGACTTTGATAAGCAGTCATAGTTTCTTTCCAAGTATTAGAGGACTTTTTTCTAATAACAGTGAATAGTTGCATAGGATGTTAAATATTTCAATTTCGACTAGAAAGAATATCCAACTCAATAATTAAAGGATTAAAGGGATTTGTATTAGAATCGTTCAATCTTGCGATTTGTTGCTTGTTTTATTTCTTCGTTTCATATCACGCCATGGCTGTTGTCTGAAATAATTCTTCTATGCTATCCTGACACTTTGACTAGCTAACTGTAAATTATCGAAATTTGACATAGTGTAGTTAAACTTTATGTATTAGCTTTATCTATGATGATGCATGTAAATTTGGCTAAATTAGCTTCGGCATCGGTCACGGTCAATAGTCGGAAGATAACGGTTGTGATTGGACTTGCTATTATTTTCCTTGTTATTCTTGATTTACTTGTCACTCGTCAAGTCTTACCCTACACCACCGATGTAGAAACTACGTTATTCATATCCACCGTAGTTGTTGGATATGGCTTCGGATCTTGGATCCTCCTAGGATATACTAGAAAGGTTAGTGAGGAGATTAGAGCAAAATCTAGGTTTATCAACGTTTTGCACTGGACCGTAACAGTAACTCAATTTGCATTATTTGGGATATTGTTGGTAATACTCTTTAGTGGCACAAAGACCGGTTTTTTGTCGTCCTCAGTTTTTGCAATTAGCTCCGCGTTAGCCACATTCATCATGGGCGTAATAGCCTTCAAGTTCTTTACTTGGTATAAATTGAGTTATAGTAAAAATTTTACGATTCTATTTTATGGCTTTGCTACATTGACACTCGCCCTCTCTATTGCCGAAGACGCTAGTACAAAGCTACTTATGGTCCAAGTGGTATATGAGCAAACACCCGAAGGAGTGCCCACAGAATCATCATTCTTATATGAATCCTCTGAAAAGTATAATGGAGAAATTATACGGAAGGAAGTAAATGGAGATACTACTACACTCCTTATACTACCCGATTCAAACAAGGAATACTACAACCTTTTAAACTCTACCATACTTCCCATAGCATTTGTATTTAGGTGGATTGCTTCTACTATGCTCCTCCGCAATTCTTATCAAAAGATAGGTAAATTATCCTTGTTCTTTTGGATTATTCTTTCTCTCCCTTTAATCCTTTATCTTGTCGGAAAAATGCCTGGCTTTTTCTCAGGAGAAAGCCTCTCAGGTGTAGATGAACCATATCGCTATTTCTTTAGAATCCTTTTTAGAACAGGAACAATAGCTGGAAATATCCTCTTCGGTCTTGCATTCTTCATGGTGGCAAGGAAAATGGCGTCTTCAAAATTGAGGGACTATCTCATCCTCACCGGAATAGGGGATACCATCGTGGGCATAGCTCTCTCTACTTCCGCATTAGAACCAACATACGGAGTAGCTGGTCACTCTCTAGTGTTACTCTCTTCGTATTTATTCAGCATCGGATTTTACCTTTCAGCGATATCCTTGTCACAGGATAGCTCATTAAGAAAATCTATCAAGAAGAGTATGGTAGACGTTATAGACAATATTGGGACCGCCCAAATGGAGCAGCAGTTGAGAACCAGAATTTTGAAAATAGTCGAGAAAGAAAAACAAACCTTGGAAGAGGAGACAGGAGGTGTTTCTCAAGAAGTTAGCGAAATTGAGCTGAAGGAATATATGGATTTGGTGACCGAAGAAAGGAAAAAATCGACTGTCTTCGGAGGCAAAGGGTAATTGGATGATGCCTGAAAATCAATCAGGTCTCGTAGGTCGAATTTATCTGAAGTCATGTGTGCAGTTACTCATATTCCAACTTACAAAAAGAAACAATTTGGAAAGTAGTATTGCGTAACGTGCACTGAAATTGCTATTGACAAAGATCGCAACCAATTATGATCGATTAGAAGATGAAATTGCCGGATGCAGTAACTGAATGATATTCTATTACCACGATAGAAAAGACTATTGCTATCGTAATAGTACATTCTTATACTATTCTCTCTTTATAGAGTCTGTCCTTCGCCAGATGAACAAGTGCATTGCTTTTCATTCCTACAAAGGAGGTACGGGAAAGACTACGTTGGCCTGCAATAGTGCCATCCTTTTAGCGAGGAAAGGATTTCGTGTATGCCTGCTAGATTTGGACATCTACGCCCCAAGTTTCCAGTTATATTTTTCAAAAGAACCTCGAAAATGGATAAATGACTTCCTTACTTCCAGCGCGGATATTCGAGACGTAATGTTAGATGTTACGGACAATTTTAACAGTCAGCGAAGCCAATCCGAAGCAATCGAGTCAAATAATCTTGTCGGTGGCAAAAAGGCCGAGATTACGGGCAAATTATGGGTAGGATTCTCTAACCCTCAGAAGAAAGAGATATTCAAACTTGAAGCTGCAGATACGAATACAAAAAGGCAGGCTATTAGAAGATTTATACATCTTAGAGAAATATTGATGTCTGAATTCGGTGCAGACTATATCCTAGTCGACACGAGTCCAGGAATAAGATTCTGGTCAATAAATTCGTTAGCAATTGCGGATATTTTACTGCTGACATTGAAAATGAGCGACCTTGATATCGACGGCACAAAAATTGTGGCAGAGGAGATATACAGGTGTTTCATTGAGCTGAGGCAGCAAGGCATTTCTGGTGTACAACATGGTTGAAGGTTACTGCGTCCCTCAACAGAGTATCTCAAATAGAGAAGGATTCTTAAACGTGTCAACTCCTGCAATTGCTCAATCCCCCAACAGTGATGCTGCACCGGTAACGCAGTTACAGAGCCAACAAAGGCGCAGCGAGGATGACGAATCTAGGAACCTGTCTGCGAAATTAGGAATTGAAACCATTTCCTTCATTCCCTGTTATTGCGATATCCAATTCTTGAGAAAAGAATTTCTTACAGTCCTAAAATATCGAGACCATCCATTTACTTCCCAAATAGAAAAGCTCATAGATGCTCTATGATATGTCTCGGGGCTATGATATGTCTGGGGGCCCGATCCTGTCACCGTCTTACAAGGAAAATATCGCCGACTGGCAATGATTTGGACTATTTTGTAGATTAACAATTCAAATCACCAATGTCTGGGTACAGGGTATGCTACCTAAGTATGGCTCGGTGTTCACAGTTTATAAAATCACTCGACCAATTATATTTCTGATGTATGATCAAAAGAGAACTGACAAAGACTCGGGGTGCGAACATTTTGCAGGGATAGATGAAAGCAAAGTAAAACCTAGTACTAGGTCATGTCAGGAGTGCGAAATAGAGGGGACTGACTGGGTGGCACTACGAATGTGTTTGACGTGCGGTCACGTGGGCTGTTGTGATTCATCCGAAGGGCTTCATGCTACGAAACACTTTGAACAAACCGGTCACTCCACAATGGTAGCTTTACCAAACAAACAGTGGAGATGGTGTTATCTTCATAAGAGCTATTCATAAGTGAGTTATCATCTGCAGCATTTTAACCACAAGTGATTGTTATTCGGTCAAGAACGTTTGTGAAGAAGTCATTATTGGTAATTTACTTCCTCATGTGATGGTCGTAATCAAATTGCAGATATTAATTGGATGGCCGGGATAGCAATAGTCTTTACACTCAAGTTAGATTGCTGGAAATAATCTCCAAACTACTAATTCCAGCTAGAGCTAGAGTTGCGCCTACTTGAAAATAGCACTTTGACGCGTCTATGGTTCCAATAGAAGTAGAATCAGAGTCAAAGGAATAATGGCCAGTACTGCTGTAGACTAGAGCTGACATATCCCCCTCCCCCCCTTCTGAACTGGTATTTCATACCTTAAATGCTCGGCTTCATGATCTCCAGCCTATGCCTAAGCCAACTGTGCAGCAACAACGACAACAATACTACTTGGAAGCTAATGAATTGTTAATTCAACGAATCTATGCCTCGGTTAGCGACCAAATTGCTCAGAAAAGGTGGGAATTTCAGCACTCCGACATAGATCCAAATCGGTTATGGAATATTGCAAATCAGGTTGAAGCGCTTAATTGGGTTTCGAAAAAATTGAGTGGGATACTCAGACAATACAAACCGGTACCTGATTCTTCGGTTAAATCGCTAATTGCATCACTCATTAGAGTGCTGGTCAGAATTGACAAGGGCCTTTTAAAGTTCAAGAGAGACAAGCAAAAATCATATGAATATTATAGATTGAAATCACGAGCAGCGATGGTTGAATGGTCCCTTTTTCAGATTCACTTTATGGCCGCTGATGTACTTAGAAGAGTACCTAGACCGGACGGTATTCAGGATTTCACATCGATTTAAACTTCGGCTCCGATCCCTTTTCTTTCGTATTGAAAGGTTTATTTTCAAGCATACACGACACTGCTATTGTTTAGAGCTTGCCTGACCACCTCTTAACGGCATGTGGGAGGGCCTTTTCTAAGCACCAAGCCCCTACATTTTAAGTCAATTGCAAGACATACTTTTCCTAATCAGATTGGAATAGTTCTCAATGTATTAAAAAAATAAAAAAAATGCGTTGTTTTGGAAATAGGTTGATTTTTTATTGATTTCTATGTTGCAAATGATATTCTGATACGAGGTAATGATTAGTAAATCTGGATTCTGAGCGTAACGGACGATTCGTGCTATTCGGTAAGGGAGTATTGCAACACTTTGGATAACGTTAAAATCGCGTGTCCGCAAACACCTCGACATCGTGTTCCTAAAGAGAGATAAGGACAGCAAGAAATGGAAAATCGAATATGACGAAACGGTCTACAAGATATACGATAGGAATAATGATTTAGCGGGCTACTTTTTCCCTAACTATGGATTTCTAACCGATCAGAAGTCTAGTAGTGAGATGGGTGAGGAGGATGAGGAGAACATCATTGAGGCCATGAACCAAGAGCATAAAGAGGTCCCCGGGGGAGAGGTTCTCGTTCCACTCGTGAAACTCGATCTTCTGGACATCGAAGACGAACATGTAGAGTTAGATTTCGCCTATGGGATGATGGAGGCAGATCTGAAAAGAATGGATGCATGGAGGACCTGGATGAAATCTAATTCGGATAGATATAGTATAATAGGAAACGGAATTTACACCTCTAGGGAAGATAGAAACATGCTATCCATCGCACTCCAATTAAATAGTAGATTTATTTTGCACGAAAAGGATATTGGTCTAAAGTTAAAACCTATTCTTGATAGCTTAGGTGAATGTGGATTGCTTTAATCAAACGATTGTAGATTTGCAATCGTACAGGTATTGAACAAAAGACAGTAGAATCGAAATTCACCGCATTCTTGCTATAGTTTTGTGCATAGTTAAGGTCCAACTGGCGTCTCATTGTGGAGTTCTTTATCCAATTCTAGAATAGCTGTAATATAGCAGCGAGGACACACTGGTATACTAGTTCCTAACTTTTTCTCGAGTTCGTAGTCCATGAACCTCTCTTCCCCGCAACTGTAACATATTCGGGATCGTATTTTAGTCACTGCTGATACCAAAATACATAATACTTTGAATTATATCTCTTTTATGAAGAACTTCCTGTAGATAATTACGTAGTGATACATCAGAATCTCCTTTCTCCGCTCAAATTCTCGATCATACATTCTACTCTTATGCTATTGACCATCCACATTCAAGCTAGTAGATATCTCACAATGCAACGACTTGCCATGATAGAAAAAAAATCAATTTGCATAATTTAAAAGCCTAATATGGTAAAAAATGGTAAATTGTTTGTTCAATTATCAGTATTCGAGTGATTTGACATGTGTTCTAGAAGGAACAATCCTAATGATCCAGTAATAGTGCATAAAGTCCCCCTACCCCATAAGCTATTCCTATCAATAACCGAGAAGCCAATGGAGCAAGCTCACCTGAATTCTGAAGAATTGTATAATTTATGATTGATGCAAGAGGTATAAATAAGATTGATAAAATGCCCACTAGATATTGCTCCCTGTTTGACGTATCGCTATATTTCCGTAACAGACTGTAGGTGCAAATATTCCCAGCCCCAATCCCCAATAGGACCAAGTATGGATATAGAGATTGGAATACAGGTATCATTGCAAATGGGCCGGCCCAACATATGCCGTTTACCAATTTTGCTGTCAGGGGCCAAGAAACACTGCTTTTCATCCTATTCCGCAATGGAATCAATATGTGACGAAAAAGAAATACCAAGGTAACAGTAACAATGGCAAAAACTAGCCACCAGATTGCTAAAGCGGCATATGAAGGCAGATTGTAAAGTAAAATAGTCCAATCTGCAATCGTTGCAGAGGTGATGGCAACAAAAATTATGAGGAATAGAATGGCGAGTGACCTCTTCCCCTCCTTGTCAGGACGAAATTGATCAGTGGTCAGTGCTCGAGATCTATTTTCGGCTTAATAATAATGTATAGTATGGGATGGTACACTTATGTTGAAAACCACCCCACGCATAATGTAACGTGGAGAGGGATAAGCGGGAGTTAGAAGGATACACTTATGTTGAAATCTACACCACGCATAATGTAACGTGGAGTGGGATAAGCGGGATTATTGAATTCCTCGAAGGGCTTGGTAACAAGTGTACCACTTGCAGGTACTGCAGAAGAAGAGGAAGATGAGGAGAAAGATGACGAAGATGAAGAACCTATTGGTTCTCGTCCTTCAAACACAATCTTGTTGACAACTATGATTGTTCCCTGTGAAGTGGATGTTGTTGGCGTTGTTGGTGTTGTTGATGTTGTTGGTATCTTTGTCCCTCCTCCCGTAGGTGTGACGCCACCAGTTCCTGTATTGCCAGCCTGTGTTCCCCCTGCACATGCACCTGTGTTTGTTTGGAATGACCCAGGCGGGCATTTCCCTCTGCTCCCTTAGGTACATTTGGACCGACACATACACCCACACTAGTTTTCACCAATCCACCTGGACAGTTTCCATCCGGTCCCGCGGGTACGCTTCCATCTGCCACTTTATCAGTAGTACCTATTGTCCCTCCGGGTGGTTGTGTTGTTTCTGGAGTGGTACCACCAGGTGATTGAGGTGTTGTACCTGGTGGGCAAAGCTGTATGAATCCTCCGCAGGGGTCTTTGGATGGAGTTGTTCCAGGTAGTACTTTAGTTGGATTTACCAAAACGTCAGAACCAACGCCACCGCCTCCTGAAAAGCAATGCGCAGGAATGGGTCTCAGAAAGAGACAGGATGCCTGTTTCGCATTTTCCAACTTCGTTTCTGCCTGTTCTTCTGTCAGACAACCTTCATCTACACCCCCATAACCATTGTTAGAGGTATTGATAGTAAAATTTTGATTGTTGGGAGAACTACTCACGTCTCCATCTAGGTTTAGGCATTATGTGGCTCTTCTCATCTAATCTCGCGTATTTTTATGGAATGCTGGGTAAGCACAGAATCAATTCAATTTTCAAACTGGAATTTACTGTGAATAGAAGACCAAGGGATCCAAAAGTTTAATCATCATCAATCAACAAGGAATGACGACTTTGGATCCCTCATCATTAGTCTTCAGGTCAAAGGAGTATTTCTTCCACAGAGTGGAATGCACACGGGCGGAATCGGTTCAGTAGATGAGGAGATCATTAGGATGGAGAGCATGGGCAGAATCCACGTCATATAGAATGACTAGAGCCGAAAACGGAATCAATACTATGCAGAATTCGTGAGGTGTTTCTTCAGTAAAAAGCAAGTGATTCTAATTTGTTCACCAAACATTGTAGAGGACTAATTCGAACAGTAATTTGATCATCGATACTAATCATAATTTCAAAATTACTTCAATTAGCAGAAAATTGAACTACTAGTTCGGATTCAAGTGACTACGCCTGTATCCCTTGAGCCTGTTTGCATCTTGACCATAGGTTAGATACCAATTATCATTGGGGAATCTATTGACTGTTACGGTGTATCGATTAATTCATCACTACTACTGCCCGGGCTCGCGAAAATAGTGAACTTCGCTACTTCATGTCCAGTTTAAACATGTGACCGCTAGATTCCTTCGAAATAGAATTTGACCATACGGGATACTGTACAGTACCGAGGTGTGAAAATTAAGTCAACACCCTTGGAGATATCATGCAAATTATGCGCTCATGCACACAGGTAATGTCGGCTTTCTGTGTTTTGTCAATCTTAAGGGAATGCCTCATCAGTCAATTTACTTACTGGTTCTCCTGAAGGTAGTGGAGCATTTCTATCAAGCTCGGTACTTGAATATGTCAGGAAAATTTATGTCCAAAATCACATTTCTACCAACCGCTATTATGTGGGACTTTGGTATGTCAAATCTTTGGTTTGAATACCCAAATACAACTATCTTGTCATTTGTTTCCTTCATAACATGTCCCACATCATCTTCATTATTTGCTCTGACTCCTTTATTGAACAATGACATTGGATACTTTCCTTCATAAGTTCCAAGATCTACGACTTTATCGTCATCTGGCCACGGGTCTTTTCTGCTAGTGGGTAAGGGTACCTTTCGGCTAACGGTATATTTCTTGATTATATCGGCAAATGGGAGACCGATAAGAACGTTTCCGCCCACCTGCTCTATTTCCTTGATTGGGATATCATATCTTTCTTGTTTCCCCCCAAATACCACTATTGTATCAGGTGTTTCTCTAACAACATGCCCTATGTGGGGAGCGTCTAACGCCTTCACACCCTTATTGAAATATTTGCCCGATGTCAAACTTAGTAATATTCATCACCCTCGGTTTTAAATAGTTGCCTAGGCATTCGATAGTTCCCAGATATCCATTATTCTAGGTTAAAAAATATTCAATGCTAGATGTAAATTCACTGTACTAAATCTCATCTTCCAATAATTTTAGGGTCCTATGACAAAAATCATTTTAAGTATGAGACCACCAATAACACGTTGCACTTGAGCCTAGATCAAGGGATAGATACATCCACACCAGCAGAAGACGATCGCTTCGATAATATTCGAAGTGGCGGGGTGACCAAATCAGGCCAATCAAATAAAATCCTCGTGGTAGATGATGAACAAGATATAGTCTTTACGTTGAAGACGATTTTGACTGAAGCTGGGTTCTTAGTAGACGCCTTCACAAATCCTTCTGTTGCGTTCGAAATGTTTATTCCTGAAAAGTATGAGTTAATCATCTTGGACATTAGAATGCCAGGTCTTAACGGATTTGAATTGTACATGAAATTGTTGGAACTGGATAGTTCTATCAAAGTATTATTTTTAACAGCTGTTAACGAATTCTCAACGTACTCTAAATTCAAGAGTAGCGTATCTCCTATGTCAGGCAAGAGATATTATTTGCAAAAACCGGTAGACTTTACGAAATTATTGCAACGCGTTGACGACATGTTAAGTCTTTGAAAAATTACATTTTGCGTTGTCTTGATTGGTTTTATTTGTAAGCAATCCGTTTCAGAGGCATCTATTTTCGCAACGGCCAGAGAATATGATGATAGTGTTAGTGGTATCGGTGGTGGTGGTGGTAGAGGAAAGATTCATCTACGACTGCGCGTATATTTAGAGCATGAAAGTAAATACGACGGTTCAACGAGAAGTTGATAAAGCAGACAACCACTCGCTAACTGCAAAACCCCTCACGCTAAAAGATATTTCACCAAAATGGTTCGATAGGCTATTCGGTAAAGAAAAGACGCTTCCGTTCCCGTTATCTCCGGTTTGGTTTAAGTGGTATTTCGAATTGGATTCCCCCGCAAAATGCATTATAGGTGAAGCACACGGTTACTCTAATTCATACGAAGAGACGTGTAAAGAATGCGATCGATTGGGATGGAGCTTTGGTAAATCCTTCTTTCTGCGATCCCGCACAAGACTAGAGGACGACGTCAACGAATTCGTTCATCATTGGAACACAAAGCACTTGAGATGACTTTTCACGCATAGGAACCTGTGGAACACACATCATTTTCCCTTAAACCGGTCTTATTTCAAGAATTGGACCTGACAAGATATACAGGAAAATTTCTTTCGCAATCGGTAAGTTTGCTCGCGCAATTACTTGAATAGTGTTTCAGCTAGGGAGGTGGTCTCTTATGCCCACGTGATTGGGACAATAGTTAAGAGATTTACCGATCCCATATCCTATGTATTCATTGGTTGTTGCCTCTATTGAATAGCCCTGGGAAACTAATGTCTCGATACAGCTTTCTTGTTCTTGCTTTTTCTCCAAGGATAAGGAAATCGCTGTGCTCCCCCCTTCATTTGTCGTATTTGCTATAGTACAAATTGAGGGAGTTTTCAACTCGACCAATGCATTAGGTATAGATTCCATTGTTTTATTATCCCATACCAAAATTAATACAAAGTAAGTACAATTATTTAACTGACTTTTTGCCTGAATGTTATGCTCAATAGTCAATCCTTGCTCAGCGTGTGCTAACGGGAACAAATCAGCACTTAAGTCGAAACTAGCCAATATTAGAACAAGAATATAATGGGTACTCACTATGACGAAAATCTCTACAGTTAAATTTCTCCATTGGATTTAAGCATACATTTAACTCAATACTACCACTAGCCGGAATCCTTAATAAAATTTGAAATATGTGAGAATTAGAAAAAATGAAACTTAACCAAAATCGATAATTTTTTCCAACCTATACATTTTCTTAATGATGATTCCACGCATTGGTAAGGATGATTATTCATAATCTGAATGGTACCATTTTCAGCTCACATCGAACTAGTCAATTACAAACTCAATCGATGAAAGAATCATCATAGCCACAATGTAGGGCAGAAACAAGCAATTGTGACATGAACTCTATTAGAACTAAAATACAGATACGCACGTCGCAGTACAAATGTCCTTCGTCTCAAAGTAACTAAAGAATTGCTTATTTTGTCTATCCTCAAGTTTCACTATGGGCAAATAGTGGGAATTAGGTAAAAGTTATCAGTATGCATATGATAGGTATATTGTCATGTTTGCGAAGGCTCGATGCAGAATATGCAATGATCAGGTAAGGTTTGCATTGCGACATCTGAGGACCAAACATCCAGAAGTTTTGAGCGATAAGGACGTAGCTAGGCTTAATATGCATCAGATCATGAAAAGATTCTTCGTTTAGCGCAGCCATTGGTGTATGTCTTAAACCAGAGTCGAGAAAATATGGTACATATGTATATTCAGCTAATCAGATTTTGATGGTTATTCATGACTAACATTGGAGATTGTTACTTGTCATCTACTACATGATGATTCATTTCACAATTCTTATCGTTCCCGCGAAAATATCGTTAGAATAACTTAGAAATATCTGAGACTTTCCTTCTTACGAATTAAGTATCAAGTCAATTTGCATTTTTTCCAAAACGGAAAGCATGTAAATATTACAGGAATCCATTGCTCCCCGAACCAGGAGCATTACATTCACACCTGTTGTAGTAATATAATTGTAGACTAGTCATTTTCTACTGGCAGATTATTGGATAAAGAGACGGCTACTCCAATTTCAACTCTTGACATCACAGAGTGTTTCCGATGTTGTCTGTCCATGGATAGATCATTCTTTCTTCCTATTTTTTAAAATAGCCCTTGCCATCTGGATCCGGTGATATTCATGTATTTTTAGACCTCTAATAATCATCATAATCAGTTCTAGTTGCCCGCTCCTTCTCTTGCACCTTTTTGAAATACTTAATATCGTCCTCCAACTCCTTGGTCGGGTTAAAGGTGTATTTTTCCGACCGATTCTTATCATATTCTTCCATCATTCTGTCTACAAGATGTACTCTCCATGCCTTGTAGAACATTATAGCCTGCGACTCTTTAAGTTCAGGGACGGGTATGAAGTGAGACGCTTCTAATTTTCCGTCGTTGATTTCCTTTTCGATAAATTGGATGCACTTTGACACCATCATGGTATCTATTTCTCTCCATTCCATTTCATTATCTTTCCTTTCTCTAAAACTACCTGTAACCCCGTATTAATCTATGGACGTTGCATTGTCGGAGGGAAACTACTTAAAATGTGCGGTGTCAAAACACAGCATCACAAATACAAAGCGAAGACAATAGAGCCGCAATTGCTGGCGCACAAGGCTCCATCGAAGAGAACGGTATAGGCCAGCAAGCCTCATTGGAAGAATAAAGACCTCACAGCAGCTAAGCAACAAAAGCTAAAGTAACAAATGTTTTAGCTGAACTATGATTTTTTATATTATGTTTTCACTACTTGTAGTATAAAGGTTTGTTATATATGGTTATGAGGAAATCGTGTTTAAAACTTTAGCAAATCAGTCAATAGTCTATAAGGCAATCAAACCCGACGCCAATCGTTAGACTACAAAATTCTACTAATGTTTGTCATATGAAAGGATGAAATTTGAGATCAAAATGGTGTATAAGGAATCGAAGCCAATCGTTAGACTAGCAAAGATTCCCGTGGCTCTACATGGCGTCCTTATTCTGAATTATTAAACCTTGTTCCTATCAACAAACTTGACCGCTCGATCTACAACTGTAGCGTTACTGAGTAAGTCAATACGCATAGCACAACACTCTTTAATCAGTGTCCTTGATTGCATTAACTCCCTGTTATCTTCGGTCTCCATATTCCACATTTCCTTGACAATCATGTTCAAAGCATCCAAACAATGCTGAAACTCTGCAGGTAAATACTCATCCATATAATGCTTGATGTTATGTTTTGCTTCTTGTCTCATATACTTTAGATCCTTGTTAACTTGTGCTAATGCGACCAGCAACTCCGTTGATACTTCTCTTTGAGTATATCCTTCGATAGTTGACTCTTTAACCTTGTCACGACGCCACCTTAAACTCTGTTCGCTTATGCTTCTCAAATGTTCGGTAAAGGATATAGTGCGTTTCAGCCTTACAAGTTTCAAGGTCTATCTATCCTACTGGCTATAATTGCGACTGCAACAGTTATTCTAAAGACTAGACTCTAGTATCTGGTTGCTTTCCGTTTGTTGTAGAGATCATATCTTTAGACAAATTACATTCCTCCAGCTCTAGTTAATAATTTGAAAGCAATATTTGGTCCCATTTGTCGGCTATATGCAAGTTGAATCCACAGTAAGGCCATATACTCTAATACCCGTGCGTTGATAAGAGGACCCGCATCTACAGTATCGAAACCAATCTCTGTAGCCAGTTTTTTGACCACAGTTTTTGACTTGAAATCATCCCCACAGATAAAGGCGTCGGCTCTGACTAAACCAAATTGTAAATTATCTAATGTTTTTGCGCCTATAGAATTAAAAGCCTTAACAACCTTGGAACCTTTGGCCCATTTTGCAATCTCTTCAGCAGCAGATGTTGAGGATTCAATAATTAAACCCGTGAGGTCAGCGTTAATCGGATTTGTGGGGTCTATCAAAATCTTTCCAGAGAGATCCCCTGCACTTTTGATTGTTTCTTCCACAGCTATCCACGGTATTGCAAGAACTATTACGTCTGCAAAAGAGGCTGCCTCACCAATGGTTCCAACCTTAACACTGGAGTTTATGGATCTAATTAGATTCAGAACGTTGTGACTCTGAAGATTTCTAACACCAAACATTAAATGATGCCCTTTCTTAACCCATATTCTTCCTAATGTGCCTCCTACATCTCCTGCTCCAATAATAGAAATTTCCATATCTCTATATTGCACTTCTATTATTTCAGTTCTTATACATTAATTATTTCAAAATATTTTCAGGTTTAACTGTAATCAAAAGGAAAGCACAAATAGATTGCTTATAACATAGTTTTCTTATCTACGGGTTCAAAAGAACTCTCAATTATAGAAACCTTTCTAAGGCACTAAAACAATAATATCCTAAGACAATTTAAATGGATATGTCTAGTACATGCTGTAGTTGCGGTAAAAAGATTCAAGATTATCCAATATATTGTTATATGTGTGACGATTACTTTTGTTCAGACCAGTGTCATATAAACAAACATAATAAACAGTGGCAAAAATTTTGATAGATAGCTTAAGGAAGTTCTTCCTTTAACTCACCTAGTTCGGCAAGATAATCACTCTGAGTCTTCCTTAGTTCTGCATTCTCCTGCTTTAGTCTCTGAGTAGGGTCTATTGTGAGGAATGGGATTGCTTTAACGTATTCAGTAAGCCTATCTTCCTCAGTTGTCCCATCATAATGGATATCCAGGCCCCTAGAGTGTTTGTGACCCACAAGATATTCTCGATCATTGAAGTCAAGATGTGCATGCTTCATCTGGGTAATTGCGAACTTTCTAAGGCCATGGGAACGCATGACATCTGCAGATATGACCTCTGACCTCTTGAGGATTCTATACATGAGAGTTTCAAGTCCGCTTTCTTTCATAGGAAGGGGTTTGGCTGCAGCATATCTAGCAGTCATATCAAATGTCTCCCTGATTAATGGAGAATCTTTCTGTATAGCCTCGCCATAAACCTCTCTGAATGAATACAAGTACTCATCTATTGCATTCTTGCATTCTGGGGTACAAAACGTATAATGGGAATCCTTAGTTCTAGCATAAACTTGAATCTTGTAAATGTCCTTTCGTTGGGTCATAGTACCTGAGGTCTCCAACTCTTAGACCAGGCAACGCCCCAATACGCATTCCTGTAGAGCCATTAGTAATATTATGACTCTGCCTCTTTCATCACACTTGGAAAGAATCTGTTCTATTTCTTCATGAGTGTAGTGTCTATCCTCTGTTTTTTCTTCGTCTTGAGGAATAGACCGGTTGATTTTCTTTGTGTTTAATCTGACATCATTCCACTCAAAGAAATGCAATATTGCAGCAACTTCATGATGGATGGTTGAATGTCTATGGTGTCTTTCGTTGGAAAGGTACTTTATCCACTGGATAATCATAGCCTCTAAAACCCTGGGCTCCTTGCTGGCTTTAGATAGAAGGGAGTCCTCTGTTATTCCGTCAAAGTGTTCAACAAAGCATCTAAAATGATAAGCATACTTCTTTCAGGTCTGATATGATGCAATGCCGTCTGTCACTGCATAAATGACTCGATTATCCTCTTCATTTGCTTTTACTGCCGGCGCCTCAGATGTCTCAGCCATCAGAAAACTAATATGAATTGGACACTAAATAAGTGTCATTATCGCATTGGATATGTCAGTTTCCTGTTCATCTTGTGGTAGGAAATACAAGATTATCCAGTGTTCTGTTACCTGTGCGATGACTACATTTGCTCTGAAAAATGCCACGAGGACACTCACAAGGTTCAGTGGAAAAAGCATTAGTTGGTTGAAATGGAGAGCAGAGCGAGAGGATCTATTTCATGTGAGGCGATGGAATTGAAAATCACAACTGACAAACAAGTGGAAGCTAAACATGGTTGGATTCAAACCTATAGAAAAAGATAGGTGAAAGATTTTAATTCATCGATAATGCATCATATCGGCATGTCCTACCCTGAGAATTCAAACGCAGACAAATCCTCCAAGCTTAGTGATGGTCAGCGTAAAAGACCATCGAGACAGGAATTGAGAGAACAGAAGATTATTCAAAATCAGGAAAGATTGACCCATTCTACCGAAACATTGGAGACTATCAAAAAGGATATTCAGATCCCTAAAAGAATTAAAAGATTGATAACTGAAGCAAACTTAATGCTAAAGGATGAAAATAATGGCAGCATGTCGGTTCGTGCTGCTAACGCTATAAGTATAATGGAAGAGCTGACATATAGTAGACATGTGCAATCGCATATCCGGACGAAGATTTGGGATGTTGTATCTTCACTTGAGGCCATAAGAGAATAGCATGATGAATAAGTAGGCGAAATATTGCATTTTATCTGGATCTCCGATGTCGTTAATCAATCTTTTCTACCGCAAGCATGCACTTGTTCCTTCTTATTTATATCCGTAAAGATTCTTCTTTATGCGATAAGTGAAAGCTCAACAAAATATGGTATTCAAGACGATCATCACTATGAGTAATTGAAATAAGCCCTTTCACAGTACTATCAGAATCTTATAATAGTTCATCTTCTTGTGAGATAGGATGAACTTCGAACAATGGTGTAGGTTAGATGAGATGCTCTATGTCTGCCAAACTGATGAGGAGTGCAAGCAATATGCAGGACTTTATCATGACGAAGGACTCATAGTACAGCTAGCAGAAATGAGGCGATTAAATTCGAACAAGTATCTTGAGTTATTTCCGAACAGAGATGAGTCATTATTTCTTGGCGCCGTCGAAGATATCGCCAACTCTAAAACAATAACCCAAGAACTTGAAATCCATCGCTTGAGAAATACAGATATTGTTTCAAGAAAGCACATGTTCCACGGAGTTCCCGTAAATTGGAGCAATTGGAGACAGTTTAACAGCCACGAAAAGGAGGATTCCAAGAGAAAAGAGGTTTTTGACGAATTCATTGAGAAAACAGAAAAGATATCGCCAATAGTTGAATCTAGGTTTTCAATGATTAATCAAACATATGCTGAATATTCAGGGGTAGCTGAATCAAATCTTGGATACAGCATTACTCCAGTCTCAGCTTATATGACTAACGAGAATTTCAAACGTAATTCCCTCCTTGAGTTTGTAAAATCATTAGGCGAAAAAGCAAAGATTCCTTTTCGCAAAGCTTTGCAAGATACGAGCAAGGAACTGTTGAATAGGGATCCAGAATATTACGACGATTTTTATTTTTTTAGAAACCGAATCTATTCTGATATCGAAGAAGCCTTCGCGTACCTGGATCCTGTAGATGAGGTTAAGAGGACACTGAAATCAATGAATTTTGAACTGTCTAATATTCAATTTGATACTGAAAGCAGAAAAGACAAATACCCGTCTCCCATCTGCTTCTTTGTAGAGATTCCTTCTGACGTACGTGTACTTTACAAAAGGGAAAGTCCCTACTTTGATTTTCAAGGCTGTTTGCACGAAACAGGGCATGCGATCCATGCCACTTCAATTGACAGCGGCTGCAGTTACTCTGAGAAGTATCGAATTTCCATGGGCGTAGCTGAGATATTTTCTATGTTCTTCGAGAGGTTATCTAGGAATCCAACTTACCTCGATTCTCTTCGCTCTAAGGTTAAAGGTGACATCCTAATCGACCGGATAATCGCCAAGAACAATTTCATGGACCTCTTCTTCATCACGTTCTACACTGCGAATACCTTAATGAAGACCGAATATTGGGAGAAGAGCCTGAATAACGATGGGGCGTCTGAACTTTATTCTAGGCTGATCCGGGAATATTTGGGGTTTGACATGCCCGGTGAATATTGGCTCTTGCATCACATCTTACCTGAGGCTATAATGTATGTCCCAAGTTATCTTGTTGCTGCTGTGAGAGCTTTTGAACTTGAGAGATATATCATGGCTAAATTCGGTGAGAAATGGTGGAAGGAAAAAGAAGCTGGAGAGGGGCTTAGAAAAATAATGAACCCAGGTGCGAAATTAGATATAACAATTTTTTCTCGTCTTGACACTGTAGGTTATCTGAAAGAACTAAGTGCTGCATAATGAATTCACCAGCCCAAGGAAGTAGTTACCTCTCCCAAAAATTTTAAGCTAAGTTTTCAGGATTGGAACTTGTTCCAATTCACTTAGCGCTTGAGTGAGTTGGTCAGCAGTTTGATTACCGTATATCAACAAGATTCTGTCGTCATCTTTTAATATATAATCACTTAGCGCCGAGGGAGATTCTAATTCTTTTCCATTAACAAATGCTCTTAGTTCCTCAGTCCCATTTGTGCAGTATTCTCGCTGCTGTCCCTGTTGTTGACTCTGCGGACTAGAAGTTTCTTCTGAAATGGAGAAGCAATTACCTTCTAGATTCATGTTTTCACTCGTTAGAAATTCACCAAAGGGTACCCTATCAGTATGCCTATGTAAGGTGAATCCGTCGCCTCCTTCGACATGAATAAGTCGTGACTTGACCTGATATTGTGGCTGACTAAAGTCGATAGGTGTACCATTTACATTAACAATAAAAGCAGCATGCTCGTGTGCGGAGCCAACCGTGCCGAATTTATTTATCTCAGACGAATATCTCGTACCAGAAATAGCGAGTATCGCCACCATTGCCGCTATAATGGGTATTATTATCATTAGATACTTTTGCCGCTTCTTTTTTGACGCATCCAAATAGCTGCCGCTTCTCTTTTTATTTTTACCCTTGGAACTCCCGGCGTTGGAACTGCTTTTTTTCTTCCCAAACAAACTAGATACGACTCACACTATTATAGCTCTGGGATATATGTACCTATGGAGTAAAAAACTTTGCTAATCGGTTGAAAATCAAATGTTAATCTGCAAATAGTCCAAAAGCCTCTTGTACCAACCACAATATACTCTGTTTCCTTCCTATTTCTATTCGTGTAATTTATTGGATTCCCAACTGGACTATCAGAACATCAAAATAATCGAGATATGCAACACTTGTGGTTGTATTTGCTATTCTTGAGAAGAATTTAGACTTTAACGTTGACTGAACAACAATGCAGCCTCAGGCTCGCACTGCTTTGATCATAAGTGTAGTATATGGTTCTACTAATGGTTCTATAATATGGTAACTACTATTATCCAATACATCTTGCATTGAGGAACATGTTTTCATTAGTCTTCAATATAATCGGATAGTTATCATCTAAAAGTTTGCGCTAGAATTGGGAGAATTAGAAAATTTGGTTATGGTCATGTTTGGGATGAGTTAGAGTCATTGAAGAGGGGGAGTAATAATTGGCATTTCAGATTCAAAATAGAGATACGTATTAAGGCAGGGCGACTTATCGAATTCAATTAAAGCACTTCAGAGAGCGCGAATACTAAGAATCCCAGTGTCATTTTATATACCTCCTTGAGTAATAGAGAGATATGAGTGGTAATTTTGATCCAAAATAGTTTTCCTATGAAAGAATGGCATATTCAACATATGGAAAAGACCGTTATCAAATACATAAAGGGACTTCCTGAGAATGCTACTGCCTGGGAAAAAAGACAACATAGGAGATATGGGGGAATAACAAGAGTCTGCAGGCAAATAAATTATGATATTAAGCATGGCGTAACTAATGAACAGGTGCTTGAACTGCTTGAAGCAATAAAAACCGACTCATCATATATCGATTTGAGAGATGATGTGGGTTGTATGGATAGATTGGCTGAGATTGAGAGTCTGTTTGTTCACACGACACAAACCGTTGCAAATCCTAGATTTTTATAGAGTAATATTCCAGGAACAGTAAGTATGGATAAATACGAAATATAAAATTGAATTTTTCTCGTCGAAAGATTTCACTTAGAAAGTTCAACTTTTTGGGTTGTAGATTCCCTTAAAAATTCCTATAACTGGTTACATAATAAAAACTAGTAATCCACTGGGGTAACGTACTTCAGCATTTAACCTCTGTCAGTTGCATTCAATCGCGACTCTTCCATGGTAACTGTCCAAGATGGTTATCCAACATTTTAGTTAGAGTTTGACGACATTATTGCCAACCAATGACTCCGAAGCGAATTAACAGAAATATTGTGAAGTAAACACTAAACACGTTGATTGTTTGAGGCTTATCATCTCCCGTTGTCTATCCTGCTCCAATCGAGGAAGAAGAATACAACCTCAATCTATGTGCACCTCTGGAAAAAGGGAGCTAGACTTACTAGTCTATGTTGAACTAGCGTAATCGCGCAAAATAGCAATGAAGTCTGACATCCATATCGAAATGATTCATGGAATTAGAGTATCTAATCCTAATTTTGTTTGGAACTTTGTGACCTAAATTATGATGCACATCTAAACATACGCGATCTATATCAGAATGTAGAACTAGTGAATTCCTTCAGTTATTTATGCGAAAAAAATATGGAAAAATTGTACTCGGTCTTTAACCTAAAAACAAAACGGAATCAGTGGCCATGGCCTTCCAACATCTGAAATATGTGCAGGATACCAGGGAACAATGAATCTAATGATTCTCTTACAGCCCTAACACTCCCAGGGAGGTTGACTATCACGGTACTCCCTCTTACACCTCCGATACCTCGTGAAAGCATCGATAGTGGAGTCCTTCTTTGGCCGTATGCCCTCAATGTTTCACTTATTCCATTTACCGGCTTTTCAATCACATTAGCAGTAGCTTCGGGCGTGACGTCTCTTGGGCCGACTCCAGTTCCCCCACTTGTGAGCACTATGTCCACTCTCAAATTGTCGCACATTCTGACGAGTTCAGACTCGATAACTTTTTGCTCATCTGCCACTATTTTGTACTCCTTAATTTCCATGCCGTATTTAGCGAGTCTTTCGAGGATGGCCTTACCTGATTTATCATCCTTTTGAGTCCTTGAATCGCTCAATACCAATACTGCCGCTCGAAGTGCTCTCTCGTGGGTTTGGAAAAAGGAATTCAATCCCCCAGTTTTTTCCAGGAGTTTGATAGATTCAATCTCCAAATTGTCGTCTACAGGTTTTAACATATCATAAATGGTTAGAGCTCGCTATACAAGCACCCGTGAGAGCCTCCATTTCAACGCCTGTCTTATCTACGTTTTTCACAGTGACAATAATACTGATCCTCCCTTCGGCCATCACATCAAAGTTTACGGCAACATGATCAATCGAAATAGGATGGCAATAAGGTAATAGATCCCAAGTACGTTTAGCTGCCATATTGGCTGAAATTTTTGCAGCATCAAATATATTCCCTTTCGGGATTTTTTCATCATTTACAAGTGTTACTGTGACTGGGGATACTTTAACAATGGCTTGAGCCACAGCCGTCCTAAGGGTATCTGGCTTATCACTTATATCATACATTCCACCCTTCGTCATTTCCAAGATATCCCAAAAGTTATTTCTCTGTCGGGGGTATAAGTGTACCTCCTAACCATTTTTTACCTTTGTTGGTTATTTCCATCTTCCAAATAGGAACTCTAGACTTTACACTATCTATTATGTACCTGCAGCATTCAAATGCTTCTTTTCTATGCTTTGATGAAACGATAATGATCACACTCACTTCACCCATGTTCAAAGTTCCTATCCGATGTATGGCTGTAATCTCTTCTATCTCCCATTTCATTTTAGCTTCTGTTTCAATTTCCGAAAAAATTTCTTCTGCCATTGTTTCATATGCTTCATAATTTAATTGTAACAATTTGATATTTTCACTATTAAGTTCTCTAACAGTTCCTAAGAATATGACAGTTCCACCTACAGAGGTATTTTGGCGATCAACTAGCAACCTATTAACATCGATCACTTCAGATGTC
The DNA here is from genome assembly GCA_963841565.1 of uncultured Nitrososphaerales archaeon. Lineage (GTDB taxonomy): Archaea > Thermoproteota > Nitrososphaeria > Nitrososphaerales > Nitrososphaeraceae > TH5896. The sequence continues at coordinate 34,654 of CAWJCY010000011.1, forward strand.
AAATAACCCAGGTAAAACTCACCCTCCACTAATCGGAGGTAATAATGCTAATTCATCGGTCTTCCGAATTAGTTTTGTATCATCTACAGCCCTTCGATTGATCGATATGGTGAACTGGGCGTTGACGATAGACAAGATTGGAAATAATTCATTAAGCTTTTCTCGAAGATCTCCGACACTCATATTATCGTTCCAATCTAGGTAAATTCTATCCGTACCCAAGAGGTCCTTGACTGAAGCGTATAATCTTAGGTCTATTTTACTTCCCGTTTCTGCTATCAGATCTAAAATTCAACTCCCATCCAAGTCGCATATTTCAATTGGATCTTATCAATTGATAATCATAATACATATAATCCAATTGGTCTTGTGAGCCCATTTGAGAATATTTTTTTAAATACTGATTTGGATAGTTCTGAAATATCTTGACGGAACTCAAATACATGCAGAATCCTTGGAAAGATCTCCTCAGTTCTGAATTCGAAATATCGGGGCCTTTTTTAATAAGTCTGATGCATGAATGAAAATTACTTAGACACGGAGTCCACTTCGCAGGTAGACGGGACTGCACTATCGATATTGAAAACCATGCATTACAACACTATAGTCTTCTTCTTTTGCAGAATATTTTTAATCCTGTAGCCAATAGACCAACTGGACATCATCATGCAGTCATATCACGATATATGAAATTACTCAAATTATCGAATGCCTACTAATTGCTCTCTACTTGAAAGAACATTCACATTAAAGATTTGGGATTAGATTAAATTTCAATTTGCTTGATGATTGTCAGGTACGAGGAGCACTGCTAAAATGTTGGTGATCATAATTATCTTTCATCAGAGCGATTTATTTTATGCCATTGTCACCTTTTTCAATCATTCAGCCCAAATAGGAGGCAATAAATAAGAAGCTTCTAGGAACTATTGATCCAAAGTGAAATCCTTGAATTCTTGAATGTAGTAGATCGCAACTTTTTCCAAACAACTGATCACTATTTGTCAGGTTCAATCATCTTTCATCCCCATCTCCAAAGACCGGTCAAGTTGTTTCCTGTATGTTCTTAAACAAGGTAACATCCACAACTTCACCTTTTCTTAGCTTACTACTATGAGTGATCCGACTATTCACAATTACTATGCCATTTGAATTTGTCAATGTAGTAATCAGACTTGGACCGCTGGCGCTAACGGGTTTGGCCAAGAAAACATTATTACGGCGATAAACTATAACGCGTACTAATGTCAGAAAATCCTTGTGAACACTAATGTCTTCAGTAATCTTCACCTTTAATTTTGCTTTAACAGGCCCCTTCGTACCTAAAAACTTGGACAAAATTGGTAATCCGAACATAGAAAAGGCGGCAAAGGCAGAAACTGGAAAACCAGGACAGATGATAATCGGGGTATTTCTCACAATCCCTAGTCCTGTGGGAGACCCGGGTTTCATAGCTACTCCATGAACCACAAGTCCAGGTTTTCCCAGCCTGTCTACGATCAAAGGCGTATAATCCTTCTCTCCTACTGAAGCTCCACCTGATACGACGATCATATCCAGCTTTAATGATGATTTTAATATCTCAAATATCGCATCTGGATCATCTTTGCACAATCCCAAATCCACGGATTCTCCGCCAGCATCCCTTATTAGACAAGACACCATGTATCTATTGCTTTCAAAAATGCTTGCGTCATTTAGTGGACGCCTTCCAGGCTCTGTAAGTTCATCCCCGGTTGCTAGTATACCAACTTTAGGCTTTTTGACCACAGGGATCCTATCAAAACCCATGGACGCAATTAAGGCCACATCTTGGGAAGTAATCCATGTTCCCTTTCTCAAGACTAATTGTTTTTCTGTAACGTCGCTACCTTTGTAAGATACATGATCACCTCGATTGACAGGTTTGGAAATCTTGACTAATCTATTGGCCCCAGAGGTGGTATCTTCAAACATGATTACAGAATCTGCACCTTTAGGAAGTTTTGCTCCAGTAGCTATTTCAAGTGCTTGCCCCTTCCTTAAGCGATGTGACATTGCCCCTTGTCCTGCAAGGCCCTTACCCATTATCTTAAGATAAGTCGAAGAGAGAGGCGATGCTTTAACTGTATCAGATGATGATATCGCAAAACCATCCCTATCGGCTCGATCGAATGGAGGAACACTCATAGGGGAATACAGGTTTTTCGCAAGTACTCGTCCGTTAGATTCTAATAAAGATACGTATTCTACCCTCTCCGCATTCATTTTTGGAATTTTAAAGGATGAGAATAGCCTGACCAGAGCCTTCTCCACCGAGATGAGGGTCCTTGGTTTTATTTTAGAACTTTGGATACTATTCATTCACGCAGAAAGTCATGAACACTAGCCAATAAGTTTTTGTTTTAATAACCATATTTTCAAATACTCTGTAACTCAATTAATAGCTAAACCTTTGATTTGGTATTATCTAGACTTCTCCAACTAGATGAGCCGATATAGGAAATGGGAACATAGTCCGCTTTCGACCTAGAATTGGCCACATATTGCAATTGTAACCAAAACCATTCAGAGAAAATAAAGAAATGAATGTTGAGATATCTATCTAGCTGTAGAAGGAAGAAATGTCTGAACTATTCCGTGTCTTTCCAAAGTTTGGTTATTCCGAAATAAACTGAAAGAAATATTGTCCCCTACTGATTTGTGCTCCTGGATATGTGCCAACAGTTGCTCAAACCTATCTACAGAAATCCCATCTATGGCAGTTATTATGTCTCCGCCAAGTATCTCCCCGTATTCATTTGTGTCACTTCCTTGTAAGCCTGCTAAATCCGCAGTACCATCCCTCTGTAATTTACTTACGAATACACCATTCATATCAGATGGTATATTTGTAGAGTTGATCATACGTTGAATTAAGTCAGGAGTGAGTGTTTCTCCAATGATCCCGATACCTGGATGAAGATAATAACCATTTTCAACAATTGATGAAGCGACTCGATTAACTATATTCGAGGGAATGACTGCTGTCATTCCAGGAAATTGTCCCAAAGGTACACCCACAGGATTTAGCCTACCATAAATCATTCCTATGACTTTTCCAGTTGTGTCTATCAATGGTCCTCCTGAGTTGCCAGGATTCACCGTTACGTCAGATTGTATAATGTTAGGTATAGAGAATCCACCTGCCGGAAATGCTAATACATAATCAGTTTTACTTACCAAACCGCCGGTCATAGACGGTCCTGTCGAGCCAAAATTGTAACCGATGGTTACGACAGGATCCCCGACATGCAATGCGCTTGAATTACCCACACTCACTGTCCTAAGGGTATCGTTAATAGTCGACAATTGACTCTGCTTTGTAGCTGCGGTAGTTACCGTATTTTGAATTGCAGCAGTCGAATTAAGTTCTAAAATTGCTACGTCACTAAAGGGGTCAGCACCTTTTAGCGTCGCTGGGTATCTTTCTCCCTCACTTGATATTATATCCACATTCATAGCCCCCGATAATAAGTGATAAGCAGTAATAATGTGTCCCTTATCACCAAAAACAAAACCGGTACCTAGTTCAGTTAGATTTTGTATTTGGGGATTAAAAAGATTCGTAGGTATCGTATTCATGACGCTCACCGTTGAATGTTTTAGTTCATCAAAAATCATCTGTGAAGAGATTGACTCATTGCTTTCTTGTGGTGAAGCAAAAGACAAATCCTGTGTGTAAATGATACACGCAAATAGAGCCATGGCCAACGAAACATATACACCATAGCGTTTCCTATTCAGAATTAGCACCTTCGTCCAGAGATATGGGGACATTTCCCTGTTATAAGTATTTAAGAATCTGAATTTTTTTGGCTATTTCAATTCCCCAAACTGTCATCAATATATAGTACTATTGGTTAGCGGACAACGCTCTAGGTGGTAGAACCTACGATTTTCTGACGATTGCATTTCAAAAATCAAGTTCATTGCATTTTTTGCATGAATACTTTGACCCATATGCTTTAATGACTAGGTAACCTTTTTCTTAAAATGTTATATTAAGATTAGTAACAGCCATTCTCACTTGTGAGAAATATTATCAATATTGCTGTATTGCTGTCGTCAAGATAGTTTATGCATTAGATAATAGAAAATAATAATAAACCAAACGTTTTCTGCCACCTCCTCACGAAGACATTGAAACGGCTTCCCCAAGATTCAGGATCAAGATTTCGTAAAGTAATGTTCTTATTTATTGTACATAACCTATACGTTGGTAATATTATCTGAAACGTACAATAGTAATTTAAAATATCATTCCAAAACCATATACTTATGGGAACCTAAAGAGGAACAGTTGGATACTTTTGATCGCAAGAATCCTAAAAGTAGCTATCAATGTTATATGAATATTATACATATACATAAGACGGTATGTACTACATTGTATCCATGCCTACATTAAGAATCTTAGTTCCAGGTTACCTTCCCACACATCGCCATATTGGTTCCAACCCCACAGAGTGAAATTTGTCGAGTATATATCTACCATATCACATTTGTTTAACATTCCTGCCAGTAATTCGGATCGGAAAGATAACAGCAGCTAATCCACACAAACCCCTGCGACTGCAACTTTTTTGAATAATTGAGGAGACATCACAGTGTTAGGAAGTACCTTAGCCATGTTATCCCAGAACTCAGGTTTATCAAATGCCTGTCTAAAATGCGCTACAGATTCCCATACCACATAATTAATGAATGTAGAACTCCCAGCAATTCCTTGGTGCAATTGAGCGGAAATGAATCCAGGTTGCTGAAAGACCTTAGTGGTATCGGCAAAAACCTTTAGGAACTCCTCGACCTCATCATAACCCACGTTGAACTTGTTCATTAGAATGACTGCCCCAACCTCAGCTTCGAATTGTTCACTGAGTGTTACTGTGTCATCCATTTCAATGATCTTTACCATATCTAATTCTACTGGCAATAATATTTCAGTATTTGGTGATCTACCTGCGTGAAAAAAGAGTCAGGATTCAATTTAATAAATGAGCGTAGTGAATTATTGTTTTTTGTCCATGTCACTTTCCGCCAGTATGCGATCATGGCCCCTTGACCATCGGGTAAGGAGTCAGACTAACAACAGGCTGCTATTTCTATGAAATCCAACACTAAGAATTGTATCCATCTAAGGAAAATAGGAGACGGTTACCACTCCTGGTTCTATCAATTGTGTTTGTGATTGACATCATATCGAGACCTACCTTAGACAGAAATGTAGGATGGTGAAGAGTAATAAAATTCGATGTCCTTTATCATAGCACTGACGATGGGTCTCTTTCATCGTCCAAAAGATACTACCTTTACCGTATTTGATACTAGCATAAAGTAATGGGTCACTTATTGTTTTTCGAAGTGGCAGAATTCTCTTTCGTCTGACTCTGCTTTTTGCCCTTATTCTTTGTTTTTTTGCTTTGCAGGTACTTTTTTAAAACCTTTGTAAGTTCTTTCACATTCTCTGAATGAGTAGACCTTCTTAAATTGTCAACGGGGATGTGATAGGCTCTAACTTTCGATATATTTTGATTTCCTAAACCAATCTTAGCAAATGCCTCTGCAATCTCCTTATTGGAATAGCCTCTACCTCTCCTGCTACGGGGTACACCTTTGCGATTGGTAAAGACAAGTGATTTTTCCTCGTTGAATATTTGAAGCTTCCCCAAATTAGGTTCTCGCTTATCCAAGTCGGCTTCGCCTGAATCTACAGAGCTCATATGTCGATCTAAATTGCAAGCTTATAAAAAGGATTTGGCATTACACTACTAGGATCCTCATAAAATTGAAATTGTGCGTTCAACTTAATCTACTGAATTCTGTCGCTATTAAGAGGCCCACAATTTTGAGTACTTGATGTCTTGCTAGTTTGAGAGAATTTAAAATTGATCTTCTCATGAATCTAATTGTATTTCTGTAATATTGGGATGTGTCTCTCCCAAGCAGTTTGTCAGCGCTAAAAGAATCCTATTAACTTGAGTACAACAACGGCAAACCCAATTATCATTGCCCCTCCGACAAGGAAAACATCCCACTGTTTTGCAAAATATGACAGCAAATGTATTCTACTTCTAGATTTATCACACGTTGTCATACTTATCCTTTTGCAAATCAACACAGTAAATAGACCATCTTGGGCCGTTTGTTAAGAACGCAGCCTATTCATAGATATTCCATAGAAAGGACCCATGATCTCGGGAGAACAATATTCGTGTTACTAAATTATATTCTCGATCGAAAGAATCGGTAAGTTAGACATTCAAAGTTAAGGTATCCTGAAATTCTTCATTTCTGAAAATCAGGACAAGACAAAAATCAGATTTTCGACTTCTGGTAGTTATATCCTATGCCTTGGGTATTGAAAAGAGAATTATATAGCATTAAGAGTATTGACAAATAATGATTGAGAACAAGGTAATCAATTATATTTCACCGGACGCGAAGTTAGGTAGGAACGTCAAGATTTGGCATTTCTCATATGTGGGAAGTAATACCGAGATTGGCGACAACGTAAGTATTGGTTCTCTGACTCATATAGATTATAATGTCAAAATTGGAGAGAATACTAGAATAGAAGGTTCTGTTTACATTCCGCCATTAACAGTTATTGGAAAAAATGTATTTGTGGGTCCTGCCGCAGCCTTCACTAATGATCCATATCCTACAAGTCCCAGAATGTCAGGTGTTATCGTGGAGGATGGAGTTATTATTGGTGGGAGAGCTGTCATGAAACCTGGGATTCGTGTGGGAAAGAACAGCGTCGTGGCAATGGCGAGCAGTAGTTACTAGAGATGTTCCCCCTGATACCGTTGTAATGGGCCATCCAGCTAGGATCAAATATTCCCGATCTGAGTACGACCTAAAGAAAGAAAAATGGAATTCTTCATAAAGTCTAGCAAAGTAGGACAGATCTATACAGTGAGCTGAGTCCATCTTCGAAGTTAGATAGCCAATTCTCAAATCCTCATCTTGATCTTCATAAATTATGCAAGTCCAGCGCTGCTCTAATTCCAATTTTTCATTTTTCTAGTCCTAAATCCATGCTTCCCTAAAATTAAAATCAAAGACTTCATCTCCCATTGACAATTTTAAGATCAAAGCCGAAGACAGCTCCCCTCCCACTCGGATTGTTCCTAGCCCATATTCTACCACCTTGAGCTTCGACCAAGTTCTTACAAAGGTATAGTCCAAGACCTGTCCCATCATAAGAATTAGTAGAAAACATAGTGAAGAGATTAGCTTGTATTCTTGGATCGATGCCTTCTCCGTAGTCGGTTACGTTAACCGCCGCGAACTTATTATTCCCTTCGGCATGTTCGCTCAATGTCACCTCGATATCTCCTCCTTCTTTTCTCGAAAATCTTAAAGCATTATTTAATAGGTTTGAAATTATTTGAACAAGCCTACTCAAGTCTGCTTCCACTATTATATTTGCAGGGTTACCATTTATGTCGGGACGGTACAATAGCCTAACCTGCCTTGTGTGATTCTCCTTAAAGATTTCTGTTCGATAATCTTTTACCATTGATAGTAACAGATTATGGATTCTCACAGGTTCCTTGTTTAACTTGAGCATTTTACTTTCAATCCGAGTTACGTCAAGTATATTCTCAGTTAACTTCCGAAGTCTCTGTGCGTTTCTATATATTACTTCCAAGTATTTGTCAAGCTCTTTGTCCTTATTTTCCTTCACTACAATTTCAGAAAGCCCTAAAATTGGCTGAATAGGAGTTCTTAATTCATGTGCTGCAATGTTTATGAATTCTTTTTGTAACTTATTGTTGCGTTCCAGTTGGCTGTTTGCTTCCGTCAATTGCTTATTAGAGTCATGTAGCTCCTTAGTTCGCTTAGTCACCTCATTTTTAAGGGAATTATTCCATTTAATTAGAAAGATCATAAGAACAATTACTCCGGCTAAGGTAGGCAGCAAAGAGCGAAAACAATTTTACTCTTTCAATGAAAAGAGAATTTTCCAAGTCAGAATATAGACTATTTGTGGGAGTCACTGCCTGTACGAAGAATTCAGGCCGCCCGTTTACCGATATTGGTTCTTGGGTTGTAATTCTCTCCCCTCTTCCGTAGTCATATATTCCAAAACCTGAGTGACCCTGTAAGAGGTCTCGTGTGAGGTTATTCAATACCTTATTCCTGGCAACAAAATCCTGAACAAACTCTCCAAAGTAATTTTGTCCAAGAAGACCTGCATTGCCTGGATTAGTTATGATGTTACCTGTTTTATCGAACACCACCAAAAATTGATCATCAAGGTTTTCGAGGTTACCATAAGTCGAGAAGAATGGGGCGGTCGAGAAAGAAGCTCCCACGATTCCTAATCTCTCATTTGTCTCTCTGTCAAGTATTGGAAATGTAATAAATATTTTGTATATACCTTGTCTCTCAAAGCCACCTGAAAAATATGGCGCCTCAGTCTGGGTTCTTGTATCCTTGACCCATTGCCTCTGAGATAAGTCATCACCTGCTCTTAAGTCAGTATCATCTGTCGTCGTATTTGGGCCTGGCAAAGCCAAAGTCACTATATTGTTCCTATCCAGTAGAAAAATGTTACTAATCCCAGCTCCGTATCTCTGCAATTTGTCGTTGATAAGCTTGGTTGTATCATTCGAAGCAAAATCTCCGCTTTGAAGTAGATCAGAATTTGCAAGACCATCTAATACAGATACCAGGATCCCAAGATCAGAGCTGATGCTTTGGGAGACGCTAGTTGTAACTTCCTCCTGTCTGTCAATCTGCTGTTCGTATATATTTTTCCTAACGGTTGACTCTGTAAAGTTTTGTAGAAAAACTAATAAAATCAATGAGGAACTTGCAATAGTAACTACAAATATGATGCCTATCAGAATTAGTCTTTCCGTTTAGAGCCTCCCTCCTGATTCTACACCCAGTAAGTAATGTCACGGATTACTTTAACATTTCCACTTCGTTATAGTGACAGTACAAATGGGTGTCAGAAATCATGGAAGGTATCTGCCCTCGTTTTACTGAATCAACCAAGGCAGAAAGCACATTGGTGATGTTAAGATAAACATAAATACATTTACCATACCCCCTATTTGGCAAGGAAATGCCCTTTGAAGTTCCCTCTTCCCTGCATCTGAATTGTTACTCATTTTTCCTGGTATTTTTAGCTCTTTCGGCTTTCATCTTTTGTTTACAAATAAATGATTATTTGTCTTTGTATGATCAATTATTTAGTTTTAATTTTGAAGGGCCCTCTGATACACAAGCAGATCCCTTCTTCGAGGCATACTCGCATTCATCGGCATTCGCATCTACGGGCAGGATGAATGCATCTGATTTGGCAAATGGTAGTAGTATAGTATCATGGGATGACAATGGAACAGAATTTGTATTGAGAGGCCTTCTCACTGATTTGGGCGAAGAAGGAAGGTGGAAATCATTGTTGGACAAGGGTCTGGAAAAATTGCAGCAAAAATATCCTGACAAGAACTTGCTACTTAAGTATCAGGAGCTACCAACTAATGATACTAGGGAAGAATTTCTGCGACTCATGACCAATAAATCAACAATCGATTTCATATCCGTTGATCAAATCTGGTTAGGTGAATTTGCCAGCAAAGGCTTGCTTTCCAACTTGACTGCGTACGTAGACAGTTGGGGAAGAGCACCTGATTGGTACCAGCAACACTGGGACGGCGGGAATTATAATGGAACGGTATACAGTATTTGGACATGGACGGACGTAAGAGGCATATGGTATTGGAAGGATTTGCTCCGACAAGCTCAGGTTAATGCGGACGATCTAAAAACGTGGAATGGTTACATTGAATCTGCACAGAAGTTAAACCAAAAGTTGAAGCCTAATGAAGTGAATGGAACTATTCTATTTGACACATATTATTCTCAAGATCTGTGGTTTCCTTATCTGTGGATGCTAGGAGGCGACATTGTGCAGCTCAAGGATGGGCATCCGACTAAGGGAACATACTGGTTTCCCACTTACAACGGTACAGAAGGGCTTCAGGCTCTAGGCTTTATTAAAGATCAATTTGATGCAGGAGTGAAACCAGATAGTCTGCCAGCCAGCGATAGACTTGAATTTGCTCAGAAAAAAATTGCAATGTTCCTCGGAGGTTCATGGATACCCGGATACTTTCCAAACCTGAAAAGAGCCGACTTTGAAAATATGGTAGGATTTATCCCAATGTTTCCCGTGCCAAGTCCTAATAAGCAGTCAAGTACATTAATGGGAGGATGGGAACTGGCCATTCCAATCACATCCAATCACAAGACTCTTGCATGGGAATTGATCGAGGCAATCTTAGAGCCTGATATCCTTGGACCTTGGATTCAGAAGTACGGCTATCTCCCCACCCAAATTCCTCTTGGTCAAGGACTAATTCTCAACCAGACAGCCGCTGAGCTACCTTACTACGGTACCTTGATATCTATGATTCCATTCGGCAATATAAGACCAAGCATACCAGAATACCCATCTATTGCAGGACACATAAATGAAGCAATTCACCGAGTTTATTCTTCCAATGCTACTAATTCAAGTATAAGCACGATTCTAAATGAAGCTGCTCTTAAATCTGCAAGTGCTCTAGGTTGGTAGGCTATTTTCAGTACAGAAGATAGGAATTGAATCAACATTTTCCTAGCTCGTCAGTAGTTGTTAGAATGTATACCTTTCGCTAACTGATAGGGTTATTATCGAATTGGCCATCTCCATTATAACTCCTTAGATCTAAATCCCTCAGAATATTTTTTTGAATCATAATAATATAGATCTGAATCCGTTTAATGTATACAGTCAAATGATGCAAGAACAAGCCTACTGTACTATTCCGTTTACCCTAAAGTCATTTTATTGTTTGTATCCACATGTACCACAAAAATTTGTGTGTCGAAGCAGAATTGTTCCACAGCCAACACATTGTTTTGGCACAGACTTCACTATGGGATACTCTTTATTGTTCTTTTGGCCATTCCGGTAAATGATCCTGTCAAATGATCCGATTGTTTCAATGACTTTGTCTGAATTGTTGATAGCAATGGTTGAAGGCTCCTTGCCGCTGGTCAATATGACGCCACCGTCTCCCGACCCACCATGGGAGGGGCTTCCGAGAAATCCCTCAATACCAAAACTGAATTGTGAACCAGCAGTAGATGAATCTTCCATAACGGTACCTCCCGTAGAATCTTTCATCGAAGTTCCCTTTTCAATGGCCGTTCTCATCTCAAGAATCACGTGCATAACCAGGAAATTTAACGCCGACAAGGATATAGTATAGGTAACTACTTTGTGCACAAATTCCTTCTTGCTGATCTGCTTATTTTTGTACATTCGAATATCTGCGTCAAAAGATGTTCTGATATGTTCCGTATCTTTAAGCTGCTGCTCCATTTTGCTTGCCAGATTTCCCAAAACGTCTACTCCCCCTGGTCCTAGAGGCATGGAAGAGGAATACATTAAATTTACACTTCAATCTGTTCGCTCGGAAGTAATAAAACTTTAGGCGCTTTCAGATGCAAAGAAACGGATTTATCGCCATAAGTTTCTTATGAAACTAGGTTGGTTTGATCAAAAAAGCGTTGATTTGAACCCATTTTACCAAAATAAGTCCGTTTACAACTTTTAACAGAACTCGCTAACAAAACGAAAAATGTTAACGTAATCTCAACGGGTATGCGAGTCGTATTGAACATATTTAGCGGTCCATGCTCAGCTCATTTACTCATTCTTAAAAAATAGGATTGCATAATAAAATATAAGGATGCTTCCCTAGGGGGGAATGTGTCAGGGTTGTCAACGCAGTCAGTCAACAAAACAGCGTAGGAGTTTGAATTGAAAAGAAAAGGATTTGTATCAGACATTTCTAACTTCACGATCCTCCCTACGGACCAAGCAAAAACAGAAGTATCGCACTTGCTAATTTGTAGGACAAGGAAGGGTACAATGTATTCAATGGTCAACTTCTTCTAAAGCATGAGATATAAGAGTGCCCTTGTTTCGTGGTCGTCCGTCTCTAGTCATACGGAGTCTTACTGATACGACTGTCCGTTGACTCACAATTGTTAAAAATGGAGAATAACACGTACATTCGAGCAGGTTAGGAATATTTTCTGTGAAATACGACATTCTATTTCAAATGGAAGGGATCTTGAAACCCTAGTTGACGTTTCAACTGTGCTTTTGGATCTTGACTGTCCTTACTTCACAAATCGTACAAAGCATAGGTCTTCAACATTTGTTATTTTTTCATGATTCTCACATTCGATCATTCATTAGTTTATTGTTTCCCCAATATCTTCCAAGTCAATAGGATGTTTCTGAGACCCTATTCCTAGTGCTTCGAGTTTTGACTTTACTATCCCACCTTGGGTCAGAATTTCTTTGCTACCTAAATCGGAAAGCACTACTTCACAATTATCCGCGTGTGTATCACCGTTCATGGGATTAAAGTCGATAATAATGTCGTAACCGTCTCCACAATCGAAATAGTCTGGCCCAGGTCCACCAATTAATACGTCGTCACCGGGTCCGCCATAAAGCTCGTCCTTTCCTTTATCACCTACCAAGAAATCACCACCGAAACTAGCCATAAGAATATCGTCGTTTGGACCACCATACAAACGATCGTTACCATCTGAGCTGCTGAGTTCGTCATTTCCTTCATCACCATAAAGAGTATCATCTCCTACCGATCCGTGCAGAACATCATGTCGCTCTAATCCTCTTAGTGTATCACCTGAGGTGCATCCGGTACCTTCCGTAGGAATGGGACAACCAATGATAATATCATTGCATTCGGTTCCCTTGGTATAGGATCTCGTGCCAATTATTATCTTTGTTTCACTACAATTACGATCATTATTTTTATTATTATTGTTATTATTATTATTGCCATCATCACCGTTGCCATTCCTGGCATGTGAGTCGTTTGGGAACTCTACGCTAACAATGAATCCTATTGTTAATAGTAGCCCAAATAAAACAATGATTAAGGAAAACCCACTATTATCTATATGCATTATATATTCTTACCATGCACTTCCTAATATTGAATAACTGGAATTTCCTGTCCAAACTGTTACGTAATGCTGTACAGTATGAATTGCCTAATCGATAATCTTGAAACTGTGTCATAGAATTCTTCACTAACAGATTCTTAAACATACTAGGCCATACTCTAATGTTCCCTTATTGGGGAACCTATCACACAACTTGAACCGTATTAGGGAGTACTGAAATGAGGAGTGGTTATCAAAATAAGGGAAAATCAATGCATAAGACGGGACCACCGCCCATCAGCATTGATGGGAAGATCGAGAGCACTACTTATCTTCGCTCATTTCACCCAAGTTGAGCTTGGCTTCCAAGACATTAGAGATAGGAATAGCTTTCTCATCATCTGTGAGCAATGCTATTGCAGTTATATTTTTCAGACTGTGATCATTTAGAGTGGTGGCAAGTTGGATGGTTCCCTCTGGACTTGTTATGTTTAATGGATGAGGAAGTGATGAAGTTCGTATTAATGATTGATTGGCGGCGTAAACTTCCATAATTGCGTTGATAGGATTATCTATTAGTGATGATTCAGTTACATTGTAGTTAAGAAGTAACTTGACTTGATTTCCGGGGCTGTTGCTTATCGGACTCAGTGGTACAAAATGAGAATAGTTTAGTGTTTGGGATACACTATTTGGAGAATACCTTGGCGATAGCGTTAACTCATCTTTAATATCCGCTGATATTTCGTCTCTGATGGATGTTGCACTCGAACCAAGAGGGTGATCCTGCGCCATAGCAATTTTTTGTAGAGAATGTGGAGAAATTGCGAGCGAGAGGCAAACAGATAGGAAAAGAAATCCTGTTGAGAAGCCAAGTTTCGATACGTTTGAAATCCGTCGTCGCAATGAGGGTTTCATATTCTGTTACCCATCACAATCTTTATAATAATAGCCTCAGAAACTTTAGATGGACTATTCCTCTATTAATCTTAGTAATTAACGAACTATTGATTATTATCGTAAGTCTTGCATGTGAATTTACCAAACTTGCTTCTTCGTGACCGCATTTTTGGTTGTTGATTGATTATCCCTATCATCACGCTTAAGGAATTTCCTTTTTGGATATTTCCTCAAATTTCTCTAGGGTGAGCAAGCGTCAGGTCAGTATGCTATTCGAGAATCTAGGTCAAGACTGCAATATAATTAAACATTGGCTGATTGTTGGTCGCTGCAATTGATTAATTTAGCCAAATTTAATTCGTTAGGGGTTGTCTTTATGGGTATATTTTCTAATCATTATTTTTCCATGTTGACATTATTCTAACTTTAAAGGCTAAACCGTAAACCGCATCTGCCTCCTCATTTCGCGACAAGATAATAGACCTGCTTGTTAAATGCATAGATACGGGGCTGGAGGGGCATTACGTTGCAACACAACGCAAACCAATAATTTATTATAATTTGGGGTACTTAACATAGTATATGTCAAGGGATGTTAAGGTTAACGATAGTCCTAATCATTTCATTGTGCTGGATGCAATAGGCAGAGGAATGAAAACAGTAGACAAGATAGGCAAGGTGACGCGGCTTGATAAATCTGAGGTAGAACTAATACTCAACGATCTTGCAGTTCAGCGATTGGTAGTCCGAACGGATAAGAAAGGCCTCTTTCGGAACAAGACAGAATTCGTCATCAATGAGACTGGTCAGAGCTTACTTGACTCCAAAAAACGAGAATTACAACATAAGGCCAAAGACATGGAGCAGGCCTACGGCAATGGTAACACCGCACAGTTGCAATCATTCATGCAAGCCGACAGAGCCTGGATACCTTTCCTCTTGTTTTCTGGCTTACTTGACGTCGTGTTCTTCGCGTCAATGATGTCCTTCATGGGTATGGCAATGAGTCCTCAGGAGAGCTCGATGGCCGGAGATGCCGGAAGCGCTACTGACTCGACAGATTCTAGCTCGGATACTGCGGGCCAGGAAGACGTCGGTGGTGGTACGGATTCAGGGGGCGACAGTAGTGGAGGAGGCAATGAAGGAGGAGGATTTGATAGTTTTGGAGATTCGGGAATGGACTTTGGCGGTGATTTTAATTTTTAGGATATCGACTTTAAACGGTTAGCCTTCGTTCAGAGATATATCTCCCTTTTTATTCATAACGAGAAAAAATGTACTTTAAGATGTGTCATTGGTCTAAAATATCATTCAAGTAACTATCCAGAGAACCAATATTGTGGAGAGTCATGGTCCCAAGAGACAAGTGTAATTAAATCGACCAGATTGGAGGGAGGCTCTTATTTATAGCACCTACGGAGAAACGTTCCCATTGCTCATACAGTGATTCATTTTGTTAGCTCGAGATATCGAACCACTTCACCACCGGGGCAATTAAAGTAACAAACAATTAGTGTTGAATATCCATCAGATATCAGTGATTCTGTGACCGAAGACATAATTACAAAAATCGCAAAGACAGGGCATCCGGTTAACGAGCTTATCGCAAAGAGATGGAGCGCAAGAGCATTTTCGACAAAACCAGTTGAAAGATCCAAATTGCTTTCCATATTAGAAGCTGCAAGATGGGCCCCGTCCTCTAAAAATGAACAGCCGTGGAGGTACATAATCTTCTCAATAGACAATCCAGTTAAATTAATGGAAGCGCAATCGGTCTTGCTTGAATCCAATTCTTATGCTAAAAGGGCCCCGATACTCATATGCGCAATAGCAAAAAAAAACTACTCTGAAGGAGAGAAATACAACAGGCTTCATTTTCATGACCTAGGGGCCGCAAATGAGAATATGTTTCTCGAAGCTTTCAATCAAGGTCTCATCATGCATGAAATGGGGGGCTTTGACGTGCAAAAGGCCGTAGAAGTCTTTAAGATTCCTGAAGACTATGAGATTGGAATCATGATCGCAATAGGATATCAAGATAAACACTCCGTACTCCCCGAAAGATTCAGAGAAAAAGCATATTCCCCACGAGTGAGGAGAAAGCTGTCTGAGATTGCATATGTCGAAGATATTGGGAACAATTTAGAATAGAATCAGGAACTCGGCTCTCTAAGATAGAATAGTTGTCTACTTAAAGATTTGATCCCGTGGCCGCTTTAGAATCGGATTACCAATTGAATCGAATACGAATCTACCTTGAAATGTTATAACTTCTTATAATATGTATTACTGCCGATTTTAACTCAATGCGAGATGTTATGCATGATCCGTGGTCCTAAAGCAACAAAGCCATTGTTCCTAAAAGGGGAACATAACCAACAACAGTCATTAAGAGGGGAAAGCGAAATGGCAACTAATGCTTCTAATTTTAGGGATCTCCAACAAGATATGTAAGACTATTATTCTGAAAACTCTCGAATTTATGGTTCGTAGACTATTTTGGAAGACTGTCGTCATCAACGATAGAAGGTTATTTCATTTGGTTTCAAATCAAACCGACAAAAAAATCTGCACGCATAATAATTATCACCGCCAAGGTAAAAGGGTTTTACACACTTTTGGCCTAATTGAATCCTCGTCTATCACATCTAAATGACGTTCTGGTAACTATTTCAATTTTCGTGGGTGGGTTTTTATGTGCTTCAGTGCAAGACCATGGTTAATAGAGCCATTATCCAACTCCTGTAGGAGGGTGATGCTCCTCATGTTCTAGTTTGATATGTTCTTCCTTTTCATTGAGTGTATCAAATGTGATTCCGCATATTTCACAAGTGTACCTAGACGAAGATGTTGACATAAGCCTAGCTAATCATTTAACCAGTTACTGTTATAAAAGGAGTACTCTCACATCGTCAACATTAATCTTGTTTCCCTTAAGTATCAGGAACAACCCTTCGCTTGAAATTCTTTAGCTAGAAACAAATTTCTCGATAGATAAATGGCAAATTATTCCTAGAGTTCTCTAACTTCAAACAACAACAAAGATTCTACCCTCTCTCTTCATATGCAAAGATTATCGATTTTCAAAAGTCACAACCCCTAATTTTTAAGGTAATTCTAAATGTCCAAAGTGCAAAGTGCTGCGATGGGTAAGTCGGCTGCAATTTCAAATATAACGCTTAGTCGGATTTTACCACTTATTCGGTTTCTCTGTCGATGTACCTCATAGGAAGATGTGATTAATCATCTTTTGTATCGTTAATGACACTTACGATTTAGCTTTGCTGGAATTCAATAGAACAGGGTAGGTGCGTGTGTTTCAGATTCATACAATCTAGAAATATACAATTCATCATCTGAGCAACGAGAAGGAAAACAATAATAAAAAACGCATTCAACTTTAAAGATATGTCTTCCTCTGATCCAGTTTCAATACTTTCTCAATATCGCTATATTAAACTCGAGACTTTGAAAAGAAACGGAGAAGGCTTGGCAACACCCGTATGGTTTACAGTAGATGGAAGGAAGATTAGTGTAGTGACAAGAAATCAGACTGGCAAGGTAAAGCGTCTGAGAAATAATCCAAATGTGCGCGTAGCACCCTGCGGGATGACAGGTCAGCTCAAAGGCCAATGGTACAATGGAAAAGCTTCTATGGCAAATTCAGAGGAGTTACATAATGCGTTGCGCCTGAGGAGCAAGAAATATGGATTCAGAGTAAGATTGGCAGGGATCTTATCAAGAACTAAGGGAGAACTGGTTGGGATCAATATTAACCTCGATTGAATGCGGTGACAATTATCTTATTCTAAGCTTCTCGCTGATTGATATGCAACGCATATTCATGCCCAGCGGTGAGGGCAATTTGAGAATGTTATAGCAGATGAGAAGGGGTGGTAACTCCTTATATGTCATATCTTGTTCATAAGACCTTTTCGTAATGTCGTTGATCTAAGCAAATAAATATCCATTTTATGACCATCTTCAAATTCAAATTCAAATTCAAATTCAGATCCTAACTCTATCATTGGTATAATGAAACTTGCCATCAAAGATAATCTGCCTCCGCATTAGCAAAACCACGTAGCCTTAATGGTTGTCTGATTAGATGCCCTGTTTGCTTTGAAAAACTGTACAACTTATTTATCTAATGATAAATATAGATGTTATATGGTGGATATTCAAAAAATTTCATTGTTTGGGCCATTACCTATAAGGATACTTGCTGGAATAGCATTTGTTGCGCATGGTATGCCTAAATTACTTGATCCATCAATGACTCAGGGGTTCTTTCCTAACATAGGATTGCCTCCTGAATTGGCCATTCCAATTGGGATACTTGAGGTTGTAGGGGGTTTTGCCATCCTTGTCGGGGTACTCACAAGAATAGTATCGATACTATTCATAATTGAAATGGTAGGTGCGACCTTGCTGGCAAAGATCTCTGAAGGTTTTGTAAGTGGTTTTGAACTAGAATTATTGTTAATGTCTATTTCGATAAGTCTCCTGCTTACTGGTCCTGGAAGGATTTCTATTGAATTCGATATTCTAAGACGAGAGATATTCCCACATGGCAAGGACCTCATTCAACGGCCCTCTCCTCAGGCAGAACTTAAAAGATAACCATTAATTATGTCTTTTTTTATTCTCTAGCAGATCCCGAGAAATTAGGATTTCAAGGCTTGATAGTTGTTCAATCAATTATTTTGTTGGGAGCACGCACTACCTACCTAGTCCATTATTTGTAACTTTTGCTAATTGTTTAGTAAGCAGGCCGCTCTAAAGACTCTATGCTTAATACACTACCATAAAGAGGAACAGATTGAAGATTGATTAATTGAATTCCCATCCCCCCTTGAACGACCAATACATATTGCCATAGATAATTTGTATTCTCCTTGGGGAACAAGCAATCCTTAGATTAGTCAGATAGCAATGCGTTTATTGGCAATAGATAGGCGATCATAAATTTAGTAAACATGGAAAAATCGGGTTCTTACCTTTCACGCATTCTAATTGGGTAATAAAAATATCCTACTGACAATAAAGAGCTGAGAGATGATCGCCAGAAATAGGCTACTGAATTTTATGAGTTGCTTTTAGGCTCCTGACAAAATCTTCTAGTTTCCTCAAAGTCTCAGAATGTAGATGGTGTTCAATTCCCTCTGCATCTTCGTTAGCGATGTCGTCCTGAACACCGATCATCTTAAAAAACTCAGCGAGTATTCCATGCCTCTTGCGTATGGCTTTAGCCACCTCTATGCCCTTATCTGTCAAGCTCATTCCTCTGTATTTTTCATATCTAAGGAACCCTGTTTCATGGAGACTTTTCATCATCCTCGTAACACTTGGCGAGGAAACATTGAGGTAATCGGAAATATCAACTGTTGTAGCGTAGCCCTTCTGAAGGACCAGTTCATAGATCACTTCGAGGTAATCTTCCATACGATCAGTTCTGTCTTCTCTAATCGTCCGATTGGCTTCACGAATTGAGGAAAGTCTGGCATCAAGTCCGCCTTTCCCCTGATACATCGGCCCCCGATTGTGTCGTGCTGTCGTAGTTGATGAGGCATCCGATGATGTGTCGTCTACAACACTACCACCACTGTCACTATGCATCATATAATGACCTCCTCCCGGCATCTCCATTATTCATATCTGAGCATCCTTCATATAAGTAAGCCTGTAAAATACATTATTAGCAGTCCTGTAATAAATCCTGCAACAACGGGTCCTGAGATGTAAGTTGAGGATTTTGGCTTTTGATGATGTGAAATCCATGAAATCAATGAATATACTACTTGGAAGATTGCTCCTGCCCCCACTGATAAAAATATAACGGCTGCAAGAGGTGAATAAAGAAAGCCGCCAATCCAAGTACCAGCTATTGTTGGAACTCCTGCAATTAATCCCATCAAAACCAACCTTCGAATCATAGTGCTTCTTTTCGCTTCTGTTTTTGCAATTGGGGCTACTATAGCAAGTCCTTCCGTCGTGTTGTGAAGAGTGAACCCAACAATTAGAAATGTACTGAGCGCCACTTCGCCAAGAAGCATGGCAGCACCTATCGCTAATCCTTCTCCAAAATTGTGTAGACCTATTCCAATTGCTATCATCATCGAGATTGTTAGTGGTTTCAAAAGTTGCTGATATTTCTGCAACTGTATTTGTATCTCTTGTGCGGAAGAGGATATCTTTGCAGATTCGCTGTAAAATTCTCCCTTCCGGTCTTCTGTTGAGGATTTATCTTGATTCAACGATTCTCCGGCAGATAAGGATGAGGTCGATGGGCGAGTTTTGCCAACTATTGATTTTTCTATGGCCCTCTGAGTTAATCGTTCAGAAGTATAAAGTAAGATAATAAACGAGGAAATCGTTACTAAGACACTTAACGCCTGACCGTTGAATACCGCGGCCAAATTTTTAATGACGATTTCGTTCGCTTCCAGCAGAGCGTCGATTCCCAGAAATATAAGTAGTCCTGCCGTAAGACTGAGAAAAAAACTGTACTTACCAATGCTTATCTTACGTATGTATGGATACCACAAAAGACCTATCAATATGGGGATCACTCCGACGTATATGCCCAAGGATGTGAAGAGTAATGCTTGATTTGCATCTGGCGTCGGTGCCAAAGTAGCAGCTTCCACACTCTTACTGAACCTGGTCCCATCAGAGGTGGTTATACCTATTTCGTATGGGGTCCCTGCGATCCAAGGAAAAGGAATCGTCACCAATGCTTCCCCTAGTCTCTGGATTTTGCTACTAGGTTCTATTGCAGCGGATTGAATTCGGTCATTGACATCAGCTTGCGATACAACTATGTTCAAAGGACCGGTGTTGCGAATAAATGCCAATATTTGATTGTCATGAAATTCGATCTTTTCAATAGTAACTTGCGGAAGAGGGGTTCCTACATTTATGAGAGATTGTCCGTACGGACTAAATAAGAATATAAGCATCCCTGCTAAGACTACGATCGGAACGAATGCAAGAACTATGGAGGTTTTATTGGAGAGGCGTCTACCGGCCCTTGTATTCCTGTCTTCACTTAACACTTTCGCCAACCACTCCTGGCAATACTGAATGTGCGAGTATACATTTATAATTGGGCTCCGGAGGTCTCAGGTGATCTATTTACAAAGGAGTTATTCATTGAATCGTAAAAGATGCTACTGCTATTTGTCGGAATTGATGTCTGTGATTCATTCCCATCCGTAACAAAAAATGTACCCATCCACCCTTTCTCTGCAAACTCGGTTTTGTGTGCATGAAACATAAATTTTCCAGGATATTTGTATTTGAATTCCAATATGCCTCTCTCTCCCTGATTTGTGGTAACAATATCAGTAAGCTCATCCGGTTGTAGGCGAGTGCCGCTTGGATAGTAATCAAACATATTCGCATGAAGATGGAAATTGTTGAGAGGATCGAATTCTAACATATTTACTAGATATATCCTTACCAGCTTATCCTTCTGAATCTGCACAGGATGGTGCATATAATAATAGGGTACTCCATTGACGGTGTAAAAGTTATTCTCGGTGTCAAAATCAGTATCATATCCGTTCATAACCATGACCATCTCATCAGCGGGGGGACGTGGAGGCTGAGGGTCGACAATGAAGACTCCATACAGGCCATGAGCAATGTGCTCTTCCAGAGGTGTCATGTGACAATGGTACGGGAAAACACCAAAGGGCTCTGCTGTGAATTCGTATGTGAATTCACCACCAGGTGAGATCATCTCAAAAACCCCGTCCATATTTGCAGGATGAACACCATGCAAATGTAACGAATGTGGCATTGAGCCATTATTAATGAAGTTTATCCGTACTAGATCTCCTTCAGTAGCTCGAATGGTCGGGCCCGGGACAGTACCGTTGAATGTCCACACATTATAAAATACTCCCGGTGAAATCTCCTTCACTAAATTATCTGAGGCAATCAAAGTAAACTCTCTGAGTGTTTTTCCATCTGGGAGTTTCGATACTGTCCCATAGTTAAATTCTCGAAGATACTTCATAGGATCAACGACGGCATTGGCTGGGTTTCCATCAAATGATGTTTGAAGAGGGTCCAGAATGTTGCCAGAAGTGGTGGTAATTGGATAGCCCGGGGTATGACTACCAACAACCTTTGAGTTGGATTCAATGTTAGAAGTCTGTGCCGCGCTCATTATCGAATTAATACTCTTGTAACCTCCAGAACCGATCGTAATGATTACAGGCAGCAGCCGTAGAAATTATAGCAATAGCAATAAGTAAAGGAGAAATATGCATGATTACCAAATTGTTAATGGCTTTAATAAATCTTAGCCTAATCTAAGTTTATTCATGCCCACGATTAATGTTACTTAGATAAACGATTTTTAGAGAATTGAATATCATTCCTCTTTTCCAGTTGAAGTGACTGCTAGGATAATGTTTTTGACATAGGCCCCTTTATAAAAAAAGAAGACGGTTATGATATCCTTTGAAATTGCTAGCCTAATGATTTGATCTTCATACAGTTTCAACTTCTCATTTCATGAGGTGCTAGATTTAAGATGATCAAGTGCCCAAGAATGCCATAGGTGCAAGAGCGCGGTATCACTTGATCCAATAAAAATAAACTCTCTAGGTATAATCTCTCCTGACTTGAAATTAGAGAACCCGCTAGACAAGGATATCCATAGGTTCATCCAATTTCGCGGCGTTACAAAATCAGAGCAGATGCCAATCTAAAAGAAATGCAGTAAAAGCCCAAAGGAAAGTTAGCTGACTAGTTAGGAGTCTACTTAGTGATTCTCTTAAAGGAATTGGCAGGCAATTCTAAACCTGCAAAGGTTACAGGATTAATTATTTTTGCCAATATTTCCAATCCTACCACAATTCTAGGTCCAGGTTTGCTAAAATATGCATTTGCGTTTACAATGTATACCTCTCCATGATTAACTGCGTCTAATGCCTTCCATCCATCGTTATCATTTAGAGCGTCCATCTCCTTGTAGGTCCTCTCAATGTCGAACCCGCACGGCATAAGAACTATCTTATCTGGTTGATATTGAGAAATTTCGTCAAACCTTATATGCCGCGACGGTTCTCCGCGTGAGCTTATGCCGTTTATCCCACCTGCAATCTCGACCATTCGGGGTATCCAATGACCAGCGACATAGAACGGATCGATCCACTCTATGCATATTACCCTGGGCCTCTTGATTTTTTCATCAAGTTTCTGCTGTGCCTCCACTTCTACTCTTTTAATCCGCTGTCGTAACTTGGATACCAGTAAATAACCCTCTTCAGATTTATCGACTTGCTTTGCAACATCCTGGATGCTGTTCAAGATATCATCAAGATCATGAGGGTCAAGTACGATTAAGTCTGGTTTATACCCCAGAATTTCGAACGCCTTCTCTATTTCCTTGGTGTGAGGAGCACATACTTCACAAACACCTTGAGCAATTATAATGTCAGGCATTGCATCCTTTAGGATGTTGCTGTCTAGAACGTAAATTTCTCCTCCAATTCTAGACAATTCTCCGATCCGACCATCAATTTCAAGGCTGTTCATCGTGGTGAAATCCATGGCCGCATTGACCACCCTTGGTTTTTTTCTCGCCGAATCGGGGTATTTGCATTCATGCGTGACACCGGTGATCTGTGTTTCTAGTCCCAACTCGTACAAGATTTCCGTGGAGCTGGGCAAGAAAGATACTATTCTCCTAACCAAATCGATTGACTCTCCAGTTTCTGACCTTTCTAATAGTTACAGTTCCTATTACTTTTTTGCATTCGCAACCATTTTTAAAGCCAATAAATGTAGGTGGAATTCTAATTCTCTTGCTTGCTATTTACCGGGGTCTGAGCACGATATTACGAAATTAAGGTCTGCTTTTTTGTGGCGTTGCCTTGCTCCTGCTTAGTTAGTCACTGCTAGTTAGTCACGTTTATATATCTGGACGTCACATATATCTGTAAGGTGAATTTGAAGAGAATGAGTTTTTGGAATATAGAACCGGATAGTTGGTTCTCAGGAGTGAGGAGATTACTGCCCTTATTAAATGGAGAGACTAGATCAACATTCTTCGATGAAGTACTTACAGATTTTTCAAAAATGAAAGAAGAGCTAGAACTTCTAGAGAGACAAGCACCCAAAGAACTTGTCTCAGAATACAAAGAATCGGATGGAACCAAAGTTCGAAAAATAGGTCCTATAGTTTATGGGTATTCAATGACGGTCGGCCCTGACGGTAAGCCTGTGATCCGCGAATTTGGTAACGTCAAGAGAGGTCAAATATATGGTCTCAATGCTGACGTTAAGCCAGCTAGACCAGAAATTGGGGAAGAAAGGGAACCCATGATCGACGTATTAACAACAGAAGGCAATGTCAAAGTGACCGTAGAAATGCCTGGAGTTGAGAAGGACAAGATCAAGATCGATGCCTATGACAACACCGTAGAGGTAAGAAGTCTTGAGCCAACAAGAAAATATCACAAGCTAATAGACTTGCCTACAGAAGCAGATGTAAAAACAGCCCGATCGAAGTACAACAATGGCATCTTAGAAATAACCTTTGATAAGAAAAAGGAGACAAAACCAAAGGGAAAGCAGATCAAGATCGAATAATAAATAGGAGTACACGAAACCAATTTTTATTGCAGTGGTCTCGATTCCATTGTTAACTTTCATTTTTTTCCTATGAGAACCTGTTATTCTCAAATTCTATTAATACATAACCATAGCGATTTACCTCAGTTTTATTAGTAACATATTAAAGTATTCAAAGAGGAACGTTCCTTATTTCTGCGAAGGTCAATAGATTATTCAAACCAGATGTTCTTTTGGTTGATGTGCCTTGTTCATGTGGCAGCCAAACCGAAAATGTTGTCAAAGAAGATAGTTCTTAACGATACCTAATTCTCGATGCGAGGCATGCATTCATGCATCCTAAAATTACATGACATCAATTTTTTATATCTGTTAACTTCCAACGAGACCAAGCATAACATCCTAAATGAAGCCTGGTAACTAAATTTCTCACAATTCCATGAAAACGTTTCGTAGAAATCAGTATTAACGATACCACCTAACTCCGCAATTTTCTAAGATAATCGTTTCTTCAGTTTCGTAATAAATGAATTACTAGCCAATGTAGTAAATTTACCAAAATAATTTACCTGTTTTTTGAGAGTCCTAGATACTGTCCCTGCATCACTTGCCACTCTAATCCCTTTTCTTGTCAAAGCGTACTGTCCTTCATCGGTTTGAGACAGCAGGTCTTCTTCCACCAGTTTGGCGAGCAATGGGTAGACGTTTTTAGGCGAGGGTTTCAATGTTCCTCCACTATTAATTAATAATGTTTCGATTATCTCTTTTCCATTCATAGGTCTATCCTTGAGCATGTTTAAAAGATACATTCGTGGGAAGCCTCTATTTAGCAAAGTGGTGGCCTTATCTGCCCATCCGGAACGCATTTGTGTTACTCCTACCTACCCATACGACATATAAAAAGCTGAGCCAACCTAATCACTTTGAACCCTTCTAACACAAAATCCATATGTCAGGATCCTCACGTTGTTTCACTTCCATTGCAAAGAGGTTTACATGAATTTCGGCAGAAGATCTCTCACAAAATTAGATGGAACATAAGTTATACAGATGAGCTGAGGATCATCCCTTAAGATGCAGAGCTCGCTGTCCTTAGTTTTGATAACGAAAATTATTTTCATAAATAATGTCATGAAAATAGCCTTCGACAGATTCGACTGACCTACGACTAACTCTGCGTTCACTTAAGCTGTGAATGTTTTGTACAAATCAACGACCCTCTGAGAAGTGACAAATATGATGTCTTTAATTAACAAATGAGTAAAAGATTGATGGTAGTTGTCAGATCTTGTCAATGGATTTTGTGTTAGTAGAAAAGGGAATGTCACCTGCATACTTTAAACAAGTAGAGAGGATTTATCTAGATTCATTTCCGGTTTCACAGATTAGGCCTAGCAAGATGATTACCCGTATGCTTGAATTTGACCCAAAATATCATCTCCTGGTGGTGCGACAAGGTGACCTCATAGTGGGATTCACTTTGGTCTACGCTTTCAATGAATTGGATGTTGCATTCCTTGATTTCATGGCGATAGATAAGACGTATAGAAACCGAGGCGTTGGTAGTAACCTGTTCAGATATACGATAAATACATCAAAGCGGCTTGTGACGAATTCCATTGGGTTGATCTTCGAGGTTGAACGTGAAAGCACTATAGAGCATAATAAACATGGACTCAGACACAGACGCGTTTTGTTTTATAAAAGGCATGGGGCCAAGGCCTTGGATAATGTACACTGTATGCTGCCTGACCTACATGGGGGTAAGCCCCTGGACATGTACTTGATGATTATTCCAAATCGGGAACTTGCCTATCTTGAGAAAGGATTTGTTTTTCGTGTAATAAAGAGCATTTATCTGAGTATGTACAATTATCATGATGAGTCGAACTTTTTAGATCTCGCTATTGATGGTTTGCCCCCAAAGATTAGACTAATTTGACTGAATTTACACAAAACAAAATCATGGTGTTAATTTTTCTCGTCACCGTGAAGCTTAATAACTTCTCTCAATTTGTCCGAAACAGTCGGTAGGATACGCGGATCGTCACTAGGTGGTAAAATATAGTCAGGGCACAAATGTTCTTGTTCCACTAAATCTGCGATGCCCTTGACGACAGCCACTAGCGCCAGTCATGGGAAGGCCCTCTTCCGAAATTTGTTGTTATCCTGCTTTGGATCGCTATCTTCCCCATTAAAATACGATGTAATGCAATAGCATCATTCTCGAGTTTCAATTTAGATGGACTTTGTGGCACTCTCCATATTGCTTATCGTATCCTTCTCTTGCTATAGCATATTTTTTGCAATTTCTCCCATGCCTAGAAACGCACTTGGAATTCTTTTTGTGACTATATATGTCAGATTCTCACAGAACAGAATTGTGAACCAGTCATCTTGGTTTCTCGCTGTCAATTGTCGTTGACAATTTCTGTTAAATCATAGAGAGTAAGACAACCAATTCCAACAACGGAATTCATTAAGGATGCTCATTCCAAAAAATTGCGCAAAAGTTTAATTGAAATTGCGACTAGAAGAGAATTCTTTATAACTTGAAAGCTCAAAAGAGCATTTCTAAGATGATAAATTTCAGACTTTCACTAATTGAATTCATTTTTGGAAACAAATAAATAACGCTGTCTTAGTTTTGTTACTACTAAAGTACTACCATTAAATGCCTCTAATAGTAGATAGATATTTTATAAATGTCAGTGTGGGTAGTTCAGTTGGTGATTGGCTTATGTGAGCAGAATTGGGATATAATAAAACTAGGAAAATAGTAGTTATCGTAATCAGACTAATTGCCATAAACTTCTAAATCGGTCTTTATTCAAGAACATAAAGAGTTTAACATAAGAGATTACAATAGGGTCAAATCGAGTGGAGAAACATAATCCTATGACCACGGATTTGATAGAGGTTCAATCTTCAGACCGTTTGCTTAGTCATAGGCCCTCCTCGACCGGATAGGAAGAGACTCATCGTTTCTTCTTAAGTGAATAAGCACTTATTTATGATCTGCCTTTCTCTAAATCTCAAATGTCCTATACCAGTATCTAGCAGATTGATTAGTCATTAGAATAAGGAAATAATTCAATGAGAATAAATCTTGGCCTTTATTATTATATGTTTGATAAAAGCGACAATAAATGCCTTTGAACTAAATAAATTATTATAATATTAACAACATCGCTATGTTCCAGTCTCGGCGTTCATATTCCTTTTTGTGCCGATCTTCTCATTGTCTATTGATCCTTATTGAGCTTGCCAAATAATAGTTATTTAAGTCGATTGTTTTTAATATGCGAAGGTTTTAATTTCAGAAGAATCGCTGACCTAATTGTAACACTTGGCCAGCTCTTCTTCTGGAGAGTCATCCACGCCTTCGTATCGTCCTCAAGAACACCACTTGGTTCGCTCCCTGACCCTCCTCGATGTAGTAATGGTCGGAATCGCCGCCATGATCGGTGGCTCGATTTTTGTACTGACTGGACCTGCAATCGGACTGGCTGGGAGTGCGGTAATAATTGCATTCATAATCAATGCAACGATAACCCTGTTTACAGCAATGGCCTATGCCGAACTCGGGTCAGCAATGCCCGAGGCGGGTGGTGGTTATCTTTGGGTACGTGAAGGTCTTCCTCGTCCAAATGCGTTTATTAGCGGGTGGATGGCATGGTTTGCGCACATCGTTGCCGGGAGTTTGTACGCAGTAAGTTTTGCCTCATTTTTTAATGGCTTGTTGATGCAGCTTAATCTCTTTAAGGATGTGGGTTCAGAGGGAACCCTGCTAATTCTAGGTATAATTCCCTTGGACAAAATTATTGCAGTTGCATCCGTTGCCGCATTTACTTACGTCAATTTTAAGGGAACTTCTGAAACTGGCAAGACTGGCGATATTGTTACGGTAATCCAACTAGGTTTGATATTTGCATTGATAGGCGCGGGTTTATGGACCATGCATTCTAATCCAGGATGGACGATGAACTTTTCTGACTTTATGCCTATGGGAATTGCTGGTGTTGTAGCTGCAATGGGATTGACGTTTATTGCATTTGAGGGATACGAGGTTATAGTTCAAACGGGCGAGGAGGTCAAAAATCCTAAGCGAAATATTCCAAGAGCGATTTTCATTTCTTTATCTGCGGTCGTTGTCTTGTATTGTCTTATAGCGTTTGTATCTATTGGGGCTATCTTTCCTGAAGGTGGAGTACCTTCATGGAAATTCATAGGCGATCAGGGCGAATTGGGAATAAGTGCTGCCGCTGAATTGATCATTCCTTATGGTGCATTCATAGTTCTTGGAGGAGGAATGATTTCCACGCTAGCCGCCCTAAATGCAACAACCTTCTCGTCAGCAAGGGTCGCTTTTGCCATGGGAAGACATTACAATCTGCCACATAAGTTTAGCGAGATCCATCCTAGGAATAAAACACCGTACATTGCAATTCTCCTTTCTGGTCTCATAATGGCGGTGATGGCCTCTGGCTTACCTCTAGATCAAATTGCTATCGCCGCTGGAGTAATCTTTCTTTTACTCTTTACACAAGTCAATCTTGCTGCGATAAATATACGAAGGATTTATGGAGATAAACTAGATTACGGGTTTAAAACACCCTTCTTCCCTGTTATTCCGATCATTGGGATCTTTCTGAAGATTGGCTTGGCAATTTACCTACTTTTGACTGAACCCTTGAGCTGGTTAATCACTATAGTTTGGGTTGCGATTGGTTTTGCGGTATATCGAGTATATATCTTTCGAAAGGAACTTGAGCATTATGCTCCAACGGTTACCAGCGAAGGAGCATTGGAAAGGAAAGACTTTCGAATTTTAATCTTGTATACACCAGAGAATCCCGACAGGTTGATAAAATTCGCAATCAGAGTAGCAAAAGAAAATAATGGTGAAGTAGATGTATTAAGAGTAATTACGGTCCCTGGGCAGACTCCTCTTTCTGCAGGGATTGCATTTGCAGATTCAGCAAAGAGAGCCTACAAGCCTTTAGAAGATGCCCTCGACAAAGAGGGTATTACAAATCACTATCTGGCCAGAATTTCACATGATTCAACCGAAGCAATTCTTGCGACAATTGAAGAGCAACATATAGATCTACTACTGGCCGATTTTGAAACACTTCGAACAAACAAGAAACTACAGACTCTTGCCACTTGTGATGCTTTATGCATAAAGAGAGCTGATGACGATCTACAGCTTGAAGCAATCTCCAGGATAGCTAGTAGCAGTGAATATATCCTAGCACGGAATCCAATTTACGGACAGCAACAACAGCAGCAACAACAACAGCTGCCACAAGCGAACTCAGCATTAGGAAACGAATCTAACAACAAGAAAAAAAGGCTCGTAGTTCTGTTCGATCGAGGAGAACATTCAGATATTGTCCTAAGAGCCACGAGGTGGGTTGAACACTCTGGTTTGTTTACAGTTACCATTCTCTCAATCAACAAAGGTCATGAAGAACACGATGAAGAGAAAAAAGACTCTAATCATAGGAACCATTCTCACCAAGCACAACATTTAGGGATGGATGGGGTTGAATACAATGAAATCTATTTATCAAAAGAAACTGAGAGTAGTATAGAGAACTTGACAATGCTAATCCAGTCTTCTATTAACGCAGCCCAACCAGATCTCTTAATTGTCGGGGCAAGCATTGCAAAATATAGTTTTCTGAACGACCCCCATTTACTGCATCTATTGGAATATCTAGAATGTCCTACAATAGTTGCAAAGAGTTACAGTATTCCAGTTATAGGCAGAATGAAACTGCTATTGAACAGGGTGACCAGATGGTAGCAATGTGAGTTAAGGAAACTAGAACAGGATTTCCTCAGCTGTTGTTAGTTTCATTCATTTGGTATTCTCCCATTTAGTTGGATTAAGTTACCGAAATGAAGGACTCTTCCTAACGTGCCTGATTCTACCATTGTTTTAACACAGCCTACAGTGAGCTGAATGACGAGACCATTTTGTGCAGACTTATTCGTTAATTGGTTTAGGGGTCATAACAGGGGTAACATGTTCTTTTTTTCTATCAAGAATGCGACTACTATGTCAAGCATGTCTTGGTTAGCAATACTTTTCGATTATTTTTTGCATTATCATGGTGCACCACACTGCGGCATTAATAAAACATTGATCAGAATTAAACATATCTGAGAGTATCACTAGCATTTTGAAAGCACCCGCCGTCCAGAAAGAAAGGATCTTGGAACGTCGATCAAAGCTGATCGAGTTATAATGTCAGGAGACAGATGTCGCTGATGATGTCAATACCTAACCACTGCTATTGATTTATTTATGTGCAATATTACCTTCTGATATTACTTTTTATATGCATAATGAATTAGAAATTGTAAGGATGAGTTATGGATAAATGTGATGCGATATATTTGCTTCTAGGATTGTTGGTTTTTACGGGAGGGGGTACTTTTCTCTTTTCTATGGACGACCTTAATTCGGTTTATGGGTATAATGATGGCATCATCTTAAAGGATCCTGCCTCGTTTTATGATAGTACTGGTAAGTTAAATATTGTAGGTGTGACTGATAACAATGGAGAGTTTCCTGTCGACGTGACTGTTGGAGTTAACGTAACCAGGACATCTTATGGTGAATCTACTACTTCGACTGGCGGGTCAAGTAACTCCAGTAATTCATTATTTTCTACAACTACCAGTCCCACCTATTCTAGGGTGATTTATCCTGGAACTGGAGCTCCATTTAAGATAGTGCTATCACCTGAATCAGTCGAATCAGTAGGTCAACCTTTCATCTATTCAGAAAACAGGAGAGAAAATGTAAACTACGATGTTTTGGAATTAAATTATAGTAATATGGCCGTTGGTAGTGAAAGGGCATTGATCGGAACAGTGAAGAACTCTGCACCTTTTCCAGTTTACAACGCAACAGTATTTGCATCAGTTCACGATTCAAACCAAGCGCAGATAGACTCTGCAACCACTGAGGTGATAC
This sequence comes from uncultured Nitrososphaerales archaeon, assembly GCA_963841565.1. Classification (GTDB taxonomy): domain Archaea; phylum Thermoproteota; class Nitrososphaeria; order Nitrososphaerales; family Nitrososphaeraceae; genus TH5896. The sequence continues at coordinate 66,158 of CAWJCY010000011.1, forward strand.
CCATGTTAGGGCCCGGGCAAACAGTACAATTCAAGCTTCTGCCAGACGAATCAGTAAGGTCCAATGCGGTATATTACAGCTGTGCAGGAGTTGATCTTGATGCTCCGATCAGTACTTTGGCTACTTCAGACGGTGGTTTTATACCATTCGATCTCCAAGCAATTGCGAAAATAATTGACCTCAAGTATGACGATCAGTCAAAAAGTATAGTTTTTGGAGTAGATCATTACAATCCGGATGGCGGTTTTATAACTCTTAAATTGCCGCAAATTTATGATGACCAAAGACTAGCGGTAATCATGGATGGTTCGCCGCTCAACGATGTGAAAATGACTCAAGATGGTAAAACTATAAAAATGGATATATTTATCCCACCGAATGAACACCAAATACAGGTAAAAGGTGTATCTCATGTCACTTAACTGACTGGATTGAAATATTTTCCATTTAGATCGTTCGCCCTATGATAGATCTCATCCAAATACGGTCGGAATTCATTTCTTAGAAAAGCACCTTGTTATTGTTGCAATACAGAGAAGATAATTAAATAGAGTAAAGTGGTGTGCATTACTTTTATTAAAAATGAAGCTAGAGTGACGGAGGAATTACCTTATTTGCCAAACGATTAACATGATGACCTTGAATCCCATTTTGAGTAAAATGGGTGTGACCAAATGTCGGAGTTGTTAAATATGATGTTATCGATAATGAACATATGAGCGATACCTCTTCGGCGGAATTGAGCAATACAGCATACGATATACTTAAAGTCTTGGGAAAGGATGCTGATTTCCTATATGATACCATTGACAGCTATATCAAAGATGCAAATAGCGCCGGTAAATCTGAGTTGGTTGAGATGTGGCAAACAATCAAGAAAGATAGACAAAGACACGTTCATATGTTGAAGGAAGCCCTGGAAAAAGAAATTCATGGATGATATGCGTTCCGATAGAAACGAAAGATTGTAGTACTTATATGCCTCACGGGAGGCCTAATACATACAATAATTTGGTACTGCCAAGCAATCCATTCAGTTATTTAATGGTAAACTAAACGAAAATGTTGCGCCATGCCCATTACCGTTATTCTCTGCCCATATCCTACCGTTGTGTGCTTCTATAATGCTTTTTGAAATGTACAAACCAAGTCCGGTGCCACCATCTCCATAGTCGAGAGCAGATGTTGATGTAAACTTTGTAAATAATTTTGGAAAGATTAGCGGATCGATTCCCGTCCCTGTATCTGATATACTTACGATCATCTCTCCGTTCAACTTCTTTGCTTCCACATTGATCGTCCCATCCCTTGTACATTTTATGGAATTATCTATCAAGTTAGATATCACCTCGGTAATCCTATTAAGGTCACCTTTAACATTCATTCGACCAGGCTCAGAATTTTCAAAATCTCCGACGTATGCGATATGCGTTTCGGGCACATCTTTGTTCTGGTTTAACTTGTTATGTTCATCAATTACCGACATGGCTACCTGACTAATGCTAAATTCCTCCTTGTTTAAGCGAAGTTTTTTGCTTTCAATTCTGGTAACATCCAGAATATTATCTGTCAATCTTTTCAACCTATTGGCGTTTCTAACTACTACTTCCAGCAATTGTCTTTGTTTAGGATCTTGCACCTCAGAGTACATTACATGGCTCAAACCAAGGATAGGTTGGATGGGAGTACGCAACTCATGTGCAGCTATATTAATGAATTCCTTTTGAACCTTATCAGCATTCTTGAGTTCCTCATTAAGGATGTGTTCTTTCCAGAGCAAATCAAAGAAGGTTTTAAACGAGTCTACACTCTGCCGCGTATTTGAATATACAGTGAATCCAATGGAATCTGCAAAATCCTCAGAGTTTATTTTCTCTAATTCTGCACGCAAGAACTTTGAATTGTCCATTATAAACATCAGTGATGTGGAATTATTCCCATTTACAATTTCTATTTCTGGCGCTTTCTCTTGTATCCTTTTTATTATGTCGGATTCACCTTCAGCATGGGGAAATACTAGCCTTATCTTGGCGTGCAGAGACGAGGAGGCATTGATAATGTGATCGATTACACCTATCTTGTCCAAATTTAGTAATGTTCTTTCGCTAGGAATCAAGATTTGGGCTTCTTGTTTAATAGATTTTACAAGTTCCAAAAGTATGCGGCTTGTCTTTTTACCGTCGTTGAGCACGTCAATAAATTCTGGTTCCAATCCTTGTTCTAAATACACAATCCTTTCTTTCGCATCTGTCCCATTGTTCCATAACTCGCTGAATGTGTAGAGAAAATAATCGATATAGGCCTGTTCAGTGCTGACTAGCACGTTCTTTACATCCAGGCTTACCTCACGATTACTAGGATCATATTTTTCGTCCGTTATTTCGCCCTCAACTTTGTGCACCTTGGCCACAATTTCCTTATCAGATACTGCAAAGTCGATTGGGGGCAGATTATCGACGTGTCTCACCTGCACTCCTGCTTCCAGAAACTGTTTAATCATGTTTGCACTATGTTTGTCGACCTTGGTCACAAATCTAATTCCTTTGTGTTCACCACTCACGAATTTTTCCTGCATTATCTTCCGGTAAACTTCAAAGTTGCTGTTGTACGCTAGACGAATTCCACTAAAGTTAAGACAAGCTACAAGTTCATTTGACGACTCTAGGATTTCCCTCTCTTTACGAACTATGTCTTCATAGCCATGAAGCAGTGTTATCTGACTTAATACGTTCGATAAGTAAAGTTTCATTTCGCTCTTTGTTAGAGATGGCACGATTCCACTTCTCTGGACGAGTTCCTCTTCTTGCCTTTGAGCCGTGTAAAGTACACGCCGCTTTATCTCCTGTTCAAGACGTGGAGTCCCCAAAGCTACCAATAGTTTTGACTCTTCAAGGGCGGATTTCTTGATAGAGCTTCGCAATTTTGCATCCTGGGTCAGAAATACAGCTGACGCATAGAAGCCTATGGCAAACAAATAAGATGACAAAAATACAAGGGAATGAACTGCGACACCATAAGTCTGCTGAAATGCTGATACGCTAAATGCAATTCCACCCAAGGTGATCCCAATGGCGGCTATAGTCAAATAGTCCTTTACTCTTTCGGAAGGTACTCTCCTAGCAATAATATAAAAGGCCAAGCCAAATAGTACACTACTTCCGATATTACCAGCTCGATAAATAATTCGCTGATAGTACCTATAATCTGAGTCATCTGGCAGAGTTAATACAAGCCCACTGCCGACCAGATATAACACAAACGGGATGATGAGTAGTATCCAATACGTGATCGGAAATTTAGTGATCTTTTGTCCAGTTCTCTGATAATACAGATGCAACAGAAGACAAGTGCTTATCCACAAGAAGACATATCTTGGATAGGAGGTCAAACGGTTGATGAATGAGTACAGTTCATCATCTTCAGGCGACACAACAAACAGAGTAGAGCCTTGAGGGTTTGTGACCCTATACTGAACTTCGCCATTGTACTTGTCCACGTTTTCGTACACAAATGATGAATCAGGAATTGTACCTGGTTGAGATTGTTCCTCCACGATTAATCCCGCTACCAAGAATTTGTCAATCGCATCTCCAGCAATTGACATAGAGAGGGCAGCAGCTGCCAAACCATAAAATAATAAGATCAAGTTTCGATTGCTTGTTCTATACCATGCAAGGAATCGATAACTAAAATATCCCAATATTGCTGAGGCTGATGCCGAAGCAATTGCAGTAAGTGAAACCGTCGCGAGAGGGGTATTACAAAAGCTGAAATAGCTATAACAGTAGATACTATTATAAAAAATAACGACTACCATGATGGCAAGTAAGACAAATTGTATTATTGTTGCGGCCCAGTGAATTCTGTTTATTGAATGAGATTTAGCTCGTAGAGCCGAGCTAGTCCTTTTGGTGTATTCCAACAAGATCCAAGATCCAACCCCAAACCCTAGAGTCACAACTAAAAGAAAAAGTAAAGTTTGAAGATTATTGTCAAAAAAGATAATTTGACGAGTAGTCAGCAAAGCGAATACTGCGAGTACGATTAGGACACCTGCAACGGATATTGCTATTTTTCTAAGTGTTACTGGCGAATCAAGTACCGTATCAACGTGCGATCTAATCGGATTCAGCATTCCTTGCTAATTATGATGTCTATCTAGGCTATATAGTTTATATTAACTCCAAATTATGATACGAGATCCCTTTTTTGTCCAAATCAGAATCATTTTCAAGAAGTAACGCCCAGCTGCTAATTACACTTACCGTGTGGGGTTTCTATGACACTTGTACAATTTGCCTTGGTTCGAGTCATTAGGGATAACTTGGCAAAGAATCTGACTATTGTGGAATTATCAGACTGGGACATGGTTTTCTATCCAATCTAAGAATCTCCATTATTTTGCGTGATTGATAGCCAGATTGCAGACTTGACATACTACCATGAGAATGGAACTTGCTAATAATTGTGATTTCGTTTAATATTCTACCGAGATCAAATTACAGTCTTTGAAATAACATAATTTTTCGTTACTTGATTGATATTCATTTCCTGTTCTAGGTGGACCAATTAGACGCCTTTAACACACCTAGAAGTCGAATTAAAACTACTTGATTAATGCCCAAATTTGGTATTGTATGGAAGTTGTGCTTACAGTACTTCAACGGGTTTCAAAGTGTAATGGGCCGTTGTAACAGAAATATTGATTAATTCGAACAAAATTGCAGCATGAACTGCTCTATTTTGATGAAAAAGAGAAGAGATCGGAAAAGTTATCACGTAGATTTATAATTCAACAGCTTTCACTATTTGACGATTAATCTTCTTATAGTCCATTTCATATGAAAAATCAGATTTATCTGATAACATTATCATTATTAATCCAAATAAACATTGAGATATCTTTCTTACTAGTAATATGACCAAATCAATAAGGATGAATGTGAAATCATTGGCGGTGATAGCTGGAGTAATGCTAGCTATAGTAGGCTCGCTCGCGAGTGTCAACGACGTATCAGCTACAAAATATGAGAGCAGCCAGGCAAGTTCGGGAGAAAACGAGTGTGGCAACGGAGTCTTACCAGAGTACATAGCCTGTCAAAACCTTGCTGCTCAATTAGAGGGAGATGGCAATGCTATTAACATAATTGCAGTGCAACCTACAGCAGGTGAAGAAGACGATTGGCAGTTATTACCCTAGTGGGTTGAGTGTTGATCGATAAAAACCTAAATCCTTTTTTCATTATTCAAAAAATGTATTCTCCCAGTTGGGATTGTCAGTTAGCCGATAGTAATTGAGTGAAATAGTGGTTTATGCATACACCCTAGATTGTTCCATAAAAAAATAGGATTCTGTGATGACATCAAAACAGAACACTTTAGTGCAAGTTCGTGATCCTTAAATTTGGGCCGATTATCTTGCCTCCTTTACATGAGGATGATCAGGGAAATTACCTAAATGATAAGCATTCGGTTAGGGTAGATAATCCTCTTGCAGGTTCTTTTCCCTGGTGGTTTGAGCTCTACAACAGGATAAAATTATTCACTTGGTGGCTCAAATACAATATAGGTATTGCCCATCAAGCAGCACTTAAAGACCAAATTATCGAACTTGCCAGTTCTATGGGTCTGCAAGACCGATGGACTGATAGAATCGTAAGACACGCTGTATCCGAATTTTCTAAGAAGGGATTAGGACCAGACTACTACGGCTATCACAATATAGATCATGAGCTTGAAGCTACATACTTTGCATTGCTAGCACTCGATGGACAACTGAGAGCGTCAGTCGCGGAATACAGAAAATTTAATGATAATGACATTAAATATCTTTTCGTCGCTGCTCTTTTTCATGACTATGATCCTATGAAATTATCAGATAAGCCGCATGAAGATTCAGTTGAATATTTTCTAAGACATGACAAGAAGATAAAGAAATTCATTGATGAAATTGATATTAGCCTAGATCTAGTAATCGCGGTAATATATCGTACGACTTACCCTTTCAAAGGGGAGAACGCAGAGCATGCAAAGAAGAGAATGCACGAGTTATTTCTGGACGCTGGCTTACCAGAGGATGATATCAGAACAAGAGAACATTATGAATACTTGGGATGGCTTTTATCAGTATGTGAACGAATGGCCGGGTATGCCCTAGGGGATTATGAACATGCAAGGACACTTGCAAGACGCAATGCTCATGCCCTGGGGTGGCATCCTTCGTTCATTAATGAGGAGTCTGTCAAGTATTTCAGTACTCTAAAGGAGGAGAAAGAAATGACGCAAGGTGTATTACGTTATTTACCTGAAGAATATAAGAAGAATTTCTACAACAACGTAGAGGCCTTTAGAGAGGCTTGGGAAGATGAAAACAAGACAAGAAGTTCCATTAGGAGGAAGGAATTGTCGCTAGTATGCAATGTAGAAACGGCCTCTGGAAAGGGCCTCCCCTCTGAAACGGAAGACGCTATTCTAGGTATATATCAAGAATTGCGTGTGCCATTACAGCTCGATAAGGCTCAATTCGTACGATCACTGCACGATCGCAATACCATTCTGATAACCCTCAAGATCATGGAGGGATCAAGTTTCATCACCAGCAACACCAGTAGTAGCAGCAGCGGCGGTTATTATACGAAGATTAGCGCCAAAAACGAAGATATTTCCGTTAGCAATAAAATAGTTGGCTATGTGAAAGGGGGACCGTTAGAAAACTACACTCTTAGGAGAGGCACAAATGACGAAAATTTGGGAGCCCGTAATACCGCGTATATGGAGTGGATCTGCATCAAGCCTGGGTATTGGGGAGAGGCGGGCGGTCACGAACTTAGAACCAACTTTCTACGAGAAGCAAAAATCAATGGATTTGAATTCGTAACCGGCTATGTACATAGAAGCGTCATAGAGAACAGAATTAAGAGAGGAGAGTCAACACAAATAGTACAAAAGTACGATCCCGACAAATTAGATTATTACAGGATCGATTTAAACAAGTTAGTGATAGATATCATGGAACCATCACATCCGCGTTCGACGTCACGATAATCTCTGTAAAGGATTCTGGCTCTGTAGAGGATCTCGCGACAAATGGTGCATATTGTTATTTAAGTTAACATGACGAGAAATCATCCTCTAATGATTGTGGCCAATTATTATTCTGATGGAAAAGAAATTTGATCTGATTTATTCTCCTGAACCTAATTACGGACTGCGTTTTCCAAGCTTTAGCAGCAGTGAAGTTACAGCGTTATCAAATTATCTACAGGTGATATTACAATTACTCCAGAACTTGTTGTACCTGTGCTTCCAGACCCTTTTATTACTGAAATAACCTGATCCAGCTTATCTTCGTCAACGATAGTTACTATTGTGTTTCGTGTTGAATATCTCATTTTCATGGTCCTGCCTTTGAAGCTCAATTCCCTTTTTTCACCTTTACCCATCCCTTTTGATTCGAAAAACGTAGCTTGAAAATTCGACGACTCTAGAGCTGACAGAACTGCGTCTGCCTTTTCCGATGATACATAGGCTTCAACTCTTTTCATGATAATATCTACACCACTATCTCACAGCTATAACTTATATTTAATATCTTTTCTTTGTTCGCCTTATCCTATTGATAGCTTTTATCCTAATAACAATAATCTCATACCTGATTAGTTATAACTAGTTGCCATTCATACCTCGTGGTTCAACAGTTGATTTGGAAGAGTCGTTAGGTGAACAAATTTGTGATGATACAGAATACTGATAACTTTCAAGGGTCATAGTAGAATTAATTGAGCCTTGTTGAACCTAGCCGCCGATTACTGTATCGGAAGAGCGGAATTTTCTTGTTGACATCGTCATTCGTAATGTTGTCCAGCAGTTATAGATGAAATAAGCTTTCAAAATTAGTCTAAGTGTAGTAGGAAAGCGTGCCTAGACATGTTTGGACATCATCTCTACTAACTAGGCAGACTACCTAACAGATTTGAGAGTTCATTGTATCTTTCCAAGAAGCGCAGACCCTTTTGTGTAGTGTGATAAGTTTGTTCCTCCTTATTATGGGCCAGCAGAGCAGCATTTAGAGTAAGCGATAGTAGTCCTTTAAGCTGGGACTGAGATAACAATGCGCCATACATCATCTTGGTCTTCAAAACAGGCCCTTCGCTGGCAACCTGTAACATTTGGGCTATGAGATCGATTTTACTTCTATACTTCATCGAATATGTAATCTATTACTGAAGCAGGAACGATAAAGATATATCTATCGGTAGAATTTTGCTCAACATTCTATCTGGTCGATCCACCTGCCAATACAGAGTGAATTTGTTTCTGAGAGTTCCTAGTTTACAAGATGAGATACCTAGCTATTTATGCAGAACATCCTCGACATTATTATTAAATACCAAAACTCAAAAATGGTACTTATCCATTGGGCAGGAAAAGGGATAGGAGATACTACCCTCGGCTCCTCGTCTAAATTTCTCGGGGCAAGACCGCATCTGCTTTGTTTCTTATATTCCCAGTATTCCTATTAATTACTGCCGGTGTTGTCTTCTTCGCCGCCGTTACCACCACTATCGTCAGCACCATCCTCATCGTTGGTAGAAGGGCCGGAAGCATCTTCACTTCCCGAAGAAGTATCACTGGGAGCTGAACCAGTTGTGGCTGAACCTGTATTATAGATTGACGCAAAACAATCCCTTATTTGTTGTTCGGAAACAGATCCACCTACCTCAGCGTCAGTAAGGCAAGCCTGAAATTCCTGGTAATCCTGACTGGCAGAACTACTAGTACCTCCTCCGTCACTAGTACCTCCTCCGTCACTACTACCTCCTCCGTCACTAGTACCTCCTCCGTCACTAGTACCTCCTCCGTCACTAGTACCTCCTCCGTCACTAGTACCTCCTCCGTCACTAGTATCAGTCGATGCCGAAAGTGGTGTGAAGGCATACATGCATGCTGGCAATATCAAGATCAAAAGCATCATTGTTGTTCTCTGTAGAATCTTAGTTCTCGGTTCCATTGCGCATAGTTTAATGGTTATATATATAACAATTGTCGTTTGAAATTCTTGAAGAAAGAATCAGGATAACTTGACAATAAAATGGACTGCAAATCAGTATCTTTAGTTTTATTGGCTCGCAATTCGAACTCAGGTATTCCGCCAGCTTCTCTTTCACTCAGACTGCTTATTGGTAACCTTGAATCCTCGGTCATTCAGGAGTCGTTATTTTCGTAGCTAAAAGCGCTTTGTCATCTATTATCTTCTGGTTTGTTGTAGGCCTGGTTTTGGAATTGAGACAATGTAATTGGTAGTTTGAAGTCACTGATGAGAGCGATATTACCTTGCACTTATCAATTGAACAACTGGAGCGAAAGCAAACATAGCATATAAAAAGGTATTCTGAGTTTACATTTCATATTCCTTTAGGAGGCAGTGTGTGATAATTATGGAAATAATTCTAAGGAGTGAGACTGTTGATTACATACTAACTATATGTATAGTCTGGTTGATAATGATAGGATTTTTTCTAATTCTAACCAGAGAAGTGTTGCTACTGATAGGCGTCGCATTCCCTCTATTAATTATCATACTTTTAAAGAACGGCAAAAACAAGAAAAGCTAAGAGTTTACTAGAAGGCTAACCATCAAGGCCATCCTTAAAATATGTTAGTAATAGGTGATTGATGAAGTCAAGCCACCATTTGTCTGGTAATCAATCCGGTATTCATAAATTCCCTCAGCTGCTACAAGTGCGTGGAAATGCATGTGATTTTATTATTCTGGCAAGACAAAACCTTAAACACGTCTGTATCAAAATAATTTCATGTGTAAGACTTCTATTTTGTTGGGAGACGAGCTTGCAAAATATGGCTTCGGAAATTCTCATCCATTTAACAATAATAGAATGGAGGCATTTTGGAATAAGTTTAAGGAACTGGTTCCAGATAGATCTTTAGTCGAAGTAGTGGAGCCATCTTCGGCAAGTGAAGAAGATATATTGTCATTTCACGACAAATCATATGTTGATCTAGTAAAACAGTACTCGCAAATTGGTTCAGGATATTTAGATGCAGGTGATACTCCTGTATATAAGGGCGTATTTGAAGCGGCCGCAACAGCTGTTGGAGCGAGTTTGAAGGCTTTAGATGCAGTAGTCGAGGGAACAAATGGGATTAGACATTCCTTTAACCCCATTGGCGGGTTGCATCATGCCTATAGAGGAAATGCATCGGGGTTTTGCGTTTTTAATGATATTGGGATTGTGATATTACGTGCCAGGCATAAATATGGTCTAGATAGAGTAGCATACGTGGATATTGATGCACATCATGGCGATGGAGTATATTATGAATTTGAAAGGGATCCATTAACATTCATCGCCGATGTGCACGAAGATGGCAAATATTTGTTTCCAGGAACAGGATCAAGGGAGGAAAGAGGAAAAGGAGAGGCAGAAGGAACAAAACTCAATTTACCACTTGCTCCTGGTTCAACAGATAAGGAGTTTGTAAAATCGTTCAGCGAGGTCGAGAGATTCATAGATGAAGTTGCAAAGCCAGATTTGATCATTTTGCAATGTGGGGCCGACTGCATCGAGTCGGATCCCTTAACGCAACTAAAGTATTCTCCTGAATCTCATAAATACGCTTCAGAATCTCTACATAAATTAGCGCATAAATATTGTAATGGTAAAATAATTGCGCTAGGTGGAGGTGGTTACAACTTAGACAATATTGGTAATGCATGGACAAACGTAGTAGTATCCTTTATTCAGAGCATTGAATAAGTCATCCTCGTTCCTGCAATGATTTGTACTGACTCACATTTAGGTTAACATGAGTATATTGAAAAAATAATTTGACCATGTGATGACCCTAACATACATAGTGAGATAAGGAGAATCGCATGTGAATTTGGATCTTATTGGGGAGGATCGAAAGAATGATGTAGAAATTATGGTCTTTATAGTAATGCTTTGCATTAATTGTTATTCGTTACTCATGAAAATATTTGGATCTAGGAGCAGAAGGCCATCTGGCTTGGTTTTGATGATCATGACTAGTCTATCGGATAAAGAATAAGGTAAAAACATCGTTGGCAAGATCGCGTTTAATGACGTAAATCAAGTGGAAGTTACATACGATATTCTATCAACTCAGTTCGAAATCTGCAAAAAAAATATGGAGGTAATAGTCAATGTGTGTTCCAATTCCAAATAGTTGATTACGTGAACTACTATTCCACGAAATTAAATGATAAACTTGAGCTAGGCCAGACCGCATAATTATCGATAGTTGATAAGATCTCATTTAGGTATGTAATTTTTATGTTATATACACCTGATGGGAGTACACTAAACGAATACATACCTTGTTTATCTGAATTTGTAATTGTAGTATAGCCTCCTTGTTTGTCTACGGAACTAATCAATCCCTATAGAAGCATCTTCAATTGGCTGACCACCTTTATCAGTAACCGAGCCGCTCAGCTGACCCCATATCTGACGTTGGTACCCAGTTAAACAACCTAGTGCTACGATCAAGATAGTGCTCAGGAGTTTGTTAGTGTGATATCCAGCCACATGATTACAATTAGCTGTTGCTAATGTCACCTGGTTTATTCACCTTCTTTGTTGCTGCCAATACCTGCATATTTGAACGACCAGCGTTATTACTTGTAGTATGGACGAGTTGTTAATTATGCTATCAGACAGTATTTCTACAAGCTCGCCTTAGTTTTTTAGCAGATGAATCCTATTTACAAAAACAGTCGCTTAGAAATAAGGAAGCAATATCATTCACAAACTGAAAAGATTTTTTGATTCTGCGGGATTCGATTATAACAGCCTTATCAAAAAAAATAAGGAAGCGCTTTTTACACTTATTCAGTCATATCACTTATGGAGCCGGTGGCGGTGGGGGACTGGTCATGTTGCCGGTCATGTTGCCCATAGTATCATTCTGTGCATACGCGCTTGAGATTCCTGTTGTGTCAAAGAATCCTGTTGTCGAAAACGCCATTGTTGCACCAACGATTGCCAATGCTGTGAATACGACCAAGATCGCTAGGTTTGTTCTTGATGACATGTTCGACACTATAGAAACTCAATCGTATATAAGTATTGTCTAACGGCTTCCTATAGAAGAATCAAGTGCCCCATTCAGGGCAACAATAACCATAATATCGTATTATCGGAACTTGTTGTCACATATTCCCATGCTTAAAACCAATTTGATGGAAACTTTAGCCCGCCAGTCGAAATACGTCTCCTGACAAACTTGAAGCTATTCATCTGACTTAAAATATCTCAGATTTTTCTGAGAATCCAATTCATCCTAATCCAAATAAGCATTTCTGGAAGAAATAATTCGATAACGATGAACAACAAGAGTCTAGCAATTGGAGCAATAGTAGCTGTAGCAGCAATGCTCGTTACGTCTCTAGTGGGAACAAACGTAGTATTCGCCGGTGGATATGAGAAGAGTCAAGCAACAGCACAAACAAATTACTGTGGCAATGGTGACATGCCAATGAATGTCGGATGTCAAAATAGTGCTTCACAAATCCAAGGCGATGAGAACGCAGTGTATTCAAAATCTGACCAATCCTTCGAGGATTAGTTAGCGGCATAAATACCCCTGACAGCCTCGTCAATCCTAACTTTTTTTTCTATTTTGAGGCGATAATCACCGTCATATTCAGTCTACTTTCTAGGTCCTCATTTAACCAAAAAGCTGAATTGAAGCCTATAACCTTCTTAAATGCAATTTGCAATTATGGTTACACCTAGTTGTAAAGCAGCTGTTGACGGTCCAGGGTTTCGACAGCCCTTACTCTTCTTCTACCGGTCTAAATATCGAAGTACTAATCATCGGTATTGATACATGATTTGAAGTTTAGAAAGAGTCAAATTTAGAAAAAGATATTTTCTCTACAAAAAGTCCTATTAAACCATTTATCCTTCTTTTTCAGAACTGAGATAAATCGCCATTCTCCTATTGATACTTAACGTCTTACCAAATGAATCAGCGAATTCGAGTGTTGCTTTCACCGTACGCCATGGTAGCAGTGATAGTTTCAAATTTCGTATTTGTATTGTCGTTTTGTTCCAGCAATGCAATTGGCCAAGGTTCAAACTTTGAAGGTATTGAAAGCCTGAAAGTTTACGATACAGGAGAACTTGTAATTATCCCTTTGGTATTTCTTATCCTTATTGTTCTGCTAATGTGGCTGTTAAGGTCTTTGAAGAATGGAAGGAAGAGAAGAAGATTGTTCACTGCTCAAACAAAGAGACTAGTCCTGAAGAGTCAAAATTTCAAATGTTTGATTTGTAGGACGAATGTGGGGACCTGGGATTATCACCACAAGGATGGAAACAGAGGAAATAACAAACAGTCCAATTGTCAAGCCCTATGTCCTACATGTCACGCCAAAAAAAGCAGAGGCCTAATTAAATGCGAGACACAAAGCAATAGTAAGAACATCGGTATAGGAGTTGCGGTGGGATTAATACTTATCATGATTTTATTTTCTTATAGCGTATAAATGTCTGTTCTAAACGTGAAAGCGTTTATTCCCATGACTCTATTTTTGGGTCCACTACGACTGGTTCTGTTACCGACTGGTTCTGTTACCTTTAAGGATCCCCTGAATGATCCTTGAATGAATAGTTTGCATTTCTAATATACACCTCTATAAAGTCAGAGAACAACGGTACAGAATACTTCCTTCCATCCACATATGGAATCTCAATTCTAACAGGCGATGCAATAGCAACTTTTTTGTAACAATAAACGTATTTATAAGAAATAATCCAGATCGATTGGCTGTGATAGGTCAACTAGGATTCAGGTCAGCCAGTGTGTTAATTTTAATAGGAATTCTCATTTTAAACATCCCAACTGTCACTCATTCTCTTTATGCTCAGATCGGAACGGCTGGAGATGCTCCAGAGATTCCTGGTTCAATCTTTCAAGAGGGAGAAGGTGCCCCCAACGTTACTAATCCCACCCTAAAAGCAGACCTAGTCTACAAAGGATTAGAGTTCCCTACCAATATGGCATTATTGGGACCAGATGATTTTCTGGTCTTGGAGAAATCAAAAGGAACCGTAAACAGAATCGTAAACGGCGCACTGTCTGCTGAGCCTTTACTTCAAGTCAATGTTGCATCGGAGGTAGAGAGAGGAATGTTAGGTATTGCAGTTTCAAATGCTTCTAATCAGACCGGTATTAATTACAATAACGTTACCATTTCACATGGACCATATGTATTCTTGTATTATACTGAAGCCGTGTCACCGCAAGATGATACGCCTATTGGTAATCGAGTCTACAGGTACGAACTGGCTGACAACAATAAATTAATAAACCCAAAACTTCTCTTGGATCTCCCAGCCATACCTGGACCTCGTCACAATGGAGGCTATATCACAATTGGCCCTGATAATAACCTATATGTTGCAATTGGGGACGTCGATGGTCACACTACCGAAGCGGAAAATGTTCACGATGGCGGCAGGCCAGATGGAACCGGAGGTATTCTTAGGATTACCCAAGATGGCAAACCAGTACAGGGCATCATTGGAGATCAAAGTCCGAGCAACAAGTATTTCGCGTACGGGGTTAGAAACAGTTTTGGTTTCGACTTCGATCCTTTGAGTGGCCACCTTTGGGATACCGAGAATGGTCCTGGTTCCAATGATGAAATTAACCTCGTTGAGCCAGGTTTTAACAGTGGTTGGCTAGAGATTCAAGGCAAGGCGCCAGCTGGTTTTGACTCCCAACAATTGGTCAATTTCGGCGGAAAAGGGGTTTACCGCGATCCAGAATTCTCTTGGGTCGACACAGTAGGACCTACAAAGGTCTTGTTTTTTAATTCAGACAAACTTGGGGAGCAATATGAAAACGATATGCTTGTAGCAGATATTCATTTTGGAAGGATTTACGATTTTGATTTAAACGAGAATAGAACAAACCTAGTACTGGATGGTCCCATTGCTGACAAGGTGGCTGATACAGATGATGAAGTGAAAGGACTAATTTTCGGTTCGGAGTTTGGGGCAATAACAGATCTTGAGGTTGGTTCAGACGGCTATTTATATGTCCTATCCTTCGGGCAAGGCGCAATTTACAGGATTCATCCTAATACAGGATAAGTCAAATTATAGGGCAATATAACCATGCCCGTCCCTCCGCCTAGCGTAGCCGTTGATGGACAACAAGTTGTACCCCCCCTTGTATGCATCATCGAAGAAAAAATGCCGTGGAACATTAGCACATTAGCACATTGAACATTTGCTCGGACAGGTTGCACTAGTTCAAGGGTAATCTCCTATTCTACCCATAAGTGCAATCGGCGCTGAGCTATTCTCTATTTGTCGTTCTAGGCCAAAGTTTGGCTGCTTTCGCTGCTTTCGAATTTTTTATATATATATATGACCGGAATTTCTCAATAAGTGATGAACCTTTTGATTTGTGTTCTGATGTTATTGTTGACATCCTTGCCTATGGCG
Organism: uncultured Nitrososphaerales archaeon; assembly: GCA_963841565.1. GTDB lineage: Archaea > Thermoproteota > Nitrososphaeria > Nitrososphaerales > Nitrososphaeraceae > TH5896. Next base: position 81,664 of record CAWJCY010000011.1, read on the forward strand.
CTCTTTGCGTCGTATCAAATTCCGTCAGCAGATGCACAGTCAGTGCCCTCAGGTGAATGCAATTGTATACTCGATTCCACTAGCTATGCTAGTGCTCCTTCTAGTAATCTGACCGGGCTAACAATCCCGAGTGTGGACCTATTAAAGAACGAGACGTTGGTGAGTGCTACGGAAGGTAATTTGTCCTGGATAACAGATAAGGGAACGGAGTTACTGGGGGTACTTTCTGATAACTACTTCCTGGGTAATTTTTCAAGGGGGACTGGAAGAACGGTTGCACTTAACATGTTAGATACTAAACAGAACGAGTCATTTGGAATAGAAGTAAGCGGTGGTAGTTTGCCTGATCAAATGAAGGCAGAAATTATTCAAGCATCAGTTGACAAGAATGGGACGCTAGCGGAGATAAAGACTGTAGGGCCCAGGATAGCGGAAGTTCCGATTGCATATGACGCGACGCTAGAGGAGCCGACATCGGATAAGAATAGATTGAATGTAAATGTTCCTAATCCTGGTGACTTTCTTCTGCTGTTAGAGCTGTCCTACAATGGTACTGGCACAACATCTTCACTATCATCATCATCATCATCATCAAAGCCTCTCACCTTAGTGTATGAAACAGTTTTAGTAGCCCAATAATCTTAATCTTGCAAAACGAATCATTCTAGAAATAGGATGGCCGAGACTTTTTTTCTCAGCGCTACATAGTATCTTTGAAGAGATCGCTCCGCTGATACCTATCATCCACCCATCATTGACTCAGCGTGGGTCGAATTGGCAGACATTATCTGCCCACGGATTTCTCCGGCTGGATAATTGATAGTATGAACATCGACATACGTTGTACCATTCTTCATTCCTGATACAATTTCAGATAACTGATCGCTAACAGCGGCCTGACCTTCCAACATTTGGCCTGTGATATTCCCTTGGGTCAGTGTTCCATTAATATTTCCTGTCTCAGTATCATTTGACCCAAACAGCGAAGCCAATATTGGCCCATTCTCGCTTAATGCTCCGCTATGAATGTGAGCAGAAGTAACTTTGTCGATTCCTGTAATGTTGATCATATACCATATTCTGTCTTGGGTTATCTTGAAAACTGCCATACCTGATGCATTAGTGTCCACCTGCGGATTCTCAAACTCCCCCTCTAACCCTGTCCAGAATTTTAGCTCTTCTATCGAAGCGTAGATTGGTGCATGGCTAAACAATATCAACACAAGCAAGTAACAGATTAGAAAACCAGACATCTTGCAAACTTTCGCAGAAAGGTCTACCATCCACATTCAAAATGATTACGCTTCGTCAAGATATAAGATTTATCAATAGAGGCTTATATGGAAAATTGCACAGGCATCCACAACTACACCTGATTTGTATTAGTTTTTAAGTTCTGTTCAAGTTCCTATACATTTTGCTACAAATTTGGAAAAAGGCTTAAATCGTACCTAGCGAGGAAAAAACATAGTAGATTCGCATTGGCTACTGTTCGAATATCCTCCAAATTATATTTTCTCGGAGGTATTATAGCCGGTGCAATTGCTGTTGCTATATCCCTTATTCTGCGGTTATTTGCTGGAGGATTATTCATTCCAGAGATTGCATCGTTGACATTATTTTCCCTTATACCCGGGGAAGTTGAATCGCAAGCTGTGCAGACCCTAGGACCTCTAGCCAAGTATACTTCCTTCATTGGCGCAACACTTGTTAACATAATTCTATACGGTCTAATCGGTATACTGGTTGGAAGACTATATGATAGACTCTCCTGGAAAAGTTATTTGGGAAAAGCGATACAATCCTCAATTATAGCCTATGTTATATTATTGGCTATAACATCTGTTCTCCTCTCCTTAACCGAGGCATCTGCGGGACCTGTTGCCGTATCCGATGTAATCCTGTATCTTATTCCACCTAATGTCGCATTTGGATTTGTGTTGCCGGCGCTCTATCAAAAGGTGTCACTTCGTAAGCCTTCGACATCGAAACTTGGGGGCGAAAAACAGGCCCCTGCTGGCTTCGAACGTGAGATGGAGGAAAAGCAAAAGACATCGACAGCAGCGAGCAGATCCAAAGATAAATCGAAGAATGTTCCTCCGCTCAGCTGCGGCATCGGTGGTCGCCTTACCGATTCTCTACTATGGAACTAATCGTTTGCTATTTTCTACCCAACAACAAGCTTCTCAGCCTGTTGTGCCAGTTTTACCGGCAACCCAGTCTGGTTCTGTTCCAGCAGGCTTTGAAAATCCTGCACTCTCACCCCTACTTCAATATGAAGTCACTCCGACGGAACTATTCTACAGAATAGACATAAGCCCCATAGTTCCAAATGTTAACGCCGAAACATGGAAGTTGAGTGTAAATGGGCTAGTTGATAATCCAATTGAAATAACATATGAACAATTAAAAGCAATGCCCTCAGTGGAACAATTCTCTACCTTAGGATGTGTAAGCAACAAGGTAGGAGGAGACTTGATAAGCAATGCGATATGGAAAGGGATTCCGCTCAAGAACATCCTCGAGCAGGCGCAAGTACGGCCTGGAGCAAAATATATTGTCTTCAGATGCTTTGATGGATATGACGTAGGAATTCCCTTGGAAAAAGGGCTTGAAGATGGCACAATTCTGGCTTACGAGATGAACAGAGCGGCACTTACTCCTGAACACGGCTTTCCCGTCAGAGCTATTGTTCCCAACATTTATGGTATGATGAACGCTAAATGGATAACTGAGATCGAGATAGTTGACTATGTTTACGAGGGATTCTGGCAGCGCAAAGGTTGGAGTAATATTGCAAGAATTAACACTTTATCATCAACAGTGATACCTGGCAATGCACCGATAAGAACCAGATTCAGAGGCTTCTTGCCTGTCGGCTCTAATGTTGCCAGCTCAAATAATAGCACATCTTCTTCGTCTTCTTCTTCTTCTTCATCATCGCCCGTCCCTCCTGGAAGAATTACTACTGTAGGAGGCATAGCCTTCGCAGGAACGAGAGGAATATCCAAAGTTCAAGTAAGTATTGATAGTGGGTCTACTTGGAAAGAAGCGGCTATCAAAGAACCATTGTCGCCATATTCGTGGGTTATGTGGGCAGCAGAATTGAATCTACCCAATGAACAACCAAAGGAATACAAATTAACTGTAAGGGCTACGGATAAAGCTGGAAAGGTCCAGACTTCTGAGATCAGAGAGCCTTTTCCAGACGGGTCAACAGGTTATCACATGATCAGTGTTCAGGCTTAGCAAAATCGATGAATGAAATAATTTGTTATTGAGTATTGCATTTAGGTCAGTTGTGTCTGACGTAGCGTATCTGACATAGCATAATATTTTCGAAATCCCCTTATGCCTAGAGATATGAACCTTCTATGATGATGATGACGACACCGTCGGACGACGCTAACCGCCACGGTTTACTAACACGGAATATGAGTGGTGTGGACTTTTACTCTATATTCGGTATAGGGGTTGAAACAAACAGTTCGTCCATTCTATTATAGACCTGTAGAAATTGCATGCCCTTTGGTGTTGTTTTGAACGTTCTTTCCCCTTCAACATACTCAACCAAATCATTTTCAAGCAGATGAACAAGATATTCCTTTAGTATGTTATAGGAAAGGTATGTTTTGTATTGTATTTCTGTCACTCTGGCTCTATTGCCATTGGTGACTTGAAGGATAGATGACATTATTTCTGATCTCGATCTGTGTCTAAGCTGTTTAGGCATCTTAGTCTAGTTTGATATAGTGAACATATATACTTATTTTAAACTCATGTAAATTATAGATGAATCTTCTATAACAATGAAAGCTATCTTTCTGATTTTATAACTACTCTCACAAATCGAAGGTCAATTGATCTGGTAAGGTCGGAAGTAGGATACATTAGGTTCAGGCATCCCAAGGAATACCCTGATTTTCAAATATGCAGGCATTACCGATTCTACTGCATCATATCTGAACCCTCTTTCTGTTGCTGAGCGGGGCGTAGAATGGGAATCAGTGGGTGAGCTCATTCTATCATATTACATTTTGGTCTATTAGCCCCTTCGTTTTTAAGATTGATAGGTGCCATGTTCTGCCGACCTATGTATAACAGCGAACGCAAATGAATGATTGTATTACGTTACGTTACTTTACTAAATAAAATAACCAGATCAAACTGTACTAATCTTCATTGCAATTGCAATTTGCGAGTGAGTAGGGCTTAACGCAGTCAGGGGTCTATCCTATAACTTATGATACCGTGAAAAAATTAAAATTTAAACCAATACTAAAACTAATACTAAAACTAAAACTAGAATTCAACCAGGTCATGGAATTCCTGCAATGACAATGATCATTACTTATCTCCATGATTTGCTTCGAATATTTATCATAGCCACAGGCAATAGCCAGGTATAAACAAAGGTTGTTAGAAGAGTAAAGGCGGGCCTATATAACCAAAGTTTGTTATCGGGATTTCTGAGTTTATAATCCACCCCATAAATCATGGCAGTGAACATTATTCCCCCCAACCACAAAAGAGTAGAGCTTAACTCACCTACGAATGGTAACATAAAGACTGCATGAAAGACCACATAAGGACGTACGAACTTCATCACCGTCATAATGTAGTAAATCATGGCAATGTAAGCCGGTCTCTTCCAGTAGCTTCCTCCAGTGGTGGAGAGACTTCGGATAAAGCTCTTTTTCCATCTAATCTGCTGCTTTACCAATGCTTGCATCGTGTTCGGAACACCCACATGCACTTTGATACTATAGCTGTATTTGACGTTCCAATAACCTGAATCAGCGGAGGACTTTCCGTCTCCATTTCCTGTTGTAGAATATACTGATGATGATGATGATGCAGATGAATAAGCCGAGTTAGAATTATCTTCATCGTATGACCTACCAGGATATACTAATGGCTGTCCACCGCTATAGTCATTGTGTACTAGTCCTGCACTGTTGGTTGAACTAACACCACTAGGTCCAATTATGCTTATTGGGGACACGAGTTTCCTTCTAGGAGTAGTGAGAACAAATGCGGTCATTCTCCGATCAGTACAGAATTTGAAATCCATGCCAAGGAATTTGTCATGTGCCCATTCATGAATGAAATCTTGAACGCATTCTCGTTTATAGAAGCTAAGTGCGCCTGAGCAACAGGTAACAGAGTCAAAAGAGCTTTCCGCACCTTTAAAACCTCTGCAGGCTGCATCAGCATAAACTGACTGCATCTTCTCATATACATTCCCTTTGGTTGCATTTCGGACCGTTACATGTCCTGTAAGCGCACCCAGATTCTTATCAGCCATAAAGATCTTTGCTGCGATCTCCACAGCGTCAAGGTCCATGTCACAATCACTATCCATAAATGCATAAATTTCGCCCCTAGCAATCTGACTTGCAGCTTCAACTGCTCTTTTTTTGCCTACACTATTATTAATATGAAGAATGTAAAAATTTTTTATTTGTGGATTTTCTCTCTTTATGGAATCAAGGATTTTTGGTGTCTCATCAGTACTTCCGTCATTTACAATTATTACCTCTCTGTTCTTATAGGTCTGATTTATACATGATTCCACGCAATTCCTAATATTTTCTTCCTCATTCTTCACAGGAACAACAATTGAGAAGAAAGGAGAATTTTCCTTAATTGCACGGTTGTCCTTTAGTGCTGGGGGCAGTTCAAAATTTGGGTCGCGATACCTGAAGTACGAGAAGATCAGAATATTTAACAAAATAAAGCTTGAAAAGAAAGTATAAAGTCCTAAAACAAAGTCCATCACGAATAGCAAAAGGTATACTTTGAGCACAAGAACTACCGATACAGCCGCGATGAGAAGACAGCGGATGAAAAACGCCCTTCTGTTTATCTCCTTTGATATTTTCAAATATTCTAAGACGTTGATATGTATCGCCTTCCTGTCTTCACTTTAGTTGTATACTTACTGTTTAAAAAATGCATGTCTGTATTTTAATGAACTATCTACTGCCAGATTTCTCTATATGGCTCTAACAGAATAATGTTGAATGGCTATGATAGTGTTATTTTCTTCAGTAAGTTTTTCAATCATCGTCATCATGTTGTCTTTGGGTTGAGTACAAAATTACAGGACAAGAGTAAGCTTTTGATCATTCTGCTACTTGTGGCTTGGGTGATTAGTTCAATCGTTGCTGTGTATTATCTTCGCATCGATTTCTTACGATAGTGCTTTGCTGAGTGCATTTTTATTCATCTCCACTATAAAGTCATCCTCGTTACCGTGCTCCTAGTTCTTTCGGTTCTGAAGGATTAGTAAAATGGGCCACTATTTGGCTAGAGTGTCATGTATACGAGAAAGTTTACAGATTTCTGAGTGTTTACAAATTTGTTTACAACCATTGTATACAAACCTGCTTGTATACAGCCGTTCAGTAGAAATTCACGCTCAACATACTGAACGACCCAAATTGAACGGCATCGTTCAAAACACTTTTCAATAGTTTCCCTAGGGGGATTCGTTCAAGGCGTTCAATTAGCGTTCAATTAAGTTATATGCTAGAACTGTCATTGGCATAGGCTGTATCTCTCCAGCAACTTTACCCCCTAAGATTATCTTCTGTTTATACTTTCCCGCTTTCCACGGTTCGGTCTCGTGATTTAACGAATACTTACATTCGACTGGAAATAGATTTTTCAATGCAGTAATCTTGATAATAGCAAAATAGTTAGGTTCGTTGAGTATTTTACTGCCTATGGTTGGTTTTACATACCATTTGATACCAACGTATATATAAGAAGCAAGCCTAATGAATGGTATCGAAATGTCAACAGAAAATAAAAAATCAAAGGATAGCACTACAGCAGCAGCATCAACTTCAACAACAACAGCAGCAGGCTCAAGCGCAACCGCATCTATCAATGTATCTCAGATGTTTGATGCCGCAAACGAAAATGTAACAAAATTAGTGAATGAATCTTCAAAGGTCCAACCACAGTATGCTCAAGCAATCTCCAATTTGCAGCAGGAGTATATAGACGCATTAAGAAATGCCATACAAAGAACATTCTCAGTCCAAAAGCAATTGGTTGCCAGCAATAACAACTTCAACAACTTCATTGTTCCAGAGGGAGCAGTACCATATGTTCAAGGCTTGGTAAAGCAATCAGATGATATCACCAACAACTTCATAAGTGTAGCAGACATCAACAATCAGCTGACAATTAATGCATTGAACGTAGCAAGAGAGAACGTGAAGAACTTTAGCAGAACAGTGGAAGCAGCTGCAGAATACAACTCTAATCTTGCAAAATCTTGGGCATCACAGAATACTTCCTTCCATCCACATATGGAATCTCAATTCTAACAGGCGATGCAATAGCAACTTTTTTGTAACAATAAACGTATTTATAAGAAGTAATCCAGATCGATTGGCTGTGATAGGTCAACTAGGATTCAGGTCAGCCAGTGTATTAATTTTAATCGGAATTCTCATTTTAAACATCCCAACTGTCACTCATTCTCTGCATGCTCAGATCGGAACGGCTGGAGATGCTCCAGAGATTCCTGGTTCAAACTTTCAAGAGGGAGAAGGTGCCCCCAACGTTACTAATCCCACCCTAAAAGCAGACCTAGTCTACAAAGGATTAGAGTTCCCTACCAATATGGCATTGTTGGGACCAGATGATTTTCTGGTCTTGGAGAAATCAAAAGGAACCGTAAACAGGATCGTAAACGGCGCACTGTCAGCTGAGCCTTTACTTCAAGTCAATGTTGCATCGGAGGTAGAGAGAGGAATGTTAGGTATTGCAGTTTCAAATGCTTCTAATCAGACCGGTATTAATTACAATAACGTTACCATTTCACATGGACCATATGTATTCTTGTATTATACTGAAGCCGTGTCACCGCAAGATGATACGCCTATTGGTAATCGAGTCTACAGGTACGAACTGGCTGACAACAATAAATTAATAAACCCAAAACTTCTCTTGGATCTCCCAGCCATACCTGGACCTCGTCACAATGGAGGCTATATCACAATTGGCCCTGATAATAACCTATATGTTGCAATTGGGGACGTCGATGGTCACACTACCGAAGCGGAAAATGTTCACGATGGCGGCAGGCCAGATGGAACCGGAGGTATTCTTAGGATTACCCAAGATGGCAAACCAGTACAGGGCATCATTGGAGATCAAAGTCCGAGCAACAAGTATTTCGCGTACGGGGTTAGAAACAGTTTTGGTTTCGACTTCGATCCTTTGAGTGGCCACCTTTGGGATACCGAGAATGGTCCTGGTTCCAATGATGAAATTAACCTCGTTGAGCCAGGTTTTAACAGTGGTTGGCTAGAGATTCAAGGCAAGGCGCCAACTGGTTTTGACTCCCAACAATTGGTCAATTTCGGCGGAAAAGGGGTTTACCGCGATCCAGAATTCTCTTGGGTCGACACAGTAGGACCTACAAAGGTCTTGTTTTTTGATTCAGACAAACTTGGGGAGCAATATGAAAACGATATGCTTGTAGCAGATATTCATTTTGGAAGGATATACGATTTTAATTTAAACGAGAATAGAACAAACCTAGTACTGGATGGTCCCATTGCTGACAAGGTTGCTGATACAGATGATGAAGTGAAAGGACTAATATTCGGTTCGGAGTTTGGGGCAATAACAGATCTTGAGGTTGGTTCAGACGGCTATTTATATGTCCTATCCTTCGGGCAAGGCGCAATTTACAGGATTCATCCTAATACAGGATAAGTCAAATTATAGGGCAATATAACCATGCCCGTCCCTCCGCCTAGCGTAGCCGTTGATGGACAACAAGTTGTACCCCCCCTTGTATGCATCATCGAAGAAAAAATGCCGTGGAACATTAGCACATTAGCACATTGAACATTTGCTCGGACAGGTTGCACTAGTTCAAGGGTAATCTCCTATTCTACCCATACGTGCAATCGGCGCTGAGCTATTCTCTATTTGTCGTTCTAGGCCAAAGTTTGGCTGCTTTCGCTGCTTTCGAATTTTTTATATATATATATGACCGGAATTTCTCAATAAGTGATGAACCTTTTGATTTGTGTTCTGATGTTATTGTTGACATCCTTGCCTATGGCGCTCTTTGCGTCGTATCAAATTCCGTCAGCTGATGCACAGTCTGTACCCTCAGGTGAATGCAATTGTATACTCGATTCCACTAGCTATGCCAGCGCTCCTTCTAGTAATTTGACTGGGCTAACAATCCCGAGTGTGGACCTATTAAAGAACGAGACGGTGGTGAGTGCTACGGAAGGTAATTTGTCCTGGATAACAGATAAGGGAACGGAGCTACTGGGGGTACTTTCTGATAACTACTTCCTGGGTAATTTTTCAAGGGGGACTGGAAGAACGGTTGCACTTAACATGTTAGATACTAAACAGAACGAGTCATTTGGAATAGAAGTAAGCGGTGGTAGTTTGCCTGATCAAATGAAGGCAGAAATTATTCAAGCATCAGTTGACAAGAATGGGACGCTAGCGGAGATAAAGACTGTAGGGCCCAGGATAGCGGAAGTTCCGATTGCATATGACGCGACGCTAGAGGAGCCGACATCGGATAAGAATAGATTGAATGTAAATGTTCCTAATCCTGGTGACTATCTTCTGCTGTTAGAGCTGTCCTACAATGGTACTGGCACAACATCTTCACTATCATCATCATCATCATCATCAAAGCCTCTCACCTTGGTGTATGAAACAGTTTTAGTAGCCCAATAATCTTAATCTTGCAAAACGAATCATTCTAGAAATAGGATGGCCGAGACTTTTTTTCTCAGCGCTACATAGTATCTTTGAAGAGATCGCTCCGCTGATACCTATCATCCACCCATCATTGACTCAGCGTGGGTCGAATTGGCAGACATTATCTGCCCACGGATTTCTCCGGCTGGATAATTGATAGTATGAACATCGACATACGTTGTACCATTCTTCATTCCTGATACAATTTCAGATAACTGATCGCTAGCACCGGCCTGACCTTCCAACATTTGGCCTGTGATATTCCCTTGGGTCAGTGTTCCATTAATATTTCCTGTCTCAGTACCATTTGACCCAAACAACGAAGCCAATATTGGCCCATTCTCGCCTAATGCTCCGCTATGAATGTGAGCAGAAGTAACTTTGTCAATTCCTGTAATGTTGATCATATACCATATTCTGTCTTGGGTTATCTTGAAAACTGCCATACCTGATGCATTAGTGTCCACCTGCGGATTCTCAAACTCCCCCTCTAACCCTGTCCAGAATTTTAGCTCTACTATCGAAGCGTAGATTGGTGCATGGCTAAACAATATCAACACAAGCAAGTAACAAATTAGAAAACCAGACATCTTGCAAACTTTCGCAGAAAGGTCTACCATCCACATTCAAAATGATTATGCTTCGTCAAGATATAAGATTTATCAACAGGCTTATATGGAAAATTGCACAGGCATCCACAACTACACCTGATTTGTATTAGTTTTTAAGTTCTGTTCAAGTTCCTATACATTTTGCTACAAATTTGGAAAAAGGCTTAAATCGTACCTAGCGAGGAAAAACCATAGTAGATTCGAATTGACTACTGTTCGAATATCCTCCAAATCATATTTTCTCGGAGGTATTGTAGCTGGAGCAATTGCTGTTGCTATATCCCTTATTCTGCGGTTATTTGCTGGAGGATTATTTATTCCAGAGATTGCATCGTTGACATTATTTTCCCTTATACCCGGGGAAGTTGAATCGCAAGCTGTGCAGACCCTAGGACCTCTAGCCAAGTATACTTCCTTCATTGGCGCAACACTTGTTAACATAATTCTATACGGTCTAATCGGTATACTGGTTGGAAGACTATATGATAGACTCTCCTGGAAAAGTTATTTGGGAAAAGCGATACAATCCTCAATTATAGCCTATGTTATATTATTGGCTATAACATCTGTTCTCCTCTCCTTAACCGAGGCATCTGCGGGACCTGTTGCCGTATCCGATGTAATCCTGTATCTTGTTCCACCTAATGTCGCATTTGGATTTGTGTTGCCGGCGCTCTATCAAAAGGTGTCACCTCGTAAGCCTTCGACATCGAAACTTGCCGGCGAAAAACAGGCCCCTGCTGGCTTCGAACGTGAGATGGAGGGAAAGCAAGAGACATCGACAGCAGCGAGCAGATCCAAAGATAAATCGAAGAATGTTCCTCCGCTCAGCTGCGGCATCGGTGGTCGCCTTACCGATTCTCTACTATGGAACTAATCGTTTGCTATTTTCTACCCAACAACAAGCTTCTCAGCCTGTTGTGCCAGTTTTACCGGCATCCCAGTCTGGTTCTGTTCCAGCAGGCTTTGAAAATCCTGCACTCTCACCCCTACTTCAATATGAAGTCACTCCGACGGAACTATTCTACAGAATAGACATAAGCCCCATAGTTCCAAATGTTAACGCCGAAACATGGAAGTTGAGTGTAAATGGGCTAGTTGATAATCCAATTGAAATAACATATGAACAATTAAAAGCAATGCCCTCAGTGGAACAATTCTCTACCTTAGGATGTGTAAGCAACAAGGTAGGAGGAGACTTGATAAGCAATGCGATATGGAAAGGGATTCCGCTCAAGAACATCCTCGAGCAGGCGCAAGTACGGCCTGGAGCAAAATATATTGTCTTCAGATGCTTTGATGGATATGACGTAGGAATTCCCTTGGAAAAAGGGCTTGAAGATGGCACAATTCTGGCTTACGAGATGAACAGAGCGGCACTTACTCCTGAACACGGCTTTCCCGTCAGAGCTATTGTTCCCAACATTTATGGTATGATGAACGCTAAATGGATAACTGAGATCGAGATAGTTGACTATGTTTACGAGGGATTCTGGCAGCGTAAAGGTTGGAGTAATATTGCAAGAATTAACACTTTATCATCAACAGTGATACCTGGCAATGCACCGATAAGGACCAGGTTCAGAGGCTTCTTGCCTGTCGGCTCTAATGTTGCCAGTTCAAATAATAGCACATCTTCTTCGTCTTCTTCTTCTTCATCATCATCGCCCGTCCCTCCTGGAAGAATTACTACTGTAGGAGGCATAGCCTTCGCAGGAACGAGAGGAATATCCAAAGTTCAAGTAAGTATTGATAATGGGTCTACTTGGAAAGAAGCGGCTATCAAGGAACCATTGTCGCCATATTCGTGGGTTATGTGGGCAGCGGAATTGAATCTACCCAATGAACAACCAAAGGAATACAAATTAACTGTAAGGGCTACGGATAAAGCTGGAAAGGTCCAGACCTCTGAGATCAGAGAGCCTTTTCCAGACGGGTCAACAGGTTATCACATGATCAGTGTTCAGGCTTAGCAAAATCGATGAATGAAATAATTTGTTAGTGAGTATTGCATTTAGGTCAGTTGTGTCTGACGTAGCGTATCTGACATAGCATAATATTTTCGAAATCCTCTCATGCCTAGATATGAACCTTCTATGATGATAATGACGACACCGTCGGACGACCCTAACCGCCACGGTTTACTAACACGGAATATGAGTGGTGTGGATTTTTACTCTATATTCGGTATAGGGGTTGAAACAAACAGTTCGTCCATTCTATTATAGACCTGTAGAAATTGCATGCCCTTTGGTGTTGTTTTGAACGTTCTTTCCCCTTCAACATACTCAACCAAATCATTTTCAAGCAGATGAACAAGGTATTCCTTTAGTATGTTATAGGAAAGGTATGTTTTGTATTGTATTTCTGTCACTCTGGCTCTATTGCCATTGGTGACTTGAAGGATAGATGACATTATTTCTGATCTCGATCTGTGTCTAAGCTGTTTAGGCATCTTAGTCTAGTTTGATATAGTGAACATATATACTTATTTTAAACTCATGTAAATTATAGATGAATCTTCTATAACAATGAAAGCTGTCTTTCTGATTTTATAACTACTCTCACAAATCGAAGCTCAATTTATCTGGTCAGGTCGGAAGAAGGATACATTAGGTTCAGACATCCCAAGGAAACCCTGATTTTCAAAAATCCAGGCATTACCGATTCAACTGCATCTATCTGAACCCCCTTTCTGTTGCTGAGCGGGGCGTAGAATGGGAATCAGTGGGTGAGCTCATTCTATCAAATTCATTTTGGTCCATTAGCCCCTTCGTTTTTAAGATTGATAGGTGCCACGTTCTGCCGACCTATGTATAACAGCGAACGCAAATGAATGATTGTATTACGTTACGTTACTTTACTAAATAAAATAACCAGATCAAACTGTACTAATCTTCATTGCAATTGCAATTTGCGAGTGAGTAGGGCTTAACGCAGTCAGGGGTCTACCCTATAACTTATGATACCGTGAAAAAATTAAAATTTAAACCAATACTAAAACTAATACTAAAACTAAAACTAGAATTCAACCAGGTCATGGAATTCCTGCAATGACAATGATCATTACTTATCTCCATGATTTGCTTCGAATATTTATCATAGCCACAGGCAATAGCCAGGTATAAACAAAGGTTGTTAGAAGAGTAAAGGCGGGCCTATATAACCAAAGTTTGTTATCGGGATTTCTGAGTTTATAATCCACCCCGTAAATCATGGCAGTGAACATTATTCCCCCCAACCACAAAAGAGTAGAGCTTAGCTCACCTACGAATGGTAACATAAAGACTGCATGAAAGACCACATAAGGACGTACGAACTTCATCACCGTCATAATGTAGTAAATCATGGCAATGTAAGCCGGTCTCTTCCAGTAGCTTCCTCCAGTGGTGGAGAGACTTCGGATAAAGCTCTTTTTCCATCTAATCTGCTGCTTTACTAATGCTTGCATCGTGTTCGGAACACCCACATGCACTTTGATACTATAGCTGTATTTGACGTTCCAATAACCTGAATCAGCGGAGGACTTTCCATCTCCATTTCCTGTTGTAGAATATACTGATGATGATGATGCAGGTGAATAAGCCGAGTTAGAATTATCTTCATCGGATGACCTACCAGGATATACTAATGGCTGTCCACCGCTATAGTCATTGTGTACTAGTCCTGCACTGTTGGTTGAACTAACGCCACTAGGTCCAATTATGCTTATTGGGGACACGAGTTTCCTTCTAGGAGTAGTGAGAACAAATGCAGTCATTCTCCGATCGGTACAGAATTTGAAATCCATGCCAAGGAATTTGTCATGTGCCCATTCATGAATGAAATCTTGAACGCATTCTCGTTTATAGAAGCTAAGTGCGCCCGAGCAACAGGTAACAGAGTCAAAAGAGCTTTCTGCACCTTTAAAACCTCTGCAGGCTGCATCAGCATAAACTGACTGCATCTTCTCATATACATTCCCTTTGGTTGCATTTCGGACCGTTACATGTCCTGTAAGCGCACCCAGATTCTTATCAGCCATAAAGATCTTTGCTGCGATCTCCACAGCGTCAAGGTCCATGTCACAATCACTATCCATAAATGCATAAATTTCGCCCCTAGCAATCTGACTTGCAGCTTCAACTGCTCTTTTTTTGCCTACACTATTATTAATATGAAGAATGTAAAAATTTTTTATTTGTGGATTTTCTCTCTTTATGGAATCAAGGATTTTTGGTGTCTCATCAGTACTTCCGTCATTTACAATTATTACCTCTCTGTTCTTATAGGTCTGATTTATACATGATTCCACGCAATTCCTAATATTTTCTTCCTCATTCTTCACAGGAACAACAATTGAGAAGAAAGGAGAATTTTCCTTAATTGCACGGTTGTCCTTTAGTGCTGGGGGCATTTCAAAATTTGGGTCGCGATACCTGAAGTACGAGAAGATCAGAATATTTAATAAAATAAAGCTTGAAAAGAAAGTATAAAGTCCTAAAACAAAATCCATCACGAATAGCAAAAGGTATACTTTGAGGACAAGAACTACCGATACAGCCGCGATGAGAAGACAGCGGATGAAAAACGCCCTTCTGTTTATCTCCTTTGATATTTTCAAATATTCTAAGACGTTGATATGTATCGCCTTCCTGTCTTCACTTTAGTTGTATACTTACTGTTTAAAAAATGCATGTCTGTCTTTTAATGAACTATCTACTGCCAGATTTCTCTATATGGCTCTAACAGAATAATGTTGAATGGCTATGATAGTGTTATTTTCTTCAGTAAGTTTTTCAATCATCGTCATCATGTTGTCTTTGGGTTGAGTACAAAATTACAGGACAAGAGTAAACTTTTGATCATTCTGCTACTTGTGGCTTGGGTGATTAGTTCAATCGTTGCTGTGTATTATCTTCGCATCGATTTCTTACGATAGTGCTTTGCTGAGTGCATTTTTATTCATCTCCACTATAAAGTCATCCTTGTTACCGTGCTCCTAGTTCTTTCGGTTCTGAAGGATTAGCTAAAATGGGCCACTCTTTGGCTAGAGTGTCATGTATACGAGAAAGTTTACAGATTTCTGAGTGTTTACAAATTTGTATACAACCATTGTATACAAACCTGCTTGTATACAGCCGTTCAGTAGAAATTCACGCTCAACATACTGAACGACCCAAATTGAACGGCATCGTTCAGAACACTTTTCAACAGTTTCCCTAGGGGGATTCGTTCAAGGCGTTCAATTAGCGTTCAATTAAGTTATATGCTAGAACTGTCATTGGCATAGGCTGTATGTCGCCAGCAACTTTACCCCCTAAGATTCTTTTCTGTTTATACTTTCCCGCTTTCTACGGTTCGGTCTCGTGATTTAACGAATACTTACATTCGACTGGAAATAGATTTTTCAATGCAGTAATCTTGATAATAGCAAAATAGTTAGGTTCGTTGAGTATTTTACTGCCTATGGTTGGTTTTACATACCATTTGATACCAACGTATATATAGAATGCAAGCCTAATGAATGGTATCGAAATGTCAACAGAAAATAAAAAATCAAAGGATAGCACTACAGCAGCAGCAGCAACTTCAACAACAACAGCAGCAGGCGCAAGCGCAACTGCATCTATCAATGTATCTCAGATGTTTGATGCCGCAAACGAAAATGTAACAAAATTAGTGAATGAATCTTCAAAGGTCCAACCACAGTATGCTCAAGCAATCTCCAATTTGCAACAGGAGTATATAGACGCATTAAGAAATGCCATACAAAGAACATTCTCAGTCCAAAAGCAATTGGTTGCCAGCAATAACAACTTCAACAACTTCATTGTTCCAGAGGCAGCAGTACCATATGTTCAAGGCTTGGTAAAGCAATCAGATGATATCACCAACAACTTCATAAGTGTAGCAGACATCAACAATCAGCTAACAATTAATGCATTGAACGTAGCAAGAGAGAACGTGAAGAACTTTAGCAGAACAGTGGAAGCAGCTGCAGAATACAACTCTAATCTTGCAAAATCTTGGGCATCATCTTACCCATCATTTCAACCGCCACAGTTTACCACAGGCAGATAATTTCTAAGGATCTCTTTTATTAGTAGACCAAAGACAAATAAGTACATCTCTCTTTTTTCATTTTTTTGCACTTAGTTTGATTGCTTCCCTGAGACGTTTTCTAGGCAGTCTGCTCCAATATGGCCATGGAAGTTAACAAATAGACGATATATCTCTTGCCCCCATTGTGAGTGACTACATTATAGAATGCAGGTGGTAATTTATGCACATCTTTAGATCGCTATCCCATCACTATCCACTCCAACAGGAATTAAGGAATTTTCAATGATATAGAGATGCCAGGTTCAGATCCTGGCATTGAAATGGATAATCAGCAATGCATACCACACGACTTACAAAATAGCTTGAGCACTGCAACGGTCATTTTTCTGACTTGAGATCAGATCGTCCGTGACTTACAACCTTATCAGAGCCGATCTATACCATAGATTTCCAATCCCAGAAAAGCGATGTCCTGCAATGAACCACAACGCAGCACTTTAGCCCAAGCAGATAGGAACAGAGCGTCGATACCCTAGGGTCTAGAAGTACAAATTTTTTTCTTTTCTACTTTTTCAAAGCTCACGTTATTCATTGACTGATGCTCTGGTTATGTCATTGAGAGGATACACCTAATAATAGAGAATGATCACTGCAAGCAGATAATAGCCAATACTTAGTTGGCAATCCCTGGGTACACACTTTCTCTCTTTTTCCTTTTTTCAATCTTCAATTGACCGATTATTTACAAAGTTCTGTTCTCTTTCAAGGATCAACAAAGCAGTTGAAATTGCATTTGTAAGCATTTGGGATGGGGAGACGGTGGTGATGGTGGTGATGCTATAGGAGGAGGAACATCTTCCTGCTCTGATGTAACGGGCGGTGACGGCGGCTACGGAGGAACAGCTGCGGCCGGGTACTAACGTTGAAGTAGGACGAGAGGGAGAGAAAGGAGAGACTGCGTACTGTGAAGAATTAGATCCTGAGGGAGGTTGATTAATTCCGTATTCTTATTGCATTACATTTTTGATTATCTGGTTTTTTGGGATTGGGCACTAAGTAATCCTAAATTTCCTGTCTGTTAGTCTTCTTAGGATTATAGTGACCATACCTGGCGGTTTTGGAGAGGAATCTATTGTAGGAGCATATATAACTGTGAAACCTAGAGGGTCTAGGTAATTGATTGTGCCTTTGCTCATGACCTTATATTCTTCATATCCCTTACAGATCCTTTATATGATCCTTTTGTCTGACCTATATTAGTTACTGAACAAACGACAAAGCGATTTAGCGGGGGGTATCATAGTAAGTTCTTGCTTTTGGTAACTGATAAGATTTATTAGTTACTCTCGAGAGAAACTGCTCTAAATCGATTTCCATTCATCGAATCAATTGAGATTATTGAGACTCCAATGTCTCGGTCAATCCTCAGTGGCAAAAACAACAGACGTTCTTTTATTTTGCTAGTCGGTCAAGCCACCAGTCCTATACTCATATAAAGTTTGGGATTTTTACGCTATACCAAGGTGGTAACGGTTGAGCATTAAGTGCTCAGATTTGTTTACAATGGAGTCATTCAATGTTTTGGGAATCTCAAAGATTATTGTCTCAGGATTCAGGTCCATGTTGAACGCTTATGCTAAAGGATTGGTTTCTGGCAAGGTAAGTATCTTCCAAATAAAGTACGCGTGCGCTGTTCAGGTAATCTAAAACAGGTAATCAAAGAAGCGGAGTCCTGGAGCAACGGCGTGAACAAGGTAAGAGCATGCAACCTGAACAACATAATAATATCATTGAGATTATTGGTATGGACGCAGCAATAATTAAATTGTTATTAACTGGCCTTGCTAAGTTTGTGTTGAGCATGTTCTTGATCATTCTATTCGCACCAAGTGCACAATCTCCGTTGCACCGGCCATAAAAAACGGCCATCATCAAATAAATCACTTCAGGATACACCAGTTCTGACATTTAGGTTTCGTACATTGAACCTAACAAGGGCTCCAGATTTCCTTAATTCAAATCAAAAAAAAGAAAGAAAGTAGGGTTTATGAAGGCCCTATTCCAGAAGCAGATAATGCTCCACTTACACTCCCTCTTATTTGTTCCCGGAGTGGATTTGTCTGCTTGAAACCATATTCCGTCTCATCTTCTTTTTCACTTGATGTACCTTGTGAGTCACTGCCGTCATCACCGATGTCTTTACCTTTGCCATCATCATCAGAAGAGCCATTAGAGTCATTGTTATCATCATCATTATCGCTCGATGATTCTTTCTCTAGTTCTGCGACCCGGTCCTCCAGTTCCTCTAGGTCTTCAGATGAGCCATTAGAGTCATTGTTATCATTACTATCATCGTCTGACGACGAATCATTATCATCACTATCGTCGGCTGGTGCTAGCCCAGCATTAACGAGAGCTGCTCTGTTATTTAGTGCATCAACATCATTAGGGTTTATAGCTAATACTTTGTCATAATACTCTATAGCTTCTGCATAATTACCAAGATTTTCGAAAGCTACTCCTTTGTTATATATTGTATCAACATCATTAGGGTCTATAGCTAATACTTTATCAAAATACTCTATAGCTTCTGTATAATTGCCTAGACTATCAAGAGCTACTCCTTTGCTACTTAGTGCATCAACATCATTAGGGTCTATAGCTAATACTTTATCAAAATTCTCAATAGCTCCTGCATAATTACCAATATCCATTGATACATTTGCTA
>CAWJCY010000012.1:0-358611 GCA_963841565.1 uncultured Nitrososphaerales archaeon
TAGAACTAAGGTAAAATCTCAGCAGCCATGGATCTCGGTTTACTCAAATAACTTTATAAGAATGTCTTGCCCCTTCTATATTGATGTCATTTTTTGGAACCTCTAGAAGAGTTGCACGTAGAACTTCACGTAGAACCGTAAGAAGATGGGGAGCATAGAATCAAACGGCTCCAGGAGAACCTTACGAGGAAGAAATACTCCTTATCAATCGCAACCATAGGAAGCCGGCGCCGTGCGGCGTTCAATGCATCTCGAGCATGAGTCAACTCCTTTTCTTTTTTGAGTAACCTCTTTCGATCAACTAGCCATTTTTCTCGCGTTACAATTTCTGGCAAGTTTATCTTGTTCAATTTTCATATTGATCATACAAAGTATTTTATATAACTGAATAAGAGATCGAAAGTATAGTTTTAGCCAAGAAATTCTCTGCTCTAGGAAATCATGCTACCACATATCCATTCCGTTCCTTCTGGCTACCTTAAAAATTCTTCAATAGAGATCGAGAATATAGAATGAGGATGTAATTATTCTGGACATGTATAGCCGGAATATCGATGATATAGAAACAATTTTGAAGGAAACAAAACCCTTTGATGGCGAAACGAAGGCGGAAATATTTCATAAAGCGATTTCTAATTTCCTTATTGATATTGTAGTGATCCAGGTGGGTAGCTACCCCTGGACAATAATATCTTTTACCATTTTCTATATCACAATTAATGTTTCGGGCTGATTCATAACAACCTAGAATTGATCCCCCCAAATTCAATACTGGTTCTTAGGGGGGGTAGATTTGTTCGCCTGAAGATTTACTTTGACCATCTTTTCTGCATTCAACAACCTTGGGATTTGATAGTACGTCTTTGATCCATTCTAGATTTGCAGCAGATCGTTCAACCACTCGCCTCATATCCTTGTTGGTGAACCTAAAGCGTCAACTGGATGGATGCTACGCACAGGAGCAACAATGACTTCAAAACTTGGGCGTTATACAGAAATGATAATACTCTATTAATAAACAAATAATGATACTAAAATTAGCAAAACAATATACCATGGTCAGCGCATCATTGCAATAACTGCACTTACGTCTAGACATCTGGATCCCATTCTGCATACTTATGACCGCACTTGTAGCAGTGCCAGTATGTTTTATCGTTTTCCATATCCCAGATACGCTCCATCTTCTTGTTACCACACTTAATGCATTCTGGCATATCCTTTCATGGTCGAAGAGAAGATATGAGAATAACTAAATACATCCATAACATGACAGCTGGCCACATATCTGAACTGTATGCATCACCAATTACTTTAATTAAAAATTTGTCCTCTAATTTCTCCATCAGGATTTTGTTTAGTGTGGACATTAACATACGCATCGTTATTATTCATAAGTATAATCATATCAGACATCTGTTTTCCCTTCAATGGTCCTTGAAGTTTATCAGCTGTTATATTACCCTCTGCTAATAGTCCATCTACTAGACCAGTGGGCGTTATAGATTTGAATCGTATAAGTGTTACTACAACGGGACCATTTTCACCTTTTTTACCTTGTTGTATTTGAGCCATCGTAACGTTATCTATGTCTTTAACATTTACCTCGTACTTCATCCTCATTCCATCATTACTAAGAATAAATGTAGAATTACCAGTAGCCTTAGAATTTGTGGTCGGCACTTCGTCTTGGCTGATAAGACTTGCGGTAAAGTTTTGCTCCTCTTGAGCTAACACAAACATTGGAAGTTTGATAGATGATGATGACACCATCATATTTGGTACATATATTGCCGCTACAAGACTAAAACACAATATAATTACCGCTACATCTTTGGCACCTTTTATATCCATAAATCTGTTCTGATATTACTTCATTTGAACGTATCTGGAGCTTGTCATTTATAATTTATTTACGTATATAATTTATTTATGTAAGTCCGCCAGAGTGCTTATGAGCTATTCCTCTTAGCTTCGTATCCGCCTTGCGTGGGTAAGATGAAAACATTCTTACAACATCAACCTTTTAAAATCTTTAAACGCTACTTTATTACGGATACAAGCCCATCAACGCCTGTAAGGGTGCCAGCTACGTAAACAGCCTTATTCGCTGGATTATATTCTAAGGCGAGAGGTAGACTATTAACATCTGTGGTAGAAGCCACCGTATTATTCTCACTGTCTAAAATGGATACAGAATTGGATACAACATTACCTACGTACATGTCAGTATTAGATGGGTTGAATAGCAAAGCGACAGGCTCGGTACCAACTCCGACAGTTTCAAGTAACGTGCTATTAGAGCCATCAATTACAGATACAGTTCGTGAACCGCGATTGGCTACGTAGATATCATTGTTGGCAGGATTGAATTCTATGGTGGTAGGTTCATTTTCAACTTTAACATTATTTGCTACCACGTTACTCCTGGTATCGATAACGGAGACCGTTCCTGAATCTCTGTTGGCTACGTATAAAATGTTGTTTGAGGGGTTATATCCTAAGGATATAGGTGAGCCTTCCACTTCTATCTCTTTAATTACCGTATTATTATTGCCAACATCAATTACTGAGACGGTGTCTGAGCCTTCATTTGCTACGTAGATATGGTTATTGGAGGGATTAAATTCCAAGTCTACAGGATCTATACCTGCTTCAATATCATTGGTAACCTCATTAACATTGCTGTCGATTACTGAAATAGAGTTTGAAATCACATTAGCTACGTAAACATCGTTGTTGACTGGGTTGAAGAGCAGTTGTTCTGGGAAGCTGCCGACAGTAACATTCTTGATCACCGTATTGTTAGCAGTTTCTATCACAGACACTGTCCCCGAATCCCTATTGGTCACGTAGATATTGTTGTTGGATGGGTTGAAGACAAGTGCGTGCGGAGATGCGCCGACGGCAATATTTTTAATTACCGTATTGTTAGCAGTTTCTATCACAGACACTGTCCCCGAATCCCTATTGGTCACGTAGATATTGTTGTTGGATGGGTTGAAGACAAGTGCCTGCGGAAAACTACCCACCGGTATTACTGAGGTCACCGAATCTCCGAATATTTTGTTCACTCCAGGCGAGGATGATATGATCATTAGTACAATGAATAAGCATAAGCATACGAAGGGAAAAGATAGCATACTATACGTATCATGATTAATTGATTAGTATATAAAAACTTCTAGTAAGACATAAGTGCATAGTAAGAAAGGAACACAGAGCACACAAACTGCTGGCCTGTTTACACTGCTACTTCATAGTCATGGTTATTCTTGCATTAATCGGGCTGGGATGGAAAGCTTCACAGCCGGGGTAATAAGCGGGTTCGAAACTATTTTAGAAGTTGGCCAACCTATAGTGAGAATTTGACTCATGAGGCTCTAAATCGATATAATCAATGCCGGAATTGAAGTGAGAGCCTAAAACTATCTAAAAAGTTGAATCCTTACAGATAACGAAAATAATAACAAGGAGTCAGGCCCCTGCTGCAAACAATGAAAGGATACCTATCTCTATGGCTAATGAACAAGCAAAATAGAGACTGTTATCCAACGGCTGTGTCTAAGTTCCTGAACCGTACTGCAGAATGGGTTAAGTGTTGTTTCGCGGTATCTCATAATTTAGACAAACGGGTCTAAAGGCATCAAGAAGATCATCATGCAATGTCTGCTATTTGTCCAGTTTCAAGTCGTCCAATACGACTGCAGTTCTAAGTGAAACTACAAGTCATTGCAGCTAAGGATGTATTTTGATTAACCTCTCGGACATCAACGTGTACGTCCACTGCACCATCTCTCTCTGTCTCTTTTGGAAGTTAACGGGGATTATCTGTCGACTACTATTTCTCAGGTCATTTCACACAATAGAGAAAAATAATTGACTAACCAAAAAGATGTTCAGACTGTGTTAAGGTAAGCTGCTTTTGATCTACCGTCTTCGAAAAACAGGGTGTATTTACTTAAGCCATATTTTACATAATTCTTAGGCTCAAATTATAGGGGGGGCCTGAGAAATATTTCTTACAAGACGCCTAGGTTTGTTTAATGGTATCTTACATCTTCAATCCTACTAATATTCTACACCTATAAGACTCTTTAATTAAACCTTTATAGCTATATGCAAAGATTATTACACCTATAAAATAATTAGCAGATTCCACTGAAAAGGTCATAAGAGTTTTTGCACGCAAGGCCAGCAGTAAAAATGGAATAAAGAAACCAACTGGTTGATTGGGATGACTGTGGTGAGTTGGATGAATGCTCGGAATTAGCAAGTACAGGGGTGGATAGTGAAAGTCATTTACACAGGTATTCCTAGATCTTGACACAATGATCGATTCCTGTTCTATTCAAGCTATTAGCAGTATGCACCGTGACCAATGCAGTAACCATTTTAGTTGCTCCCTTCAAGAACCTCCCAACAAAAATACAATAACCTTTTATTGATGTAGTACAGCATTCTGCCGATCCGACCAATTTTAAATTTTGTTTTCTTCTTGCATTCGATCAATATTCTGCTTTTAACTCGAAACTAGTTTTAGCAACTGTTCAGGCTAGGTCATAATTCTTCCATCGTGATAGTAACGGCCTAGTTAGTAATCTATATCAAGTCTGAATCTTTGTTCCGCTATTGAAATTAAATAAATTGGAATCACGCATGCGTGATTCAAGAGTGTGAATGACGTGATGTTCCACATAATGGAACTATTCAATATAATCTTTTACTACTTATCTAATGGTCAAGGCAATTAGTCTAAAATATAAAATGTGAAAAGGTATGTGTTATAAAAGATTTTATTATACATGTAACTAGTCTATATTGTGGTCTTAAATAACCCAAACCAGGACATATCTAATCAGCTGGTTAGATGTGCAAGCATTGCCTTATGCTACTTTGAAAAGGCTACCGTCGACTTACTTCGCTATTTATCTCTTTTAACACTGCATCTCTATGTCTATCCTGATCTTCTGGCTCGTAAGGATCATGTGATTCAAACTTTTCGGATCTAGTCCAATTCAACCATGATATGTCATCTCATGCTTACATACAACATCTATTAAGTAGTGAGTCGCTCAAAATAAGTCATCATGCAAAATGCTCCCGGAGTAATTTTCATCGTGAAAGAGATGGTAAAGCACCTTCTTAACTTGCTATTTGTCAATGCTCTATTCATATTCCTTGTACGCAAAGGAACAAAATCAGGAGCAGAGTACAATATCAAGTTAATTGGACAGCCGACTAACTACTTTAAATTTAGCGCCGCCCTTATCGGCATATCGTTTGCGGTTATTGCAATTTTGATTGTAATTGTATTCGATCAAAACGTAATGATAGTAATTGCTGCTATTTTCATTTCTCTTGGGGCGGGGCGACAGATCTTTGCCTCGGCACTGGATGTCGTAACAACGAACCTGGACGCCTTCTTGTCATCTTGGGCATCAACTCTTCTATTGCTTGCAAGGACTAGGCTGATGGTGACGACGACAGATTGGCGTTCCATAGAAAGGCGAATCGAGCTGATACTCATGAGCAGGGGGCTTGAGTATAATTTGCCTGTTGAACTTGATGGGGTAAAACCAGAATCTCAGCAAATATTATTAGAGTATTTGGATGAGCATAAATGGGAGTTAAAGTGTCAACAGGCTATTACAGATGATGATTCTAGCTGCCTTGCATTTGTCCAATACGCAACTAAACAGATGAGAGAGAAGTTGCAGATATATGATAGACTGGAAGAACTACAGGAAAGAAGTGGAGGCGTTAACGCAGTAATCCTGATAGCATTGGGAACATTGATTTGGTTAATTTCATAGTTTTGGCACTAATGGCAGTTTTAGGGTTGGAGATTTCATTTTTCTCAACTTCAAAGACTTTGGGTGCAATTATCTCACAGCTACCGAAGGCCAAACAAAGAGAGGGCTCTACTATTATTTGAAAACGACTACTGATATCTTGTTGCAGCCGTCTTCCGAGACTTACTTTTTCATCCATTTCAATAGTTTTTACCATATCTAACATATTGACCCAGTTCTAACAAGGTTGGTTTACTATCTAATATTGAGAGCGATTCATATTACATATACACCGAATATGTAGTTCGGTTTTTACTTATACTACTGTTATACTCTATGTGGCTATTTTTTACCTTCTAGTTCCTACAACTGTAGATGTAGCTTTATCGTCTTGCTTTTCTAATATATACAAACATATAGTATGATCCTCTTGATCTCTTTTGCTTTTACTTTGAGAATATTTCTGTTGTAGTAAATTCTACAGACAAACGGGGCTAATTTTGAATTTCATGCAAATCCTCACTGTCAAAGTCAAACCAGAAGAGGTTTAACCAGATAACCGCCGTGATTGCAATAGCACTGGTCGTCTTGAGCGCTTCTGTGGTTATCAGTTGGGACAACCAATTACTGCCCAGAACCAGCTTGACAATATGACCGGTAATAAGACAGTTAATCAAACCGGAGGACTAAGAATGTCTATGTATTCCGATATCAGTCTGGTGCAGAAAATTACAAGAAATAACATGTCAATAACAAATAGTAACACAAGTTAGCCTCAGTTCAACTCTATAACAAATGATAAATGATAAGGATGAAACCATGATGAACCATAGAGGTTATTGCTAGACCTTTAATGCCTACATATAGTAGAGAAATCTAGTTATCTTAACTTGGTAGCAAACAAGTAAACCAACTCGAAGTGAAGATAAACCATTCGATTATGTATTTCGACCGGCTACCACTACTAACTTATTCTAAAGGATAATTTGTTCAGCAGCAAATTTCCTAGGGTCTAGTAAATTAAATTCCTCTAAAAAGGCTTCAACTTCTTTTTCTGACTCCAAAAAGGCTTTAGCTTCACCTTTTCGCATCTTATCTAGTTTCCCGATCGCTTCTTTAAATTTCTCAATATCCATTACTAATCCATAGTAATCTCTTACTCTTTCCAGAGTTGTTTCATAATGTCTCTTGTCCCCGGACGCCGTAGCATCAGATATTATCATCACATCGTAACCTAAGTTAAATCCTTCCCTTAATGAAGTCTCTACACAAATAGAAGTATCAATTCCAGTAAATACCAAGAAATTAATGCCCTGACTCTGAAGCATAATCCGGAAATCTGTATCTAGGAAAGCACCATCCCTTCGTTTTATAATTACAGGATCTTTCTCTTTAGGTTTTAGTTCATCGATTGTTACTCCATCCCAAGTACCTCTAATACATATGGGTACTTTCAATCTCTCCTGTCTTGATTTGGGTAAGATGTTATGGACGTTTGTAAGAATATCAATGCCACTATCCTCCTTTACTGCTTCGGTGTAAAAGACAGGAATACCCATACTCCTGCAGAATTCAATTAAATCCTTAAGCTTTGGAATAATCTCTCTATACAGAGAGGTGTTCATGCCAATTTTATCATATGAACCACCTTTACTAACAAAACCATTCTGCATATCTATAACTACCAATGCAGGTGCGAGTGTACGTCCATTAGGCAAAATGACTTTAAACAATTTTTCATTCTTAATACTAATCCGCTTAAAGATAAACTTTTAATTACAGACATGCTGGGGTAAGCCTATACTTGTCCTTGTTCAGCATATGCATAGTGTACATTGAATATTCATACGTTGTCAGCACCATCTGTCTAGATTATAATAAAAGATAATGACTGGAAGTACATTGTAGGATGGAATGAGCTGGATTAGGAGGAATTCATACCGATGGTCGAAAATAAATAGTATATACACCGAATATGTGTTCGGTTTTTACTTATACTATTTGTGTAGTTGTTTTCTGACTTCTGGTTCCTACCACGTCTTGCTTTTCTAATGTATACAAACATATAGCGTGATCCCATTGATCTCTTTTGCTTTTATTTTGAGAATATTTCTGTTGTAGTAAATTCTGCAAACAAACGGGGATGATTTTGAATCTCATGCAGCTCATCATACTCATTCAAGTATGCATTCTATAAGAAGTATAAATTAATTTCATTTCTATTTTTAAACTTCACAGACTAAAAGATTTCGTTACTTTTCAATTAAGATTCTCATTTACTATTCGACTTTATTTCCTAGCCTAATTTGCCCTATTTTTTGACATAACAGTGAAGAGCTCTAATCTCAGATTGGGTACAATGGTTATTTGCCAGCCAACCTATCCTAGTCACTGGCTTTGGATGCCAGTACATATTCTTTGCACCTAGGAATAAGAGGAGCAGTCCTCCAGTCCTTCAGTTAGGAGTATATGTTTGTATATGTTTATTTTTCAATGAATATTTGTCGTTGTATATATGATTATTATTGCATACATTGCAGAAGGTAATCATATTGTGATTCAATGTTCGATTTATCCTTAACTCTGTCCAATCGATTTTCTATCCTATTACTAATTGTAAAATGACTCGTAGATGGATCTTTAAAATAAGTGATAAATTCTTTATTCTCTTCCAGTAACCATTTTGTTGAACTTCTTGAACGAAATGATTTGTTGTCATTTTCTTTGTATTTATCTTTAATTAAATATTTTATAATGTTTTGATACAATAAAGCATTGCGTGTATAACCACCATCGGATTTCAAGAAAACCGGCGGACTCCTTTTCAGATTCTTATACAGGCAGAACACCCAAGAACATCTCTTCTAATCCCGATCCAGAGTATAAGATTTACGAACACGAAGATACCCCACCGAGTAAAAATAACACCATCCAACTTGACGACTGGAATACACAAAAAAGTCTCGGTGGTATCCAATCACGCACAAATTCAACTGCTTTATACACTGCCGAGAAGAGCAACATGGACTACTTTACCCTGCCAGGTGTTTGTAAACGCACAGGATGTAGTATAGTCGAATTAATTGTATGGGCTATAAGGCAACTAATCGATAATGGAGTTGATTTTGTCGAAAGTAATTATGATGAAAATTTACATTCAGATGACACCAGGATATACATCTCAACAAAATATGATCCTAATACAAATCAACTGATAATAAATGTAAGCAATCCAAACTTTGGAAAACATGAAGCAGGATTCACTGAAGAGAGGGTTAACGCCATATTCGAGGACTTGAATCAATTTGTTTCCAGTAAACGGAATCTATTCAAGCTCACACGAGGTTATCAGGGTGATGCAATGCAAGAGGAATTAGGAATTCCAACCGCATTAGCTTCAAAATACAGCAAAGGGAGAGAGTGGAATGAACCACTTACTATACGGAATGGGGCTGGACAAGAATTTGAAATCAGAATTATAATAGACAAGATATATGGACGCAATTATTCGAAGATTAAAACTAATCAAACCAATAGAGCAGATAACTATACACAAGTAGAGATACGAGTACCATACAACAAAGACATAATCAATTTAGATGAAATAAAAAAGGTTCTAATTGAATACGCATTACTCAACACACACATCAGTTTCAACCTCGATTTGGTAGATTCCATTAATACAGATAATCCTTTCGAATTCCAAGAACCATATCGAATAGACCTGCCAGCAACACAAAAGATGTTCATTAGCAATACAAGCTACAAAAAACTTACTCGCATATACCATTTTGACCTAGGGATATTTGAGAATCTCCTTTATAGTATCGAAAACAAGGGTCTAAATATCTATGATGATATTCTTCAAGCTCACATCAAAGAAGGACATTGGCTAGTTAGAAGTAATGATTTACTAGTTCCAGTCGGACAACTTCATAAATTACCAGAAAAAGAAAGTAAAGCGAAGATCCGTGATATTTTTCTTAGGTTACGCAGTGCCCGTCCGAACCAATCCATGGAATTAGGCCCGTCATTAGATGACATCAAAACAAAAAGAGATATGCTTCCATTCCATTTCAAAGAAAGATCTGAAGCACTAAAACTAAGAGTAGAACAACTTGGATATAATGTCGAGGATATAAAATATAAGATTGAGGTAGGCTACAGCTATAGTAATCCCTCCAATAAGTCAAATATTTCACAAAGTACAACAGATACTTGCGTTCCATATGTGGTTGAAGTTGCTATAATACATACCGAAGATTTAGAACATAAATTACTATACTGTGAAGGAATTAATGCTTCGCCAAATTATTATCACTCATTTACCTACAATGGTTACTATCATAACTATCTGACAAAGGGAGGTTCAGAAAAACGGGCATCTGAAGCTAAAGATTTATTAAGACAGTGTGGTTTTTCTAATGATTCAGACTGCAAACCAGAGAAAGAGAGAAGTATAGTTCTACTTAATCTATGGTCTCCAGTTATAGAGTACAAGGAATATGGTAAATCCTCCATCAACCTAGATCCGTTCGGATACACAGTCTATAACATGATGGGTCGAATGTGTTCTTCGACAAATAAGGTGCGTAATTCTAAAGGTGAAGTATTAGAGACAAAATCACTTCTAAAAGATTTTCTCACAGAAAGATACAAAACCGTTCTACTAAATCCGACTCTCAAAGAAACAGATCCTTGGAAGACTAGCACAGTAGTTTATCGAAAACGTCCTGATTTAGAAAGAAGAGGACTTTATCCAACTAGGAAGTACCTACAGGGTTTAGTCAAGCCAATTTGTGACGAGATATCAGAAATGAAATTAATGATGAACAAAGACGGAAGCTACCATTTTGAATACACAGGTGTTATAGGGGTAAAGAGAGAGGCTCTTGGAATCTACGAAGCAACACGCGCTTACATATACTTTAGAGGTTTGACCCATCCAGTATCGCTCATAAGACTAGAAGAATTGAAGACATTGGCCGCTTTTATCGTGGTAATTGAAAAGGAGGGCGTAGTCGAGCTGCTCACGCATTGGGCAGATTTGTATGGTGTGGCATTATGTTACACCAAAGGATTTCTGACAGACAATGCAAAGGAACTTAGTAGATTAGCTGACGAATCTGGTTGTAGAATTGTTATTCTTACTGATATGGATTTTGCCGGTCGTGCTATGGCTAATTTGGTTCCCAGTATTCCAAGAATTGGTATTACGCTTCAAACACTAAAACAATTAGGTCTTGAATTAAATCCTGATATTCTAGAAGAGCTACCTCAACCAAAGGTCAAAAATTCAAAGAAGTATAGGGTTCTTACTTATCTACACAATACACATGCTTCTACTGCTAAACTCATGTATGAACAGGGATCGATATGCAATGAAGACTGGAAAATTATGAGTGGTGGTAAATATGGCAAACGCATTGAAATAGACAATGTTCTTGCAGCTGCAGGAGCTGAGAAATTCTGGAAGGATTTCATTCTTGCGAGTTTTAGAGAATTGTTTGAAAAGTGGTAATATTGGCACTTTTCAGACAAACAAGTAGGGTGATTTACTGAGATTTGTCGAAGGACAGTTCAAAGTTTTACCCACGATCTTTATCTGATGCGTTAGAGTAGCAGAAATACTAGTGTGTGTATACTAGTTGGCCTTCCTGTTCTTTCCCTACGGAATCTAACCTAGTTCTGAACTAATAAAATACTATTCAAAATATTAACTGTTTTTCTAGTTAGTTAGACCTTATAGATTACATTTTTGATAACAAGTCTGCTTTGAGTTTCTGGAATTCCTCGTCAGATAATATTCCTTTTTGGTGCAGATCAGCATATTTCTGCAACTTCTGAGTGACATCTTCCTGCTGTGATTGGGGTTGGGATTGAGGTTGTTGTTTTTGTTGCTGTAAGGCTTCTATTTGCTTTTGCTGTGCTTCTATCTGTTGTTGTGATGATTGTTGTTGAGCTTGTGCTGCCTGCGCCTGTTGTTGCTCCTGAGCACCAGCGCGACTTCTGGCTACGTGTGCTCCTACAGCTGCTCCAGCCCATCTTCCTCTCATAACCTTCAATAGAGTATATGTAGTTAATATACTTTCAAAAAGGAAATTTCAGTATTTTAGTTATGGTTTAACTCCTTGATACGCTGGTCTGATGGACTTAGTTCAAATGAGGACATTTTCTAAGGCCTCTTCCACTTGCCCCAGGCGATATTACTTAAAACAGAGTTCCATTTGTGGCCTGACTGTTATTTCTTGCCTTTAGCCTTATCACAATCATCTAGTTCGTCAAGTACCCTAGCCAGAATATCATCAAGAGTCTCGCCCCCTTTGCCATGCGTAACCAGTCTTTGATGAGTTGTTTTTGAGATCTTGATGGTTGTGATGCTTTCCTTATCCTTGACCAACTCGGTATCGATGGTATACTTAAGACTCATTTGTATATCTTATGCCTCCTTCAGTCGTATTATAGACAACATTTCTTTGTTTTTTCATATACCAAAGATATCAATGTGTTAGTTTCGTATACCCTAATATATCTGGTATGATGTATATCTGGTGGTATGAATCAAGAGTTAAAACAGATTCAACAAGAGAACAAGACACTGGATAAAGCACGTATTATCGTACTACTAACATTTGATTAGAATATTTGATGAGCGTTACTAGTTAGCATATATCATTTTTTCACGAATGATGCCGCTTGTGATAATAGTGTATTCGGAACTGCAGAAAGTCATTATAGATTACATTTCCTATTCATAAAACAGTTTCTAGATAGCAAATCCTATCTATAAATAAATGAACGCTAAGGTACGTAAGAATACGCATGGTCGTTAGCTTTTAAGGATATCTCTACAGGCATTAGGCATGAGAGCCAGGGCAGCCTCTTTAAATGACGTCGGTGATAACGCTTCGACTAATTGGGAGTACCCCTTCGCTACTGGAGACGTGCACGTGGCGCTAGCAATTTACTCGAGGGACGATCAAAGCCTGGAAGCAGTTTTGGAGCATTCACGCTAGCTTGGAGTATGCCTGACAGATTCGACAACGGTTTATAGCATGATTGTTAAATTGGTGGTGCGTTAGCATTCCTTCATCTATCGTTGCTTCGCCATGTCGACGATGTTAATAATAAAACCAGTTTATCCTGTCTAACAGTATAAAACAAGCTTAAATACTCCATATTCCATCTAAAGATTATGTCTGATGCTGTAGTAAATTGGGAATCCATAGTACATAAGAACGTTAGGTCGAAGGATGGAGAAGGCGCAGGGAACGTGGACGCTATTTTTGGAGATACAATAATCATTACGTCACAAGGTGATCGTGCAGAATATAAACTACCAAAATCCCAGGTAGAGGGGTACAATGGGGCAGAAGTTTCGTTAAAAGTTACTTTAGATGAATTGGAGAAGTATAGAACTACCTCCCCTGAATAGGACCGCAATTTTTGACTGAATCGGTCCTCAGATTATAAGTCAGATAATTACTTCTTTTAGCAAATAAAAGTACATCTCCTGTCCACTGTTTTCTAATTTCGCCCTCCTTGACATAAGTCTTGACAAGAATATACTTCCCTAACTTGTTAGTTACGTTATTTAGTAATCGGGCAATCCCGGCATCATCATCGGATGACGATACAATAGGTCAAACTATCGAGAAGGATGTGAGGTGGGGATGATCCAAGGGAGAGAGGATCATGGCGATGATAAGGAACATGATGATAGTCGTCCTCCTGAAAAAGGTGAAATCCTATCATTGAAATAGGATACAATAATTTAACTTAATTTCACTCTAGGCTCCGCAGTTGTTGCACTTCACTCCTAGAAGGAGATCATTATGAATAAAGTCGGAACTAGAGACATCCCGCCGCTGAACTGGGACGTGCTCGTAACGCCCGGCATACCTATTGCCATGAACGACCTACACAGATATTATAAGTAAAAACCGAACTACATATTCAGTGTATATGTGATATGAATCAACACTCTCAGAATTAGATAGTAAACCAACTCTAAATTCTACCACAGAAATGGATGCATAATTTGTAAGCTTAGCTAGTTGTCGAGTTAACAGCACCAATCATGCTCCTGCAAAGCTCTATATATCATCATCATAAAAGTCGATAGTATATCCGACACAGCTAGGATAATATTGTATATTATAATTATCGTCATTGTAATTATTACCAGAATCAAATGGACTAAACACGGAAGAAAGGTGACGAAGCGAATAATTGTGGCTGACTCTATTTTCTTCTCTGCGTTAGCTTCTATTTTTATTTTTGATTCATTTTATAATATTGGCGTTCAAATTTTATATCTTATTCCTTATTTAATTCTGTTCTTAGCCTTCGAACATATTTCTTATATGCATTCAAATCGGCTAATATCGTTCTGGAAGGATTCGAAGTCTGGTTCTATTTACGTCAAGGGGGGAACACACATCCATTATGCATACATTATAGGAACAGCATCACGTCTTATAGTATCAGTTTTATTTATTGGCGGTTTGTTTGCACGTAGTCGAGAAGGAATAATACATGTTGATAATTCTGCAGCAGTACTTGCAACCATGGTGTTTGATTTCTTATTAATGATTTGTTTCGGCTTGTTAATAGGAATAAATAGAAGGGTACTTATTAGATACAATTTGATTAAAGAAGGAAAAGAAAAGATCTCGGAAGGGTAGATATACGGTTTCTCTTGTTTTAATCCTAATACTGTACTCCTACATCGATAAATTTCGCTAACCATTCGTTCTCGAGTTGGTTGACTCCCAAGCCATTTCTAAGTCAGCCTGCTGCCTTAGTTAGCTGAGCTGAAACACTAGCAAACAAAACTTGGGCCTCTATGAGCCCTAGCGGCAAGGCTTGGATGCGAGAATATAGAGTTCCCAGGTCATCATGATCTATCATTCTGGATGCCAAAAGAATTCGCTAACACCATTCAGAAGACGTTAGAACGGTATGGATACAGTCAAGAATGACTATAAAAATTATGCCATTGCACCAAGACTAAATAACCAGCTGATCTTTTGTCTGAAGCCTTAACTACCCGGATTCGTAAGATAGCGTGAATAGTTTAGATAACACTTAGACTTGCATTGCGAGAACCTACGATGTCGTATGACTGTACTATCCTGCTACAAAAAATAAACGCTATTCTAGTTCCGCTTTGATACGCTTTACTAACGAATCTACAGTAATAGGTTTCTTTATGAAGCAACCTATACTCTTCAGTGGATGCACTTCTCTTTTGGCATCTATATTAACTTCTCCAGAAGTCATAAAGCACACTTTGACATTGAGGTCCTGTTGTAATAATTTTTCACATAATTCAAAGCCATTCATTAAGGGCATGTTTATATCAATAAGTAACAAATCATAAAAGCTGGGTTTGAAATCTGATAATGCGAGCAAGGCTGAATTAAATTCGTGAAAAGACTGAACTAAGCAATAAGGCTAGAACCTATCAAGATTTCTGTGACCGAAACTTGAAATTAAAAAAGAGAGAAGATGATTTTCAATTGTCTATCAACAAATTGGAAGCCAAAGAGGCAGAATTAAATAATTCATCATCTCAGACATTATACGTACCCTACTGCAAGAATTAGAAGTAGAATTAACTGGGGGAGAAATGTGTGTAGGAGAAGGCTAAAATCATACCTTACGTTACTAGTTCAAGGATTTCCACCTCACGAATTCTAGGGACAAAGGCTAACACAGATTCAAAACTCAGGGACCTGTGTATAGCGCCCAGCCAGCCAGCCAGGGGACACTTTTGAATTGTGTGTATGCATTTACATATGAATGAAATGAATTCTAGGGACAAAGGCTAACACAGATTCAAAACTCAAGGACCTGTGTATAGCGCCCAGCCAGCCAGCCAGGGGACACTTTTGAATTGTGTGTATGCATTTACATATGAATGAAATGTACTACTGCATAATATTTCCTAGCCTTTCTCTAGGAATATATAATCCAACAAAAAGTGGGAATAAATTAGTAATCAGTTCCATAACAGATAGTAATGTGGTCTACAAAGATTAATCTGGAGTGACGGTCCAACAATAATGGAATAGAGGTGTGTGTGGGAGTTCTCCTCACTGTGCGTCTGCTATCTATAACACATTTTTAATTACTTAGTTCACTTCTTCTTTGCTGGCTTTGCATTATTCTGCATGCACATTTATGCGTCATTGTTGTTATCTTTGCCACTGCCTAATAATAGGCGGCTACAATATTTAACTAAGTTTTATTGCCATGCCGTTCGAGTTCGTGTCTAACACTGTGTTCTATACAATATTTTCTGCCGCAATAAATACACTCTTCTGTAGCCGGAGAATCGCAGTCGAGCCAACTACATTTCTTCTTTGAGTTATCATTATTGGTGTCGTTATCCTTCAATGTTCTTATCTCTTCCTGATGTTATATTGTGTACGAGTTCTTATAAATACGGCATATACAATTATATAAAAAAACTAAGGTTAATTCGACTTATTTCTCATAAGATAAGTACGGCTAATTGGTAATTTTAAAGTCGCTGACCCGACAAATAAGCCGTCTTGCTCTTAAATTCTTCTAGTAATATCCAGGTATTCGTCAGCATTAGCCAGTTCTTCATCATCTCGTGACTTATCTCATGGAGTGATATGTGTTACCATAATAATAATAATCAATGATTTCAGCATATCTGAAGAATGAGTTGGCGTTAAAGAATCCTCAAGTCAAACACAAAAAGATTGATATTGCGATTCTTGATTCATACATAGAATGGCAAAATGTACAAAATGTGGAGCAGATATTAAATCTGGCGGCTATGATACAGAAGAATTAAAGCTTCCCAATGCTACCTGCTATTTAGTTTCTTGTAAGCAATGTAAGACTGTGCTTGGAATAGTTCAAGAGTAGCCAAATTTACTACTCCCGTTAATATCATCAGAGATGAAGTAGAACCAAAGGCAGCGTATGCTCAATGATTCGATTAATATAGAAATTATGGTTATGCACGGATTAACCTAAATATTTCAAACAAAAAGTAAGATCAACGAGAGATCTGCTTCTTGGCCATGGCTTGAGATCTAATTGATGCCAGGGATTGATCAATTTGATATACCGCCAGTTTCTCTCTTCCAAATATCTCAAATTTTTGAAGAATTGATCGAAATAGGATCTCTTCCTCTACTTGTTCGCTTACAAACCATTGTAGGAATAAGTATGTTGCACGGTCTTTTTCTTTTTCAGCAATCTCTACTAAATCGTTGATGAGGTTAGTAACAGTCTGTTCACTCTTTAGAGCGGCTTGAAAAGTAGATTCTAGTGAATCGAATTTACCTTGAGGTTTTTCTATTGCTGGAATTATAGCTTCAGCCTCAGCATTATTAAGATAATGAACGAATTTTAACATGTGTGTATTTTCCTCAACTGCTTGTTCGAAAAAGAAAGCTGCACTTCCATCGTATCCAGTTCTTTCACACCATGATCCCATCGCAACATATGCATTGATAGCAGATGCTTCATAGGCAATTTGATCATTAATCGCTTTTTCCATTTGTGATGAAATTCTCATTTCAACAACGTTAGTATTTACTGATATCTATATTTTTTTGGAATTACGTGAACGCGCCTACTTCCAGATTAACTAAAGCCAGAACAACATTCCTACATTCGTTATTAAGGTGAGCGTATTTGAGAAATCCTATGCTTGAGTTATGAGGATCACAATCATAAAGAACACGTAAAGAATTTTGTTAAGAAATATCCTACAGCAAAAGGTAACATACCCGCTGCAGTCATAATGGTAGACCCTAGGTATTGGTATATTTGAAGGTATATATCTTAATGGTCACAGCAACATTCCTGATAGCAATTGCAATCTCAATCCCTGTCAATTCAATGGCTGCATATGCGCAAAGAGGAGCCATATCTTAAGATCATTAAGTCCAATATCGGACTAGATTCAGTTACTAGTTCAGCGTGGAAGTGTGTAAATATTAGAAAGCGTAGGACGAAACTCAAATAACAGTTTAAGTATTTTATTTTTAACTCAGCTTATACTGCTGAAATATAGATCCAATGATGTTAACTAGCCTTTTGTATTTTGCTCATTTTTGATCTTGTCACCTGCTCTTTCTATTTCTTCTAACTTTGGTACTCTTAAGTGATTTGCTTTTCTTAGATCTAGATAACGTTAGCTCTGGAGGTATTTCCCCTGTCGAAGGCTGTTCATCTGTTACATCAATTGAAGTGGGTCCTACTTCACTTTCCTCTAACAGTTTATCCATCTGTTCAGTCACAATAGCTCTTTCTTCTCTTTCCTCTGCCATGTCGCTATTTTTCGCCCTCATCTTATTTATCTTAGATATAACTAAGAAAGCAGGATTTAGACGGTAAGTCGATTGTTGCAAACAACATCTTATTGTATGACATAATTCAATTATGATACTAGTTGTTTTGTTCTATCGGGTATTATCCAATACCAGTCTATTCCTGCACGTTAATCAATCCTTTGGCTGATGGATTTGTGGTAGAATAATAGGGATAAGAACCTGGATTAAGATTTGCCGTTACAAACTCTGCATATCCCTTTGAATTTATTACCCCTGTATCGAATAATTTACCTGAGAGTGGATCCTCTGGTCCAATACCACTTGTAATACTCTGAGGGGAATTGCTGTTATTGCCAATAAATATTTCTTCTCCTCGTGTTATATTGTTGTTTCTGGTCTGAGCGTCGTTATCATTACCGGGTAAAGGGATTATGTCAATGCTGTAATATCAATACTATCCTTAATTCCTCAGGTTGAGTTTCTGAGACTGTGACCTTATCTTCTAAAGAAGTCACATGCCTTACTATTTCTTTTGCAATACTTAGGATGCTAGAATCACTAGGATCCTAAGCTTTAGTAGTGACTCCATTGCATCAATTCCTAACAACCCTACTGCAGTCTCTTTTAGATCCATTTTATGGATTCTTTCTAGGATACCGGCCAGTGTGGCGTACTTTGTCCTCAATTCATTAATCCCATTTTCAATCATTTGATCAAGCTCCTTATTTTCCCCTATGAAAGTCAATCTCGTAGCGTGAGTCTTCAATACCGACCTTACAGGATCGACTAGTACCAATACGCTAACGACTTCTTTTAGGTCCATGACCGGAATCCTTTCCAGGATAGCAGTAAATATAGGATACTTTGACCTCAACTCATTAGTCTGTTCCTTAACCTTCTCGTGACTGGCATCTTTGTCTGAAATACTCATTAGCTTAAGACTCCAATTGTAGTAATTAAACATTCTAAGAACATCAGGTAACTCTGCTTCAACAATATGAATATCACTAATAATAGCACTATATGTTTCGAGAAAGTGAATATATGAGTGCTCTTAGTGACACTCGCTTCCAGCACGATATTTGGTGACACCATCTCCTAAAGCTGCTGAAGCCCATCTCCCTCTCATAATCTTAAAGGAGTATTGACTTAGTGTCAATGGAAAAATGTTAATTAATGATTAAGAAATAGACCGACCTTAGGACTGAATAGAACATTTAGCAATGATTTATGATGGCAACAATCTTATGAATGAAGCTCGTGAAGAGTATGAGCTATGTGGACTGCTTCGACACCTTAAAACTAGGTTTGAAAGCTAACCTTTTCATTATAAAGAAGAAAGTAGTGATCATGCATGTATAGACATAAGTTTCAGGATACAATTAACGTCATGTAGTTTCAGGATATAGTTAACGATCGTGCAGACATGGAAACGATTTTAGAAGACATCAAGAAGCTTATCAAGAAACATAGCAAATCACTGTCATGATGGTGATGATAATATTAGGAGAGGAATCAAAGCAGTCAATGAATTTTTCTTCCCAAGTATATGCGTGTCCAGCTGTAAGAGCTTGTATATACA
This sequence comes from uncultured Nitrososphaerales archaeon, assembly GCA_963841565.1. GTDB lineage: Archaea > Thermoproteota > Nitrososphaeria > Nitrososphaerales > Nitrososphaeraceae > TH5896. The sequence continues at coordinate 19,704 of CAWJCY010000012.1, forward strand.
GTCAAGCATTAACATTTTCATTATTTTTATCGGCTGCAATAGAGACTAATTCAGATTGTATTATAGCTATCAATCTCATGATTCCCTCGTAGTGATTCCTTAATAGCAGACTCCTTGTCTTGCCGTGCAACTCAGGAAATGCGTTTTGGGATTCCCTTATTCTAAAGAGTGCAGAATCAATCTTGTTTACATAGAGAACACGGCTTAGTCTAAGCAAATAATACTCTGCTTTTAACAATATAGCCTTGTCATTCTGTGAAACATCAGTGCGTGTAGCGAACGTCGAAAGCGCTCTCTTTTGCTCTTTTATATCTGTCCTAACCTTAGAAAAAAATTCTTCTGACATAGGCTATTTGTTATAAACAAGATGGTTCAACTATTTACCTCGTTCGTTTCTGAGGACGTTAGAAATTCTTTACAGAATGGATAAGCCTCAAGGAATGAGTGATAAAGAATGGGCTGCTAAAAAGAGACAAGCAAGAAAATTACGTAGAGAAATCAGGAATGAGGTCTGTTGAATTTTCTAATTGTGCATTTGCGATTTTATACAGAGGTTGATTCGATCCTTCCATTAGGATAGCAACTTCTAATGCAATCAACAAAGCACATACCACAAAAATTGTCATTGCATTTGCATTTGCGGTTAACGAGACATGATTGTTTAATCGCGTCATACGGAATCTCCAGTAATTGCATTTATAGAGATGAGCGAGATATTAGCCATAAATATAATATTACAGAAATATATAGAAGGAGGCTTAATTGTGTGAATGATATTTATCCTACTTATTTAACAAATACATGTTGCTTCGTTATATCCCCCTCAAAAATAGGTCTGTTGTTGACCGCTGGATCAAAAAGCAATTATCTGGTTGAAATTGTTGGCACATTCATCCTCGTTTACGCTATTTGCTCAGCAGCTACTGTATATTCTGGGACCAACAAACTGCTTGGAATAGCTGGCCTCGGACAGCTCGGAATGATTGGAATAGGTTTGGTCCATGCTTTTGCCTTAACTGCAATAGTATATGCTATAGCATATCGCACCGGAGCTCAGGTTAATCCAGCTGTTACAATAGGGTTGCTAGTAACAGGAAAAATGCGTGCAAAAGAAGGCAGCACTGTACATTGCGTGCCAAGTATTAGGGGCTGTTATCGCTGCCGCGGTAGTATATTCAATGTTTGGAAGCGATATGGCTGCTAGTGTCACACTTCCTGCAGACGATAATGTTAGTAGAGCATTTATATTGGAAACTGTTATGACATTTACTCTTGTATATGTTGTATTAACAACAACTACATCTAAAAATTACAAGATAGCGTCATTAGCCGGAGTGGCAATAGGATTTACCCTTGGATTTAATGTCATATTGGGAGGTTCTATAAGTGGCGGCTCTTTAAACCCAGCACGTTCTTTTGGTCCTGCGCTAATTGTTGGAAACTTTGACTACCAATGGATTTACTGGATAACTCCCATTCTTGGAGGACTAATAGCAGCCGGGGTGTATAAGGGACTACATAAGGATTTAGACTTACCATCGCCTGAAAATGCGTAGATAAAATAGGGTTATAGTTCTATGTATTATATTTGAGGTTCGTAGCATTAACGTCTTTGATATAGTACAGTTCGATTCTATGCCCGTATTGTTTTGATAAATCTATTTCTAAAGACCTCGATTTACAGTTCCTTGCGGCACGGTGAATTCAAGCCATTTGATGTTTTCATTATTAATGTTTCCGTGATGAACTATTCTAAAGAGCTGGGCTTTGCGGTGATCTGTTATCAACACCGCACTTCACAAAAGGGCTAATTTCTTTGATTGTTATTTGGTAGTGGCTCAAGAGCGCCTGACAATATCGTGCCTACTTTTAACTATCATTAGGACGTACGAGGCCGTAACAGGAATAATAAGTAAGAATGCAACATTCAGAACTGGATCGTTTAAAGTGCCAGATAACAGAGCACTAATGATGTATCTTACAAGAATAACAGTGATAGGAACGATAAGTGCAAAATAAGCGATCAGGTAGAGACGCTTCGTAAAAACAGAAAGTTTGTGTTCTTGCCCAATGTACAATCCAAAGATTACAAACGCCAATCCCATCATGAAGACAATAATGGTCAGGTTTAGCTGGATGATACTTCCTTGTCTTGATTTTTCCAAAAGCTCAATTATGGTATCAAGGCGATTTTCTGTTTGATTACTCGTGTTCTTAAATGAATCCTGACCAAGGACTGCTTGCTGGGCCCAAATAGCATAACCCACCTCTAATAGAGTAAATAAAAGTAACAGCAATGAAATCTTCGAATGACTCAATAGCAATAATGTTTTTTTGTATGAGCGATAATTAAAGCTATCAGACTTTGTCTCTATCAAGACTAGACTAAGTCAAGTTTACTGGCCATTAACAAGTATTATCATTATTTTTTGTGGGCTATTTGCGTCGTTATACTTACTGAATAAATGATCCTATCAAGGGAGTAGTATGAGTTTTTGTTCCATCACTTACACATTATCCACAGATCTGATATTGAATATTTAATTAAATTAGTATCCTACTCTCTTCATCTTTGAACCGCATATAGGACAAGCGATTTCCCTGTGCTCGTTGCCGCAATTCATGCAATAGTAATTGACTGGTCCATAGTCATTTTCTGTAGAAGGAGATCCTTTGAAAGATGAAATTGATCTAAAGAAATCCTTGATACTCATAAAATCAGTACTGCTACCTATACTATTCCTCTTATGATCAACATCTAATTTTCTAAAGAGCTGGTTTCTTCTGTACCAGCTAAGTAGCAAGAATGCAAACAATGCAACAATAAAATCAACGGGAAAAGGCAAGAACAACATGATAATAACGGTGATAGCCATGTAAATCGCCGCCCATTTAAGTTGATATATGGCAAGCTGTTTTTTATTAAGATCTTCCATCTGTTCCTATTATTATCATTATTCTGATCATGAATTTAACATTATGCTTGTAAAATATTGCCACCTACTAACAGACAGTTGAAGGGATATGGCTACTCAGTCGACTATGTGATTTTTGATTTTTTCAGATATTGATTCAATAGAATAGGATTTACTAATAGATTAATCGCGATTAGAGGTATGATTAAACTGATGAATAGATTCTTGAATTCATATTCTGCAGAAAGTGAAAGAACCAATGCCACTGTCATGCCTCCTCTTATTCCCCCGAGGGTAAGAACGTTCTGCCATTTGACAGGAATTTTTACTCTAAAGATTCTTAAAAAAGTACTTCCACCGTAAACTACAACAGCTCTAGACATCATCATTATGACAAATGGGGCTACCAGGATGAGAATTAGTGGATACCCAATACTTTCAGCTGTTCCTACAGCAAGCAAAGGAATTCCTATAAGGAAAAACAAAATGCTATTTGTTACGAAACCTAAATAGTCCCAGTATTTGTGGAACAGTTTTCTAACACCAGTAGAAATCTCTTTGTGCTTAGTAATTAGTAGCAATGCAGTAAACAAAGTAGTAACTACTCCAGAAACATGCAGAAAGTGGTCTGCTACTATATAGCCGCTGATGGCCAAGCCTAAGGAAAAAGTGAAGTCGACGTACTCATCAGCCTTCCATTTATCGAGAACTTTTCCACCAACCCACCCTATTGCCGTACCAAGAGCAATTGCACCAACCATTGACCAGATAAAAGAGATAGACGCATCCAGTAGTGAAAATGCGACTCCCGAAAAGATTATCCCTCTAATAACATTAAAAGAGATAACTCCAGTTGCATCATTAAACAAAGACTCACCTTCAATAATAATATTCAACTTATGCGGAATTGGAAATTTCTTAAATATGACACCCACGGCTACAGGATCGGTAGCAGCCAAAATAGCCCCAAGAAGCAAGGCATCAATAAATGGAATCTGAAATATGCCATTGACTGCAATCCCTATAATTATGATAGTTAATATTACTCCTATAATTGCAAAGAACCCTATTGGTATAGCTTCTTTTTTGATCTGTCCAATTTTTAACTTGCGTCCAGATTCAAAGATCAAAATAGGAATAATAACTAAAAGTATTATTTCTGGTAGTCCTTCAATGAAATTGTACAATTCGTCTACTTCAAAACCAATAATAGGAGCAGCTGCCAAGATTGCCCCAAGGAACATCAGAAAAGTTACACCGGGTATGATAAAGTTTCTGGTGTAACGGCGTACTGCGGAGATGATAACTAATAGTAGGCTAAGGCTGAGCATGAAAGTTACTATTAGCTCACCTTCGGCCACGAAATACGTATTCTGGGCTTTGATTTAATCATTGCTACTTCTTGGCAGTGCAAAATGAGATCCGTACTACTTTGACTTCAACATTCGACCCTGATCCTGAACCGGATAACTTGGGAGACTGGACAAAGAAGCCACAACGCATGATTATAAGACGATTCGTAGATCGGCAAAATTATCTTGCGGCATTGGATTTGTCATGTGTTATCTAGTACCCGATTTCGTTTACCATTTGCAACTTTTCTCCGCTGATAAACTGTGAATCTCGCGCCGGCAGACATGAGCCATGTTACTGTCGCATCACAGTTAAAGCCGACATAGGATCCTCAAGTCATAATTATTAGCTGCGGGTGCATATACACATTATTTCAAATTATGAGTGGTAGCTGATGTGGAACCGCTATCCACTCTGCTACTCCATTTTCTACTTTACTTATTGCGTACGAAATAGCATTAAGTTTAGTCGAACCCATGTTATGCTTGAACCATCCCGTACCCGCATACGGTGTGACCCCATAATAATAATAAATATACCAGATAGTATGAATGAGATTTATGAAACCCAACATCAACAGAGCTTTAATATTTCAAGGCGGTGGCTCACTTGGTGCATATGAAGCAGGTGCATACAAAGCTATCTATGAGGATCTTTCAGCATTTTTTAAAACAGAAGGCAGGGAAAACGAGCCGATATTTCATATCATATCTGGAACGTCAATTGGCGCGATAAATGCTACCTTATTGGTAAGCTATGTAAAGGAAAATAAGACATGGGAAGGATCTGGTGAAATGCTTGTCGATTTTTGGGAATATCTTTCTACACAACCATCAGTTGAAAACATACCTTACTTTACGGCTTATTGGGATTCTTGGCGTAAATTAGATAGTCGAATTGCATCTGGAGAATCAGCCAGAAGATATTTCAGCACTAAGGAATTTATTTTTAAGGGAGTTCCTAACGTATTTGTACCTAAGACGCCCCTGCCAGACCATAGGTTTTTTGATCCGTCAAATACGTGGTATATCTATGACAACAGACCATTAAAGGAAAGCCTGGAAAAGTTTGCAAAATTTCCTATTTCCACAAGCTTCGAAAATAATGAACCTAGACTCCTGCTAGTCGCTGTGGATGTACTGGATCTTACGCCTGTGGTTTTTGATAGCTATGAAAAAGAGGATGGAACAAGAAAGTCAGAATATGGGAGATTTGGTAGAGTGAAATTTGGTCATTCCGAGAAAGATCAGGAAAATACTGAGGGATTTGAACATGTTATAAGATACGACGATGGCATTATTGCAGATTTCGTCTTGGCAAGCTGTTCAGTTCCAGTAAATTATGATTATACTAGACTAAATGTGGAGAGCCGTGCTTTGGTGGGAGGAGGGCAAGGTGACAACGCAGATTCTGGAGATAATAATAGACCTTCTTCTTCTTCTTCTACGGTTGTCAATAGCAGCTTACGAAGTTTCTGGGATGGTGGGCTATTAGCTAATACTCCACTAAGACAGACTGTACTTGCTCATAGGGAATATTGGCATAAAGTGAGGAAAGAAGAGAACATACCCAGACTGAGATATGGCATAATAAATCTTCATCCAGCTAAACAAGATTATCTTCCTTCAGATTATGACGGTGTTGTTGATAGAAAGAATGACATCATATTCCATGACCGAACAGCATTTGATGAAAATGTTGCAGTTCTATTGTCTGATTTCATAAGGTTAGCCAAAACTCTCATTAAATTAGCCGAAGAAAATGGTGTGAACAAAGAGGTGCTGCAAAAGACTCTGAAGGAAGAAACCAGGGCAGTCTATCTTGCCACTGGGAAGCATTTTAGGTTTGATGAATTACTCAAGGCTAATGTAGATGTTGATTTTGTTGTTCGTCTGGATCGAAAGAATGACAGTCATACTATTTCAAATAAGACATTTGACTTTTCAAAAACTACAATCCAACAGTTAATTCAAGATGGATACCAGGAAACTAAGGAACAGATGAAAGAAGTGCTTGCAAGAATAAGAAGAGAATTGTCTGGCAAATAGTCACTTTTCATATTCTGCTAATCTGTATTCGTTGAAAGTCTCTTCTATAAATGAAGCAGATTCTCTTGAAAGGATCCTCTGTTGCAGGCATTCAGTAATAGGTATCATATAGTTTGTTAGAATACTTATCTATTGAGACATTTTCGTTCCTTTGCTTTGGCGCCCGCAAATTCGTTAGTGAAAACACCAAATCCTTATTCAATTGTCTATTGTACGTTCAAGGCTGATTGCAAGTGAAATTTAAGGAGATATCAGACCTAGTGTATCCGACATAAACAATGGGGTTACCATATCAACGTACATATGCAAGCAAACCCTGACCGAAATTCGCAGGCAGAGAAAGAATCTGTCACCCCAGAATGTATTTGAGCTAAAATTGCCGTTTCGAAAAATAAATCGGTGCGATAGACTAGTCCTGCCTCCACAGCTTTGTTATCAACTCAACCGGTGCCACATGCATAACCCGTCTATCTAATTCGTATAGTATGGAATCTTACTAGCTCCAACACTCTTACTTCTCAGTGACATTAGCTAGAAATTTGTATATCACATAGCCGGTGACATATTCGTTTGCGGAGGAGGGAATCCAAGTAGCTGAAGTCAAAAGTACGTATGATCCTTTAGGCAAGTTAATTGTAAATGTACTTGTATCCTCTTCCGTAGCATTTAGCACAGCAACGGAAGTGCCATTGATCGCGTAGGCAGATATATCCAGACTATCAGGTGGCAAGGTCCTAGGAGTTCCCACCACAACGAACTGCGCGCACGTATCTTTTATTATCTCTACAGCCTCAGCTGGAAGATCTGAACTAATATTTTCTGGAAGAATGTCAAGATTGCCAAACGTTTCACCTTCTCTGTATTTGGATTGCGACAGCTCTCCTTGATATGTTCTATCTCCATAGATCATATACATGTTAGGTGGAAGAACGTCCTCCTTTGCGGAAGGAAGAGTAACATTACCCGTCATTGGCTCACAGCGGGAGCATCCAAATTACTCCCAGGAATAGATTCGACTTCTTCTTGGCTAATGCAACTGACAAAAAGCCTGCTGGCCCAGAAGTGAACAAGCATAGAGAACTGAAGAGTAGCACCATTGCAGTCTTGTATTCACAGCGTTTCATCACCAAATAATGTTCTTTCACATTCAATGCAAAATAATACATGTACTGATTTCTTAAAAAGACTATCTAGAGTACTAATTTCACATAGCAAATCCTATCTATAATCATTCTAGCATCAATAAGCGGTTTAAAAAAAGCCCCACAATTCGCATCAGATCGCAAGCGACTTCACGCTCAGGACTTTGTTGCTCTTGAACTAGCATCGTCAATCCATATAGCGTTCTAGACCTTCATTTGAACTAGCGTACTCAAAGTCCCCGTCTGGTAATATATCAAGGTGAGAGGGAAAATGTTCTGAACAGTAATAATTGGTGCATTTTTTACATTGAGTGGTTGGCTTGTCGAAGCAATTTACTATACCGCATATGCCTCCCTTCCCTGACCTTCGTGTCCATTCATTTATCTCCTCTTCAGTTGGTAGGTCGTCAGTGAGTAAGTGTATGTCTGTCTCCCCCATTTATCAGGGCTTGGAAGGACAGAATAGACGAAGATGCAGATTACGAACAGCAGATCTCTTTCTACAAGAAAAACTATCCATCAGTCTATGATCTGCAGTTCTTACAACAGAATATGTTATGTGATTCCGGTAACCTTTTCAAAGGAACAAATGCAAAAGCTAGCCCGTTCTAAAGAAATGATGGAATATCAAAAGGGGTATGTGGCTATTCATCCACGATACAACAATGATATGTTCACTATCAACCACTGCAATGCCAAAGAAACGGTTGTTTGTTAAGGTGTTGTGGTCAGCTTTGCAACAGCCCCCCTGCTTCAGAAGATAGTGATATCCTGTTATGATCTATGACGCCATTCGCCCCAGCGACAAGTAAGATTCCGATCTGGCCAGGGCTCTCCGATTTCTCAGCGGCAACATTGTTACTGTATGAAACCTTTATTGTTGAGTCCCCTCCAAAGCTAAAAATTCCGTGGTCACGATAGTCTTCAACAGTTGTCCATGTTACAGTTGCATCTCCCTCTGCAAAAATCCCGTTGTAAGTACAATCTTTAATGGAAGCGAAGTCTAGGTTGAGAGTTGCATCTATCATAACGCTTATTCCGATTAGTCCCTGAGGACATGACGTACGGCTGGGGGCACTTACGGCAAGTCCCTTCGCATACATGCGAGAATGATAATATTAGTATGGACATCACTGAAATTTAACGAGGGAATCTAGGCAGATCAACGACATGACGCTATGCAAATCCAATTATGATACGGTCGCTGCTAATTACGAGAATCCTGGAGGATTGAGAGCTCATAGTGAATGAAGGGATGTTCGTTGCACCCTTTTTTAAAAGCACGTAGACTCAAATGGATAACGACGCGCAAGGCACAAAACAATCAGGGTAAAAAGAAATTTCTTAACAATAAACCTTATTAAAATCTATGTTAATCAACTTTTGGATTGAATGTGCTCACAAACCTAACCCTATATTCTCTGGGTCTTAGCGCTTTGATAGTGCTTACAGCCTTATTGATCCCGCCAAATTACATACTATCAGTTCATGCTCAGCTGATCTATATGGATGAGGTTGTAGAAGTCAAGATTTCAAAGGGATCTTCAGCTATTAATAATACTCAATTCTATGCACCTCCTGAAGTTCAAGTAGCTGCTGGTAACAGTATCAAATGGACCAATGATGACAATGTCATTCATACGGTAACCCAAGGCAAGCCGTCAGAAGGTGCAAATTCTACAGGGTTTAATTCAGGTCCAATCCAGCCCGGGGGCACATTTGTGCACTTTTTTGATGAAAGCGGGACAGTCGATTACTACTGTACTATCCATCCGCACATGATAGGAAAGGTTATTGTAAATCCGTACTGAGTGGAGACGATAAAAAGTTCAAGGTCACCAGAGAAATGAGTAAATTGTGAATTGTGAATTATATCTACTGGCTGGCACAGGCGAAATCATGTTAGACGCCGCTTCCAATACTTTGACTCAAACTTTAGCAAATGCATAACCCACCTAACGAATATTCACCAATCAGTTGCTGACCTATGTTTGAAGGCCCGCTGGTATACGCGAGCGGAGCGAATGAAAACACCAATAGTACTATTAGCATTGCTAAACGCATCGGCGGAAGAAGACTATGATATAACTGTTGTTACTATTACCAGCTTCTGTATTGCAACACATAACCATATATGTACTTTATTTCTCAAATACTCTTCTTTTAGATATGCTACTCTATTTTGATGCCAGGCAGGCACAAAATTATTTTGACACTTGCTGCTTGCCTCCTTCATTACCAGACGACTGTGAATGAGGTTTCGGAAGTAGGGGCGTGATCGCTTTCGATACTATGAAACCGATGACTGCCCCAATAACAATTACTGGCAATAGATCTGTTTGTCCTCCCATAAGCCCGAGTAAGAGAGATATCGTCAAAGGAAGTGGGAAGACAGCGCACGCAAGGGCTGCCATCCCCACGGTCACTGCCACTCCTTCAGGAATGAATGTGAGGCCCTTGGAAATCGCAAGCCCTAACGTACCACCTATGAAAAGTAACGGGAATATAGGCCCACCTTCAAATCCTGTGGCAAAGGATGTGCTTGTTAGGAGTGCTTTAACAACAACCATAACAAGCAAAAGTCCTATGCCAAAGGAGGCAGGGTTATGGATAATTTGAAGCAGCTGATTCTGACCAGAGTACAGTGTCAATGGAAGAAACGTCCCGATGAGGCCTATGACTACGCCACCTATGATCGCTCGGCCAACCGGTCTCTTGGCAAACCGGGCAAAGACACGGTGAACAATACCAAAGATCAACTTGAACATGATTCCGCCAAACCCAGCTATGATGCCTACAAGTAAAGCCCACCACAAATCAACAAGGTGCGGTGACGCATATTCAGGGAAGCTGTAAATTCCTAGAAATGACTCCTGCAGTATTGCGGAGTAGACGCCAAATCCAACAGCGCCAGCCAATAGGCCTGGAATCAAATGACGATCTGAGATCCAACTCTTTAATGAACATGTACTCGATGGCTCCAACGGCTCCAATCACGGGTGAACCAAAGAAGCCGCCGAATGCCCCGGCTATTGAACTGTAAACGAGTACCTGAACATCGTCTTTCTTGAGTTTGAGTCGTTCTGAAAGATAAGTTCCGAAACCTCCAGTCAGAAAAGTAAGAGGACCTTCAGGACCAACTGGAGCTCCGCTCCACAGCGATATGAATGCTTGAAGCATAATGGCTCGGCACTTTGCGAGGATTGATTCGGCCAGTCTGGGCATATTGACTCTGGGCAACTCCCAGTCCTCCATTCTGACCAAATCACTTGATAACAAGGCCGACAAATACCCCTGCAACCGTGAGCAAGACCAGTGGCCACACGTTGATATTAAGCACAATTAGGTTTACTTGCTCAAAGAACTTGATGCCTTGATTATAAAGTGTGATATAACCCACAGTAAGCAGGGAGGATAAGGCGCCGAACAGTGCTGCATAGATCATCAACTTGTAATAGCCGATCTTCAATGGTGCGTCTGGTTCGATTGTCATAGTGAATTACTCGTTCCAGTGGCTGCCGTATTTATTTTTGACAAAATAGCAATTGAAGTCGGTGTTAGTAATCTCAGAGATTCAATTAATTTCAAAGCGAGTTAATGTGGTTATTAATAACCCGGATATTAAAATCAAACTCAGATAGAATAGGAATCTGCTCTGCACGGGCAAAAATGATACACCGGGTTTCGGTTCCCTTCCCCGAAGCACAATTGAGGTAGGGAGGAAAGGCCAAATACTGGACTGGCCAAAAAGAGCCTGTTCCCGGCAGGAGAGATGGCTCGGGACCGCTTATGGATGAAGGATATTTTCGCTATTTAAGGGATTATATCATTGTCGCACTTGATAGTTAGCAATCGCTAGTTATTGGCAACAATTTATTTGATTTTAGTATAGTGTAATAAAAAACGCCAATTTGAGCCCGTTTGGACAAAATATGTCTGTTTACAACCGTTAACAGGTCTTGTTAACACGACGAAAAAATGTTTACATTATTCGAAAATGTTAACAATGTATATTGAACACTTTTAGAAATTCACGCTCAACAATTTGACTGATTCTGAACAGATGATGTTGTATAATATATTTACAAAATATTTCCCTAGAGGGCATGTGTCAGAATTGTCAATGCTGCCAGTCAAGACAGCTATGTTGTCGAATTGGAGACAGACTGCAGTTTAAGACAACTCTCCCTCTGAATAAATTGGGCTTAATTGTTTCCTCCTATGACAACTATAGAATTCATTCAACCCATATAGCGACTTTCTTGGTCTATAACGTTCGAGAAATCAGAAGATCGAGAAGTAGGTCATCTGAATAGCTGCTCTAGGTAGCAAAATTAATATTCTACCCGAGTATTTAAGGGTAATAGAAGGCTTTTGGCGAAAATTAACGTGTTAAAGCTTATGGCAGTTACCATTACGACTATTGCCTTGACGGCATTGATGCCAACTATGAATGGGATTCTACTTGTTACTCCCACATTCGCACAGGAAGAAGAGGAAAAAAGTGGAGATCTCACTGAAGCCGAGGATAATGTGCCTTTCGGGGGAGATAATGCGGGTACTTTCAGTATTGGGCCAGATCGGTACGGGATAAGGGTGCAGGTGGACATGAGTGACCCACCAACCAATGGCACGGTATATGTAGCTTGGTTGGTAGACAATTCTACGGACAATGACATAGCCATTGGGCAGCTCGTTGACGACGAATTGGCAGCCACTCAGCAGATAACAAACTCGAGTTTGTATAATCTAATTGAAGTGACAGAAGAATCTCCAGATGCTCTCGGTACTTCAAGAAATCAGTCGGCGGTAGTTGCCGGTGCTGAGCTTGAAGGTCAGCCAGCGGATTAAGTAGTCCCTCTTCTTTTACTTCCGGTCAGTAGTCATCGGTTTACTTTAGCCGTGCAAATTAGAAAATCATCACAGATGGGTTATCCCATCTAGAGTGCTGTGGTAACAGATCTAGACACCAAACTGTGGCAAATCCGACCTCATCTTCTGTTACCTGCTACACCTGAATGTCCAGTCCCTTTTTATTTCGCAATAAACACAAAAAAACTGTCTTGTCAATGAGACCAACTGGTTGTTCCAATTCCTTTCTTTTATTTCAGAACATTCTCTACTTTGCTTTGAAGCAAAGTACATTAACTTTGATGTCAAAACTTCTACTACTATTCCACTTCCAATTTTGAAGTGTTTGAATTTCACAGGATCCTAGGAACCTGGATACGATAGATCCATGTCGGCATCAAATCTGAACGAGTGGGTAACAGCATCAGTTGATAATAACAATATTATGCGTTCTCTAATTCAGTCGGTATCAAATCCATGGCAATATTCATCTACGGATCTTCTATTAGTATTCTATTCATCACTGGCATGCGCGGAACGAATGTGATTGCAACTGTTCCGATGCATTGTTACTCTGGAGAACCTTTACAACTCCAATGATATTTTTTACCCTGAAAATAGAACCGATTTATGCTAGGATAGGTATTAGTTGGTGTGAAAGGTCTAACTTGCAAGATGATGACTCCATAAGTATAGTTACCTCAGAGGATTTACGACATTATTTTTGAAATGACACCAATTGAGCGCTCCAAACATGAGAGTCAGTCTTAACGTTATATGCAACAATGAATCAATTCCTTGGTCTCTTTGTGGATCAGATTAGGAATCATCAGAGGAATCCTATGGTTAGTCGTCCTGTTAGGCTTAGAGACGGGGAAATCGTAGTAGGATAGTTGCGTTCCTACCAAAGGGATATCAATATGCAATGGCTGATTACTTTGGTAACTCAATAAGCGAGGATATTCCAACACTAATGTCGTGGATACATTCGTCCTCCTCCTGAAATCAAGTGTACAAGTATATCAATTTCCTATCAATCATAACATATAATGCGCACATTTACAATTATTTTTGATTAAATAGAACAGACATGTTTATTTATTTCACTTTTAGTATATCGTAATATGTTTGAAGTCAATCTCGGTGGAGCTTCTAAGATTAATTTAGGTCTCATAGTGGTCGATATGCAGAATGGATTCGTAGCGAAGAATGGGTCATACGATAAACTGGGAATGAACACACCGTTATATAGAGAGATTATCCCCAAGGTGAGGGAGCTTATTGATTTGTGTAAATCTTTAGATATACCGGTATTCTATACCGAATCAGTTAGAGAAGCAAGTGGGATTGACCTCTTGACCAAAATTCATACACTTTTACCGAAGTCTAGGGAAGAAAGATTGAAAATACCGATATGCGTGAGGGGAACTTGGGATGCTCAAACGATTGATGAGTTAAAGCCCAAAGAAGACGAGGGCGATCATATAATTATTAAAAGAAGAGATTCAGCGTTTCAAGATACAGAGCTCAGAGTATGGCTTCAAAGTGCGGGCATTAATGTCTTGATCTTTTGTGGTGTTGATACTTCAATATGTGTAGAAACGTCCATTAGAGACGCGTTCAATCTAGGTTACGACATCATCTTAATCTCCGATGCTACCGCTTCAGGCAATAAAAACCACTATGAAACAACATTAGCAAGAGTGCGAGATTACTATGGGTTGGCGATGAATTTTGAAAGATTTACCAAGATGATTTCAAACCTAAACACTGCAAGACATTTGAAGGGCCTCGACTTAAATGAGCACAAGCAGGTAATAGACAACTTCATAAGTGAGTTCGGGTTGCTCGACTTCAGAGATTTTAAAATAGTAGCCCCCGAGCATGCAGCTTGACTTTATATAAAGTAGTGCTTATAGATCCGGAAAACAGATTGTGAACTAGAATTCACGAAAAATTCCTCTATCTTCTTCTAGTCTTATAGTGGTGTTTTAGTGTTTTAGTATTATCTGGTTAGTATCACTCAGACAATAGTCTTAACAGGTCCAAATATGTCTCTTTGGTAATCTCACCCTTCGCCAATCTTATCTTTAATATTGTTTCTGGGTCCTTTTCTGAAATTTCAGGGGTTCTGGAACGTGTCAGCCCTGAAGCAAGGGTTGATATGAAAGCACCAGTAATTCCGATACCTATAAGCATTATTATGCCTCCAAGAATTCTCCCTTCAGTGGTTGTGGCATTAGGTCCAAATGTTGAGGTTGTTGCAGTTTGTAACGTCCACCACAACGCGTCTCCCATACTAGTTATTTGGGAATGTACGTCCGAACGTTCTGCTCTATAGAAAAGAAACGAGGAGACCGTCAGGGTTAGAAAGAAGAGGATAAATATCTGCTGTACTGTTCGATTCTTGATTTATTTTGGATAGAACGTGAAAGCTTGAGTAGATACATGGAGGCAACAACCATTGTATCGAATACGTAAACAAGATAGTTCCAGCCTCCAGTAGATAACTGAGTAGACATAGAGATAAGCACCACTATATCTATCAGGCTAAGAAAACCAATCAGAATGTCACCTTTCTTTCTTTCCAAGGTTATCTCATAAGAAAGAAGTGAAAGTAACAAGTCTTGCACGGTTCAAATAAAAAAATAACATCCAATGAATAAATGGGTCCGCAATGATTCTGAACTACTGAAATCGAAAAGTCTTCGTGATGCGAAAATCTAGAACAACAAAGAATCTAAAAATTCCCTACTAAGTCAATTTGAATCGACTCTGATCTTTCAAAAGGAACAGACTAAATCTGCTAGCACAGACAATTTTGTATAAAAATACAGCTCAAAAAATCCACGAGCAATTTTCCTATCTAGCTCTGGAACAACAATCCTCTTCCGGTCGTAGTATTTCTTGTATTCAACTTTCAGATATTTGGATTCCCAAGTTGGGATAGTGTAACTTCAACACCTAATCAAATTATTTGATGGCAAATTTCAAAATCACAAATTAGATCTAACTAGACCTAATTTGGGAATTATTTGTTAAGATACGTTGACAGTTCCGACCATCTGAGGATGCATAGTACAGTGATAATCATATGTGCCTGCTGTGTCGAAGACAAAATCGAAGGTAGCGTCAGGGGACATAATACCAGAATCAAACACACTTCCTGCGTCTTCACTTCCAGCAGCACCAGACGTTGCCGTATGAATCTGACTGTCATCGTTGGTCCATGTTACTCCTTCTCCAACTTTTACATCTATTGGATTAGGTGAATAAGCCTTGTCCCCCATCGTAGCTGCATTCATGGGAATCGTCACATCTTTTACTAATGATGGTTGGGCCAGCACAGTAAAGTTGCTGAATACTAAGCTGCTCAACAGGAGAGTCGCTACTCCTACTACGATCTTTATTGTATACATGATAAAGGCTATTACCGGTATTGGATAATAAGTTTTCGATAATTGCTTTGCTTGAGTCTTGGGCAAAGAGCCAATGGTTCCATCAATCACAAAGCACTAGCCCTGTTGCAATCATGGCTTAAAAGTGAGACTTAATAGAATAGAATTAGCTCAGGCATGATGAAAGTGTTGAAGAGCCTTAGCTTTAACATTAGACATGTGCTAATTCAATTAGAATTGAATTCCTGAACTAAGCTTTAGCCGAAGGCAAATGATCATTCCTCCGGTCATATACCACTATCGATTATTCCAAACCCAATATTATTAATAAAGCAATTTGGTGGGTATTGGCCATAAACGCCGGTGACACTTCGTGGGTACTTATTTCTACGGCTTTGGTAATGTTAATGATTCCAGCCCTTGGCTTCTTTGAGGCTGGATTGATTAGAAGTAAAAACTCACTTTCAATTCTTATGCAGACCTTTTCTGGTCTCGCTATACTTACAGTGCTCTGGTTCGTCATTGGATTTTCATTGGTGTACGCGACTTCCTATGGTGGATTTATCGGTGGATTTGAATGGATATTCTTCAATGGCGTACCCTTTGATGAACCACTTGATTATGCACCCAACATTCCTGGGGTCTCCTTTGCGACATATGAGATGATGTTTGCCGTAATAACTCCCTTACTTATTACAGGTGCTTTTGCTGAAAGGTTGACATGGAATGCCTTTTTTGTATTTATTATTGCATGGAGCATTTTCATCTACTACCCATTAGCACATTGGGTTTGGGGGAAAGGCTGGCTTGCTGATCTTGGTGTTGTAGATTTTGCAGGGGGGATTGTCATTCATACAAGTGCAGGTATGGGCGCCATCGCGGCGGCACTCGTATTAGGTAGACGGAAAAATTTCGGAAAATCAATAATGGTATCCCACAATATTCCACTTGCAGTAATTGGCGCGGCCATGTTATGGTTCGGTTGGTTTGGGTTTAATGCAGGCAGTGCCCTCTCTGCAGGGTCACTGGCTGGCAACACATTGTTAGTATCACAGGTCGCATCAGCAACATCAGCTATGGTCTGGATTGTATTGACTTGGAGAAGCAAGACAGAGAAGCCAAATATCACAGCCGCTATTACAGGTGCAATAGCAGGATTGGCAGGGGTGACTCCAGCTTCAGGATTTATCAGCGCACAGGCCGCGTTCTTCCTTGGTATTGTACTTGGCTTGGCATCTTACTATATGGTCTTGCTTCTGAAACAACGCCTTAAGTTAGATGATGCACTTGATGTAGGCTCCGTTCATGGGATTACGGGTATCATAGGATCTCTAGCCATAGGTCTAGTCGCAAGTAGTTTAATTAATCCTTCTGGTCCAAACGGTTTACTTTATGGAAATGCAGCGCAACTAGGAATTCAGGCCTTGGGAGTCGCCGTAGCAGCAGTACTTGGATTCGGAGGAACGATAATCATTATGAAAGTAATTAACGCGATCATGGGATTAAGGGTAAAAGAAGTAGAAGAAGAAGTTGGTCTTGACATCACGGAACAAGGGGAAACGGCGTACGGCGAAGATTGGGGAGTATAATAAGAGATGAAAAGGGTAGAAGCAATTGTACGTGTTGAACGGCTACACAAGGTAAGGGAACGTCTTAAGGAATTAGATGTAGGCGGTATTATTCTTCATGCAGATGGATGGAGCAAGGAGACTAAATTTCATATGAGGTATAGGGGCCTGCCTGTGTCCTATGATCTTATACCTCTAGCCAAATTTGAATTGTTTATACCAGACGATAGATTGGAACTTGTTGTCAAGACAATCAAGGAAAATGCCAGAACCGGAGAAGCATATGATGGTGTGATAGCCATATCAGACCTGGAGAATGTCATGAATATCACTCCTACAGATAAATAGGAAGGCGCAAGCGCACTCTAGTCTCAAGTCTTGTAAAGGAAGAATAAATTGAAAGCATTCTTTTATTGCTTCTCTGTAAAGGTAAATGGGCCAAGAAAAATATTGTAAACGATTTTTTAGGCTAGCGATCGCAACCACTTAATCAACTATTCGACTAGCATTTGTTATTTGCTATTTATTGTTCTTAGTCCACCTAATTAAATAGAATAACGTGAATTAGGTCTACAACAAGCCTGCGAATTCTTTGTTCTCGCTCAATCCATATTAATTGGTATTTAAAAAATAGTGTTAGATAAAAATCAAGTTCGGAAATTTTAGGATGGATGTCTTAATCCATCCGCGTATCAGATGATTTCTTCTGTCAGTCTATACTATTGGCCCATCGGTGGGACTAACCAGGTTTGTGCAACAGAGTTTGACCATGATGGCAACGGACTGAGTGAATTAGCTGGTTGTTGGGTCACAACAATATCTGTCCATGTTCGTGCATTGGTCTGTATCTCATCAAAAGATAAAGTTCCCTGATCCAAAAGCTTTCCCATTACTAGTGGATAGCCTGAACCTTCATAACTATCGTCAACGAGCCAAGCATTGAACACCCATCCTTCCTTTGGCTGATAATTTGTCGCAAGATCAACAGTTACTGTATAACCGTTTGTGCAAAGATTTGCAACTCCAAATACGGTGCCGCCATATCCGATGAGAGCGCCGGTCTGACATTTGGTTGGTTCCGCCTGCGCTTGAACATTCGCCAATGCTGATGGTGCTATTGCTAAGCCCAAAGCAGCTATTAGAGTAATAGCAATGATACCCTTTTGCATATCTTGTTTAGACTTTTAGGCTATATATATAGTATTCCCAATTAACTAGATTCATTAGATTTCGAATTTTTTTAGAGTCTGACCATTCTCCGATTCGGTTTAATCGTTCGTTCATCCTGATTAGAAACTTCTGCAAATCGTCTACATGAAGTCGACCCAAGGGGAAATGAAATTCCCATTTCAAGAATTTTTAATTATTTCGTATAATTTATCTTGAATTAAAATAGCTACGAGTAAAAATGCAGAGTAGAAAATAGGAAAGTCTGCTGTTCTATGGGTTTGCAATAACAATGGAGAATCAGAATTTTGTCTAATGTAACTCGAAAAAAAGGTGATCCTTATCGATAGGAAATAATCAAGCGAAGACTATTAATCCAAATAAAGGTAACGAAAGTAATTCAAAGTATGGCAGCAGCGCTGCCTATTACAATCTTTTAGGCACCGCGGCTACCGTTCAGGGTTTGAAGTTTCTGAACAAGGTCTCCAAAATCAGAACCTGCAACTAACTTCAAAGTCTTGAGATTTGTCGCATTTATACCAAGTTGTGATAGTTGCTGTGATATTTCCTGTGATAACTTGCTAAACGCAGGAGAATCCGAAAGCGCTTGTAGCTTTTCTGTCAGATTACCACCTTGAGCAATAGTCAAATTCAAACCTGCCTTAGAACCCAAAGCTTTAACCTTTGCTGCAAGTTCAACAAGCTGTTGTTGAACTCCTAGAGACTGATTCTGAGCCTTCGCCAACATATTGAAGGTCGGAGCAAGTGTAATCGATAGTGCAAGAGTCGAAAGTATGCCAATCGCTATTGCGAATGTCAATTTTTCATTTCCTTTCACGAATAATTTCACTAAAAAGACTTCGTATGGGCATTATAAATGTGTTACTTGATCCATCGTAAAAGGGACCATTCTGACAATTTAAACAAACCGTCGCAGCGATTTCTTCAATTGCATGCCAGGTTCTTGTTGAACAGTCAGGTGACGTGTAGAAGCGCATATTCAAAAAGCTGGCCTTTACCGTGGGAGCAATTGTATGACGTTTGTTCTATCATTGACTTTGGTTCTATACATACGGGATTGAACTGTATTTCAAAAATCAGCAAAAAGTTGATGTATGCTTTTTAAGCATAATACCCATTATAGTAATAGATATGACTTATTCTAGTGAACCTGTAGAGGAGGGGGATGCACCAGATAGAAGCGATACAGCAAAAACAACAACAACAACAACGACTGTGGATCAAAATGTTAAGCAAAAAATAGATTCAATAAAAAATGTTGCAAGTACAATAAGGGATATTTCGGCAAGGATAAGGGATACCGTACGCGCTTTACGTGAAAGCGGGGCGATAGATGAGTTGATTGCAGACCATCCATGAAGCGACTATTACAATGAGAGATACTACGATAGAGATTAGCAAAATATCTAAAGATCTCAAGGAACGGGGAATGATCAAGGACACTGCCAAGACATTAGACGAAACCGTTGCAGCAGCAAATGAAGCAACTGAATCGTTCAGACAAACGGTGGAAGATATGAAAGAGGCAGCTCCTCAGACGGCTGAGGTCATAAAGAAAGCTAGAGAGCGCATAAAAACTAAAAAAGAAAATAGGTGAAGGATCTATATGTGTAGCTAAATTCTATTCAGTGAATTTTTTTTCTGTCATTCCTCTGATAAGTCAAGGCCCTCTATTCACGGATAGTAAATAAATCTAACAATGCCAATTTGATGAGCTTGTAAGTTTATTGAAATGTGAGGGAGCTTTAGCTATGTTAAGCGGCCGTTCGTTGCATAACCTCCAGAAGACCAGACATATCGGCCGCGATTATGTTAAATTGATTTCTACGAAGTCGCTAGCCGGGCAGCATGGATCTTTAAGAGCATTCTTAGGCCTTCTATCACGACTAACGCGTTGAACGACCTCCTTTAGATTCATCTCATGAACCTTTTCTAGAATAGCAGCGAATACTGGATGATGTGGTTTCAATTCCTTAATTCTTTCTTCTACCATTTCATCGGTGATGGCTTTTTCTCGAGTATCAACAAGTCGCATATCGCGAACTTTTAATATCCACTCCAATCATTCAGAAAGCACCAGCACTCTTACGGTGTCCTCTAGGCTTATTTTGTGGATATTTTCCAAGTTAGAGGCAAGAAGTGGATGTTTTGGCTTCAATTCTTTGATTTATTCTTCAATCATTTCATTGGTAATTTCTTTTTCAAGCATTTCCGCGTAAAATATATCATTAAGGAAATACCTGTAGTTGCTTTCAATGCAAAAAGTGAAGAGCGACTGCCTAAAGCAAAGAAGTCTTTTGTATCTTTCAGATGCAAGCTTTCATACTCTGTCAGGCAAGATATAGGTCATATCATAACCCTCCCCTTTACGGCCGTCTGATGGTACACCACAGGTTAAAAGAAACCAGGCCGGATCAAAGACTGATGGCATACCATCATTATCGGACTCTGAAACTTGGAACGTTAGTTCTGTCCGCGAATTTCGCCATCAGGATTTGCCTGCGTAAGTACATTTACATATGTAACCCCGCTACTCATTGCTGAGACTAGGTCTGATATCTCTTTACCTTGCATAGGTCCTACCAAATCAGAAGCAGTAATAGTTCCTCCGGCTTCAACATCATTAGCTGAGATCAGCTGATGATGCATTTGGTCTAAATAGAGTTACAATTACAGGCCCATTTTCACCAACATTGCCTGAATGAATACTAATGGACGTAACATTCGACACACCGGTAACACTTACCTGATAATCTATTCCCCCGGAGCCTAAATTGAATTCAGCTGTTCCGGTTGCGGTAGTGCTTACAGATGGAACTTCCTCTCCGCCTGACATCTGAGTAGTAAAGGCCTGTGGTTGATCTAGCTGCGAAAGGGCAGATGAGGTAAATGTAAGTGAAACAAAAGTAATGGCTATGGCGAGACCTAAGAAAGAATCTTGTATTACCTTAGTTTTTACTGACATAAACTAAATTTATCGCTCTATTATATTTAAGTAGATCTGAGGATTTACCAACATTTTGCCGTGATCCATAAGATGCCTTAGCAGAACTAATAGTGGCTGCCTCAACTGACTCCCAGGTCATTTGATTGGTTGAACTTTAGAGTATAGATAAGAAATCGCAACCTACCAAGTGCGTTCCGACACAATGTCCTGTCAGTTGTCAACATTTCGTTTAAATTCATCTCTTCGGTAAATCTCCAAAATGTATGATCTTGTTACATACGTAATTTAGAAACAATATTGTGTGCTGTTAAAGCAATACAATTGCTTCAGGATTCATTAAAATGGAGAGAGTAATGGAAATTCTGGCAAATCCAAATCCGATTCCGTGCGCTATCACTGAGCTTTTTTGTGCAAGATCAGACTAGTTCAACAAAAGAAGAATATAGGAATAAAGTTTTTGATTTCAAGCCTCGCTTTGGAAATGCTCTGTACGCTTTCCCCGATTGTCTTCTGAGTGATGGAATTACGCAGGAGATTTATTGCATATAAAAGCTCAAGTGGACAGTAGAATGCCATAACAGGGAGAGTGCAGGAGATACAATTACTTTCTCGGTAACGCTTAGTTTTCTAAGATGTTTAATTCGTGTTTATACAATTCAATTGTTGAAATTTCAACTTCTGAGATAATGATGTGTCAGTAACGGATGTATCAATAGTTAAGGACGCAGCTACGCTGAAACAATATCTCCAGTCCTAGAAATGGACCGAGTATTGTACAAATATCCACTATTACCGCTACTATGCATAGTAATCAAAATAATGATACAAACATAGATTCCTAAGCGCTGCTGATTCATGTGGTGTATGCAGCCACATGAATCAAGGCAATTCTGTCGTTTCGCAGTCCTGAATCTAACTATGGTTGCGTGGGGGCTGGTTCGTCAAAGACAGTAATGTTATCCGGAGCGGTAGCATTGCTTGCGTTTGCGGGCATCTTTGCAGGCTCATCAAACATATTTATGTCACTTGATGAGCTAGTATTTTCTGATTGTGAATATACATTTGCAGCTTGTGTAAAGGAAATGGCAATGACAAAAGTCAATAATACAACCTGAATTGTTTTCGTACTCATGCCTCTATTGTTTTGTATAATCCTCATACCTAGTATAGAAAATGGCTAGTTATTAAATATTTAACGATAGCGGTGATATCCGTGATGGAGTTATAGTTAATTTATCACATCGACCTGCATTCACCTGAATTCAACATTCAATGTTTCATATCGCAATTCATGCGAGAAGATCAGTAACTGATTTCGGCATTTTTGTGGGACAGGATCTTTTTTTCACATTCTTATTTAGTCCTATTGCAGTACACTACACCTGAGCTTCTATTATCGTCATAATACCTAAAGTGTTAAAAAAAGAAACAGAAGTGTTTTGGGCCTTGTAGGTGTAATGAGGATCTTTTGTTACCCCTTCTTGATCCTACTGAACTCCGCATTAAGTGTAGTCTTCCTAGTGAGTTGAACTACATCAAAGATAGCCGCTCTCCCTGCACTTGCTGCATCTCCTAACAATCGCACAATTATCCCCGAATTGTACGGCATAATGGATGCGCCTGATACGACCTCAGTATTGTTAGACAAGATCGAATTCAGATCATCTTTAGTGGATTTTACAACTGTGTTGGAGCAGTAATAACTGATCTCAACACACACCTCACCGCCAGCACGTACAACATCTAATCATTTGTTATTTTATTTATGGGGAATAAGGCATGATCCAAGATGAGTTTCAGTCCTAGATGTAGTCTTGTGATGCCGAAAAAGAACTTGTGCCTTACAGCATTTTTAAATAGTCGTTGTAATATCAAAACGATATATGGCAAGCCAGACGCAAGATCCAACACTGGACATACAGACAAAGTATGAGGAATTTCAGAGAAGCTGCAAGACTATTCTTCCTAAAATAGATATCAAGCTGATTGAAGACTTTCTAAATCGCCAACAGGAAGACCCTGGCGCTAAGTATTCTATTGGAGTCACTACGAAAGAGGGGTTGGATACACAAACAATAAAAGATCTAGTGTGGAGCAAAATTGGAGAAGTACCGGACGTAGATAATCATGGCACATATTACAGAATTGAACATAAATTATCACTGGATGCGCTCAAGACATTATCTGACTATGATTTTGTTTTGAATGTAAAAGGATCATATATAGGTCATGCATTCATTTGATTCTAGATAAATAACTGTCAGACCGCTGATTCCTGAGCTTGGGCCAGCCGCTATTAGTGCATATCGTCGAATTCAAATCATGTCATGACAAGTTAGCTCACAGGTTTTTAGGAAGCATCCAAAACCTTTGCATAATTATACCTAGGAAGGCATCTGATGATTTTGACAGAATGAAGTGTCTTATATCGATATAGGACAAAGTATAATTTTTAAGCAAACGACATTTTATAATTTGTTCAATTTTCCAAAACGCCGAAAATTGTCCCATTAAATAATCTATCGAATAAACGAGATGTTGCATATCAACATATCGAGGTATCCGGTAGCAAACTGCGTTCAATCGATAAAGTTAACTATGAAAATGCTCCCACAGTTTAATCAATTCTGAGTCAGAACATGCCGAACAAAAAAAGGATGAAATGAAATAACATGTCGCAAGAAATCATCAGTTAATTATTCATGACTTGGAAATCGCAACAGATGTGATGATTATTTCGTTCTGAGTCAGAACATGCCGAACAAAAAAAGGATAAAATGAAATAACATGTCGCTCTACTCAATCTTTCAGTTATCTGAAATTGTGCAATCTAGTGAAGGAACATGAATTCAATAATTAATTCCCTAGCATTTTGATCATTAACCTGTGGATTAACTTAACCTTGAATAACCGACAATCCTTGTCTTTCACATCCTTACTCTAGTCCCAATCTTTTGCTTCTTCCACGACATCCAGATACTCAATATTGAGACTTATAAGAATCCGGCCATATAGCCACTTAGACTATATATAACACATCGACTTGCATTCGCCAAATGTCAATATTCTGTCTCCAAGTCACTCAAAACAATCCGTCCATGAAATTGGCATTCTAATCGAACATGAATTTACTCTCCTAATTAGACCAATTGTAGTAGAATCAACCTGAACCCATACCAATACCCCCAGTAAACAAAAGATTCGCAAGCAAATTAAAAGTATCTAAACCTGCAAATCTAGTGCATTGTAGATTTCATTTTATCCCTTTCTAATCCCACTGAACTCCGCATTAAGTGTAGTCTTCCTAGTGATTCGAACTACATCAAATATAGCAGCTCTCACTGCGCTTGCGCCATCTCCTAACAATCGCACAATTATCCCAGAATTGTACAGGCAGAATGGACGCTCCAGATACGACCTCAGTATTGTTAGACAAGATCGAATTCAGATCATCTTTAATAGATTTTACAACTGTGTTGGGGCAGAGCAGGTAAACGCTCCCTACAACGGAACGATTACTTAGCACACCCAATTGGCTTATGTTCCTTTTCCTTGGTTCTAGGATTGCAATGTCAGTGAATCTCAATTGATCCTCTTGATTGAAACCAACTGCCTTCATGTAACAAATATCGTATTCAAAAGACTCACCACTAGCCACCCTTCCCGGTACAATCATCTCTGAGTAAATCATTGTAGCACTATCATGTACTCGCATTCTGAGGGTTTGATAAAATCTTGAATTTCTGTATGGAATGATCTGATCTGGAATAAATTCAAAGTAAGCACCGGGCCCCAGATCAATGTTAATGATCTGAGTGGCAAAGTTCCGCTCCATTCGATATACTCTGGTCGCACCTTGGGTAGTGATATGTGCTTGAGAACCCTCGGACAAGGATATCTCCATCCTATATCTATCCCCCTGCAATATCCCCCCTGATGTTGACATAATGTACATGTAAGCCATTGAAGGTAATGATTCCTCCAAATAAAGGGCACGTTGCGCATGTAGAGGTCCTTTTGTGTAGAGATCTCTGAGAATGGTTTTTCTTCGATCGCTGTCATATTCCAATTTTAAAGTGAGCGCGCCTATCTTTCCTGATCTTCCCACTCCTAGCTGCTGCAGCTCTGATCCGTATGCAAGAACTTCTGGTGGAATGTCCAATGGGATATAAAAATCTGGGAAATTAGGATCATCTGGACTAGAATTTTGAATTCCAGTCTCTGTTTCATTTGAGCTGCCAGAGGCCTTGCCAGACCTATTCTTGCCGTTACTTGCCAGAACAAAATCACCCAGTATTAAGTAAGAAACATATTGTCGTATTATCGACCTTTATTTCAGAAGCATTTATCGATTCGCCTTTGGAGTAACAGCTCGTGGTGGCTGATCAAAGAGGACGTATTTTGTAATCTGATTTGCCACCTCTTCAACTCCTTGTCCTTTCTTTGAATTGACAAAAACATAAGGTTTGTCTCCTCTGACAATCTTAGCGTCTCTTTCCATTATACTCAGATCTGCCCCGACGATCGATGCAATATCGATCTTGTTAATTACCAGTAGATCGCATGTCTCAATTCCAAGACCTCTTTTTCTTGGATACTTGTCCCCTCCTGTAACATCGATTATATAAATAAAGTAGTCTGCTAGTGCAGGACTAAATGTAGTTGTAATATTATCTCCCCCGCTCTCTATTATAATCAGGTCTAAATCCCCGTATTTAGCTTCCATCTCTTCAACTACTGACAAGTTCATGGATGGGTCTTCCCTAACAGCTGTATGTGGACATCCGCCTGTAGCCAAACCGATAACGAGATCTTCTGGCATTAAGCCTCTCTCAGTCGCCAAATTCTTCCTCATCCTATCGGCGTCTTCCTTAGATACTACATCATTTGATATTATACCAATATTGTAACCTTTGGCAGATAAAAGTGGTACAACCTGTTCTATGAGCATCGTTTTACCCGAACCGACTGGTCCACCTACTCCTACACGAGGGATCCTTTTAGAGCTCATAAAAAATGTACTAATGTATCAGGTTATAAACATTTTTGACAGCATTTTCTCATGTGAAATTTGTATCAGATCTATACCAGGAGCAAATTGCCATATGCCAGTCAATGGTCTGTCTATATTGGATCTAATTGTACTTACGAGTGTGTTTCTCAACTGATGTATGATCATCTGTCCGTCAAAATGTTGCAACACTCCTAATCTTAGGGCTGCTCCGACCATACTCACTGTGAACCCATACAGCATAATCAGCGCAGCTTTATTTCTGGGGATCCCAAGGCTATGTGCTGACACGGCTAAGGCGACTGGAAATATGCCTGTAGCTTTCTTTGAAGAAATGGCTTTCAAATAACCATTCATTACCGAATGTTCCGTGACAAATGATCCAACACATCGTAGCAATTGGGTTCCCGACCTAGAGGACGCATTTCTTATCTCTTCAATTAACTTCATTGAAAAAATGAGATTATCTACCTCAATCAGTTTAGGGAGATTGTTTTTGACAATCTGTTCATAGGCAGCCCCTAGTGCCGTGCAATCAGCGGGTCCTATTTGATTCTCTATATATACCTTCAAGAGATTGAGCAGATCCATAGGATTAGCTATCGACTTTCTGTTACCATAAAATAGAGCTTCTAATCCATTTGACATCGTGTACATCCCTGTAGGAAAGAACGAATCTGACAATTGTAATAGTCCTATATCTTCTGGCCTCAGTTCAAAATCATAATTCTTCAATTCGGGGTCCGTGTTTTCAGTTTTATTTTTACGGCTCAAAAATCAATCACTATTTCCTTAATCTCCTAATGCTCATGCACATTCATAGTCTCACTGGGTTCAAAAACAATCTTTTTGCTCTGAATCTCTATATGGTGATGAAACGGATGAAACAATTTCCTAAACATCTCAATCTCAGATTCAGCCTGAATTGGGAAGTATATTCTAGACCCATCAAGCTTAATTGGTCTGTGAAGATTTCCAATTGTATGACCAATTTGGACAGGAATCTGAATTACACTTTCAGTACTGTCAGTAAGTGTTTCTTTAATGATCTCTACTTGTAGTACATTCTCTGGTTCTATTTCAACAACTACAATTTGGTTGTCATTTAAGAGAAGCACGTCGCCATGTCTCAGATGTTGGCTGCCAGAATGCAAGTTCAAAGCAATGTCTGTTCCTTTATTTGAGACTTTTCGCATTCGCTGTCTCTGAGATTCTGTTCTAGTAATTAAAAAAGTTTCATCTTGCTGTTTTGAAACAAATTCTTTAAAGGTAGCCTCTAATTGATCATCGTTGTATATGTTACCAATAATACGATCGATCGTTATCATTGTCGATATTCTCTGCCTCTACCTCTATTTCATCCCTTCGAGTCGGTATTTACGTTATTCGAATTGGAGGCCGAAGCTTGGACTGACGCAGTCGGGGATACCTTGCTTTTTTCCTTCTCCTTTACCTTATCTATCATATCTGTCAATCTCTGAGTGTAATCAACCTTGCCATAATGACCATATGATGACTGACCAACTAATGCAAAAACCAACCCATTGTCTTCTATCTTGACTTGAGCTCCTATTTCAAATTTTTCAGTTATAATGCATTTCGTTACTTTATGCAGAGAATAGTCAACATTCAGATGTGAAGCTGGATCGATAAATCCAGACATCGAATGGATCTTGCCAGCCAGATACTATAACATGCTTTATCAATGTCGGATCTATTACCAGATAATTTTCGTCTATATTGGTTTCCTCGACGCAGTGACGTATTATCATGAATGAATTTCCACCTTCCTTTTTTTACCTCTTTGAATCAGAGAGTGATTGAGGACTTAGATCTTCAGCGGCCAAATTTCTGTCAATTCGGAGAACCGATTTTGATATCTCGGCAGCAGCTTCAAGGGCCATTGTCTTTACCTTTAATGGATCCAATATCCCCCTCTTCCACATATCAACTGGTTCACCGGAGTCTATATCTATGCCGAAGCCATCCGGTGAGGCTTTTGCAGCCATTACTTTTTCCAATCCGTTATAACCTGCATTTGTTAGAATCTGTCGCATTATGCTTTCAAGAGCCGAGACAACAACTTCAAGTCCAACCTGCTCAAGCCCCTTGAGCCTTAGTTTTTTCACTTTATCGATAACATGTAGTTCTGCCGAACCCCCACCTGCAACTACGCCTTCGTTAAGAGCCGCTTCTGCAGCATTAACTCCATCGATTGCAGCCCTCCACCGCTCAAGCGATGTTTCCTTAGTCGAACCTGAAACGATCATGGTTACGATATTCTTACCTGCTCCATTTTCAATGTATACTACCGCGTTTTCTTCGTCTTCCCTCACAACATCTGCATATCCTAATAATTGTTCACTACTTTTTTCTAAATTTTCTGTGCTGCTTAGCTCCTCAATCATTCTAATTGGTTTTGCTTTGGTGTACCTTGATACATGTTCAATTTCCTCCGTCGAGATCCTTACCGCAAATATTTTTCTTGCAACTAGTAAATCTTCAATCACTTGATCGACTTCTGAAGATGCTATTAGAATTGCATTTGCCCCGGTGGATACTAATTTATCTACTATTTCTTTTGATTTTGATACCCGATCCTTTTCCATATTCAATATTTCATCATATTTACTTCCTTCCTTTAGCCATGATTCTTTGACTGGTTTTAAATCCATCTTGACAACTAGAATTTTTGCTTGCTTCACTTCGGTAGGCATTTCAGGATCGAGCTTATTCCGTTCCAGAACTATGCCATTGACAACTGCATCGTCCATGTTTGTACGTCTAATTACCATTATGGATTTGTCAAAATCATACTGGTTATGATACCTTGCATTAGCACCAACCGTTCTCAAGGCAGATATCACAAGCTTTGAAAGTTTTAATCCGTCCAATTTTGAAGACAAAGATGTCCTGACCACATGTTCAAGTCCTAGATCTGAAATGGAAATGGACCTTGTCTCTTCTCGCAATAGATCGCATGCGTGTTTAACTCCACTATCTATACCTTCAACAACTTTTGTGGGATGCACACCCAGTTCCTTCACTAATCTTTTCCCTTCTTTGATCATCTCAGCAGCCATGACCACTGCGGTAGTTGTGCCGTCTCCAACTAGTTGTTCTTGTCTTTCTGCTATTTCAACTATCATTCGTGCCACCGGGTGGATTGCACGCAGAGAAAGGAGAATAGTGACCCCGTCGTTAGAAATGTGGCGATTCATAGCCTGGTCTATCAAGAGCTTATCCAATCCTTTAGGTCCCAAAGTTGTCCTCACAGTATCTGCTACAGCAGTAACAGCATTGGAATTTGATTCTAGAGCATTGAATTCTACACTCTCGGCCATAGGTCTCCATACGCCAAAATTAGGATTCGACATCAAGCACTATCTTCACAGGCAAGAAATAAAGATTGAGGTGATATGCCGACTCCTAAGGGCGTTATCCCTTCTGTGTCTTGGGATTAAAAGTATTTTTCAGTCTTAGGCTCACAACCATGTAACCAATATCGAATTTTAGAAATTGTTATTAAATAAAGATAAAAAGAAAAAAGGATTTTAGGGAATCGCCTTATGCCATGAAATACCTCTGCGCAGAGGATAATTCCTTGGCTGGTTCTACGGTCGCCACAGTACCGTCCAGTTTTACCTCGTAAGTCTCGGGATCGATGGTAATTTCAGGAGTTTTGTCATTCCATACCATATTCTTTTTGTTAATGCTTCTGCAACCCTTAACTGGAAGCATAATCTTCTCCAGGCCTAACTTCTCTGGAACTCCCATGTTCAGAGCCGCCTTTGAAGTAAATGTGAAGCAAGTCTTCTTGACAGCTCTTCCGAGGGCGCCAAACATAGGTCTGTAGTAAACAGGTTCTGGAGTAGGTAACGAAGCGTTCGGGTCTCCCATGATGGACCATGCGATAAATCCTCCCTTAAAGACCATTTTTGGCTTTGCAGGGAAGAATGCGGTGTTGTACATTACAATGTCAGCATACTTGCCAGTTTCAAGTGAACCCAGATAATCGGACACTCCATGGGTAATTGCAGGATTAATGGTGGTTTTTGCTATGTATCGTTTCGCTCTTAGATTGTCATTATCGCCACTCTCTTCTTTGTGCTTTCCTTTCATCTTCTTCATTTTATCAGCGGTCTGAAATGCTCTAATTACTACCTCACCGATTCTGCCCATTGCCTGACTATCAGATGAGTACATACTCAACACACCTTCATCATGCAATACATCTTCTGCAGCAATTGTCTCGGCTCTAATTCTAGATTCGGCGAATGCTACATCTTCTGCAACTGCAGGATTAAGGTGATGGCAGAACATGAGCATGTCCAAATGTTCATCTATTGTGTTAACGGTATATGGCCTTGTGGGATTTGTCGATGATGGCAAGGCAAAATGTTCACCTGCGATCTTCATTATATCTGGTGCATGTCCACCGCCAGCACCTTCAGTATGGTATGTGTGTAATGTCCTTCCATCGATGGCATCTATAGTATCCTCAACGTAAGCGCATTCATTTATAGAATCTGTATGGATTGCCACTTGAGTATCAGTTGCATCGGCTCGCTTTCAAAGATGCATCAAGTACTGATGCAGTAGTTCCCCAGTCTTCATGATCCTTAAGTCCACATGCTCCTGCCTCAATTTGTTCTAATAAAGGCGCTAACGTTGGATGAGAGTCATTCCCTTTCCCTAAAAATCCCCAATTCATCGGTGTGTCTTCAACGGATTCCATCATTCTACTAATATTAAATACACCTGGTGTGCATGTAGTCGCGTTCGTACCATCTGCAGGTCCAGTCCCTCCACCTATCATGTTGCAAATACCATTGCTTATTCCGTCAATATACTGCTGTGGAGAGATCATATGTATGTGGGTATCAAAGTGACCTGGGGTACATATTGTATGCTCACCTGCTGTGGCCTCTGTGCATGCAGAAACAACTAAACGATGATCTACTTTATCCATCGTATAAGGATTACCAGCTTTGCCAATTCCTGCAATCTTGCCATCCTTTATTCCAATATCACCTTTTATGATTCCAAGTACAGGGTCAAGGACCACAGCATTAGTAATGAGATAATCAAGGGCCCCATTGGCGCTCGTAACTCCCGGCGTCTGAGCCAAACCATCTCTTAGGGTTTTCCCGCCACCAAACACACATTCGTCGCCAGGAGTAATCAAGTCCTTCTCGACTTCTATAAACAACTCAGAATCTCCAAGTCTTATCTTGTCTCCTGTCGTAGGACCAAACAGATCAGTATATTGTTTTCTCGTTAATTTTAATACCATTTCTTTCTAAGCCTCTTTTCTCCCTGTTATGCTCCTTTGTATCCTGCCTTCTTAGCCTTTTCCAAAGCAGCGTTTTTTATATGAGATGATCTGAGACCTCCCATTGTCAGACCGTTGAATCCATATACGATTCTAGCTCCACCTATTTCTGTCAACTCTATATCCTTCTCGTCTCCCGGCTCAAATCTAACACCTGTTCCGGCTGGGATATTTAGCCTATAGCCGTAAGCCTTTTCTCTAGGGAAATCTAATGCTTTATTCACTTCAAAGAAGTGAGTATGCGAGCCTATTTGACATGGTCTATCACCTGTATTCTTAACCTTTAACTTGATTGTCTTCCTGCCTTCGTTACAAATTACAGGCTCCGAACGCAAAACATATTCACCTGCGATCATTGAACTATATACCTCCCTAGATACCTTCCTTGAATTAGATACCTTCTTGGTTTGTTGTCGTTGTTTTTTTTAGGCGCTGCTTTTATTCTTTTAATTTTCTTAGCCAATTATATCAGACTCCTTCCTCTTATTGAACTGGTTCGTGAACTGTCACCAGTTTTGTTCCATCGGGAAATGTACACTCTACTTGTACCGTGTGTATCATATCTGGGACCCCTGACATCACATCTGCCTTTTTCAATACAGTTCTAGCAGACTTCATCAACTCGGCAACACTCTTTCCGTCCCTTGCCCCTTCCACAACATGATCTGCAATATAAGCCACGGTCTCAGGATAATTCAATTTCACGCCCCTCTCTTTCCTTGCTTTTGCAATCTGAGCAGCTGTCCAGATCATCATTTTATCCACCTCTCTAGGTGCTAACATCATATTTCCAAATACCTCATTTACTTCTAAATGATTGAAATATTTAAGTCTAAAAAAATATCCGCAAATATTCAGCAACCTAAATTAATTATAGAATTAAGTCGACGTCGACAATAACATCCAATGTTGTTGTCGCCCGCTATATAGTGTGTTTCTTACGATTTTACCACTTTAACCGGAATCACCGAATCTAGCCAAAAAAAGATTCTATCAAAGTGACCGTCCTTCTTTGTAGGCAGCTTGAAATCAAAAGTCTTTTCGCTAGTCGTGAGCGTAAGAAAATTAGTTTGAATCATTGAACCCATCATATTGTGGACGATAGTCTCAGTACCTTTCCGAATTTCAAGAAGTTTTATGTCATCATACCAAACATAGAAACTCTGAGCTCTGTGCAGGATTGAATTAACGTCAATAGAAGCTGACTTTTTCATGATGTCTGAATTCTTAATTTTCTTGCTCAAAATTAGGTAAGGATAAGGAGCCATTCCAGCAACGTAGCCCAAATCCAGAAATTTCCTAAAAAATTCCTTTTTGCTTATAATTATTCTTTTTGTAGTAAAATCGAGGAAAGTATTTTCTCCCCACCCACCCCGTGATTCGGAGCTAAGGCGCAACACAAGTTCTTCCAAGCCCTTCCTGTTACACCAATCTATAAACAACTGTAATTTTTCAGGATCGGTAAGACCTTCCGTTCTTGCCTTCGAATACTTTAAAAACTCTTGAAACTGTTCGGGCCCCAATCTGATTACAAACGGGTAACACTTAGCAAATATGTAAAGGTATCAATCAATCAACTAGACTTTCAAAAAAAAGAAAAATATGGGCTTTGGGGCTCGCAACCTTCTAACAATCTAAGGACGCGACCACCCAATACCTGCAGGAATGTTCTCGAACCCGGATATTCCCAACAGTGCGACCCATGCAGTGAACACAAAGGGTCCGGTCAACGCAGGCAGGCCCCACGTACCAAAGAATCGCTGCAAGGCAGGCATCACGAAGAGCGAGCAAGCCACAGTCATGAAGACAGCGATGAGGAAGGACTGCCAAGTGAGCGGCAGGAAGCTAGTCAGAGCTATCATGACCAAAACTTGGTTAAACCCGTGAAGGCCTAATCTAATTTCGGCAGTAGGTATTTTTGTTAGAATTGCACACGCCGCTCCTATAGCTGAACCGACAAGAGCCATTACTCCACCCAGATACAGGGGAGACAAAGGATTCCATCCTGCTGTGAAGCCATTAGTCCACCAAGGACGATCTTGATTCATCGGGTCTCCATTGATGTCTACAAGGGGAGCAAGTTCAAATGCTAACGTAAGCCCTACAACCCAGAAAACACCTGTCTTCCAGTTCGAAACAAACGTAACTTGAGAGACTCCCTTTAAGGTCGCAACCGTGAATTCTTTAGCCGTCCACTTAAAGTCCTCCCTGGTGTCGGGATTACTACTAGCTGCAAGAAGCTTCGGAGAAGTTGGCGGCGGTGGCGGACCAGGCCATATATCACGCCCATATCTTTGGGAAGCGTACATCATGGCCCAAGTCGTGAATATGAATGATGAAGTAAAGCCAGGAATAGCCCATGAGTTAGATGTACACGCTGCATCAGGAGGGCCAACACATACGCTGAACATATCTCCCATCAAATGGGAAAACGCCATCCATACTATTGCAGTGGCAGCGGCTCCATAGATAGAGAGCCAAAATGTGGCTTTATTTGTCTTAGTAAATGGACCTGACCAGAAGGCCATACCAGTCAAGATTGAGTTGTAACCGAAGAGACCGAACGTAACAAGTCCGTAAGGTGCCCCAAGCAGGATAGCCATCCCTGCTCCAACAAGACCCGATATTACCATCATTGCTCCCGCGTATCTTGATGCAATGATAACACCGGCCAGGATCAGGATTCCATTCACTGGAGAGCTGAACAAAGGAACTTCACTTATGCCATTAAATAGCGTGTAAAAGAAATCTAGTGCAGGATTTCCGGTAGAGTAGTCAGCAGGACCTGCTATTTGAAGTGTTACCACAGAAAATAATAATGCCTCTAATGCGCCTATCAAACTAGATTGTAATTGTAAAGGTATTTTTTAACAATTTGTGCAGTAATGGTATTTATTAAGGCTGTTACCAAGAAAAGGCAACCCAATAGATTACACCTTCTCTCAAGTTTCGTTATGAAAAGAGTGATCGATGTATGCAAAGGATTCCAAAGCCGGTTGAAAAGGAGACCTTGGGAATAATTCCTAGCTCAGTGTGCCGACGTCGACTAAACCGACACCAATGTCAGGATGTGACTCGCTCGTATACACGAGTCACTTAATCAGCATCGTAGGTCTGGACGTCAAACGCAGGACTTTACCAGTTACATGGCCTACATTTGCATCTGTCCTTCCCAAGCCTTTTGTTCCCATTATGATAATATCTACCTCAAGTTTATCGGCCATTTCTGCAATTTTAATTGCAGGATCTCAAGAGTGACTATTCTTTCACAATCAGGGTTCCTTGATAATAGTGCCACACTTCGCAACATTTTTCTTCCCTCTTGTTCCATTTGAGATACCAAGTCTTCATCGACAGATTCATCCTCCTCATCACTCCACTCCATAACGTGCAACATGTAAATTTTTGACCTGGAATCAGAGGTGAATAAAATACTTGTATAACTTCGCCCGTAGGGATGCTAAGAATCCATCTACTGCGAAAAGAATTTTTTTGGATTGCAATATACCATGTCCCTCATATGCATTACGAAGGTTGGAATCATTTTGCTGAAGGGGTATCTCCCTTCTTCCTTGTCCTATTGAGGCGGAGGCGCCAGCGATTTTCTTGAATACCTGGATTATACCTGCTCTAGATTCTATAAGTGGTAACAACATAATAACACATGCGGCTATACTCGTCCACGCAAACCTACCCGCAAGCCAACCCAGAGCGAATAGACAAACAATGAGAATACATATCCTGAAAAAGAGAGTGGAAGAGGCCATACTACCACGAGTACAAGAGAGAGCTATCGCATAACGATAGGTAAATCTGGCATCTCGCTTAAGTTGGTTGTGGATAGTATCCTTTTCTATGATGGATCTGATCCTGTCGTCGACCACGGATCTTGTGCTTCATCAGATCAAAGTTGAAGTTTTGTGGCTTGATTAAATATGCCAAAGAGAACCATCTGAATGCTAGCACCGGCAGCATACCAAAATGGACCACTAATGCCGAATTGAAATGCTACAGTAGAAGATTGAAAAAGGGTAGCTGCCACGTCCATGCAGAGACTAAAGGAGCTGCTATAAGTCCAGTCATTACATTTCGACCTGCCGTGTAAAACCACTCGAATGTTTTTCTTGTTCCAAGCCATTTGTGTCCGACCCTTACTAACAAAGTAACGGCAATTGCCATTACTAAGCCAACACCGAGGAGTATGATGTATCCGATACCCTCAGAATGGCGAGGCCAAATTAAAATTGCCAGAGCTGGAGTATATAAAGGAATCTATAAAAAATAATGTATTCTCCGAAATTCGCTTCAAAATGAAAGAAATTGGCTACAGTGAAGAATGATTTATGTTATTTGTGTATTATACATATATTAGAGATTATAGTTAATAACGGCTTTAGCATTCAAGGGCATTACCAATCTTGATGATTGACAATATTGATGAACTCATACTTTCTGCTCTCTGTAAGGATTCCAAACAAGATATAAGAGAGATATGGGATTTCCTTCGAGATCATGGCTATAATTTAAGCGAAGATGAGATAGAGTCAAGAATTTTGAGATTAGAAGATGACAAAGTGATAACTGGTTACACCATTTCAGTGAATACGAAGAAGATTCATCGTCGAATTATCCGTGTTGAATTGGTCAGATTCAAGTTTTCGCAGCATCTTGCAAGCAGGATTGAAGGGCTGAAGAAATACTTGACTGATGCACCCTTTGTCCTTTTCTCAGGGCGTACTCGAGGAGGATACGACTGGATTTGCGTACAATCTTTTCTTAATGAGGAAATGGCGGATGAAGAGAGCGATATATACCGTAACCTCTTTGGAGATATAATTCAGTCATATGAGGTATATGATTTTATTCCGATGAAGGAACCATCATATCATTCACTCACACATACCCCAGAAGAGTACAAGAGATTTCTTGATGAATGGATTCCTCCGTTCCTTGGGCGATAGTTAAGAACTGTTCTGCTGCTCTCTGTTACAAATTCGGATCTTCTTTTCGAGTACATGCGTTTTTGTATCTAATTGTCTCATCAATTAAGGAATGAATTCTAAGTCTGGTCCCCATTAGAAAGCTAACTATCTCCGCTCGTTCAGCAGGTTCAACAGTCGAATGAACTTCGTCAATGAGGTTATCAATCCGCGCTAAAGTGATACGAAGGGCCAAGGTAGTCTTTTTTGTAAGTTTCAACATGTGTGATTTCCTGTTTAGTGCTCTCGGGGGTATCTGACTGAACTGATCGGTCCCGGAACTTTCGGCAATGGTTTTAGTTTTCATCAGCGATTTCATTTCCCTAATTTGTCTTACTGTCAGATCGCTTGAATCAATTTGTTGCACAATCATGTTCTGCTTCTCAGAAGAGATGCTCGTCAGCTCCAATGCTGAGCTCACATTAAGACGGTTTTCGATTACATGTTGTTTTACCTCTTCTGGAAGTTTTAGGAGTTGGATCCGGTGCGACACATATTCTTCGCTCTTTCCAATTTTTGCCGCCAGCTCAGTAACTCCTCCCCACCCAAAATCAACGACGTATCTTCGGAACGCCTCTGCCTCCTCTATTGGATCCATAGATTTTCTTTGCATATTCTCAGTTAACTGAATTTCATATGCCTCCTTATCAGCCAGTTCTCTAATTTTACAAGGAATGAATCGCCAACGGAGAGATCTGCAAGCATGAAATCTTCGATGACCTGCAACTATTTCAAAACCATGAGAGAGGGGTCGAATCAAAATCGGTTGCAAGAGACCGTGTTCTCTAATGCTTGCAATTAGACAATGATCGTCATCTGACATACGCTGAAATCGATCACGCACGGCAAATTGAGAAGATCTTATCATTTTCATTTCAATTTGTTCGACAATGCTTGTGTCGAAAAATTCCATAGGAAAAAGTGGAAGTATTAGTACTTATGGTTTACTAATGTTTAGCAAGTTGAACCCTTTGGTACTCCTATTGTTACATCCGGAAAATTTGGTATAGTTTAAATAATAATTGGGTTGTCAGTTGTCAGCTTAGCCGACAATCCCTCATGATCTTCAAAGCAGTAGATTAGTGTCGGCACAGGGATAATAAAGTAGATTCATGAATACAGGATAGATGACAAAACCTATCCTAAGCCTCCAAAATATTCCATGTGAGACTCTAGGTAACTTTGAGGGTTTATTTTTAAATGACGGATTCGATATTGAAAAAGTTAACACCAGGAAACACAGAGTTCCAAGTGATCCAACTCAATACAGTGCAATAGTAATTCTAGGCGGTCCCATGTCAGTTTATGAAAACAGCGACTTCATAAAGGACCAAATCAGTCTCACACAAATAGCCGGTAAGAAGAAGACACCTTTGCTCGGAATATGCTTAGGGTCACAAATTATCGCGCAATCATCTGGGGGAACGGTATTCAAAGGACCAACAAAGGAAATTGGCTGGTATAAGATTATGATTGAAAGTTCTGGAAGCGAGGAATTATTTTCTGGATTTGACAATTCTACGCCAACTGTTTTTCAGTGGCATGGGGATACTTACTCTCTTCCTAAAACGGCAAGAATTTTGGCTCGTTCTGATATGTATCCACAGGCCTTTGCTATAGGATCTCTAATTGGTATTCAATTCCATTTGGAGGTAACCGAAAAAATGATTCAGTCTTGGTTAAGAAATTACAAGTCAGAAGTAGTTTCTGAGAAAATCGATATGCGAAAAATGATAAAGGAATCCGCAGTTTATATTAATGAATTGGAAAGGCAATGCAGTCTAGTGTATTCAAATTTTTGCGCCAAGTTTTCTCTGTAGGGGTTGATTTCAGAAATAGATCTACACAACCTCTGTTGGTACAGGTATCATCGCCAAATGATTGTGTTGTTCTCGTTAGAACATTATAAGGAGATCGTAGGACCCCTACCTCGTCGCAATTTCATACAGGCTAAGCAGAGGAGCTGCGATGAATCATGATCTCTCGTGTAGTGCAGCGTAGATAAACGGTAGTAAAGTAGTAGCTTCTCCGTGGATCGTGACACGAGATGCTTTTGAGGTTATCTTTCCCCATGATACAGCTTCTTCAACCAAGGCTCCACTTAGACTCCCGTCCCATTCTGGACTGGTAGTCAAATATACTGCGTAATCCAATCCCCCTTTAAATTGATTCCACCAAAGGGTATGATGTTTCGAAATACCTCCCCCAATCATGAATGCACCAGTTCGCTTGGCATCGTAAACAATGTCGGAAATGGTGTCCTGATCTTTAAGAAGATCAAGGCCAAAATCTCGGTGTTCCTGGTGGAATAACCAGAGCTGGCTACCTACAGCTCCATCGACAATGCCAGGAACTATTACAGGTATGCGGTGCTTATTGGCCCAATAAAGAAACGATGAATCATTTAACTTGCTACCTATGAAATCCAAGATTTCGGAGGGTGCAATAAATTTTTTATTATGGTCAAAATACAACTCTTCTAAACATGCTCTGACTTTCTTTTCAATAACGGTTCCGTAGTTTGCAAAAGGTATTAGCACATTGCCCAACCTATGGATACCCACTTTCAAGAGAGAAGAGTCGTTTAGCCTGAAATCTCCGGCATAATAATTCGCAGAGGTTCGTGCTATATCGTGATCCAGAGCACCACAGGTTGTTACAATGCAATCAAAAGCGTGTTCTTTTATCAACTCGCGTATTATTCCTCTGGTACCTGTAGAAATAATTGCACCCACGAAGGAGAGAAACTTTAAGCAGTCTCCATCACTGCTCATAGATTTCAGGATTTCGACGCCATGTGCGAGGTTAACTGCCTCGAATCCTCCTGAATTCATCATTCCATTTATCAATTTGGACGTTTCTGAATAGTTAGATGGGTCATAGTCGCGTATGGGTTTCCTTAACAGGTCATTCGAAGACCTTTTACGGGGCTTGGTGCCTTTTGGGTTTAGTCGAGAACCAATTCTTATCTTGGAACGATTTATCTTACTTGCGCTCCCCACGCTTCTCATTAATTTAGAGGTATAAAATACCTTTCATGAAATCAATTTTATTGCAACTAATAATAATAACAATAACAAATACAGGCTTTTAAGTCGGCATACTCAGTGGCTCTCCCGTTAAACGAGAAAGGCAATATGGATGTTAGTATTTTGAAGTGGTGGGCGATACTAGTCTGGATTGACCAGATGAGCATATAGTTTCAGAGCCTACTTTCTAGTCTCTTCGTGTTGGACCCGCTGTAGAAGGTTCTGTAACATGGAGTTCATTGAGGACCTTTACAACACCCTCTATCTTCCAAATTTCTTCCCCAATCCGGCGCTTTTGTTCATAGGTTTGTACTGAACCTGTGATGGATACTATTTGGTCCACAACATTGATAACGACCTTGCTTGTATCAATTTGAGATATTTTTTTTAATTTAGATGATACAAGTGTGCGGAGCTCCTCGTCAGTCTTTCTTCCAGGAGGTTCTTCTTTAGAAGTATAAGGAAAGCTGCCTGCCCAGTTGAAACTACCCTCGGCTTTGTGTTGCTCGTTGTCGTCACTGGAATTGGAATCATGCATATTCTGAACAATACGTTCGATATTTTTAAGCGTTCCCGAACCCGCATCACATCATACAGATATTTGTAAATCTTGTGTCTTGGCACATACATTTTAAAGTGATTATCATGACACCTTAAGGAAGTGAACAGATTTCACAACTTTTCTGGGCGTAAAATAGACCCTCCTTCTATTTCAAGCAATATGGGCGTTCGCGATTTAGTAGAATATTTCGGAGCAACAGGTTTCAACGCTCGTCGACTCCATGAGGCTTTACAGATCACAAAGCGGATGATGGATGATGGAGCGTGTGTTTGCTTGACACTATCAGGTGCGCTCGCTCCAATTGGACTGGGCAGAGCGATTTCGGTTTTGATAGAGCATGGGTTTATAGACTGGATTGTTTCTACGGGCGCAAATGTTTACCATGATCTTCACTTTGCCTACGATCTACCCGTAAGACAAGGATATTTCGATGTGGACGACAATATTCTATATTCAAAACAAATTGTGCGGATCTATGACGTATTTATCAAGGAGATTGGAACACTGCAGAAACAAGACGAGATCATCAAATCTGCAATAGATATGGATAGGCAAAATCTGCCTGACAATTCATCAACAGCCGACTTGTGCAATATTTTAGGGAAGTCGGCGAAAAAAAACTCAGCACATCCTGAAAAATCTTTCACTGTGTGCGCGTACGAAAATGACGTGCCGATTTACTTGCCTGCTATAGCTGATTCTTCGATTGGACTAAATATGCTTCCTCTTCTCCTTGAAGACAAACCAATTAGCCTTAACGTTATATTGGACGTCGCTGAATCAGCGGCTATTCTTTGGAAGAATAAGAAATCTGGAGGAATTGAATTAGGAGGAGGTGTTCCAAAGAACTTTTTCCAACAGACCGGCCCCGCTCTGTTTCAAATTCTTAAGTTGAAAGAAGGGGGACAGGACTATCTCGTCCAATTCACAGATGCTCGTCCCGATACTGGAGGCTTGTCTGGCGCTACACTACAAGAAGGCAAAAGTTGGGGGAAAATCAAGTCAGCACATGAGGGAAACGTGATAGTTTATGGAGATTCATCAGTTTATTTTCCCATCTTGGCTGCATTCATTATGTCCGAGTGTAAGCCTCGTGAGCGAAAGAAGTTATTTAAAACTAAAAATGCATGGGTAGATGAGATGAAGCTAGCGTATCTTCAAAGCAGCAGCAAACATAAGCGAACTAGAGTTCATTAAACAATGATAAACGATCTCGTGGTATCAAGATATACCTTTGATTCCATAATCATATTGCTGGAAGAAGTGTCATGAACAACAGCAAGAAAGATTTAAAATTCGAAGTAAGAGAAATTGAATTGGGCGACCTAAAAAAGGGATACTTCTCTACACTAAAGAATTTGTCTGAATTGGGAACCATCGAAGAGAGTATGGAAAAATCAGAACAGATATTAAATAATATTAGTGCAAACCCACTTCACAGGATATTTGTTGCGATAGACAAAGAGACCTCTGAGGTGATAGGTGCGACTACACTTCTAATTGAGCAGAAATTTATTCATAGCGGGGGAAAAGCTGGTCATATTGAGGACGTTGTAACACGCAAAGGTTTCCAGGGCCTGGGGATAGGCTCTGCGCTTATTAATCACGCATTGCATTTTGCAAGGACTGTTGGTTGCTATAAGGTCATATTGGACTGTTCCGATGCTAATATCAGATTTTACCAGAAAACAGGTTTTAAGGTACATGAAACCTCCATGAGATACGATTTGCTTTGAATCTCGGACTTATTAATTTGCATGAGTCACATTTGTAAGACCAGCGTTTGTAAATCTCCATCTCTGCCTTCTACTCTGATGACTGCATTGCGATTAATAGGAACAGCCCACTTTTATTGTTCGCTTAGTTTGTCTATTAAGGGTTTTAATTGCCATATGTCTCTATTACCGATAAGGTCGACAATTTCGATATTAGTCCTGAAGTATGAAATCACTTCTTTGGTTGATTTTAGTGTAGGATTACTCCCTCTTGCACCTATTATATATCCGTCTTCTCTTGTTCCGTGGTTGTAGAGCGAAATCAGGGCTTGTCCAGGAAGATGTCCCTTGACATCTTTTCCACATAAAATCAAATACCTCAATCGAGGGTAATTTTGAACGGTTTCAAGAATATTATCAATTCCTCGATTTTCTGAGAGAAGCCTACCGACAAGAAAAATCTTGTGCATAATATCCTTACTGGAGATAATTTCTTTAAGAAGACTCATGTCTGAGAGTGTGCAAATGGCAAGCGTTTTGCCGTTTCCCATCTCATACGATAATCGTATAGGAAGAACGAACTCGCATATTTTGCCCGCAACCGTGTGTAAGCAATACAGTGTTTTCTTCATGAATCAGTTATCTGCAATAATATGCAATTGATGTAGTATATTCTTTATGAGCAGGTGGGCCCACAAAGAGAAGAATCCGATCAATCAAAACAAGGATGAGCAAAATCGTGCCGCTGACATCAAATATATAACAATCCCGTCGAGTACGGATAACAAACTCCTATGACAGAAGAAGAAGAAGGAATAGTTGTGATCTTTACTGGAAAGGGGAAGGGAAAGACA
The DNA here is from genome assembly GCA_963841565.1 of uncultured Nitrososphaerales archaeon. Lineage (GTDB taxonomy): Archaea > Thermoproteota > Nitrososphaeria > Nitrososphaerales > Nitrososphaeraceae > TH5896. The sequence continues at coordinate 62,599 of CAWJCY010000012.1, forward strand.
AGCGCAGCGCTAGGGATTGTACTGCGATCAGTCGGACATGGTCAGCGGGTAGCCATGATTCAATTCATCAAAGGGGAATGGTATTACGGAGAGCTAACAAGCTCAAAAAGGCTCGAACCAGAATTTGACATGGTAGTATCAGGTAGGGGATTTGTTGGGATTATCGATGATGATCTTCCTTTGGAAGAGCATCAAGCGGCTGAAAGCTAGCCGTTGATATTGCAAAGAAGAAGGTTAGCTCTGGCGATTACGATTTGGTGATCCTAGATGAAATTAATTATGCTTTGAAGCTAAAGCTCATCGTTATCGAAGACGCCATTGATCTTTTGAAATGCAAGGCTAGAAGGACCTCAGTTATCCTGACAGGAAACTATGCACCAACAAGGTTAGTAGAACTTGCTGACATGGTCACAGAAATGAAAGAAATAAAGCATCCATTTAGAAAGGGGGTAATGGCTATGAAGGGTATTGACTACTAGGTTTTGGCCCTTCGATTAGGCGCATCTTCGGGCCCGAACACGAACTTTACTTTGACGTAGTGCAAGTGTCATTAGCCCCACCCTCACTAAATCCATTGTCGGTAAACCAAAACTTCGATTAAATTAAAACTGCAGAATGCATTAATTGATCCTAATTATTGTTCAAATCACGCTGTAGGTGGTCTAATGGCAACGTTAAAGTAGCCGATATGTGGCGTTTACCGTTATAAATGATGACTGCCGAGGTTAGACGGCTTCCTGAAGAAGGGGAAATCGTTCTAGTTACGATAAAGGAGGTAACAGGTCATGGAGCTTACATTACTCTTGACGAGTATGACGAAACGATTGGCTTTCTCCATATTTCCGAGATAGCTACAGGATGGATCAGAAATATCGAAAGGTACATCCGACCTAAGCAGAAGACCGTATTAAAGGTTATTCGAGTAAACAAATCAAGGGCTGAAGTGGACTTGTCGCTTAAACAGGTTACCGGCGACGAAAGGAAATCGAAGCTGATAGAAGTTAAGAAAACTGAAAAAGCCTCAGCATTCATGGATATCGTAAAGAAAAAGGCAAACTTGTCAGATTCTGAATTGAATACCCTGGAAGACGAAATCCTAAAAAAATATGATCTCGTCTATGATTTATTTGAGACTGTTTCAAGAAAGGGGATCGATTCTATTCGTAGTTTGGGATTTTCTGAGGAGCTTATGAAAGCAATTGAGACGGAGAGTAACAAGATCCAAATACCTCACGTAGAAATAATGGGAATTCTTGAAATTTCTCTCAACAAGGCAGACGGTATAGAAAGGATAAAGAATCTACTCGGCTCCATAGAAATGTCAAAATCTAACACTTCGATCAGTATAACCTATGTTTCGGCTCCTAAGTATAGAATGGTAGTTAAAGCAGATAATTTCAAAAGTGCAGAAAAGATAATGAATAATGCACTAGAAAAAATCAAAAGTGCGATCACTCAGGAGAAAGGAACCTTTGAATTCAAGAGAGACCAATCCAGAAAGGTTCACTCGCAGATATGAAGAAGCATCTTATGCGACTCTGCAATGGTTGCTTTAAGTACACCTTGAAACCGAATTGTCCAGTGTGTGGGTCTATCACCATCAATCCACATCCGCCAAGATATTCTCCAGATGACAAATATGTACGGTACAGGGTCTCGGACAGGTATTCAGTTACTTAGCACTCGGACCGATTACCCGTCCAATTGTCCGCAAATCTATAGGAATCGCAGCCAGAAAATGAACATTGCTGACTTGAATTAAATCCTTAGGGTCCCTGGAATACCACTTAGAATCTTCGCTAGCCCGTTATCGGATGTTTCCAGATCCCACCTGATCACGGTCTAGTAGTTATTATCTCAAGCTCATGATTAACCTTGAGGACCAGAAGTCTGGGGTCTTGTCATATTTATCAAGTTATCTGCTGCAAATCCGGTCGCATTAGTATTCACGGTCTGTTCAATAACAGCCCTCATAGCTGTGTCATTTGTCGAGTCGCCTGTCATATTCTGTGCGCCTGTTACGTTTTGTGTGTCTGTCATGCCAGTGGTGTTAGACACATTGTCGGACATATTACCAGTAATTGTTTCAATCTGCTGACGTGCGGCAAAACTAGTCGCGTTAGTATTTTCTATCTCTCTAATCACGGCTTCCATTTGAGAGAGAGGACCAAATGACTCAACTAATGACTCTCCTGTCCGATTTGCCATACTCAGATTGGATAATGGTGAAAGATTCGTAGAATTAGAAGGGGAAGCTACAGGAAATTGTTGTGCATGCACGTTTAGGACATAAAGATTTAGCACGAGCTGCATGCTCGAAATTGAAGCTAAAATAGCAAAACTCATTAAAGTCATTATGACTGATCGCTTCGTAAATTTGTTCATTGATGAACAACATTTGTCATTAGATTTATTTATTTCTACCTTCTATTCTATTGGATAGTACAGTTAGAATAATATTCTCTGAACGTCGAATAGTCAAAATATCATAAAAAAGTTATGGTGAGTTTGTTCACCTCTTCGATTTATCCGTAGATATCACCTATCTACCTATACAGATCCCACTTGGATTGCTTACTTGGCAGTTGTTGTCGGTAAACTGGTTGTTGTTAATGTTAGGCGGCAGGCCGTTGGCATTGTTCACATCGATGACATTTTCTAGAACATTATTGGCTACGGCACTATTTCCTGAGCTCTGTGCATCAAAGAAAGCGCCATTTTGGCTTCCGTCAATATTGTTCATTGAAACCTCAGATTGTTGAGTATTCACAAAAGTAATTCCTGCAAGAAGATTTCCGCTCATCAAGTTGGAAGTCAATGTAGCACCTGAACTAGAATGTGTAGCCACACCTAGACTGTTTTGTTTGACGATGTTCTGTTGTATCTCCGTATTCTCAGAACCTGTCATGAATACTCCGATTTGATTGCTGTCTAATATCAGGGATGACATCTTCATTCCGTTGGCTCCCGTAACGAGGACACCAGCTTGGAAGTTACTTATCGAACCTGGTCCATTAATGACGACATTATCGTTGTTCGGAACCATTATTCCTACCTTAGAGCTATCAGGTCCTGGACCAGTGATTGAGTATCCGTTCATGTTTACCACTGTATTATCACCACCAATAATGAGACCGTCTCCGCTGCAGTCAAGATTTGCTGTTAGGTTTACCAATCCGCTGACAACCTGTCCACATGCGGCGTTAGTTGCTACCGGTTGTACTTGTGCCATTATTGGCAATGAAGGCATTGCTAGGCCACCAATTGCCATTAGTGACAGAATTGTTGCTACCATGTATGACACAATAGTTCGTTTCATTCAAAAAACGCTAGCAGATATACTATATATGCGAAACTCCGATATGTACTAAATCTCTGCTTCTTGTCTATCGAATATAAGTATGTGATTAGGTCATTGTTTTTATGTTACTTGCTCAAGAAATAACGAAGATGTAAGATTGCTTGCAATACAATCCTATATCAATCCAAGTTGGGCTGCCTAAGCAGGCAGTTCTATAATGAGGATCCGCTCAACGGCACAGTACTTTCAATCCCCGCTTCTTCAATTGCAATAGAAGGAACTTGTGGGATAGGTTTTTAGATGCAACACAGAAAGATCAATTGTATGCGTATTGCGATCGTTGGCGCCGGTGTCGCTGGAAGTTATCTAGCATGTATGATATCAAAGATGGGCCATGGAGTTGAGGTGTATGAAACAAATGACGAGGGAGCACACTGGCCAATATGCGCATGGGGGGGATCAAAGAACATGCTTGCAAAATTCTCGCAGCAGGCTGGACTTGAATTCAGTGAATATATTACCCATACTGGACGCACACTAAGGATTGATCTTCCGGGAAACAAAGTGGAATACTTAGAGCTAAAGGGTTTGGTTACCTATAACAAACTCAAATGGGAATCAGATTTACTTCGAGGAGTCAAGGTTTCCTACGGAATGAAATGCAATCTGAAAAGCCCGATATTGACTGAATTTGATTTAGTAATTGACTGCACCGGATTTCATCGATCGCTGTTGCCTAGATCTGAAGAGGATTTTATTATACCCGCCTACGAATATTTAGTTGAAAATATTCTGGACATTGAAGATTTTTACGTGATTGGATATAAAGGTGCTCGAGGTTACTTCTGGTGCTTCCCCTTAAGTAAAGGAGAGGCTTTTGTAGGAGCTGGTGATTTGGACAGGAAATATTATGGGATCGCAGAGTTCATGGCTAGACATCCAGAATGCACTATCAGGAAAAAGATAGGAAGGCCGATACGACTGGCCCCTCCTCGAAGAATGCAACCATTCTATTGTAAAAATATCGTTGGTGTTGGAGAGTCTATTGGCTGTGTGTTTCCAATGCTTGGAGAGGGGATTATTCCATCTCTAATATGTTGTGACATATTCCTGCATCAGCTTGCCAGTTGCAATAAACCTGAAGATAGATTTGACTTCAAGCAGTACTCTACCAAAGTTCTCAAACGGTTCAGATATTATGATGATGTTTACCGAATTATACGACTTAAAATGGAGTCATCATTGAATATGCTAAGACACTTTAAACTGATGATGAACATGTACCAAAATATGAAAAGAGAAGAAGATAGATTTGGATTTGAGGTCAGTCTGGCTAAAATGAACAGGTTTGTAAATGCACTTTAAATTAAGCCAGCCAACTTCCATGTATCGCTGACAATATTCCACAATTCCAATTCGCAATTTCAACAGGATCAGATATTTGAAACGATCTAGATCTTTAGAACTAGACTATTCTAACCTTCTCGACTTCAAAATAATAGATATTTGCTCACTGAACGTTAGGCGATCTTCGTCGTAACAATATCCATTCACAACCGAATGTAACTGAACAATGGAAAGCTATGAAGTGAATCACATCGCGGGAATATTAAAGACCTTGTAATTGGACAAAAAATGAGTTTCAAAGAAGATGATTACTTACTCTGACTAGTCAATTTGGTCTCCATTTTGAAATCATATTGTGACATTTCTACGTTTGAAAAAATCGATCTCCTCCAAAGGATTATGAATGGAACGAGGCTCAGAATAATAGAATGAAAAGTAGCCCGAGAGGAAATGCTTAGCATCTTTACTAGCGATTTTTCTGACGTTTCCTACCGGATATGGCTGAAATCATTCTTCTTTTTTGAATTTCCCTAACGAACTTTCGAAGCTGATCATCATACAATCGATCGTAACCGACTGTCTTTGGTTTGTATGAGAGATAATAGTATATCATATTGAATGCTCCAATCCTCCCAGTTACCTCTCCAGTTGCAAGATACTTCGCAAATCTCCCCCATACAAAGACCGGGTGATATCCTAGCGTCTTCATGCTCGCACCGAATTCATAGAACTTGTGATGTTTTCCCAGAGGTCGAGAATGTTGAAACTTAGCTTCAGTTAGTATTGAATAGCGGTATCCGAGCCGTTCTGCCTCATAAAGTATCGCTGACTCGTACCCCATTAACTCAGGATATAGTCCTCCCCAGTGAGTCTGTTCAAAAAATGAGTTTCGTACAAATCTCCCAGCACCATGGGGCTTTTCAGGCAAGTGTTTAGTGTAATTACCTGACGCGATGGCAATGCTTGAATTATTATCCATAAAGTCAACCAACTGCTTAGCATATCTAGATGGATAGGTTGTATCATCTGTTGCAATCATGTGATAGGTCGTGTGGGTAAGTTCCTTGCTTTTCGAGTATGTGATGGCTTCGTTCCAGTTTCTGACGACTCTGCTAATATCATAGCCCAAATCATTCTGCGTTATGACATAAAGTGATTGCCAGTTTTGTTTGGTCTGAGTCAAGATCTCCGAAGTTTTGTCGGTCGACCCATCATCCACAACAATCACATATTGTGGAGCTAATGTCTGATTTCTTAATGACATTAGAGCAGCACGAATATCATCCTCAGAATTTCTACAAGTAACAATCGCGAAATAGGTACCCATAGAATTGGGTCGATGGAAGACTAATTAAAGTTCTGTCAACCAATGTCAGGCCATTTCCTAAGCCTAAATCAGAGAAATGAAATTACAGGTTATTACATATAATCGCAGGAATCGACATTCAATCGCTTAAGAGCCGTCAGCAAGCCTTATACGCAGTAATAATTTGATTTTCGTGCTTCTCCCATGTCAACTTTTCTCTTGCTAATTCTCGCGTTCGTATTCGCAAATTGTGCAGCTCTTCAGGATGCTGTTGCAAATAGTCTAGTTTATTCACTAAATCTGGATAATCGTCAAACTTCACGCAACAATCTTGGAGTGATTCGATTACAGGAAGAATTGATGATGTACACGCTATTGCCAATCCAGCATGTGCATACTCATAGGGTTTGTTTGGATTCGTATAATAGTGCGCCCAGTGCTTCTTCCAAGGGAGCAGGCCTACAGTGTGTCTTGACATTTCAGCGAACATTTCTGGACGTGATAAGAACCCAAGAAATCTCAGATTGGAGGATGAGGAATCTGACCAACCCGCAATTGTCAAGGGGAACCTCTTGTCATTCTCAAATAGCTCGAATAGTCCGTCCATTTGCCTTTGAGGATACATGACCTTATCGTTGCCATCACCTCCCGAATAAATACAATCGACCTGAGTTTGATACGTGGGAGAGCACATTGCCTCTACTTCTGACGATATAGGATAATTCGGGACGAGGAAAGACCTAGCATTCCGATAACGCTGGTAATCCTTTGCAATTGCTTCGGAAACCACAATAACTGGAGCAGTAGAAATAAGTTCCTTCTCCCATGCGGCCCACACACGTATCGCATATCTATCGATTAAACGCCTTCTTATTCTATTCATTCTCCTTTTCATCGAAATATTGGGTGTCTCACAGTAGATTCTACCTTGTGTTCTGATGCTGGTTTGGAATGGTTGATAATCCATCTCAAGGAGTATTTTTGATGACATAGACCAGTATTCGTGGTCATCGAAGACAAATGGTACTCCGAGTTCTGAAATTAGCTTTGCAGAATACAGATTGTGTGAATGAACTATGTCCGGGGCTTCTTGTTTCAGAATTTTCTGCAGTTGCCTTTTCACCTGCTGCCAGTAATAAGGAATGCCCAGTCGAGCTTTGCTATTCCATTCAATCTCATAAATCTTGGCAAATTTAGTTCCGTTGGTATTATTCCCTGGTTTACCCGCAAAACTGACTCTGTAACCAAGCTTCAACGCAGTAATCGCAGATTTTTCTACTCGCCAATCTGGCAGACCTTCGTGAGAGACGTGTAACACCCTCAAATGTATGGATGCTCAATATGCAAATCATTTAATAAATCTACTATGGATAGCTCGTGCTAGGATAAAATTGTGGCCAATACGCTGAAATGCTATTTCTGTCCTTGTTCGATTGGTGGTTCCTTATAATCAGAGATACTAGCTTCGGTAGGTTGATCAACGCGATCTTGATTCTGACTTCCGGTTTGTTCAGTCGTCCTAGGTGGCTTTCGTACAATTTTGTGTAGCATATCCCTCATTTGCTGTTTTTCTTCTTCAGAAACCTTACCGTCAATAAGATCTATGACAAACAACCACATTGTCGCCCCTATTTCATTCTCCTTAAATAAGGCATGTTGTTCTACTCTCCATTGAGTCTTGCGATGCCAATAACCAATGACGATTGCTACTGGTACGTATGCCGAAACAAATATGACTGCGAAAATCCAGATACTTCCGAATGTATCCTTTAAAACAGGTACTTGATTAATAAGAAGTCCGTATTGTATCGTGACGAAATTTGCAAAAGTCATCAAGAATATTAGATAAATACTATGACCATTTCGAAAATCTAGCCATCGCCTTCTGGTCCAGTTACTGGCTAAAGATTTCATTAAGGATTTAGAGTCCACACTTCATATAGAGCAGAATACCGTTAAAATACATTACTTATCTCGACTGTGATAGATTTCGTACAACAAACCTGATTCCTAATGAACAAGACTCACATTTTTGGGGGATTCCCATATTCTGTAAACGGTAAACAGGCTATTTGAGTAAGCCTCGACTCCTTCGAAAACTGAATTCGTCCTCTTACGAATGGGATCTTCACTTACATTCGTATGAATCAGGTAACCTTGAACGTTAGGGGGGTTAGTCGTATTTCTGAATATCTCCTCTATCCCATCATAGGCGACAAAACTTCTATTTCCTGTTAATTCTAAAATGAACCATCCTCTCCAGTCAGTACTTCCAATAATTTTCGATCGGGCTGGTGTGTTTTCATTTACCCAATGAATTATATCCAAAATCTTAGGGGATTGATCTACTTTGACTGAATTAAATTGCATAGATTTTGGAGCAAAACCTCGGATGTTCTTATCAAAAAGACCAATCACTGAAACTTGTGCTTCATATGGGAACACGGCGTATATAATTCCAAATTGTACAAAAATGAGAAAAATAATACTTGAAGCTAGGAGATATAAGTAGGTATTTCTTAGCCTGGTTGATATCATTTGGGTGGTTCTAACAAACCCGTAACCTGCAAAGATTGAAAGGGATATTCCGAGGAGTAAGATCCATCTATCTGCAACCAATTCCCGTGCGTAAGGAAGCACTAGCCAGGTCATTGAGCCCACCAAAGCAACTATGAGACTGATCTTCAATAACGGCTCTTTCAATTGTAAATAACCGACAATAGCCAAAGGAACAAGCAAAATGTTAAGAGCTATAAAATAGGAAAAAAGGTTAGTGTGATTGTAACTATCATTTGACGTTCCTTGTTCGCCAAAGATTTGATCATCCACGCCTGCGTTTGTGATACTGCGGATCGAAGAACTAATGATTGAATATCCATCACCGGTAACAGCTAAAAATACGATAAATGAGGCTAGGGCGACTAAAAGGCTTATCGCTATTGTCTTCTCTCTGTAAAGTATGGTACAAATACAGTAGACAACAATAAGCCAAAGCCCAACCATTCTATCGGAGACAACCGAAAGTATAGTAAATGAAAGGCATGATACTATGGCTAGAGAAGGAAATTTGCTTGGATTAGTATTTCGTTGCTGTATTAAGATCGAAATGGCAAAGAACATCATAGTGAGCGAGAACATATCCCTGTGCAAATCCCAAGCAGTTCTTAGAACTGGGATTTGCACGATAACAAATAATGAAATCAGTACTGCATAAAGATTATTATCATTCCTCATTATCGCCTTTGCCAATGAAAGGATTGATACTGCAAAAAGACCGAAAATAAAGGTTGCAAATGTAGAAACGGTACCTGTACAGATAAGCCTGTTAAATTCTGTACTAGGTGAAGAACTGAAGTATACAATGGATAGTCTATTAATATGACATTCCATTCATTTTCAAAGTTCGATAACATTGGGATATAGTAATTTATAACATCATAACCTATAGGATATGGATAAGCAATTGATTCAGCAACACTCTTCAAAGACACAGCAGAGAAGAAAACGATCAGGTAGATAGGAAGATCCTTTCGAGAAAAGATCCTAATTTCACGGAACGAAAGATTGTTTTCCAATAAAGAATTACGTAATTTCAAATAAACCGCTCTCGAGTCGCACTTACCAAATTATTGTGCATCTTATCAAGAGGTGATCCCAGATACTCACTGACACTTTCACACATGATGTGAGGGATTCATTTCGGAAGTCACAAAAATCCTGTACCACACCTCTAGACTTAGAATCTGCAACAGCTTGCTAATATATCTAAGATCAACATTTTCGTCAATTCGCTTGAGCGATCTAAAGTACCAATTTTTATCTATGATACTATCTTCGAATATACGTCCTTTATCCAATAGCATAGTAACCGTTTCTCTGCCGAAGCTATTCCAAAGATTTACAAGGTCCATACCATATCCAACTTTCATATTCATTCTCTTGAAAGAATCTGGGGCATAAATTTGTAGAATTTCACGTAGTGGAAGTTTTCCTACGTTGGAATCCGCACTATATTTCATTTCCGATGGCAAATCGAATCCCAGCTCCACGACATCGTTATCCAGGAGAGGGGAAATTCCCTGCAGTTTAAAGGAACGGAAATATTTGTCATTGGTAGGTACGAAATCATGCATAAGTTTGCCGTTGTAGTCGGCCAGCATCACCTGATCCAACGGTTTAAGGTTATTGTTGAAATATGAAGTGAGAAGAGAGTAGATCGGAGACCAATCAAACTTCAACTCCTTGGCAAACATTTTATGTTGATCGGGGACCCAATCCCTTTCATGACACGATAGGTACAACTTGGCTAGTTCTAAGGAGCTCGTATTTCGATCGCATGTTTGGAGAAATTTCTTGTATCGAAAGGTATAACCGGCAAAGACTTCATCGCCTCCGTCCCCCGTGAACAACAGATTAGAGATAGACTTTGCTTTCTTTATAAAGTAGTACTGGTAAAGGTTCCACCTCGGTTCTCTGATGATGTTTATCATCGCAGGCAAGTCGCGAAGGGGATTTTCCACGTATACTTGGTGGAAATCCGCACCTTTCTTTTCTGCGATCTCCTTGGCTTCAATGGCCTCGTTCTTTTCATCAAAACTCACGTTAATGCAATCCAACTCTAAACTAGGAAATTCTTCACGTAACAGACACAGGACTAGGTTAGAGTCCACGCCTGCACTCAATGCAACACAGAGTTTATTTTGGTTAAATTTGTCTACTTCTCTTCGAATTACAGCTCTGATTTTGGTCTCAAGAATACGAACAGAAACCAAGTTCTGTTTTAAATAAGATTTAGAGACATCAGTAACAGATACATCTCTTAATCTAAAAGTAGGAACATAAATATCCATGGGGTCGTACCTGAGAGTCAGCAATGGAAAAAGGTTCATTTGATTGGTATTCTCTGTTTCAAGTCCATTATGCCATATGGTATTTATTATTGTTGGCTCTGCGAGTACGCCCGGTCCAGTTGCCTTAGAAGCCTGCTTGCTGAATGATATTTTTCAACGTATAGTCGTCCTGCTTTGGACAACTTGCGCTGCTCCTCGATGTCATTTAAAATAGATTCTAAATCGCTCTTGAATGTATCCTTAGTTGTTCTGTAAATCGGCGGATCATAGCGCTGAAATAGCTCCGAGCTAATGTAGGCGACAACCGGTTTGCCTAGTGCCATGGCTTCCAACTCGAATTTCCCGAACCATCCGATTTGAGGTAGTATTTTCCCAACAACAAGATCACAAGAAGAAAGTATAGTCAATACTTCACTGCGGGGGATATCAAATATGGTCACTATCTCACATTTGCCTTCCTTTTGTAGCTGTCGAAGTGTACTTGAGTATAAATCTCCGTACTTCTGGTACAATCGGTAATGAGGATAGTGGGCAACAATTGGCTTTCTAGAAGGACTTAAACCATCGAAATTGCGGGGAGTATAAACAAGATGATCTAGATCCAGTGGAGTAGGAAACCACTCGCCGTTGGGAGCAAACTCCAATAAATCAGGCGTTGAGACCAAACAAAAATCACTGTCATATTTTCCCCTCAAGTCATCTCCGTGGTAATGCTTAAGGCAAATCCTGTTTTCTTTCCGTTTCTCCAATGCCCTTTTTAGGGACCCGTAAGGGTAGTGATAATGCCAGATATCATATCCTTTTAGTTTCCTGTAGAATCTCCATCTTGATAATGGAAAATAGTAACTCACCTTTTCTCCTCCGAATTGCCTGTGCAGGTATTTGTTGAAGACAAATACGTCGGATTCATTTCCTGATAGTCGCTGATGCCTGCTCAAGATCGACGCAATTCCGGCGGTATTATTTACATGAGCGATTCTCATATTAGGGTGACCTAAAAATTTCTCATAAACTAAACACCAAGCCCATCACTATTACCATTATGAGAACCAAAGTCTTTGGATTCCTAACGCGTAGTATATTTGCGTTCTAAATCTATGTACTTTTGTAGGTTTACTAGCCTATTGAATTCTTCAAAAGTTATCATTTTTTCCCTTTCTCTAGATGTACTACCTGATCTATGCAGCTCCTCGAACACTTGTTTCATAGCAAACGCTGAAGCAAATAAACCAGAGAGCGGAAAAACACCGATCCTGAAACCCAAGTCATGAAGCTCCGATGCCGTCAGGTTTGGTGTTATCCCCCCCTCGATCATGTTAGCTACTAACGGGGCATCAATCTTGCTGCCAATTTCCTTTAGCTCGTCTATCGATCTCAGGAGCTTCGACGAAGATGACATCTGCGCCAAATTTGAAATATTCTCTGCCACGTTCTATAGCTTCATCCAGGCCAGAAGTGGCACGAGCATCAGTTCTAGCAACTACAATAAAGTCCTTGTCATCACGTGCGTCGATCGCAGCAGTTAGTTTCAGTAAATATTCATCGACTGAAATTATTTCCTTCCCTGCCATGTGACCGCACCGCTTCGGCCAAACTTGATCCTCTAAAAAGACTCCTGAGATACCCATCGATTCAAGGTCTTTTACAATACGCCATACGGTTAGCGGGTTACCATATCCAGTATCAATATCCACTATGACAGGAATATCGACTGCTCGGACTATTTTTCGTGCATTATCCATAGTTTCTCCCGCATTCAAAAAACCATAATCCGGCATGCCTAGTACAGTGGCTGCAGATCCGTAACCGGTTTGAAAAATAGCGTCGAAGCCTGTAATCTCAGTGATTCGAGCGCTCAATGCGTCAAATACCCCAGGTAACACAACGAATTCGTTAGGGTTCAGAATTTTTTGTCTAAGCTGAACAATTGATTTGGAATTCACAATGCAGAATAGAACAAATTGGCTATTAAGTTATCGTCATTTTAACTGAAACGGTCCGAATTTTTTGGGTCTTCATATTAAATTAGCCCAGAAGGCAGCAATACAGCTACTCTGGAATCTACCCAAATACTATGCTTAAAATAAATCCTGAATTAGCATCATCAGGTTTAATCTTCAAATGGTGATTCATACCACTTTTTTCCTGTAGGAACTTGGTCAAACATAACTATAAATCGTATCTGGCCTATTGAAATGAACGATTCAAGTGGTTCTACATATTTACGTAGATGGTAGCGGAAGTCCTTACTTCAAATATGGTTACTTTATAGATGAAACTGGAGAATCTCATATGGAACATCTTGAAGGTATTTCCAATAATGAGGCGGAATACTTGGCGATCATCGCTGCGCTTAACAATGTTGCTAATAAAGACAGTCAAATTGTACTACTATCTGATAGCCAATTGGTAGTAAATCAAATCAATCACAAATTTGGGATAAACAATGAAAAATTAAGAAGACTTGCTACTCAGGTTTGGGTCCTTGAAAAAAAATTTGAGAAATTCGAACTTCAATGGCTGCGCAGGTCCGAAAACAAGGCAGGAAAGATGCTTGGTAGCTGAAAACACAATCTGCAATCCTGAACGAATAGAAGAAGGAAATTAGAAGAAGGAAATTAGATTTGATTTGTTTACAAAATCAAAATTGGTATCGCTCACCTTGCGTAACGGGAATATTCAATGCACGTTCTAATCTGTAGAAACCCTACTTGGCCAGTATATAATTACAAACATTCTAGCACTGAGGACTATTATATATTTTACATGTTACAAAAGGACTCACTGTATCAAAATGATACCAGATTGGATCATGATAAAGTCAGTGAGGAACATTGGCACTGAAATGCCTAGACTTACAGTTTCTCATGCAACCAGTAAGGATAATTCTTTCGAATATTTATCCTTAGAATAGATTTGAAAGATAATTCGCTTGTAGGGTTAATTTAAGTGAAGTGTAATTACATATATTATCTCCTTTCTTGCCACACTCTGGCCAATGGCGGAGAGCAGATAGCCTATCCATCTTAGCCCTGAAAAAAACTAAACCCTCTTTACCCATATCTTGAAAAAAGCAAATCATTATCGTATTGCCGTGATTAATTGCATAATATTTCTGGTCATTTCAACTGTAAGAAAAATAAATAAGAGGAGTAGATTAATCAGTTTTCACTAACGACCCAAACATATGATACAAAACCATTTAATGGGTGGCAAATCGTAATATGATCAAATAACAAAAAACCTTCGGGCTTCTGTATTTCACAAGACTAAAGCCCTGGAATGATGGAATATGATTTCCTTCATTATTTTATTATTTTTTCAGTCACAAGTTCACGCTACAGGACTGATGGTTTCAAATAAACGTTCATTATTTCTTCTTTGATTGTCGTATTAAAATCCGAGCGACTGTTTAGCCAGCTGAGATAGCTGAATCTTCTTCTGGAGCAGTGGTTAGTTCATTCATAGTATTGTAAATTTCCAAGTACCTCTTCCCTTTTTGGGTAGTAACGTAAGTTTGTTCTCCTAACCTGTATTCTAATAATCCATTATCTTGTAATTCTGTCAAATGGGCACAAAGTTGATTGTGAGAAAGATATGCTTTATACATGATCTTGGTCTTATTTTCTGCAATTATTGCAGCTTCCAGGATCAGGGCATTTATGTCTTGTCTCCCCCTATTTTTCATGATATGATCTGCTATGGAGGATGAAGTTATTTATCAGAATCGAAAAGAGGTTATTAGTTTAGGTTATATTGAATATTTATGGTACTCCATACTATAATATTCTTCCTATCAAAACTAGTATTATGTAATACATATACATTTTTCGTAACTCAGACCAATCAGAAAAATATTGGAACATTCCAATGAATATGCATAAGGGGCTGCTGTTATTGTGTGCAAGCTAGCTTCTCGTATTAATCGCATATCACTCCCATGGGCCATATGATGAATAGACTGAAATTTCCTGAATCTTTGACCTTTCACAATACATCCGACCAACGCTCCATGTTAAGCAAATTTTCGAGGTACCTTCGTCGCATTTTCAATAATAATACATTTTCAGGTCCTCTTTCCCTTCCATCCTTCAAAGCATTGTAAATGATAGTACTCTGTTTCATTCCCTGTATTGGCCACTACGTACACGCTCCCAAGGGAGTCCAGGTTTATTACTTTTTTGCATTCACTGCAGAATACTGGGGCTTGTGCTCGCCGACATAGTTACTCTTTCCTATCCGTTCTTAATAGGCAAGAATTAAGATTTTAACTTTGCTGTCAACCTCCAGTTCAGGTGAATTGTCTAGCATTTGTACTTGATGCGATTGCTAGACATTCCCCAATCTAGCACGCGTTTCGTGCAAATAGTATGTTGAAGGTGGAATAAGTGAGTTGTCCCGGTTTTAATAATTAATGCAAGATAAGCAAAGCCTGAATCTACTGAAGATCATTGGGAAGAGTACCGACTTGAAGATCGTTTTATATTAAGCTGTTAGAAAAGTGATTTACAACTGCAGGAGACCAAACCTTAATAGAAATGTAAGCGCGTGCAATCTAAGAAACAATTAAAATGACTAGATTTAAGGAATTATGAGGATGCGGGTTTGTTTGAACATTACTCAAGTTCGATGCTACACCCACTATCAATTCAACATCTTTGAGACAAGAGATAAATAATTGAAGTGCGTTGATGGAGTGTGCAAGAGGAGAAGGATCAGAGTAAGAAACAATCTGTAACTATTGCCTCGTATCTTTTGTCTACCGTTGGATCCATTTCTAATTCTGATGTGATCATCCTTGAAGCAAACGGTCCTGTTGACGATGCGAGCCATCTTATGAAAGATAAGAACTCGACAAGTGTTCTCGTGTCTGCAAGGGGGGATATCGTTGGCGTGGTCAGCAAGACAGACATTTTATTCAAAGTAATGTCTCAAAACAGAGATCCCTCTAAGGTAAAACTTCGAGAAATAATGTCTAGTCCAGTCCTGACAATACGTCCTAATGCCACCGTAGAGGAAGCATTATCGAAGATGGCAAAACGAAATGTCAGACAAATTTATCTCCATGCCTTTAACGCAATAATCGGAGTGGTATCTAGGGAGCAGATCTATAGGAAGATGGAGGAGATATCTCTTTCGACTGAAAACTTGGCAATAAGTGGGACTCCAGTATGCATTGTGAATTCAAAATCTGTCACATATATCAAAGATAAAAGTAAGGTAAATTACCTGTGTCCATACTGCCAGTCACCGTTTGATACCACTGAAGGTCTTTCAAAACACATGGACAGATTTCATAATGAATTTGATGCAGGCGTTCTTGAGGGAGACGTCAGGTCAATTTTCGAATAATTCAATTGGTCCTTTTCGAATTGATAGGTTGTTTAAATTCTAACTCAAAAATTCTCATTTTAGCTAATTTGAGTCTGAACGGAATTCGTGGAATGTAACCATTCGTCTATATATTCAACTATATCCCAATAGGGAACAATATGCAATGATAGAATTTGGATTAACAACCTTATTTGCATTTCAGGCTTCAACAACATACTCTAGGCCTGTCAACACATTCCTACTCTTTAGAACTATCCTATCGTATGGGATTGAAACTGGTGATATTAGCTTCACCTATCACATATTCAAGGAATCTTAATTTAATGAAGGAATATGATAAGTGGAGCAATAGGTTATACCGCAGTTGATTGAAAATTCAAGGAGTCTATTCGATCTATGAATTATTTGATTAGACCGAATATCCATATGCTTTGTAGAAACGGAACTTGCATTTAGTTTCAATTCTGTCATTGTGGTATCCAATCGTTACAACAATTGGTTGTATCCTATGGCTGATCATGTTTTACATATTAGTGACAGTTATTCGCGAATTCTATTAATCTTTTTCAACTATTGTTGTAGTTTCTTACCGGATTGAGATTCTCTTAAGAAAACATAATAATAACCTATTCGTATAATTGTAGGTTGCAGAAACAAATGGCTATACGGCCTTTCTGTATTAGGGAAAAAAGGCATAATGTGAACAAAGACATCGATAATATACATAGTGCATTTCTTTCATTTGAGGAGATTTGTCCACAATGGTCCCTAGCGCTGCGATTAGGAGTCACAAATAATTCCAACCTAGATATCCAGGATGCAAAGAACTGTATAGTCGGGGAGGCTCATGGCTTCAGAAATAGGGGCTTGCGATGTTCGAAATGCTGGGAGTATTCTCAGAGCTTCACTTTTTGTATATACGGAAATAAGATGCATAAATACATCATAACTGACAACCGAAGGTTTGAAGATTTAAAATTTGATTTTGTCTCTCATTTTAACCGAAAACACTTGCTTAATCGATCTCATCGACCACGTATGGTAGATCTGCCGATTCGAAGATTATCAAGAATTTTACATGGGCTCAGAAATCTATTACTCCCATTGTTTCTTTATCAAAACGTTATCAAAAGTAGTAATCCGATCGTATTGAGTTAGAAATAAGTCGGTTAAGGAAGTCTGTTGGCATTTTGGCTTTGAATTAATTGCAAGTTGTTCTGTCTATTTCATAAAGACGGTACTACGGTAATGACCGACAATGTTCTAGATGTCAATATCTTGTATGGCATTACTTGCGAATCTAAACATCGGCTCTAAAAACTGAACCTTAAGATAGTTGATCCAAGCTTATGCTAACACAACATCGCATACACCCAGATAGGAAGAGGTCACTTTCAAAAGCTGGCATTTTAGTCGAAACAGTTGATAATTGAAAGACTCACAAAATTTAATAATTCCAAAGGTGTTTTTGATTACTCTTGGTTAGAACCATATTTTTCCATGTGTACTAATAGGCGAAGGGGGAGGCGATTCTTTTTCTTACCGGTTAAAGCCCTAGTTGGATAACCGAAACCCAGGATAATTGAGGGAGTCAAATCATTTGGGATCTTAAAGTCATTTCGAAGATTTGCTTCATTAATACCTGTGTACAGCCCTGACCCTACCCCCTCATTCCATGCAGTAAGTTGCATGTTTTGAGCAACTCTGCCCGCATCGATCAAATGAAAGCGCAGGGTTGGATTTGTCAGAATAATTATTGCAAAATCTGCTCCTACGATCCATGCTCCGCTTGTGCTATCCAAGGCAAGCTGACTCAAATTTTTCTTTTCCTCAACTAGAATGAACCGCCAGTGTTGCAAGTTCAAGCCGGAACCTGTTTGTCTAGCAGATTCGAGAATTCTTTGCTTTATATCAGATTCAACTTCTTTTCTCATAAATTCCCTTACTTCAAGTTTTGATATTATGCATTCGAAAGTGTCCATTTCCTGGTGATCAACACAATATATTATTTGAGGCCTTAAAGGC
The DNA here is from genome assembly GCA_963841565.1 of uncultured Nitrososphaerales archaeon. Taxonomy (GTDB): domain Archaea; phylum Thermoproteota; class Nitrososphaeria; order Nitrososphaerales; family Nitrososphaeraceae; genus TH5896. The sequence continues at coordinate 80,762 of CAWJCY010000012.1, forward strand.
TTTCATACCCCACAGTTGCAGAACCCAGTCTGTTGAATCCACCAGACTCAAACGTTAATTGTATTTAGGACTCCGTTTATCTCTTGTCCAAGGCGCATCGACTAACCGTTTCCCTCATAGCTATTAGTATTTAAACTCCTTCGTTTTCCGAGTATGAATATTAATTCTCTCTCCTATTCTCCGTTTGATTCATTTCCACCATAATGACTAGTTTCATCTCACCGATAATCGACCGAGAAAGATTGTCGTTCATACACGACCCAAAAAAATTTCCTTCAATTGATCAATTCTCTTGTTCGCTAGTTTCATCTTGAGACGAGGAATCAACTTCAGACAGAGAGGATGGGATTATTTTCAGGAGACTTCCCTGACCTTCACTTTCTCTATCGTATGTCAGAATGTACAAATTGCCATCAGGACCAGTTTCAATTTCGGCAATCCCTGTAAAGCCAGTTCCAAGTGTTATGGCTGACATTTCATCATCGCTGTCTGCAACCAAGTCGCTCAAAAGTGGATCACTTTCCAAGCTTATCCCTGTCCTATCGGCGTTAAGCCGGAAAAAGTAAAGTGTTCCTGAAGTTATATCTCCTGCAAAGATTCCATTTTCGTATGTTGAGCCAAATGCTGTTGAATTTAAAAACTCAATGTCGGTTAATCCTCGAGATTCAGCCCAGCTAAAGACAGGGTCAGCATAATGTGAGCCTGGGAGATTAACCAAATCAGATTCAGACACGCCTGCATTAGTACCCATAGGTCCCATGACTGATTTCCAGCCGCTATTAAATCCAGGTTCAACCAGGTTAATTTCATCGAATACATCCTCGCCATTTTCTGCATCCCAAAGTTTTCCCGTCACGGGGTCAAAATCGAACCCATAACTGTTTCTAATACCATAGGCATAATATCTGCTGGCCTCCTCGCCGCTAGCGACAAACGGATTATTCGTAGAGGCAGATCCATCAAAGGGGTTCACTCTAAGAATTACGCCGGTATCATCTGGCGGCGGGCCATTTTGCAAGTTTTGAAGCTGCCCTTCCCTCTGCATTTCTCCAACTACGACATATAGTTGCTTATCTGGGCCAACCTTGAGCTTTCCTCCTTGATGATTTGTGCCTGGCGTAGATGGCAGATCTAGGAGTAATCGTGGGTCAGTTAGAGAGGAGCCGTCCCAGGCATAGCTATATACCCTGTTCCTGACCTCGCCTTCAGTAGAGACTCCCTCCACCTGAGCGCCGCTTTCAGTGACAAAAAGGTATACCCTATTACCATCGTAAGTTATACCTAATAAGCCACGCTCATTGTTACTCTCAATTTGTTCAATCTGAAAGACTGGTGCTGATTGCAACACACCGTTTGAAATCAATCTGACATTCCCTTCTTTCTCCAAAAATAGGATGGTATTATTATCAAGAAAGGAAAGACTAGTCGGAGAAGCTAATCCATCTACCATAGATTGAATTGTGAGACTTGGATCGTTAAGTTGCCCTTGAGCAAAGGCCGAATTAAGACTCGAAGGAAAAAGGATGAAAGTAAAAATAAACGCCGCAAAATGCACAATCCCTAAAGTCACCAAAGTAGCCGACATATCTATTATTTTAAGACAAGCCATTGTTTCTTAAATTAACTTTGAGTCTACAAAGTACCACACCGCAAACTAATCTGTTTTTTTTGATTATTTCCGAAGAATAAAAGCAGGGGTTTAACTTGCGTTTTCCTATACTAGTTGGCGAAGTAGCATATGCTAAGACGGCGGTTAAAACATTAGCCTGATTATTCAATGACTCTCAATGGCAAGACAAACAATAGCCTATCGTGCCAAGATAAGATAATATGTTGTTTTTCCATGAAGTGTGTCAGAGCCAGAAGGATTTCAAGAAATATATGGTCAAATTGGTTGAAAATACTTAGTTATTTTCCTTCAGAGTGAGCTTTCAAGTCAGCGAAGGATAGCTAATAAAAAGCTCAAAAATATTGGTAGAAAAATCAAGTTTTGCTATAGAACGATGAGTTGGTTATATTCCCACAGTATCGACCTTCTTAATCTCTAGAGTAACTCTGTCCCCTACTTTTAGACCCATGTCCTCGTACTCCCTCATACTCAACTTTAAGGTAGGAGATTCGGAAAGCCCGACGCCTCCCATCATGTTTGAAAACGCCTTGGGTAAATTCTTCATCATGTCTTCTGGAGATGTAAAAGCAAATGCATGAGCCCCAAAGGGACTCTGAGGTGAGCGATGTCTGCTTTCACTTGTAGAAGAAGGATCGCTAAAGCTCAGATATATGTATGGGCTACCGTCTTGGGTTGCTTCGATGCGTGAGACTATAAATTCTTTCTTCATTACTAAATGAATTAATGCAAACACTTTATAGTTTTTTGGGTTTACTTAATGATAAAACTGGTGAACGTTTGGCAGGATATCAGGCTCGACAAGTCTTAAGCAAACAGAATTTTAGAGATTTCTATTGAATTAACACATTTCAATAGCAGTGATCTTGGGGACAATGATCGATAAAATAGAGATCTAGAAATACGACGTATTTTTCCCATATTTTTGCCCACTAGCAATCTATGAGTACAACAGACTGCGAGATTGGGCTACTTCTAAGCCTCAAAAGAGGTAATGAATATGGTCCTTTCCTTATCATATCCTAAAAATATGTGAAATCTTGTGTCAAAGAATACGCACTGGATATACACAGGAGTTGGACAGATCAGGATACACGCAATAATTCCAGCGTCAATTCGGATCTTGCTGTTGTTATGGCAGGGGAAATTTCAACTATCATTTAGGAACGTGAAGTGTAAAACAACAAAACAAATTTTAGCTTATCTATATGAAATCTATCTCGAAAATATCTGAAATCAATCCGTATGTCAACATGTCGCTATCATTTGTAGGTACTACAAACCAAAAACAAATCCCCAAGATAATGAGAGGCGTTGTGCAACGTTAAACTATACGCAACTTTTTTTAGATTTGAGCAAGACGCATCCTGCATTTTGTTAATTCTAGTATTTATTCATAATTCGGATGTGAGAAATATAGGAATAAACATATAAAGCATAATGGTCTATCAACGAATTCGATTACTAGTGAAGACCATAGAGATTACTGAATCAGGATGTTCACCCGTTTACTTGTGCATTTTTTCACTTCTGGTTTTCATCACGCTCTATGCTTCACATTCAATTCTTGATTACTTTCTCACTGAGAACAAATACACCAATTCGCTATCACCTTTTCTCATGATAGTACACGCTACAGTAACTGGTAACAATACGTCACAGAGTAATGATGACTGGTGGCCAACAGTTAATCACGATTTGTATGGGACAAGGAGTACCAATCAAACCATAATCAATATGGAGAATGTCGATTCGTTGGGAGTCAAGTGGCAGATCGTAAATAATTTTGAAATACAAGATCCACCCATAGTTATTAACAACACTGGTTACGTTCAAGATTATGCTGGAAATGTTTTCGCTTTTAATATAGAGGATGGGCGTGTTCTGTGGAATGTCCGTGTTGGTTATGGTCCGACAATGGGGCTAAGTTATGACAATGGCTTAATCTTTTCTAACACCGCTACGAAGGGTACTGTTGTTGCAATTAACTCAACAGATGGTAGTAAAGAATGGGAATCTGAAACTCTTGGTAATACCTCAGTGGGTTATAGCATAGATTCCTTTCCTATTGTATGGAAAAGTTACGTAATTACTGGTTCAGGGGGTAGCGGATTGCCGCCGGGCCTTGGTCTGGTAAAGGGTAACGTTACAGCACTTAACCGTACTGACGGCAGTATACTGTGGAACCTTGAAACAACCACTGGTGAATGGGTTGAAATGGGCAAGACCCCGCCAAATGGAGGGGCAACGGCATGGTCTGGAGGTTCATTTGATCCAGAAGAAGGAATTTTATATTTCCCGTTAGGGAGCGCTTCTCCGAACTTTAATGCTTCTACAAGACAAACACCAAACCTCTATTCCAATCATATGATAGCTGTGAACGTTACTTCAGGGGAGATAATATGGGCAACGCCATTTATAGCACATGATACCGTCCTAAGTAATGTTATAGTTCCAGATACTCACGATTGGGATACGTCGTGGGGTAGGAGCATTAGTAAGATTTCGCTGCAAAATGGCACTGAGAAGAAGATCGTGATAGGACATGATAAGATGGGTAACTTAATTGCGATGGATGGCAAGACCGGTGATGAGATATGGTGGAAGACATTGGGGAAACCAATCAACGTCAATAAAATTCCTGCACCAAACGGGACAGGCCTCATTTGGGCATACGGTGTATATAATTATCATGCTGTGGACAACAATAATACGCTGTACATTACTGCAACAAACCGAGGTTTAGATTTCTTCACCGATGGTTTGAGTGGTCATAAGAAGGCAGCTCCGGATACAATCGAGCAAGGACTAAAGAATGGGACAATTTATGCGATTGATATCCTCACCGGTAAAATTAAATGGAAATTTGATACAGGGTTTCCACCGAGAGTGTCTCCTCTGGTTACTAATGATTTACTGTTTACTGGCTATATTCCATACGAAAGACAAACAAAGTCAGGGACGATTCTGGCTCTAGACAAACAGAATGGAAGCAAATTATGGGAGTTTAATGTGGATGCGCCTATAGCCCCGGTTGGGCCATCTATCGCTAATGGTCTACTTTTTGTACCCACAGGCAAATTAGTCTCTAACCCCGCTCATTCATCTAGTAGCGGTGAGGGTTCATTGATTGCATTTGAGCCTAGGGCGTCTAGTTAAGAATTTCTTTCATAGCCGAAGTAAAGCGTGGCCATCATAATTATAAATGGCACATTTTTTCATTTGTGAGTTATAACCAAATACTATAACTTCAATCAACAAATCAAATACACAATTTTAGCTGGATGGTCCACATTCACACTTGAATTCGGGGCAGCCAACTCTTAGTAAATTAGTCGTCAGACTACCGGAATGTCTCAATGTCTGAATGTCTTGTCTGAAAGATTTACAAGATAAGCCACAATTAAAACATGAATGATAATCGCAATGGCAGTAAAAACAGGGCGTAGTAAAATCTGAAATATGAATAAATACTCAAAGAAATATGTAATTAGACAGCCCACATGAGGAGGAGATTATAGTTGCAACTTCAATGTCGTAGGTGGGATTCCAACTTTAACTTGGTATATTTTACTCTTTTTGCGTTTACTCTCAGTAATTGCGTTGCTATTTTGATGATAGAAGCACAAATTATTGATTCTATTTCAGTATATGGAATATTAGATGCAAGCTGCGGAAGTGTAATTAATGAATCCACTAAGCTTTCAGCAAATCTTGTTTGTAATGATCATGGAATAATAGTCAACGCTTCAGACGTATCAATTGCGTTGAACGGATATTCCATAATTGGCCCTGGGAGCCAAAGTACAAAGTCTGGATTAATTGTCCCAGATCTTGCTAACATAACGGTCTATGGTCCAGGGCGCATTGTCAACTTCCAATCGGGCATCTTTGCAACAGGTTCTGACACGTTAGATATATCTTCGATCTTCCTTGACGAGAATCGAATAGGCGTTTACCTGACTGGTTCCTCTAATTCAATCATAGATTATAACATGATGAGGAACAATGAATTAGGAATTGCAGCACATTCTAGTAGTGGCATTTTGTCCAATGAAAACTATTTTTATAATAATTCGCTAGCCGGAGTTTCTCTGATCAATACAGGAGATTCGTCAATTAAATTAAACTACATAAATGGAAGCCAAAACGGCATTTTCACCGATCCCTCTAGTATGTCAAATAACATCTCATTTAATTTCTTGCGCAATATTATTGATATTAACAGTGCCAACGGGTTATCAAATGATATGACAAATAATACATACGAAGGTAATTTCTGTGAGCTTAGCCTGCCATCCGGGATATGTAGAGGAGTGACAGATTAAGGCCTTAGATTATTGACTGCCGCTCCAGGTCGAAGGCGGCAATTGCCAGACCATAGGTGCTTCGGATCCCGGATACAGTAAGAAAGCAATTCAAGCTGACCGTAGAATCTCGTTGAATGGTACTCGTGAATGGACTAAAATCAATAGCACATAACATGCTACATGCGCGATATTCACGACGTAACTAGAATGGAAATATTTCTCCAGTATCCTCTGATCTGCCTTTCTGTCTGCTCTTGGACGGCCCAAGATCTGGTAATTTGTCTTCCATGTTCACTTCCACTACAGCTGAGGCCTCTTCCATGATTTTCGTAATTTCTGCACCATCCGTCCCTATCGGATCGAGATTAGCTATACCATTGCCTTGCAAAGATGAGTCTGAATATGTACTATTTAGTATATCCCCCAGTGATTCCGAAATCTGTGAAAGCGAATGGTCTGCGGTAGGAATGACCGAAGAAAGACCACCTCGCAAATCTTTGATCACAGAAGTGGTCGGAGTTAACGTTGATGCAACGTCTCCTAATTCAGTAACTGTTTCAAGTCTCAGTCTTACTTGTTCTGTTGTCAGCATGGTAGATTTGACTACTTTGTTTATCTTGCGTATTTGAGAGAGTTCATTTGAAAGTGATTTTGCATAATTTGTTTCATGGCTCTGTACTGCTTCTACAACATTGTTAAAGATCTGTTTGTCACGCTGCTTTAGTCTTCCAGAAAACGCGTCCATTTTGGAGATTTGCACCTGGAGCTTTCGATGTGCTTGCTCTAGTCGAGGTTTTAGAGGTTCTGCAGATCGTAAGCTCTCTCTGATCTTATTCTTAAGGTCACCTGAAGCCTTGCTCTTTTTCTTTTCTGGTCCACTCCATCTATCAAAGAAAGACATTCCGACTAGAGTTCTGTTACATACACACTTAATTTTACCATGTATCAAGAATATTTGTTAAGAAGGTGAACTGAATCTCGTTTCTACATTTTGCTTATTGCTATGAGATTAAAACCCATAAAACAAGCAATATTAGAGTTAGGCTAATGCTTAAAAAAGACCTCCATATAGCCGCACATTGAACAGATAAAAAGAGTGTAGTTACTGTACTTCTTCATAATGCTTGGAAGGTACTTTTCTATTGATATTGTCGGCTTTAATGGGATCGGTAACGGTACCTTTTTTGGAATGGCTTGGGTTTCTTCTTCAAACTTTCCTTGGCATTTTGGACAAACCTTCGACATGCATAGGAATTACCGCGTGGAATAATTACGTGTTTCTCACCGATAAGAAGCGATATCACTAACAATCAGAATGCGTCTAGCGGAGTTTTTAAGTAAACATGGGGGCATTAAGATTACTGAGACTACTTAGAACTGAGTAATACTCTAATTAGACCCTTTGTTCACTAAAATGAGAGCAAAAAAAGTTAATAAAATATGGGAACGATCCTCTACGTGATAAATGCTCTTCAAATGACTTTCCCACTTGTATTTATGAATGCACTAAATTGTGAAGTAATGGAAATTTGAATACGAGTCTGAACAAATGAAGTATTCGTCCCTTGACAAAAGACTTGCAAAATTACACTAAATATCTCAAAAATAAGACTCGCATTTCCTAGGTCTAGGCGTCTAGATACCTAACAAATCCACTTCCCAGGCAAGTCTCACATCTGTCATTCGTCATTGTCGCAACAGTCCCACCCATGTTAGTCTTGATGCATACTCTCGAGGGCGAAAACACGTAACCTGTTCCAAAACACAAACTGCATCTTAACCACGCGTCGGGTATCTTACCTCTTGAAAGTTTTTTGGGATTGCTCATAGGCACTGACAGATCCCTTAGGGTACGAACGCATAAAAATATACGGGTATCCAGCAAAATCAAAGAACTTAATGAAATGAATTTGATATTAGATTAGAATGTAGCAAAGACTAGTGAGTCTTTTGTCAGCTGTCAGTCACCATTGTTTCTTCCAAATAATTTTGAGATTGCCTCAATTGCTTCTGATAATGGTGTTCCTTGTTCGGCTAGGGGCTCCTCTCCAACTATGTTATCTTCTGATTGGTTTTGAGGGATCTGCCCATCCGTACTCTCTAGCTGACTCGATAGAAGATCCATTTCCAGGAACTGTCACTCGCTCTGCCAACTGTTCACCATCTTGTTTTTCAGTTGTAGTAAAGTTTGTACTTTGCTCGCCTGACATGTTGCCAGATCTGGATGTATTACGTAAGGTTTCGTCACTTCCTGGACCCTGTACCGGACCAGTCGAAAGTTTGTCTGCAGGGACCGATGAGGTTTGATCTGGAGATTCAGCAGTGCTGAGATTATTGGTCAAGGAAATGTTAGGCTCAAGCAAGCTGTCATTATCAATTGACTTGATCAGATTTTCAATTGCATTGGCAGTTTTTGTCCCGGTTTCGTTGGATGAAGGAAGTTGAGACTTCTCGTTGAAAAACTCGATAAGGAGGCCTGCCAGAGGTCCGGGCTGCTCTTCAGGGATCCAATGGCCTGAGGAAGGCATTATTATTGCAGAGACATTGTTTGCTAATCGTCTTGCCGAGTCTAGGCTATAATTCGGTTTAGTGTCGCCACCCCCAAAAGGTGAAACTTCCCCAGATACTGCTAAAATTGGTAAGGTGAGATTTGATCTTGATGTTTCATTATTCATTATTGCATCGATAGAAGAAGCCCTGAAATATTCAAATCCTGAACGCATACCCCCGGGAGTTGAATATTGCCTCACATATTCATCAATGGCCGCCTCGTCGATAGAGTATGGATTGTACGCCAACTGTCTGTAGAACCATGACAAATACTCACGTTCGTTTCCACCAACAAGAGCCTCGGGCAAGTCCAATGCTCTATGAAATGAAAACCACCAAGGTTCAGCAAACGATTCATTGGTAAAGAGACCGGGAAACACATAATCTATCACAACAAGTTTGCTAACATTGCCTGGATGAGCTGTAGCGTAAGAATACGCTGTCTGAGCCCCTATATCATGACCTACTAAGTAGGCAGTGTTAAAACCCAGACCAGACACCAGCTGATATATGTCAGAGGCCGTCGTATTTCCATCGTATCCACTTGCGGGTTTAGACGTGTCTCCCAAGCCTCTCAAATCGGGTACTATTACGGTAAAGTTGTTCTTAGCTAGTACCGGCATCAAGCCTCTCCATTCGTACCATGTTTGGGGCCATCCGTGCAACAACACAATTGGGTCACCGTCTCCGCCCATTACATAGTGCATTGTAATGCCATTTACGTCATCTCGGTAATGTTTGAACGAGACATTATCGAGCATAAAATATTCAGAACTGACACTGGGGTCATTAGGATTACCATCTTGAGTGCCGTTAACTGTCCGAGTGGAGTTACCAGTATTAGTAGCAAGTTCATCTAATACCTTCAGTGCATCAGAAGATGAGGACGATACTTGCGATATGGTGGCATTCTGAAGTATCATAGCTGTGCCGTCTCTATGGGGACTGGCTTCGACTACCTCTCTATCATCGAGAGATGAGAAGAGAGGTGTCTGATATGGGAATTTTTGATCTTGGTTAGTCTGCGCGATCCCCAGATTTGCGTCTGCAATAGAGAAACTAATGAAAAAGAGAACAAAAAACACTGGTATATGTCCAAGGCAATAATGGAAATTACGCATTCGTTCCCGTATCTCCAGAATATTATTATAAACAAGACGATCACTCTGCATGCACTTCCCATCCAAAAAAATTTCACCCAAATCCCGGCAAGTATTTTCGCAGTTGCGAATCGCAATTGATTCAACGGTCAGGTCAATCAATTTTAAATGAACTTCATTGACAACTATGTAGCCCATTCTGCGGCGAGCACAGCTGTACTTTGCACAACGGTACATTGGTAAAAATTGAATGTACCACTAGGTTCGAAAAACAGAGCTCACTCAATATGCAAATATCTAAGCTCCTCACAATTCGCAAATGCGAATGGAAATTTCATTAGATGTTATATTGTTGAATTGTCAATCATAGACAAGAAGGCCTTGAAATAGTTGGCTTGTAAGGGGATATGCACTAGATACAAGGCACAGAAGTCCATAGGGTAGGTCGATATGCGAATGGACAGAAGAGATGACAGATTTGTGGGTTATTTCTCGAGTGGAGCGGGTTATGGTGTCCCTGTTGTGGATACCGACTTAGAGGAAGGCCGAGGAATGTAAAATATAAGGCGAAATTACGAGGAGACGAAGGATAGGCATTAGTCGCAAGGAAAAAGTTATTTTACTCCATGAGTTTCTAGTTCATAGCAGGGAAAACCAACAATGATATGAGTTGAGGTCATTGCAATTGATACCCTATTACTATACTCGAAATGGTGATTTCGGTCCACCGCTGCAATCAAGCAATCCCTTGTTCTTAATACTCACATATTCAATATTTAAATGGCACCGATTTAGATCTAGTCCTAAGTGTCAATTATCGGGTGCACGCATCGATTGCAGAATGGGATTATCCCTCTTGTGCCACAGGTTTCATACACTTATCGAACAAAATGATAATAACCTGTGTTTTTTTGGTACAAGTCGTGTTTTGAGTGTCGTCAACTTCATAGTTCACGAATATACTTCAAATCTCCTATTAATGCGATTCTAATGGATAAAATTATAACTCAGTTGGAATTAAGGAAAAATGAGGGGTTCAGGTGGATAATGCTATTTACTAAAGTTGGAACTGTGATACTTCTGGTGTCGGATATGGAAAGATCAGTGAAATTCTATAAAGAATTGCTCGGGCTGCCAGTTAAGACTAAGTCCGAATCTCCAGATTGGGTTGAATTTTTTAATCGAGAAACAACCTTGTCTTTACATGCGATAAAAAAGGGTAAGGGTAGTAGTAATGTCGCCGGCAAGGACACTAAATTGGGGACAGGAACCCTAGTTGGGTTCATGGTTAGCGATATTGACGCTACAGTTCAATTTCTGAAAGAAAATAACGTTCGGTTTTTCAAAGAGCCCAGGGAAGAGCCTTTTGGCAAGCATGCAATAGTAGAAGATCCCGATGGTCATTTGATCTCGATTGCTCAACTTAAGAGAACCGCAGCAGCAGCATCAGAGGCAGAAGAATTCGATCTGCTAGGTTTGCTTGGAGCAGAATAGAAAAAAATATCCGAGTAATTCAAAATACTCTCATCCCAGCCTTGAATTTAATCATACATCCATTCAACAAGTCTTATTAGATGCATCTTTGTACTATTAGACAATGGATTACAAATCTATTCACGAAAAAATAATAAATCTGGATCCGAAAATTAGGTTGGTCACCATATGTGACCTGAATGGTAAAATTATGCACTCCGATCACCGACAAGGAGTCGAGAACCTGCTGTCCCCAGAAGAAAGTAAAAAATCCTTGGAATTGGCTGTCAATGCTTGGAAGACCAGGAGCACTCTTCAGTCCAAGATAGGTAAAGGTAAATACGTTCTAGCCGAATACGAGAAGATTAAAAGAATAACGATGCCGTTAGATGAAGAACATATTCTTTACATAACTACAGAGGTGGACGCTGACCATTCAAAAATAATTGATAATGCGATGAGAGTGGCAAAATAAACCTCACGTCCTTGACTTTTTCAAATTAAATAGTAGTTCTAAAGACATCTCCTAGTTCAGATGAATTTTGTTTTTCAAAAAAATACCTGAATTTCGCTATTTACTTAAATATGATGAATCTCTTTATGAAAGAGCAGAGGTAGAGATTAAAAAGTGGGATTTGGGTCTTTTTTTAAGAAGAAGAAAAAGGATGTAGAGAAGAGTGTAGGCGATGTTGAGAACATGATTAAGAAAGAAGTTCTCCCCGAGAATGAACTGGAAAAAATGGATCACTCATTCACTGCAGAAAAGGCCGACCTTGAAAACGCGAAAAAAGGATCCGGTGAGACTAATCCATTGCAGGCTGACGAAGATAATCGGCTTGGAGGTAGCAGCCGCTCTTCAAATCCCGAACCCGTGATTTCTCAAACGACTGTCAAAGAGGTTACCGTGAATATCGATTCTGAGCTATTGCGTAAGGCTCAAGCAAGAGGAATTGATTTGTCCAATACCTTGGAAGAGCAGCTAAGAAGAATAGTGTCTGGTGCTTAACAGTTCCTTCATGCCACTCCCAAATTCGTGCAGTCTCATCCTTGCGAGTTACTTGGCTCAGTCTTGTTAAGCCACCGTAATTTGTGAAGGCAGGGATCCAAGCTACAAGCTCTCGTCGCATCAGTGGTTCTTGTCACTTATAGCTCTTTTTGAATAGTTCAAATGCCGCCTAAATAGCCAACCGAAGAGAGGGTTTAGAAAGTACGGAAAAGTTTGCTTTAGCCACACTCCTGCACGCACATAGAAAGGAACAATTATCTCAAGTCGACTTGAGCAAGATGCTTTTAGGATTGCTTTTGAAACGGTCTGCGGCTCCAAGAAGAAACCAGCATAATTTGGCATCTTTGGGCCAAATGAAGGGTGATTAAAAAAATTTGTTTTTACGCCGATTGGACTCACAACCGTGATTTCAACCCCCGTGCCATGTAGTTCATGATACAAGGACTCGGAGAATCCTAATATCGCGTACTTTGAAGCGGAATAACCAGCCATTCCCGCTACTCCAAAGCTTCCTGCGACGGAAGCTACATTTACAATGTGACCAGATCGCCTATTAAGCATCGGACCAAGAAAAGCCTTAGTACAATATGCAGTTCCCAGATAGTTAGTTCGCATGACCAATTCCAAGTCTTCTGCAGTTTGATCATCTAACTTACCATAGATTCCGATCCCTGCGTTATTTATCAAAATATCAATATAACCGAACCTATCAATGACTTTTTGAGCCAGCCCTGATACTTCCTTTTTGTTTGACACATCACAGCAATAAGAAACAACTTCGACTTGGCCTTGCTGTTTGCCTCCCCTGATAATACTCTCCAACTCGGCGAGCTTTGACTCCGTTCGAGCGACTAGGATTACCACCATCGCTCCTGCCACTGCAAAATCTAATGCAGTTTGTTTGCCGATGCCATGAGAAGCGCCTGTGACGAGGACTATTTTCCCTCCGAATCTATTATGATTGTATTTCATTAAGGCTTCATAAATCAATGTTCTAAGATAGAAATTTAACCGTTCGTCAACGGTCGAACTTGATTCCTTTCAATGAGAGCATACGTTGTACTTTGCAATATTAAATTAATCCAAAAAGAGCTACATTAATTCTTGAATTAATTAATTCGACCTTACCTCCGGCATTAAAAACCTCATGAACGTCATTTGGAATAAAAAATACGCCATGATTAAGGTTATAATACATGCAAGATTAGTCTAGTATAGTGCTTTTATTTCCTTGCTTTTGTCCACGACGAACTATTAACAAGAAGAAAAAACTGAACTATGTTTTGCAAGTTCCTGTGTTCGGTTCCCTCGTTCCATATGATAGATTGGATCCAGCTTCCAAATGATAATTACAATTTTACACCGGTGTTGCAGATTTTGAAATGGCATTAAGGATTAATTTCTTCTTTTGAACTAGAATTTAGTCAATATTTCCAAACAGTGCAACCATGGTCAACATCCTAAATAAAGGACCTCTTGAACCCAATCGCTCAATATTGTTTAAGTGGTCAGATTCTTGCCCTGAGCCTATATTTTGTGCCTCCTCCGGCGAGAAATGGTCATTTTCTAAAGTGGATGGTCCTACTAATACACATACGGCTGTAGATTTGTTTCATTAGCTACGCTGAGGTAGATGTACTTTCCATCATACTCTTTTATTCTAGAAATTGGAATAATGTACTCATTTAGTAATCTAAAACTGCCGAAATCTATGACCACTATGTTATCCCTGTATGTACAGATGACATTCCCGCATGGCATACCATCGCTTGTCTTAGCGAGAATTCCTAACTCAGATATTAACTCCCAACGCACATTCAAGTCTGACGCATGGGGGTTTCTTTCAACCTCAGTTAAGTGTGTTTTATTTAGGATATGGTTTTCGTCTTTCAAGGGTTGTGACGCCAAGGTCTCGTCCTCATATTCGGCCATAGAATATTGTGTACCTGGACAATAACATCTTCCTATATACCTCTTTAAGATTAAAAAGATCGGATTTTTTGTCAAATTATTCTATGCACATTCAGATCCTTTGGATAGGTCTGGTTACGTTCGTAAATTCAAAATGGGATCTTAAATATTTCTGCAGTGAAAAGGTCAAGTATAAATCCACAATTTTTAATTTTAGACGCGAACCTGCTTATTCATAAAAATTAGGACTGGTTATATTACCCCTTTCTCCAAAAGCGATTAAATATTCTGGCATTTCAAGTTGATGACAGTCTATGAATTTGCGTTGAATATCTACCGCAACCATATTCAGCTTCTACTTTGCCGAAAAAATCTGTCATTTACCATGTCTTAACGTGGTTGCTACTTTTATACACCGGATAGTTCCTTTAAGTGTGTTATTTTATAGGCTGTAAATTTAACTATCGAGCAAAGCCACCTATCCTGCTTATCTTATTCGTAGCAAAATAGGCTGCGCTATCATATAGGTTCGATCCACTTTTTTGATTCTTGAAACAATACACCGCTAAATATTCTTTCAATAATAAGATATGACATAGAATACAAGCAACAATTAGCCTCCTGCGGTGATTATTCCAGAGACGGATAACCGCTAAATAGATAAATCACTTTTCCCTCATGAATAGCAACGGCACCAAAGGGTAACATATGGGCTGGAGGATTGCTTCACCCATGAATTAGAATAATTATTGTTGTGCACTTTGAAGCTTTTAATTAACAAACAAATGTTAAAAGCAAAGAGAAGGGAAGAGAATGAAAAAATATGGGACTCAGTTTTGTCGCGGAATACTTAAAAATACCGTTAGAGATCGCAGTTGATTTGAGAAAGCGGCAAGATAGGAGCAATCAAGCTCAGGAAAAATTGTCACAAGGTTCTCAACCTAGTGGGACAGAAACTTTTCAATATTATGAAAACTCAACTATGAATAGTGGTACTATTCCGCTATCACCAACGCTTTCGGAATATATAGAAAGGCGGTTCATACCAACGTTGTACTGGTATCAAAATAAAGCCAGATCAAATTCTATGAAATTCAATATCTGGAAAATTGTAATAATATCATCTGCATTGTTTGTGGCAATTCTAAATGCTTTAGCTCTGGGTTTGACTAACCAGAATGTCAACAACCCGCTGGTAACTCTTGCATCTGCCGTCGCAGCTATAGTTATCTTGACATCATTCGCCTACTTTCAAGCATCAAAAATTCACGAAAGTAGAATCCACTTCACACGTGTGAAACAGAGATTAGAGAGAGAATATCAACTTTTTATGTTAAGGGCTAAACACTACGCTAGAAGAGAAGGGATTAGCGATAGCTATTCCACCCAGTTATTTGTTGAAAATGTAGAAAGCATAATAACAAATGAATAGTGGGTACTATCAAAATACACTGATTACTTCGGGACGGAATGTTCGATTCAGCAGTATTAGTCAAATCCTCTTTGCCTTAACCGTTTGAGGTATTAAAGGGCAGAATTTCAGTAGAGGTCTGTCAGTAGAAAGTTCCTTGTGCTCTTTTAAGAACTATTGTGGGATGCAAGTTTAACCTTATCTAGTTTTCTTGTCACAACTTGGACTCTATCTTCCAATGTATGCATTTTGTCTAATCTTTGATCTATGCGAATTGTAGAGATGATACGAGATACTCCTACTTTTTTTACTGCTTCGTGCGCAGCTTCGACTGCGTTCAAAATACTCTTCAATTTTGTTGACTCTACTTGTGTTCCCATTCCAGTAAGAGTAACTTTCAACCCTTTTGTCTTCTTAATAGCCATGAAAGCGACAGCAATTTCATCACTCATGCTTACTTTGCCCTTCGCGAGAGGAACTAAACTAATCTCGGCAACGACTACCCTACTGCTTGGTTTATGATACGACATGGTTTGAATTTATGCCTGTCATCTTTTATTTATTCCCATCTGGAAGCAAAGCTCACTGAACTCAAAATCTTTTGGTACTAGAGAAGATAAGACTGCTATGAGTCCATCTTGAAGTCTGTCCAGCCTTGTGATTATCCTCGTCACTAAAATGAGATAGCTTCATTAAGTAGTGCGTTCGAAGAAATAAATTGGACTATCGATAGTCCCATAACCTCGTTGTCTTCTGAACCTAAGAAATCACCTTTCTCGATAATACTAATAGGAGGTATCATCATTGGACTTGGGCTTGTCTTCATTGCTCAAAGTAGCAGTCTCTTGGGTCCTTCCTCGTCTTTCATGTACAACAATGCAGACTGGACTACATATGGCTCGGCAGTCACTGTGATAGGGATCATCGTGTGTTCAATTGGTTTGTTGAAGAGATTTGTTAGAAGGTCAAAGAAATGAATACTACTGGCTGTCGTTGATGCTATGTATCATTCAACCAGATAGTAGCATTCGTATCCTACATATCGTCATTATTTGTCCTTTCGCAATCTAGCCCATGTGCTGAACTAATTGATTTCAAGGGAATATCGAATTTTTGAAGAGGGGGCATTAATTTTGGATGGATAATCGTATTAAATTATCCGGCATAAATCAACATGAAGGCCCGTGAGAATAATTGACCGTGATGATTTACCCAACGATGAAGGAATTAATTGTCGAGATAATCAAATCCTTCAATTGCAATAACAATTATCTTAGAAAATGTCAGATAGACGTGAATTCAAAAGGGGGGTAGATATATCAAAGGAGATCCTGAAAGAATTCTGAATCGGAACTCCTTCCTTATAATCGGAACTCCTTCCTTATAGTGAGCATGTGGATCAAAAGAGGCAGGTTAATGATATATGCGATCGCGATATCAGGTGTTGAGTAGCAATGATTTGATTAATTCTTGTTTGAATGAATTAATTGGAATGTGAGAAGAAATTCCCACTCCTGGATCTGGAGTTCAGCTGCTAAAATTGAGAAATTATAAGAATAAGTTATTCTATAATCATATTGAGAATTTGTCATCATATGAGTTGAGAGAGATCAGATCCGTTTTTCGCGGGTTGCAAACGCTATATGAAACATATTTGCCTAAAGTAGACCCACTTCTTATCCATGATTTGCTTGTTCGTGAGCAAGAAAAATCAGAACATGCCCCATTCTACATGGTTGAAATCTTTACAAAAGACGGAACGGATTCCGATCTAATGAAAGATAAGATATACCTGAGCACGGGAATGGTTCCATCCATCCACGATAAAGGCACTCATTATGTAACCAATCAACGATTGAGCTTAGAAAAACTGAAAGAAATAAGTAACGATGAGAATGTGTTGGAAGTTACAGGAGACTATACTGGAACACTTACGGGATTAGGTGCATCACATGAACACAAGTATTAACCAATAAAGGGATTATGTTTTATAACTATTTCATAGTCCGGTTGGAACAGTATAGACAATCTTCATCTAACAACCAGACCCTGCGGAAGAATTAGTCTGCCGTTCACGACCATAGGTGAAATTCAAGCCGAGGCGATCAAAGGTATCTCCTTCTACGAGTAAGATCATGAGACTGATGTAGCTACTTAAGAGCACTACAGTTTCAATTAGAAATCTCAAGGCAGGAATCAAAGCAGAAACCAAGGAATATAACCCTGCATCAAAAATTTTCAAGTTGTAAGCTCAAGTTCTACTGAGTAAAACTAAGACTTCGATCGAATAACATTCATCACCAAATATGAATCTAATTAACAAGAGTTAGATACTGGAACGTTCTAGACACTTACTGATGTGGTTTCCGCTGCTGACACGTAATAAAGCTAAGGAGCACTGTGCAGTTTGCAATAAAGAGTTAATAAAATTCAGGTACAAGCCACGAGATGAATGGGATATTCGTGGTATGCTCTGCGGAGATTGTCACGTCATGAAATCCATGGAATATTCAGGACACACTGAAGTCAGTAGAAGCAAGAAACGGCAGGACATGATCGAAGATGAGAATGAGGCATCTCCAAAATGTGGAATGTGTAATGCTGATATTGGTTCTGGCTCAGAACCGCTTAAACCAAAATGGCAGTGGAACATTGACACAAACTTAATCCTTTGTAAGCGATGTTATTCCTCGAAGAGCAAAGAATACGAAAATAAAATCAATTATTGTGCTGTTTGCGGTAACAAAATGCCTTTCTTTCGTTACAATCCCAAACCTAAGTGGAAGATTGATGGTCAACTCTGCAGGAGATGCTGGGACGATTCCAACAATCGTTGGAAGAACCAAGCATAATACAGAAGGAAATTGGTGAAATAACTTTGCGAAAGTTAACTATCTCGTATTAAACACTGGCAGCCTCAACTCCAATGGTTCAAGTTTCCTGATACCTAATTTCTAATTCACTTCCTATTGAGTATTACCCCGTAATTTAATCTAGTGGTAGGGGTCATCCGGATGTTTGCGACTCGCAGAAATATCTTAAAAAATTAATAATTCTAAAATAATGCACACCCGGGTAAGTGAGAAGGAAAACCATTCTTGAACAGGAAATTCCTTCTAATATTATGACATATCAACAACACACGATCTCCGCAAAGAGAATGGATTTCCGTTATGGCTTCAAATGAATATGGGTTCCACATTCTTGCAACCTTTCAGAGTTGTAAGTTCAAATGCGGAAGTTAGGTTTATGCATTATCTCTTCTGGTAATGAATTGAAGTAGGGCATGCTCAGATATTTCTGGATGTATCAGTCTACTACTGAATAAATGTAGTCATATAGAGTTGCCTATGGACAATATCAATTCTATCAAATCATCATAGTCAGATCCTATCAATGCAAGCGAAGTGACTGGAATTCAATATGTTAAGGCCCAAGTACGATATTCAGTGTTATTCTCAAAAGATATCTGACCGTTCAAATCCGTAATTAGGTCTTGCCTAGGAGAATGTTGATCGCTCTCTTAAATTCCTCTATTTGCATCGGCGGCACATTTGCTAACCGGAGATTCTGTTCCACATGTTCTGGCTTTTTTTGACCTATTAGGGGAGCGATAACTGAAGGAGTAGAACGTATCACTTGTAGTATCTTTGCAACTGGATCGGTCAAATCTTCATTATAGCTAGGAATTTTGGCGCGAAGGAGCTTCCCTTGAAAAAGAGGAATACTTGTAAAGACTCCAATCCTAAGCTTTGATGCCGCTTCTAATATTGAAAGATTCTTTTCATTTCCTACGGTCTGGTTTTTTAAAAGCAACGGTTCGCTGTATGCCAGGTTGTAAGGCAGTTGTATAAATCGAAATCCATGGTTGTTTGAACCGCCTTCATTGACATCTTGGGCTAGCTTTACAACCTCTTCTAGTGATAAGTATTCACTTTTATCATCAGGTACTCTAAAGCAAGTCCAAGTAGCCATTCCATAGTAACGTATTTTATTTCTGGCCCTATATTTCTCATAAACCTGAAAAACCTTTCTGAGCATTTCCATAAATTCCTCCCTGGTAACATCCTGATACCAACTTTCAAAAGAATTATGCGCATAGACCAGGTCAATTGTGCTCAAATTCATATTAGATAATGATTTATCTATGCATCTCTCAATGTATGTAGGATTCAGTACATTGTAGCCACTGCTTATATCACTCGAACTAATAAGCCCAGGAGTAATGTACATCTTCTGCATATATTCCATCATTCCTATAGACGGAAAGTCTCCGTCATTGGTTATGTAACCGTTCTTAGTCGAGACAAAAACTTGATCTCTCGAAATAATGCGATCTTTGATAAGGCGCGATAGTGCTCTTCCAATTGATTTCTCAGATTTCATAGCTCGATAGTTGATAGCAGTATCAATAATATTTATTGCTCCAGATTTGATGGATTCGTATATCGCATTTTCGATTGCCTCGTCTTCGTAGTCTGTAATATCTCCCAAATAGGTTCCCATTCCAAGACTTGATAGATTTAGATCATCGAAAATGCGAAAATGGCTCTCAGGTCTGCTTTTTTCATTGACAGCATATTTCACATATCGACTAGTTCCTTCCGTCGTTGCAAATCCATCAATTAATTCGTTTCTGTTGGCCAATGATAGTACATTCAGAATTGGAAGCTAGATTTTAGGATTACTTGTAAATCGGTTTCCACTAACTATTCTAGAGAAATATTGTGGACCATGGTACCATGTGTCTATTTCTCTGTTGCGAAGCAACCAATTAATTGAAAGTAGAATATTGCTCCCCACTAATCCTGAACAACTTGGTAAGTTATTACAGTCGGCCAACATTTCGTATTGCAATTCCACACAACGATCGCCAATTAGCGGTAGAACCTTGAGTCAACCCAGGAATAGGAATCCTATTTGGTTTCGCTGTCTATGGATCCACTAGTCGAAGTGGTTACGGCTTAACTTTAAGAACCATGATAAGAATGTAAAGAATTTTGATTTAGTATCAATTGAACCTAAGTTACCACCCAAATCAAGCATTTGGCATCAAATGATGGAAGTGTATGTGGGCCCCTTAGATTACAATTATTCATTGGGGTCAGTTACCAACTAACAATACCCTATCTTCTCGAAAATTCCTGAAAGAATTCATAAATAATACATCATAGTTTTCTACATCCTAGATGGCGGGGTAGTTTTTGTCAGAGAAAATCTTGCAAGTCTCTGACTTATTGTATTGACTTAACCATAATAAAGGAACAAGTTTGGCACGGTTTAACCATGGACTCAAGAAACACGTATTGCTTAAGGTGAATTAATTAAGGTTTTTTCGATTCGGCATCTGCTGATAAAGGTAATTTAAAATCCAAACCGTATTCAATGTATAATAATCCATTTGATTATGCATTCTAGCATTGCAATAACACGAACATCAATCGATTATCGCCTTATTCAAGATAGTAATGGATTGCTGAACATTCATTGTTACAAAAACGTATTATCTTATACGGGGTCGCGATTAGAGGAATATTATTTAGGTTTTGGTAATGGAAAAATCATTGGCAAATGGCCATGAATTCGACGAAAAGTGAACCAATAATCGCTACTTATTTTTGAGTCGTGCATCATGTATTGGTAATAGCTATTCTTCAGATTGATAATTGAACTCGGCGATTACATTCAACTAGATAAAATACATTTTTCCCACCAAAATCAGCCATACACGAACCAGAAGAAAATTAAATGAAACCTTATTATCAGCTAGCATAGGCTAACTAGCGAAGAAAGTAGAATCTAATACCCTCTGGCATTATCAAAATCGATCCCATCTAAGCTAAACGAAAAAATATTGCAGAAGAGTATCATATTCTAACGAATATTCTACTCCTTGCATGAAGCAAAAAAAGGATTTGTTTGACACACATTACTTGCTTTTGGATTTCTTACCTTTCTTTGCTGCCTTTGTTCCTTTTGCAGTTGTGCTCTTTCTCTTTGAGCTAGCTGCAGTTTTCTTTTTTGTAGATGTCGGCATCTAATTTCGGTATATCATTAGGTACTTATATATATTTTCCGCGATACCAACTTTAGAAACGCGTTATAGATCTTTCATTTGGTATAATTCAACTTGATCGTAATTCTATGTGTTGGCAGACATCCAAATATCTGGAGTTGACAGAAATAATTAATGTTCAATATATGCAGTTAAAGTATTGCATTGTCTTTGTAGAAAAGTCAAGAGGAAATTTAGTGTTGAAAAAGGAACCCTTGATCTGAGTTGAAGTCCAATAATTTCATCGTTAACAAAGTCTAGGTTAAAAGCTTTAACGATCTGCATGAGCAGATAAGTCCAGCGGACTATAGCAAGAATGTCAGAATGTACTGCTTATTCTGTTACACTGTATCAGTTTGATCCAAATCCATTAGATTAATCATACCCACCTTTCATCAACGTCCAATGTTAATTGGACACGTACAGGCCTATACTCTGAAAGCTTCCTTTGTCACTTCAATGTGGCCGACTAGATTTGAAAACACAAGTCTCAGAACACAATTTAGAGTAAATAACTTGTTAGTACAGATATATGAGAAGGAAATGCATTCCTGAATTACTATTGGTTGACCTGGCAATCAAGAAGTTTAAAGTGGATTCCAATTGTTCCTTAAAATGAAACAATACCTGGGAACCAAATAATTCTCGACTTTCACCATCGTTATTTGAACTTACCAGCTGAATGAATGCAACTAAAGCTGCTCACCAGCCTTCGATAGCAAAGGTTAAAGAATGGTAAGGGCTCTAACCTCATTCCTTCCTTGATATATTTATGCCTTTGACAAATATTCAAAACACTCCTGATGAAAATGTTTAAGGGAACATCATTTATTGCCAGTGGAATTGGTGATGGTGAAATTAAATGAACAGACATTTTGAATTACATACTAATATTTTGTTTTCCGCGAGCTCCCCTTCTATTTTCTACTTCAAAATCACAGGACATAGACCATATTGTCACCGCAACAGGCTACAGTTCAGCATAAAGATACAAGATGATACCTATCTACCGGAGAGAGTTGGGTTGAATTATGAATTTGTATGCTCTATAGTGTTACTTCTAGCCCATTTGAGAGCATAATATATCGAATATTTGTACTTGGTAAAGAACATTATTCGAAACCAGCTCAACAATCAATCAAGATTTAACATCGCCATAGAATGATTCAATATCTAAAGGTCAGCCTTGGCTATAACTCTTGGCGTCCACCGAATAGATTTAGGACCTCCTACGTAGACTTCATCAGTTCCTTTCTCTGCCTACCTCCTTATTAATAGCGTTTCTGAGCTCTTCATCATTCTTGTTACTGTAATCGATCCCCAGCGTGTCAGCAATAGTTTCCAATTTTTCCCTATCTATATCGGAAACGCCTGTTCGGTCTTTCAATCGTTCCAATTCTCTATTTGCTTCTATTTTGGATTTCTGGAATTCCGCAGAAGCTTTTCCAGCTGATCTCAGCTAGTTGAGGGATCTTCTTGACTCCAAGAAATAGCATGACGATTACAACGATAATAATTATCCACTCAATTCCAATCACCATCATCAGATTGGCTACTTGGTATGGCACCGCTTGACGCCCTGTTTACATAATACTACTAGAGGAGAATTTAAATATTCTTTATTTTACTGATCAGAAAATCGTCTACCGACTTTTACTATATGGGCACTGAAGTGACCGTTAAAGAATTCATCAAATGGATCAATGGAATAAGCCAGAGAAGTTTGCTCACTCCACATCCAAAGGATAGCCTGCTTTCCACTCTATTCCTTGCTAATCGCACTTTCTAAACATTGAAAGATTCTATAATACTCATGAAATATTGATCCCCGATTCCTTTTTGAAATATTTTTAACAATCAATTAAATCCTACCAGATTGTTCTTAAGGGAACAAATGAAAGCTATTCCTCTGAACCATAAGAGGTTCAGGGAGAAGAAAGGGCGATTAGAATTGCGTTATGGTCATCGACTATTAGCAGTTTACTAAGGATCCTTATTTCCTTCATAGTATTAATTAATTCAGAGAATATAGAGGCGTGTATATATGTAATTTCCTATACTTTGCTTGTTAGAAATTAGATGAACTATTATGAGCAACAAGAACTGAAACTTTTTACCAACTGAAAAAATTCTCTGAGACTTGAGATTGACACAAATATCAATGGTTTGATATGAATTACTGTTTTGCAACTTCACAATCATACGGCGCGTAATTGCAAATTGAGTAGTTTAGTAGTTGCATTGTTTGACGATGCTCAGTATCTTACCTAGCCCATCTCCATGATTTTTATGCCTCTCCGTTCAGAAATAGTTTGATGAGATTTGAGAATGAAGACACTTTCAGGAAGCTATTGCTGTCTAATCAAGAATCAATATTTCATAAGAAATATAATAATGCTATCAAACAAATCAAATCCCAGTTCGGTAGGAAATATCCGCTATTGATTGATGGCAAAGATGTTAGGTCGGTAAAGTCATTTAAACATACTTCCCCATTGGACACTCGGATAGTTTTGGGATACTTCCCAAGGGCGAATTTGAAACATGTCAACTACGCGATAACATCAGCATCTAATACATTTGAAAGTTGGAGAAAAATAGACTATCAAGAGCGTCTAAAGATCTTTGCTTCTGGTGTCAAGAGCATCGCAGCCAGGAAATATGAGCTATCTGCATGGATAACATTTGAAAGTGGAAAAAATCGATTTGAGGCAATGGCGGATGTCGACGAGGCAATCGATTTTATAAGATATTACTCCACGGAAATGGTATCAAATAAAGGTTATGTGGTGGACACAAAGAGTGCCCGTCCAAGCGAAATAAGTAAGAGTGTGATGAAGCCTTATGGAGTTTGGGGTGTGATTTCGCCCTTTAATTTTCCTGCCGCTCTTACAATCGGGATGTGCACTGGAGCTTTAGTTACAGGCAATACGGTGGTTTTAAAACCTGCGAGTGATACCCCAATTGTCGCCTATCTCTTTACTGAAATCATGATGAAGGCAGGACTGCCTGGAGGAGCTTTGAACTTCATAACTGGTAGCGGTAACACTGTCGGAAAAGCCGTGGTACAAAGCAGGATGGTAGCAGGAATTGCTTTCACTGGATCTAAAGTCGTGGGTGACATGATATTAGGTGAATCCAACAAGATGAAGCCTAGGGTCGTAATTGCAGAATTGGGTGGAAAGAATCCAGTAGTAGTCACAGCGAATGCAAATCTGGATGACGCAGTAGAAGGTATAATTCAAGGAGCATTTGGATACTCTGGTCAAAAATGTAGTGCTACCTCTCGTGTATATGTTCACAGAGACGTTAAGCAACATTTTACCGAACGGTTGATCCGGAGGGCAAATGAACTGTTTGTTGGAAATCCAATCGACTCCACGACGTTTATAGGTCCGGTTATCAATTCCACTGCTTACATCAAATATCAGAACTACTCAAAAATAGCCTCTCGTTATGGGAAGGTATTGGTTGGTGGAAGGGTAAGGAAGGATGGTGATTTGAAATATGGTTTTTTCGTTGAACCGATGATTGTTGAAGGTTTATCAAATAACAATCTCCTATTGAAAGAGGAGTTATTCGTTCCGATTTTATGTATAGCGGAATACGCTAAATTTGATGAGGCATTAGAACAGTGTAATACATCGGAGTACGGCTTGACAGCCGCCATTTACAGTGATAACAAACAAGAAATTGAGACCTTCCTCCAAGAAATTCAGGCGGGAGTGGTATACGTTAATAGAACTTCTGGTGCTACGACCGGAGCAATGGTAGGCTCTCAATCATTTGGTGGTTGGAAGGCTTCAGGGACAACGGGGAAGGGAACCGGTGGATCATATTATTTGAGTCAATTTTTAAAAGAGCAGAGCCAGACAATAGTTGTAAAAGGATCCCAACACAGAAAAAAGAAACACTGATCTGACCTTCCTTGGAACCAGGCCACCAAGCCTCGAGTTGGATTATTTAGACGTAATAAACAAAAACGTGTTTTCTTCGATTAACAATCAATGGAAGTTGTAAGTCAATATCCTAAGATTATTGCCTGTTTAATTTGGCCACACATCGGCTCTTGACCTTAAATGAGTTCTGGAATTCATGTCTGTGTCAATCTAATTCATACTCTCATCTTTATTAGATGGGATCCCTAATTGTCTATTGTGAAGTGAATCAGTGGCTACTATACACGAATTTCACGAAAAGAATGAATGGTGGCTAAACGAGCTGGGTTCTTTAGGCGTAAGAGTCAGCAAAACAAATGAATTTAATGACGTAAGCGAAATTAGCAATCTGGCCAATATTTTGAAACGACACTACTTCGCAGATTACAAGAGCGTCCGATGTCGCACTGATCGACCAATACTCTATTGTAGTTGGGGTGTCCATTTATGAGGTTGTGAATGTTAGATCGTCTTGCAAGTCCTACATTTGCCGTAGTAAAATGGATTCCCACATAGTTTCTTTAAACCCATCTCGTACCGGGTATAGTTATAATCACAACTAAATAGTACTGCACATCGAGTGCATTGATGATGGCACCCCTCATTCAATTGCTTTAGTCTATAAAGTCTGGTCATTTGTGTCTGATCCAGGATGTCTTCGCCTTGATTTGTAGTTGGGAATGCAGTCACCGATAAAATTAGATTTGAAGATCAACTATATGAGCAGTAATCAATAAAATTACTTTAAAATAATCAAGAAATTTTTCCTCAGCAATTAGCTAATTACAATATCGGTGCATCGGATTACAATATGGTCATAACTTCAAGTTCGTATAAGCCTTGACTCGATCAAACTCTTTTAAGAGGGAATGTTGAGCCGCAAATGTTATTGTCAATAATGGAGTCATAGAAATTGAGTAATATGAGGTTTAGGTGGATTTAGTATGAGATTTTGGTTGTGAGTTAGATTCCCTTTATCGGTCTTTAGATCATCCTGGATGATTTTTTACTGATAGATTTTTTCTTTACACTTTGGCGAAAAAAGTGGAAACTTTACGAAATAATCTAAGATGCTCTACTTCTTTGCGGGCATCTAACGCTCAATAAATATATTACAAAAGTTGAACAAACTATTCACTTCGAAAGATTCAACTTACATGGTAAAATGCCAATTAATAACTGAGCGACTAGTGTCAGTTACGCGAATCTTCGCACATTTCATGAAAAGCGATAGGAAACTTTTTAGCTAACCATGAGAACTTATGCACGAAAAATGAATTGGGGGGGATAGAGTTAACAAAAGAGCCAGATTTGGTAACTGTTAACGGCCTACAGTTTAAGAAATATCAAATGTCGTGGATACGGGATATGGCAATAAAGTACAACCATGGTAATGTGAATGAATTTATAATAGATACGGTTTTGACCGATCTTTTAATGAAGTTGGAAAAATTGTATGGAAATGATGCCTGCCGGTATCCATACCCTATCCGTGAGAAATTGAAGGAAGAAGGATACCAAAGTAGTTTAGAGAAGGTATTCAAAACCTCGGGGGCTCGTGATAAAGTAGTATTGGACGACTTAGAAGCGGTTGCCTAAAAGTTTAATCAGTATTGAAATATTAATGACCTGATTAGTACATGGGAACCATATAGAAAGATTAGTGAGTCAAAATATGCCAAACCATTGTGATTAGAAAATATGGCTGGTTTGACGTGATGTGCCTCTAATTTGACGTCCTTGTCAAATTACCCTCAGCACGATATTTTGCATATGTCATTTATCTACCAGATCGATGCAATATTTGCATTATTTTCATATATCAATTGTTTTCTGCATCAAAATACCTTAATGCCATTTTAATCAACTTGCAATTACCACAAGACCGAACTGCTTAATCCCGCTGACCTTACCAGAAGGAAATATTAGTACTTGGCTCTGCGAAGGTGTATCCTGTGCACCACTATTTGTCCGTTAGCATCGTAAAATGATGTCATACCTTTTACAAACTCTGCTGCTCAGGTACCGTTATTCAAAACTTCCGCCACTATTGAGAAAGATTCTTCGATATACATCTTACTTGCAAGTGATAGGTCCGGCTGCGCTTCTATTTTAATTACTTCCAAGGCTAGCAGCAGTAGAATCAGCTATAGTTGCCCTCGGTGCTGTCATTTTAATCCTTGACTTTGCTCATTTCATTCTCATCAAGGATTGTAGCTTTCTGAAACACATAGCAAAGTTAAAGACAGTCTTAGATAAGGGTACACAAAAATGAAAGCATACAGATTGCAGATCGGACATAATAGGAAGTTACAAATTAGTGAATACTGGGTCAATCTGAAGCTAAGGCAAAATTCAGCATTAAGAGAGTAACACACGAAGAGGAAGAAGTGTCATTCATTTTTTGTTTTTAAACTATGTAGTAAAATAAATGCTGTTTACTTTTCATTAAGAATCAGGATTTACTTACCGACTCTACGTAAGTTGAGATATGCCCATTTAATTTATGATCTGGATTATATTATTATTACTTTCTAGTCCTTTCGTACATGTAGGTACCATCCAAGTTAACGGTCTTTGATTTAACCTAATTCTTCTTTTGTTAAGCTTAAATCATTCCTTTGCGATATCCACTGATGAAATTTACTTCGCGTCTATTTAGTTCCTTCGATACTTGTTCACGCGTAAGAAAAGAAATGGTCTATGCGTCGTTTTGCCTTCCATAGATCTGTTTCCAAATCGAATCGTCTTCCTTGTTGCTTTGCTGATGATGATTATTTGATAGAATTGGAATAAGTGCCACCCGATGCGTCCGAAGCGTCCGGAAGATGATTTCGGGCATGATTTCTGAGGAAATTGTCGGACGGCACTTCGGGTGGACATTTGGGAAAATGGAAAGCTACAAACCCGTAGACTTGTCGGAGTCATCCACCTGAGTATATATACGGCGCACATTTGAGCGGTGTATATATACGGCGCGCACATTTTGAAAGAATTCTCAAATCAATTGCGCAGCTCCCATTATGCAGCTCGATACCCATTGCAAAGAGGAATTGTATTAGAACTCATGTTTATTATTTCCTGTCTTATCGAAGGGACAGCGCTTCATTTGTTTAAATACCCCGGAAGTAAGAATCTGGTTCAAGTCATATGTAAGGCTGTAGTCCTATAAACCGATACACTAATGAGGCGGGTTCGGTGGGATTTGGTTGAAAATTCATTCATATCCCAAATTATGAGAAGTCCCCCCAACTGGACATTCTTAATCGCTTAGAGTCTTTTTTCCATGAATAATCCTATGACAAGGCTTGCACAACCAGCGTCCATTACTTAAGATAGTTTGCCCACCCTTTGAATGCTGTATTATATGATCAGCTTGGCCGTCTTCAAATTCCGTAAAGTTTTCGCACCTTGCACAAGTCTCCTTTGCTTTGAGACATATTGCCAATCTTTCCGTATCATTAAAGCGACGGTTTGGATCCCTGGGTTTCAAATCAGGAATAGCCTGCAATAGTTCTGATGCCATTATGTCGTATTTATCTTGCAACCGCAAAAATGCAAATTTATTGAAATATGCATAGCGGACATATGGATCTTTACTTTGTTCGTTAGCCCGTTGCGATAGCTTTGAAACTTTGCTGATGAATCTTATTATGAATTCTGCAAGACTATTTTCGAAGCCGTGGATTGAATATGCTGGCAACAGCTGAGAAGCTATAAGATGAAGAACCAGAATGTCAGATTTAGATCTTATAACACGTGCCCTAGTACCTAGTATGTTTTTTAATGTTGTGAGCGAATGATTGGTCTTGTCTTTGGCCTGACGTGGGAAGCCGTTCTTGAAGGAATCATAGGTTCTCTTCAAAGAGGTATACCCAACATCCGTATTGCTAGGATAGACAGAAAGAGTCAACCTTTGAGCAGCGTAGTAACGATAAGAAAACCTTATATTCTTAAGCCTAGTAGAACCAAAAAATTTATGCTTCGAAATTTCTATTACTGCTTTTCTCATTTTTGACCTTTCTGCATTGAGTTTTTCAGCAGGATTTAACCTCACTCCTTCTTGCAGCCGCATAAAAATTTCGGTAATAGTATCGTCATCGGCGTATTTACGATTTCGTAGTTGTTGAATTTCCTCTTGATTTTCCTTTCGTAATTTGATATACCTCTCTGGTTCCCCATTGTAAACTATTAGTTTGCCTGCGACAAGGTTGTTATCCCTTCGTATAGCCGACCAATCTGATACTGATTTTAACGGCACCCTCTCTGATACCGCTTGAAAGCAGGACTAGAGTAAGTGCTTTCCCCCGCAAGTCTGCATTGTCATAGATTTCTCGTATCTCTTCCTTTGTAGGTATACGGTCCATTGCGTAACCTCTTGCATTAGGCATAATACGTCTGATTCTGCGCCAGTTAATTGCCGCAATATCATTCATTTCTAGCAGTAATTTGATTACTTTGACAGGATTCCTAATGGTTCCTCGTGACAATTCACCACATTCAACGCGTTCAACTAAGTGATTGACATAATGAATAAGTAATTTTTCAACGTCTTTTGGTTTAGTCCTTGCAAACTACACAAAGTTATCTGGATTCATCGATATGTGTTTTAAGAATGTAATTAAATGCCGTTCGTAAGGGTCGCCGTATTAGTATTCCTAAGTGCTACGGTGAATAACTCAATCGCTTCACTTCCTTCTAGTATTGAACGATCTACTATTGCCTTTTCTTCCTTGTATGTGTAAGAATCTGCTGTGTCAATCATGCGGTATTCGTATAATCAGACACTTATACTTTTAGGATTCAGACGTTATTCAAGCGGGTTCGGTGGGATTCGGACCCACGACATTATAACCCAATTTACACTGACTGGTTAAGAGCCAGACGCTCTACCTGGCTGAGCTACGAACCCATCAGGTGGAACTTCAAGATATGCAGATATTTAAATCTAATATAGAAGCATCTAATTCTTCACGTTCGATAAATTAGAAAGTTAGACCGTTGTTCCACCTTTGATTTTCTGCAAAAAAATGAAATAGTCCGAATTGCTATTTACGCTGGTACATTGGTTGCTATTTGGTTCTGATCTCGTTCCTTTAACAACGTGACTATAGCATCCGAAACTGAACAGTGGAGCCTTTCTTTCTCTTTTAATACGCGTCTATATGCATCAAGGGTTATATAGACTGGTATAGAACCCGTCCCCTCTAACAACGCCTTTACTCTATACAGACCATTTTCCATACCTCGTTCGGCAGTTTTCTTTAATTTGACTTTATCCATTAAGCCTCCAAGTGGGCCTAAAGGCATATCATAGTCAACGCGCATACTGATTTTAGTAGCGGTGCTATTGACTTCCTCAAATTCAACTACTATTTCCCATCTCTTGAAAGGCCCGTCAATCATCTTAGCTACGATTCGACGGTGGGGCACATAATCTATTGTTTCACAATCCCACTCTAACTTCTTGCCATCAAAATCCCCGCTTATTCTAAAAATGGTTCCAACTCCAAATCCATTCTTAACCTCCAAAGGGATAATATTCAATCCCATATTTTCAGGGAATTGATCAGCCATGTGTTCAGGTCTCGCGAAATAGGTAAAAACCTCGCTCAGGGGAGCCTTAATCTCCATTGATTTGCTAATCGTAGTCATTTCCTTATGCTGAAAAAACCCGATCACAGAATTTAAAGGTTTCCTGATATGTGACATCTTGTAGCCCTCGGTAAGTTAAAAATCTACCATCGTTTAGACTGGGAAAGAATCTTTCATTGTCATCATGGTCAAAGACCTACTCTTATTGAGATTGAATTGAGAAGTGAAAATAGGCAGTATTATGATTATAAACCAGAATTCGACAGCACTTGACAGGAATATATCCACAAACATGGTGCAGTTTCATAAACTCAATCGAAATTGTGAATTGGCCTCGTAAGAATGGCTTAACCTTCAATAATGTCAATCATAAGATGTTCTTTCGGTCATTTATATGACCATATTAGCTATAATATCTTCAAAGGACTAGAAATTAATAATAAGTCTCTTCTTCATATAATGACATTTGAATAGGAATTATGAACTATTGATTGGGTATTTTGAACTAAATTAGCGGTCAGTCTATCCGGTACTTGACCTTCCTGACTATGTCCTTTGATATCTGGATAAGGGAACTAAGATCCATCATATCGGTATTTAATGAGAAATCAAAAACTGAGAGATCCTTCCCAAATTCAAATCCGTATAAATCTTCATAAATCCGTCTATTCTGGTAATCCCTCTCCTTTACGATTTCCGTAGCCTCAGCGAAGCTAATCTTATCCCTAGTTGCCATCCTTCTAGCCCTATTCTTGGCCGAACCTTGAAGCCATAGCTTGATACATTTATCCTTTACCAACCATGGAAGAGTGTAGCTTGTGATTACTGCATTACCGCCTTTTATGATCTCCTTCAACTTATTATCGACTTCTCTATCGGAAGTAGAATCACTCTTTCTTTTCTCCATGAATTGTCGGCCCTCCTTACTGTCCCACCAGTCGGTACCAGATGTTTGGTATCCCATGTTAGTAGCTATCTGTTTAAGGATATCACCACCGTTGTAAATCTTCAGTCCAAATTCATCGGCTAGCTCAGCGGCAACAGTAGTTTTACCAACCGCAGGCCAGCCTGAAACAATTATCGAGAACGTTTGTATCTTATTTTGGTTCCATTCGTACACCGCCCTACTAGCACCGAAATTTTTAACATTGATGGATTCGTTCACCTTCTGGTTTAACAGATTCAATTTCCGGTAATGCTAGGCATAGACGTTTTGGTGACCTTGGAAATTATGCCGCTAAATGCAAAAGACGTAATCAAAAACCATCCCCATAAGAAAATCTCCCCTGGGATAGAACATGCACCTTTTGGTTGACCGTCAGCGTCGACTTGCTGATCTAACTGAACGTTTTGTTGACTACACGTTATCCAGGGAATTTGGATAGGAGAAAGACCAGCAGTAGAACCAAAAATGGCAGGAAACACAAAAATCCAGACCAACAGAGAGGGCATCATATAAATGAGCATAGGCCTCATCTGCTGCTGTTGCATCTCCATTGTCATCTTGTTTACTGAAGCTTGTTTCTTTTTTAATTCCTCAACTCGAACTTTATCGCGTTTCCTGATAGCATCTGTATACTGTTTTCGCCATTCGTTGGTTTCTTTCATAACTCTGTTCATCTTGTCGATATCTGTAGTCCGCTTCCTAAGCAGAGCCATAGCAAAGTTCATCGATATAGCAATTAGTGCGGCTACAATTAGTGCAGATACCATATCTGGGAAAATAGGAGTCTTCGTGTAGTGAGGAGTTAGACCAGGCAACTGCATAATAAGGGATTCGATAATGCTTTGTGGTATCATTTTCCATTATTCCTAGACGACATTACTTCAATCAATTCATTGACGGCATCTTGTAGCCTGTCTCTATGGTTAAAAATGAGTTTAAATGGGGCGCCGGTCAACACAGAAGACGTTGCTACCATGATGGTTGCTACATCTAAATCATTCTTGATACTGTCAATAGAAATTAGATCTCTATTTCTTGTCTCGTCTTGCATTCTTCGTGCAAGAATTTCTTCAGGATCTGCTGAAATCAAGACCAAATGCGTAGGAGACAATATATCCAAAAGATTTCGCGGCATGCCGGGATACCTTCCTTCACTAGTATTGATAAAAAGATGAGTATCGATGATAAGATTGTCAATTCGTACAGCACTGATGCGCTTAGCTGCCATTTCTTGAAGTTGACGCTGGGTAGTAACTGATAGCTTTCGCATTTCATCCCTGTCTCTAATACCCATTTTTTTTGCCTCGTCCAACATTAAAGAACCAAACACCATTACCTGAGTATTTGACCCTAATTGGTTCAATCGTTCAGCAGCTTGAGTGATGACCGTCGTTTTTCCTACCCCTGGCACACCAACTACAACTACCCGAGCATTGCTAAGTATATTATTTCCTGCCAAGTAAGGCCGCCAATTTTGGCATATGAACATCAACCTGTTCACGCACAAGTAAGTTGTAGTAATTTACCAGGATATCTACCATCAGCAGGATACCTATTCCTGAGCCAAAAACGTTTAATACGTCTGAAATCGATGCCAGCAGGCCTATAGTTACACCTCCGATTATAGTTACCGACGGTATATATCGATTTAGCAAAGCTTCCACTGATCCCTCGGAACGTCTAAAACCTGGTACCTGTACGTCTGCGTCCAGCAAGTTCTTTGCAGCAGCTTTAGGCGACAGACCACCAAGCTCAACCCATAATTTCGCAAAAATTGTTACGATGGTAGTGAGGAATAGGACATATGCTACAGCCCGTAAAGGATCTTGAGCTGCAGCTTCAAAACTCCTTGGAGGAGTCGTATAATACAACAATCCTCCAGTGGGACTTTGTGGATTCTCAGGATCATATTGCGCCACATAGTTGAAAGCGGGGTTAGAATTCTGGGGATTATAATTTGCCCACATCATTTGGCCGATAAACACAGCATTGGCTAAAAGTGCTGACGCCAGTATAACCGGAATGTTTGAAGTATACAGCAACTTGATAGGATAAACTGCTTTAAATCCTCTATATTTAGTCGATACGATAGGGATATCAATGTGAATTCCCTGGACATACACAAGCGCAGCCAATACCAGACTAGTGACTATGAGGCCAAAGATACTTGGCAGCTGTCCCGACCTGAAAAATGCTTCCTGGAAATCGCCGTTTATAGCTGATTCCACCATGAAAGGAACTATACCAACACTTCCTCCATCTGGCGCTGGAATAGGACTGAATACCGCCCACCATATACCCTGAGCTACTCCAGCCATTATGAAAAGGCTAATACCCGATCCTAATCCCCATCCCTTTTGCACCAACTCATCTAGCAGCATGACTATCAAACTAGCACCTATCAACTGAGCAATGACGATTGCTACAAATTCGGGTTGGGCTACTAACCCTCCATAAACGCTTGCACCATATAGTGTACCTTCCGCAACAATAACTATAATCGTGACAAGTTTGGTCGCAGAAGTAAACAACGCCCTATCGTCTGGGTTTTTGAAGTTGAGCTTTATCAGCTCGGATCCCTTAAGAAGTTGCATTAACAGACCAGCAGTGACTATTGGTCCAATGCCCAATTCCAATAACGTTCCCTGCTGAGCAGCGAAGATTACTCTAGCGAAGGCTAGGAAATCAAATGCAGGATCATCTGTGACACCGTAAAGTGGGACTTGTCCCATAATAAGGTAGATAAGCAGAGCAATACCACACCATACAAATTTCTCAGTAAGAGTTAATTTTTTCTTGGGCTTTTCGACCTGCGGTATGTAAGTAGATACGCTGCTTTATGACGCGCCGAAATGGACTTTCACTACTTTGAACTGACTTTTTCATTCAGAACTATTTCGCCTCCTGCTAATTCGATCTTTTGTTTTGCAGTTGCAGAAATTTTGGCCACTTGTACTACAATGGGTTTCTGAAGCGTTCCTCCTCCCAAGAGCTTGTCATAACCAATCGATCTCAGATCTAGTACTAGCTTGCCATGTTCATTAACACTGCCGAACCGCGCTGCCAAATCGTTCACGTCTCTCAGATTAACCCAACGATTTAACCTATTTTGTCGCATAGTTTTTGTAGAATCATGTCCAAAATGATCAGGTTCTTCAATGACAGTTCTGATCCAGAAATGTTTGTGTTTTCCTGCACCGCCAGTTCCACCTCGGCTACCAGATTGCCTATGTTGTCCTATCTGTCCCCAGCCACAATACCTACTTCCTCTCTGTCTTCGACTCTTTCTCAATCTAGTAGCCATAATCAGTTACTTCTCTCCCACGTTCAAACTCAACGTCTTGGTGTTGGAAATGGGTCTAACCTTAAATAAGTCTTGCTCCGTGTCTATCTCACATCATTTTCTTGACGAGATCGATCAATAATTTGTTCTCTCCAAGGATTCCATTTTGAGTTGTTTGCTTCTTGACAGACTTCTTGAACCCACCGCGAGGTGGATTCAATGCAAACCATGGTTTTATACCGTTGAGTTTGGAGAATACTACTGCATCACTGGCTATATCAGATGCAAGTTTGTCT
Source organism: uncultured Nitrososphaerales archaeon (assembly GCA_963841565.1). GTDB lineage: Archaea > Thermoproteota > Nitrososphaeria > Nitrososphaerales > Nitrososphaeraceae > TH5896. The sequence goes on from CAWJCY010000012.1 coordinate 116,263, forward strand.
AAATTGCTATACTCCTTTGGTAAGTCAGATTCCTTCAAAGATTGTGACGCTGTCTTTCTACCTTTCTTATCTAAAAGGTCTTTCACTGTCTCATTGTCAACGCGACACCACGTAACAAGTTGCCTTATTCTATTTAGCATACCCGAATACTCGGTACTTTCTGGCACAATCGTTGCTCTGAATTTCTTCGCAAGATTAAGACTCTCCAAGGTGGTATTGGCCCAATATGGAACATTAACAGTACCACGCATCCTAACAACCAAATAAGCCATTACTTTAATTGCACCCCCCTATCCTTTACTATAAGTGCTCCGCAAAGCGTCAAATATAGCCTTGGTAGTCGAAGACATTGTACTGGTTGACCCAAATGATTTCGTCCATGCGTCAGTTAGTCCTGCTAACTTTAACAGACTCCGTATATTCTCACCCGCAACCAGCCCAAGGCCTCTAGGCCCGGGAATAATTTCAATGGTTACACTACCACCTCTGCCTGTCACTTTGAAGGGAACAGAATGTGATTGATTACAACGACACTCCCAACTTCCACATCCGCGCTTCACCGGAATCACGTTCAAGAAGGCTGTATTAGTGGCTTTATCGATTGCAATTCGCATCTGAGATGCCTTACCCTTTCCTATCCCAAACCATCCTGCCTCGTTGCCTACTGCTACAACAGCATTAAATCTAGTCATCTCTCCAGCATCTGTCTGTTTCTGCACAATACCTACGTGCACAACCTGACTTCGAATGTCTGGAAGCAGACGCTTTATAATTTCTGATTCTTGTATCCTGAGTCCATTTTCGTAGACTTCGTCCATCGAGTTTATCTTTCCACTTGCCACCAGCAAGCCCAAGGATGTCCTAGGTATCCACTCAGAATGCTGCTGATTTTGTCGACTCATTTCAATTTACTCCAACTCACTTCTCTTCGCCTGTAACTTTGTTTAGTCCATCTGGAGAAGTAATAGCATCCTTAACTTTTTGCACGTAGCCGCTGTATTGGGTAGGATCGAAATTATTAGCGATTAACCTTGAAAAGTGACTGTTGTAAGCGTCTTTATTCTCATCTTGCAGTATTCTGGCATATTCTGCGATGTGATTTCCCACCAAGCGTTCCTCGGGCGGAAACGAAGAATCTGATGCAGGGATCTTCATCCCAGAATCAATTAAACCTTTAAGACAAGCAGCGACTCTAGATGTAAACGGGTTCTTTCCTGTATAAAGGACAGCCTCGTCTACATCCTTTCGCAACGACTTCTTGCCCAACAATAAACCTGTTAAGTAACATGCAGGGAGGGAATTCATGGAACCGTTCCAACCGAATCTTGCGAGTTCTCTGCTGTGTGAGGAGGTTATAGTAACATCCCCCTTTGCCATCGGGTACGCGATCTGAGCTTGAACATTCTCGTCACTAACGGTTATAGTAACAAATCTTCTTTTTGAGAGAAGGAGAGCAGCCCTCTTCCTGTAATTTGTGCGACCATTTCTTATCCTCTTGAGCGTAGCAATGTAACCCATTATATTTTCATCTTGCACCCTTTCACGTAATTATAACCAACGAATGAAAAGCCTTTATAAACGTTTGAGACGCCTGGAACTCCCTGTAGATGAGTGAGTGCGAATCAGATCATCTTTTCTGCGATGTCTTAATGACATCCTCTTGCAGACTAGAGCAGCAAAGGCACCAGCGCCTATGCCGTTATCAATATTCATAACGGCCAAGCCAAATGTGCAGGTCTGCAACATTGATGTAAGCGCTCCAATGCCGCCAGATCCCATGCCGTAGCCGACTGACGTAGGCACTCCAATGACGGGGACATCAACTAAAGCTGATACAACAGATGGTAGAGCCCCTTCCATTCCTGCTACTACTACGACAGCTTCTACGGTTTTTTCCATCATACCCTTTAGAGCCGGAAGCAACCTGTGTATTCCTGCTATTCCTACATCATAGTGCATAATACTGGCGCAGCCCATAGATTTGGCCATCATTCTCGCCTCCTCAGCGATAGGTATATCCGATGTCCCGGCACAAATGATCCCAATCTGAGGAATACTCTCGTTGAATGTGAGTTCTCGGGTCGATACCAAAATGGTGGTCCCACGTGCTGCTGACTCAACTATATACCCTTCCAGTTTCAATTGAGCAGAGAGTTTTGTATAGACTTCCTCTGATGCCTTGCTAATGAGGGCAAGGCCTGTTTTCTCCAACGTCTTTAGGGTAATTTCATACAGATCATTGTATTGCTTATCTAAAGCAAGGATAACTTCTGGACAACCCTTTCTCGTCTCCCTCTGTACGTCAAGACGTGCTATGTTCTCTCCTATGTATCCGATGTTCTCAATAGAAATTTGTCTTCGAATTTCGTTAATCCCAATCTCGCCATTAGAATATCTTTTCAACAATTGGTCCAGATCCATTCGTAACCAATGAACCTCTCGATGATAAAAGCATTATATTTGAAGCTCTGTAATTGCAGATTTAACGCTTGCTACTCCTCTATCAAATATCTCTCTTTCCGAACTGTCGAGCTTCAATTCAACTATTTTTTCGATGCCATTTACACCGAGCACTGCTGGAACCCCAAGACAAACATTTGATGCACCATATTCTCCCTCCAAAAGAGCAGACACTGGTATGAGACTTTTTCTATCTCTTACAATAGGTTCAATCATTGCAGCGATGGCATTCCCCGGGGCATGAATCGTTGCACCTTTTAGCGATATAACTTCAGCAGCTATCTTCCTCGTAGATTCCAAGGTGTTCATGATTTGCTCAGGTGACAAGAATGTGGTTAGCGAAATTCCCGATATCGAAGAAAATCTAGGAAGAGGTAGCATGTTTTCGCCATGCTCTCCGATCACCATCGCGCTAATGGAGCCTCTTGAAAATCCAGTAGCCTCGTGTATAGAACTTTTGAATCTCGAAAGATCAAGCATGTTACCCATTCCCATAACCCTATTTTTCTCTGTTCCAAGAAGTTTTAAAGTCAAATAGGTCATCGGGTCGACAGGGTTTGTGACTACGATCACAATTGCTTGACCAGCCAAGGATCTTATCTTGGTGGCAATATCTTTAATGATATTTGCATTTGTTGTCAGGAGGTCCATTCTGGTCATTCCAGGCTTCCTTCCCACTCCAGCCACCAATACGATGATGTCAGAGCCTTTCAAATCCTCGGTACTCGTTTGAACCTCTTACTCTACAATCGATGCCAATTTCAGACAGTTGATGATTTATGTCCAAAGCCTCCCCTTGAGGAAGTCCCTTCACGATATCTAATAAAAGAACATCTCCTAACCTTCGAAGACAAGCGTTTAATGCCGCAGAAGCTCCGACTTTGCCCGACCCGACAACGGTGATATTCATATATTGTTCAAAAATACGCCCTGCGTCGCTAATAAAAGTCTTTTAATCTAGTATTGCAATCATCGACATGACTACAAATTAAATATGTATTTGCCCTAATTATCTGAGTTAGTCCTTGCCAGTAATTGCAGTAATTGATTCGCAAATTTCAGGTATTTCAGGTGATATGTTTCTTTCATCACTTATAGATGCAGGGGCCGAGAAGAAACGAGTTCTTGACTCAATATATGCTTGTGAAGGGTTATTGGAAGGTGTCAGGATCTTGGAGGCGAATTTTGAAAAGGTGACGTCTACGGGAATTAAAGCAACCCGATTCTCTCTTAAGTCCACCGATAGTAAAACTAGTAGAAAAGGGAGCGAACTTATTGCTGCAGCCTCTCGCTGCTGTAGACAAATGGATTTAGATCACCAAACTAGTTCTTATATTCAGAATTCTATGCAAACTTTGGTTGCGGCTGAATCTAAAATTCACGGTCAGAGTATTAAGGATGTTCACCTCCACGAAGCATCAAATATCGACACACTGGTCGACTTAGTAGGATCAGGTATTGCTGCCAATAGTCTTGGTCTCTTCTCGTCGAATGTCTACTCTACCTCAATTGCAACTGGAAGTGGGCTCACACATTTCTCTCATGGAGTTGTCCAGAATCCGACCAACGCGGTATTACAGATCTTTTTGGGCAGACCATTTATCCTAACAGCTGGGTACTCTGATACTGAAACAACTACTCCGACTGGTGCCGCTCTACTTGTTAATCTTTGTATAGGGAGTGTAAATAGATACCCAGATTTCCAACCAGTAAGAATCGGATTCGGTGCAGGTTCTAGAGATCTTGGACAAATTGCAAATGTAACAAGATTTGTAATGGGAAATTCCTATTCATCATTCAAGTATGGAAACGATACCGTAACTGTGTTGGAAACAAATGTGGACGATATCACGGGAGAGAACTTAGGAGCCTTAATCGAACATTTAAGTAAAAGCGGGATAAAGGATGTAACTGTTATACCTGGTATAGCGAAGAAGAACAGACCGAACTATACGATAAGAATCATAACTGATTGCAGCCGAGTAGATTCTATTTTGGATTTTCTCTTTACAGAGACCGGGACTTTAGGCGTGCGTATTCAAGAAACCAATAGAGTAGTATTAGATAGAGATACAATAACCATGAAATGCAAGATATTGAACGACGAATTCATCCTACGAGTGAAGGTTTCCAAAAATTCTACCGGAAAGATTGTGAATGCCAAACCAGAATTTGAAGATGTTAGGAAAATTTCGAGGTCATTAAGAATACCTTTAAGAGTGGCAAATCAGATAGCTTTATCTGAGATTCAAACTAGGTTTGGAAATAAATTCTATACACGAGCTTGACGGGTCAGGTCAAAAATATGATCTGTTGCTCAGATGGTTCGACGCGATCAATGACAAAGTAGTAGTTGCCCTTTCTGGCGGAGTAGATAGTGCTGTTGTAGCATTAGCTGCTCAGATGCGATTAGGCCAGAAAGCTATGGCGGTGACGGCAAATTGTGCTACCACGTCTGAAGAGGAACTAAGGAGTGCTATTGTTGTAGCCAAGGAATTGGGGATTAAACATGAAATAGTTGAGTATAATGTGCTTATGAATCAAGACTTCACAAGAAACGACAATGCTCGATGCTATCACTGTCGAAAGGACCTAGCACTCCATCTTGTTTCCAAAGGGAAACAGATAGGGGCCAAAAGTATTGTCGATGGAACACACGTAGATGATCTAGGAGATCATAGACCCGGAATTATAGCATTGCAGGAGGCAGGTGTAAGACATCCTTTACTTGAAGTTGGCCTAAATAAGTCAGATATTCGAAAAATCGCAAGATTCTTCAAACTCTCTGTCTCTAATAAACCGTCAAATTCTTGTTTAGCCTCTAGAATCCCGCACGGGAATGAAATAACGCATTCTAAGATTTCCAGGATTGAAAAGGCCGAATCCATAATAAAGTCGATCTTTGGTGTAGAACAAGTCAGAGTAAGAGATCATGGTGAACTTGCACGAATTGAAGTAGGAAATAATGAACTAAATAGGTTATTTGATACCGGAAAGCTGGGAGAAGCTGACCAAATGATCAAAGAACTTGGCTTTAGATACGTTTCGGTCGATATGAAAGGATATAGACAAGGAAGCCTAGTTATAGTGAAATAGGACTATTGCGAAGATGACCTTGGCAATGAATCAGGGTGACTTGATCTACTTCGACAACGCGGCGTCTACTCCTGTTCTTTCCGAAGTGATCCAAGAAATGGTACCTTATCTTGGAAATCATTATGGAAATCCATCCTCACAACATACGTTTGGCTTCAACACTTCGAGAGCAATCGAGAAAGCTCGGAGACATGTAGCATATCTTATAGGAAGCAGTCCTGATGAAATAACGTTCACATCTGGTGGAACAGAAGCAAATAATCTAGCCATTAAGGGTAGTATATCCAGACTAGGTATCAACAATGATAACAAGGGTACTGTTCTTATTTCAAGTAGCATTGAACACGACTCAGTACTTCAACCTTTCAATTCCTTAAAAGCTCAGGGATTCAATGTTAAGTTTGTTGAAGTGAACAGGGAAGGAATCGTTAATCTGGAATCCTTACTTGAAATCCTAAAAAAAGATAAGGTAATGCTCGTAAGCATCATGCTGGCTAATAATGAAGTGGGGACCATTCAGCCAATTAAAGAATTAACAAAGATTACTCATGAAAATTCAAACGCCCTCTTCCATTGTGATGCTGTCCAAGCTTTGGGGAAAATTCCAATTGATGTGAAGCACCTTGATGTGGATTTGCTATCGTTATCTTCCCACAAGATTTACGGACCGAAAGGGGTCGGGGCTATATATACTCGCGACCGGGACCAATTGACCCCTTTGATCGACGGCGGGGGTCAAGAAAAGTCCTTGAGATCAGGCACTGAAAATGTATATGGTATTGTAGGCTTTGGCGGGGCCTGCAAGATCGCTTCAGCAAACTTGAATGAAAATTGGAGCAACATCAAGAAACTTAGAGATTATCTCATTGATCGAGTATTATCTACGATACCTAGATGTCATGTCAACGGTTCAAGGAGTCAAAGACTGCCCAATAACGCTCATTTTAGCTTTCCGGGGGTTAAGGGAGAAGACATCATTGTAAAACTGAACGAGTACGGGATAGCGGCGTCTACAGGGGCAGCATGTTCTTCCAATAAAGCTAAGCCTTCCCATGTACTCAAAGCAATGGGGTTATCGCTATTGGAAATTGAAGGTTCTCTTCGGCTTACTCTTGGTCATCAAAACACAATGTATGAGGTTGAAAGGGTAATTTTGGCTTTGGAAGAGACAATTAAGGAGCTTCGCAGACATTCCGGTTTTCCAAATAACTGATATTCCGAAATTAATTTATTGTCCTAAAGTGTAGTTTGTTCCATGTCTTCAACGTCAACAACAGGTTCAGTTCCCGAAATAGGACAAGAAGCGCCAGGCTTTAATTTACCTGATGTTGAGATGAAAAGTCGAAGCCTTGAAGAATTTAGAGGCAAGAAACTTGTTCTTGCTTTTTTTCCAGCTGCAGAATCACCTGTATGTACTGCTGAGATGTGTGCGCTGAGGGACTCTCTATCTGTGCTAAAATCCCTTGGAGCTCAAGTTGTCGGTATCTCTGTAGACGGCCCGTTTGCTAACAAGATTTTTACTGAGAACAGACACCTTAATTTTCCGATTCTTAGCGATTACAAGCGAGAGGTCATAAACAAATATGGCATTGTAATGGGCAACTTGGGTTCTTTAGAAGGTTATAATGCAGCTAAGCGTTCAGTGTTCGTGCTCGATGAAAGCGGTATAATTAGATATAGATGGATATCTGACAATCCATTAGTAGAGCCAAATTACGACGAGATAAAATCTGCTTTGGAAAAATAATTAGGCAATTTCACTTTATTAGTCAAGGTTTGTTAAATGTAAAGGCGTCGCAGCTATGTAACATACGCAAGATGCAAGTGAGTGAGTGTCACTTTTTTTATAGTTACTACTCTATGACAGCAATGACGTCATTTCTAGATACGGTGTTTCCCTGCGTAACTTTTATCTCCTTTATCTTACCATCTTTATGGGATTTTACCGCAACTTGCATTTTCATAGATTCCAGTACTACGATGGAATCGCCTTTGTTTACCGAGTCACCTTGCTTTCCTAATACGCTAACAACTCTTCCAGGTATCTGACTTGTCAAATTGTTTACTGCAGCCGTCTGTGAGATCTTAGATAATGACTGTTCTAAAACTTCTGACAATTTGGAATGCTTATTTATTTTCATTTCAGTTCCATCTATTAGCAGCTTCACCTCAGAGGTACTCGAGTAGAGTATCTTCGCAGAGTGGTAGGAGTTGTCTATCATAAATTCAAGAATATTTGTAGAAAACCTCAGGACCTTGAGACGGTAATCTTTCTGGTTTATCTTAACCATGGCCTCAGATTCACCCAGGGTGCTTACTAACTCTGCGTTCACGGGTTGTTCTAGATGCGCTATCTTAAATTCCATCAAAGGTTCCCTCTCTGTCTATTCCATGCCGACATGTGTTGTGAGGTACGAACATCATCACCTCGGCTGACCGAAGGGGTCCGCTTAAACTCTGAATAAAGCAAAATTGCGGCGAGAGCGGGAACCTGGGTTTGAGATGACAAGCTCTTAGCATCCTTGAGAAGCTTATCCATAAGGGCATATCGTTCAAGATAATCAGTTGACAACTCTCCTTTTATGAAATGCTCCTCCTTCATTATCGTCTTGTAAAGTGGTATAGTTGTATTCACGCCCTCGACTTCAAATTCATTTAATGCGTTAATCATCCTGCTCCTAGCTTCTTCGAAATGGTTGCCCCAAGTAATGAGCTTTGCTACAAGGGAATCATAATATCCGGATACAGTACAGCCAGGGTATAGATATGAATCCACGCGTACACCGGGGCCGTAAGGTAAATTGCATGAAGGAACTAATCCAACTGAGGGCGAGAATTCGTTGAACGGGTCTTCTGCGTTTATACGGCATTCAATAGCTGCTCCTCTTAGTTCCAAATCTTCCTGCTTGAATGGGATTTTTTCTCCTTGTGCTATTGAAATTTGCAATTTCACGAGATCTAACCCTGTTACAAATTCCGTGACTGGATGTTCCACCTGTAACCTAGAGTTAATTTCTATAAAGTAGAAATTTCCTTTGTTGTCTCTTAAAAATTCTGCCGTCCCCGCATTGACGTAATCCACGGCATCAACGGCTCTGACTGCGATTTCACCTATTTTACTGCGAGTTTTAGCATCTAGAACGGGAGAAGGAGACATTTCGATGAGCTTCTGGTGTCTTCTTTGCACAGAACATTCGCGTTCGAATAAGTGTCTACTGTTGCCATGGATATCGCGAAAAAGTTGATATTCAATGTGGCGGATGCCCTCAAGGCATTTTTCAACATAAAGTGCAGCCTTCCCAAATGCCGCTTTTGATTCGGCGGAGGCCATTTCGTATTCTTGCCGTAATTCTTTTTCATCCTTGGCCAAGCGAATACCTCTCCCACCACCACCAAATGCAGATTTGAGGAGAACAGGAAATCCAGAATCCTTTGCGATTGCAACTGCCTCATCAAGATCCTCCACCACGCCGTCACTACCCGGGACCAATGGTACTCCGGCTTCTTTCATCACTTCTTTACACTTCATCTTGTCACCGGTGACTTCCATAGCCTTACTTCCAGGCCCTATGAATATTATCCCGTTCTTCTTGCAAGACATTGCAAATCCTTCGTTCTCGGACAAAAATCCATATCCTGGATGTATCGCATCTGACCCTGATTGCTTTGCAATCTCTATAATTCGCTTCATGTTCAGGTAGCTTTCTGTAGCCGCTGCTGGTCCGATGTTGTATGCCTCGTCGGCTCTTTTTACATGCACTGAGCGTGTGTCTTCATCAGAAAATACTGCAACAGATTTTATTCCCAGTTCTTTACATGCACGGACAACTCTTAGAGCGATCTCTCCCCTATTTGCAATCAGAATTTTGCTTATTGCCTTGGTCGTAATTTATACACCTCTATAAATTTATGTTCCCATGTTTCTTCCACGGATATGTCTCCCTTTTAGTGGATAAGGTATCAAGCGCCCTAATAATCATCGGTCTAGTTTCCATTGGATCTATAACCAAATCAATAATTCCCTTCTCTGCTGCGATATAGGGATTGGCGAACTTTTCTCTGTATTCTTTTGCAAGAGCCTTTTTGGTTTTTGCCAAGTCCTCAGATTTCTTGAGATCTCGGCGATGTATTATCATTATTGCGGCCTCGGGTCCAAGAACCGCAATTTCAGCTGTTGGCCATGCCAAGTTTATGTCAGCTCTAAGGTTTTTGCTCCCCATGGCGATATAAGCGCCGCCGTACGCTTTTCCTATGATACATGTGATCTTAGGCACAGATGCCTCGCAATAAGAGTACAGCAATTTGCTCCCATGCCTTATTATTCCATTGTGTTCTTGATCGGTTCCAGGTAGGTAACCAGGAGTATCTACCAAGGTAACAATTGGAATGTTGTAGCAATCACAAAATCTAATGAACCTCGCAGCTTTGTTGGAAGAATTAATATCCAAGGCACCGGCAAGATACAAAGGCTGGTTGGCAACTATTCCTACAGATCTTCCTCCCATTCTTGCAAAGCCTACAACAACGTTCTCTGCAAAGAGTTCGTGTATCTCAAAGAAATCTCCGTCATCAACAATTGATTTGATTATTTGCTTCATATCATATTGTTCATACGGATTTTCAGGGAGTATAGATGCAAGGGCAGAATCGATCCGATTTGGATCATCTCCTGGTTGAACAATTGGAGGAAGTTCGCTATTGTTTTGTGGTATGTAGGAAAGGAGTTTTTTTATCTTATCAATGCATGCGTATTCGTCTTTTGCTACAAAATGAGCCACGCCAGATTTACTGGCATGTGTTATTGCGCCTCCTAGCTCTTCAAATGAAACCTCCTGCCCTAACACCTCATGGACTACCTCGGGTCCTGTAACAAACATTTGCCCGATGTGTTCCACCATAATTACGAAGTCAGTCATGGCAGGAGAATAAACAGCACCCCCTGCACAAGGACCCATGCTGGCAGTTATTTGTGGAATGACGCCCGATGCGAGAGTGTTTTGATAGAAGATATCCCCGTAACCGTCTAAACTCATTACCCCTTCTTGAATTCTTGCTCCTCCCGAATCCAGAATTCCTATGATAGGGACACCGACCTTAAGAGCATGATCCATAACCTTGACGATCTTTTTCCCAGCCATTTCACCTAGCGAGCCTCCTAGCACTGTAAAGTCGTAAACGTAAACAAACACCTTCCGCCCATCAATGGTACCAAATCCTGTCAATACCCCATCTCCAAAATACGTCTTGGTCGAAGGATCATCACTCCTATGGATTACATATTTATCAATTTCGACGAAAGAATCCTCATCTAACAGAAGGCTAATTCTTTCCCTCGCTGTTAGTTTACCCTTGGAATGTTGGGCGGAAATCCTCTCCGGCCCGCCTCCTTCCTCAGACAGTTTCTTGATTTGATACAACTTCTTTATCTTATCCTCGTGCATGGCCTGAGTCATATGCCAAGAATTAGGTATATAAATAATTACGAAGCGTCTCTTAATCGTTTATAAGGAGATTTTGGTTCGTCAGAGATCCGCAGTCCGGCCTCCTAGAAGAAGCTATATTATCATAATTTCCCTTACTAAAAATCCAACATATTTACTATACCTAGTAGCTTTACGAAGGCGAAATTCTCATTCCCTGAGTCCTGATCTCCCCCCTTTCGCCCGCCGAAAATAATTCATTCCTAAGTTGTAATTTTCAAATAAACTTTCAAGTGTTTCTATCTCATCTGCCAATCTCTGAGCCCGAGATTTATTCCAGTCTTTTGCCTTTTTCAAATATTCTAACTCGTCAAGTTTTTCTTTGATAAGCTTTACTACGATCTTCTCGTACTCGCTAGACATTTCCGCTTGAAGATAGAGTAGTGGTTAGAATAATAAACTTTCTTAATAATATAAGAAGGGTGGCACCTTCATTTTCTATGCAGGTCACTCATTGTTAGGTTTTTCTGTAACAATGCGTAGAGGTCTCTCTTATTCAATTCATTGAACCAATACTGATTGTAATGATTGACGTACAGAAAAAGGAATTCTAAGAACGGTCTAAAACCATATTCATGCGGAAGCATATCTAGAGCGATTCTTGCCTCGTCCAAGTAGGTTGAGCTTTTTCTCATCGTAAGTTCGAATGCCTTCTGCACGTCTCCAGTGATAATACTATAGTAGAACGGCCAAGATGGAATTTTTATTGATCCGTTTCTAATTGCATCCTGGATCTCGTTTCCACAACCTACAGCTTCACTGGCCTTTGCCATGCCCAAATGATAGATTTCACCAAGTGGTTTCCTATCAAGTGCCATATTTCTGGCTGCCGTGCCCATAATAGCTCGATACTTCTTGTAGCAACCCATCATATTCTCATCTGTGACAGACTCAGGCTTCGCTTTGAGTCTCTGATCGATATACTGTCCTACTCTAGCATCCCTAAAACCTTCTTCAAATGATTTAAGTACAGTGTCTCCACCAACGGAAATCATTTGTCTTGCAACCTCAAGTATATACGGATTCATTAGCTTATAATCATCAAGATAATCCAAATCCTCATCTTTGTCAATGATTCTGTCCATGGGCTCGCTAAGATCGATTGCAATAATGTGTCCATCTATGATTGTAGTTCTAACTTCAGAACTAATACTTTCTTGAAAGAATGCAGCTGCCCCGTCAAACAATGCGTTTAGAACTGGGAAAGTCATTAAGACAAAATTGGAATTTAGGATGCGCTCGACTCTGTCTGCAAGAATTTCAGGTCTAGAAATTCTCGCCATGACATCTTGTATTTTAGAGTCGTCTAGAGCCATCTCTGAAGAACCAATTTCTTCTGCGAATTTTCTAAGAGAACCAGACGGATTTTGGTCAGAAATGATTAGCTTGTGTATCGATAACAAGTATCGTTTGGTAAAGTCCTGAAATTGTTCTTCAGTTTCACGGCTGTATTTACTAAACTGTTTGTATCCCTTTTCTCTCAACAGAGCTTGCTTGATTATATCTCGTCCCGCCCCAGTACTCATTAGGGTGCTTTTCTTGAATAGGAATTCATCTTTACCATTCATTTATATTGATTTTCACTGGAACCTTGTTATTTAAGTTTCAGCCTAAACACTAAATCGTACATGCAATCTTGGAAGTTGTTACTTTTCTGAACAAGAGATACAATTGGCTATCGTGATGCCATTGCTACTCTTTCTTGTTCATTTTTCTTTTTTATAGCATGACTGGCCATTTCATTTTCTGAAGCTAAAATAAGTTCTCTCGCAAGAGCTTCTTCTATGGCCTGTGGGTTAGAATACGTTGATTCTCTAACCCCCTCAGCTATAAAACGGAGAGCAAGATCAACACGTCTTAGAGGAGCCACGTCAACGGAGACGTGGTAAACTACACCTCCGTAAACGATTCTCGTAGTATCTTCATTAGGAGATGCATTCTCGACAGCCTTCACAAATACTTCTAACGGATTCTTGCCTGTTTCCAAGTGTATTATCTCAAAGGCAGTCTTCAACATGTTTAGAGATTTTGCTTTCTTGCCACCCATCCGGCCAGTATTTTTCGCATATCTTTTCCCAAAATGCATTAACTTGTTGGCGAGCCTTTCCACAATGTTAACCTCCGATTTTTTCAATCTTTGATGTTCGTGTCGTCCAAAGGTGATGGGAATAACAGATGGCTTTAACGATATAACTTTCTGAAGGCCAATATCGCCGATTTCTATCTTTCTCGCATCCCATTTGTTGAATAAAAGCAAGTTTGCTTGTTCCTTTCCACTCATATCAATTACCTTCGTGGTTTCTCCTTCCGTCCTAGGACTAACTCATTGAGGGAGACACCGTTTACTTTGAAGACTCTCCATCTCACTCCAGGAATATCACCCATTGCTCCACCCATTGAACCTCCAATCCCTTCGAGCATCACCTCATCATGTTCATCTACGAAATTTAAGGCCCCGTCCTTTGGTAAGAATGCTGTGATGGTTTTTCCATTCTTTATCAGTTGTACTCGAACGCATTTCCTCACAGCGGAGTTCGGTTGTTTTGATTCTATTCCGACTTTTTCAAGAACAATTCCCTTTGCCTGAGGAGCCCCCTCAAGAGGGTTAGCTTTCTTATCTAACATCAACATTCTCCTCTTGTAATACTTATTCGACCAGCGTGCACGCTTTCTCTTTGTCTTGAGCACACGCCCTGAGAACAAACCTAACGGTGATTTGGCCAACTAATCCATAACCTCGTTTCCGATCATTCTTTCAGATGCACTTGTTATCAGAACATTGGATATTTGAAAGTACCTCTTTGCCAACAATCTTGCCTTCTCAGCATTCCTTCCTTCCTTCCCTACCACTACGCCTTTTCGCTTTGCGTCCACTAGAACTACTGCTTGCTTAGAGCCGTCTGTTCTTTGGGTTATTTTTACATCATTTACCATTTGAGGGTTCAGCATATTGCGGACAAAGTCGCTTGCATCTTCAGAGTATTCGACTAGTTCTACTTTTCTTGCCACAACATTTTGTAGTTGTCGAATAGTGGCACCTCCCTTCCCTATGGCCAGGCCCATCTGACCCTTGTTGAGAATAAAAATAACACGGTCCATCTTATCATCAACTACACAATCCCTCGCAGTTACACTCGTGATACTCTGAAATAGAGACATAAGTCGCAATTCATCCGAAGTCAATTTGATTTTTTCCGTCAAATCTTAAATCCTCTTATCATCATAAGTACAAAAAGACCATACACGCAATTCGCGAATCATGCATCTGATTCATTATCGCCAATTTAAGTCTTCCATGTAATGCAAATGGCTGTACGGGCACCTATCAAGATCAGAATGATATGTGTTTGGATAAGATCCACATGATGAAATCACCAATTTGTAAATTGTATAAGCCATGGTACCAGTTTCATGCAATTGAAAGCGTGTGACTAGTTCACTTTTTCAGAGAGAATGTTTCGAATTTCTTCTTCAGTTCCTGTCCGGATGGAGAACACAGATATCCTATGGGGCCGATTGCAAGCCCTTCCTAATGTGACCGATGTTCCATGAAATTTAAGCACCGGAACACCAATAGATTTCGCCTGATCTTCAATATTGCCTCTGTTTCTATCACTAACTGAATCAGATACAAGGATGAGTTTTGATCCTTTGGCAAATTTCATTACCTCCTTAGCACCTTTCTTGTACTTGCCACTCGCTACTGCTTCTTTAATCAGCTTCTCTAGTGCTTTCATCAGCACTCTCCTCCTTTACTTTCATATAAAGATCAACCATGCCAGTACCAACGGGTACGGTCAGCTCCTACTATAACGTTTTCTGTGACTCCTCTCAAGGTCTCTACTTGCCCCTCAAGAGAAGCTCTAGCTATGGTAGGAACTGTGATTTCAAATGCTGCGCGTGCCAGTACGGAGGTTTTTGTCCCTGCAATACCATGTCTTCCTATCTGTTGAAGGTACCCTTTAGATGACATTAAATCGGCCACCAACATGATATGGCGAAGATCGACCTCCAGCCCTTGCTCCTCCAACGTGTTTGTGATTTCCTTCACCAATGCAGTTCTCGCAGCCTCTATTCCTAGTGTCTGCCAAATCTCATAGACATTATTAGTCGAAACCCTCCGAGTGTCTACGCCAGGGATTTGAACCACCTTGGATAGGTTCGAGCCTGCCGTTTGAATAACCCATTCTTCATCTTGTTTTACGATGGTAACTCTTTCAATATCCGGCACACCTTTGACCCTAGCGTTCAAAAGTTTATTCTTCAAAGTCAAGATCGTTTGGGCATCAGGGTCATCTGGAATTGAGACTCGTATGTGATAGGGCTTATCTTTCATACTAATGTCGTATCTCTTTTTTGATCCCTTTAGTACATCAAATACCTGTTCAAGTTCGCATCCACGTTCAGCAAGCTGTGCTTCAGAGAAGTAAAAGTTAAGAATTCCGCTGTAGTCGATATCAGATTTATCTATTAGGTCGGAAACTCTAGTATAAATAATCTCTTTGGCTACTTGTAACGCTTTTTCCCTACTAACCTTATGTTCTTCATCCAAGTAAATATCCATGGTTGGCGTAACCGGCTTCTTACGTGCGTCTACCAGCTCAATCAACCGTGGTAACCCTAACGTTACATTTCTTTCCTTGACGCCAGCGAAGTGGAAGGTTCTAAGAGTCATTTGTGTACCTGGTTCACCTATGGATTGTGCTGTGACCACCCCGACGGCCTCACCTGGTTCAGCCATGGCCTTTTCTGTGAATTCTACAATTTTTCGAACTACTTTTTCTACTCCTTCCTTGCTCAGCCGATTATTCAACAGAGTCATCTCTAGACTAGACTTTACTTTTACATTGAGATTAGCACCAAAAGAATTGAGTATCTTTCCAATTTCAACGTCTGTGGCTTTCTTACCTTCATCGATAATTGATTCACCTTCAATTAATCTGAGTATATTTACAGCCTCTCCATGATCACTCTTAGCAGGATCGATCCCGTCTTCGCCGTACAAATACTGGATAATATTTCCATGAGGATCTCTCACAGTCAGGTCATATTCAATCTTCAAATGCTCTAGAGCATTTATCAACCTCCTTTGCATGTATCCAGACTGTTGGGTCCTAACGGCTGTATCTACCAAGCCTTCTCGACCTCCCATCGCGTGGAAGAAGAACTCCAATGGACTTAATCCATCCCGATAATTGGATTTGACAAAGCCCTTCGCGTCAGGATTGGTATCATTTATCCTAAAGTGAGGCAAAGATCTGTTATGATAACCCTTGTTAATGCGCTTCCCCCTAATGGATTGTTGTCCCAAAGCCGCAGTCATCTGACCTATATTCAGTGTTGAACCTCTAGCACCGGTCGATGCCATAATTACACCAGAATTGTCATCGGGAAATGCTCGATCTGCTGTTTTTCCTGCCCTATCCCTGGCTCTAGACAATTCATTGACTACATATAGCTCCAGAGCTTCTTCGGGAGACAAACCTCTCGTCAATGGAAGAGTACCGTCCTTATACTGCTTTATCAACTCATCCACTTTATCATAAGCTCGCTCGATAATAGCGCTAATTTCTTTCCTTGTTTCATCGCTCAGCCATAGATCTGAATATCCATACGAAAATCCACGTTGAGTCAAATAGGTCTTGAGTATAATCAGAATCGAATCCAAAAATTTCCTTGCTGTATCATTTCCGTAGTCCTTCGCTATACGGTGAAGCACACTATCTGGCTCTTCAGCACCAATCGATGCCTTGTCTATAACTCCACCTAGGAGTTGACCGTTTCTAATTACAACATCTTTGCCTTCACCTTTAGATGCTTTGTTCCACTTGGAGGTGATAACAAAATTGAAATCATCAGGAAAGAAAAGTGAGAAGAGCTGCCTACCACTGTAAAGTTGATAATCTCCATCTCTTGAATCTGCCTGTGGAAGCACTCCCCCATATCCCCCACTCAAGGCCATGTTAGCGAATTCCTCTCTGTTCAGAAATGTGTCCTTTGAGGTGAGAATATAGGCACCGGTAATGAAATCTCTGATACCACCAATGATGGGTCCGCCATATCTAGGAGATATCAACTGATCTTGGACCCTCATTAATAATGCGGCCTCAGCTCGAGCCTCTTCACTTTGAGGTACATGTAAATTCATTTCGTCTCCATCAAAATCTGCATTATAAGGAGGACATACAGCTGGGTGTAGTCTAAATGTGCGATAGGGAAGAACCTTAACGTAATGAGCCATAATGGACATTCTGTGGAGAGACGGTTGACGATTAAAGATCACGATATCACCATCTGATAGATGCCTTTCCACAATATAGTTTGGAGCAAGCGATTCGGCAACCATCTCCCTATCGCTTACATAATCGAGCCTAATTTTGACACCGTCAGGCCTAATAATGTAATTCGCTCCTGGATATATGTTGGGCCCATTAACAACCAGGACTTTAAGACGTTCAAGATTCCATTGGGAGACAGTTTCCGGAATAGTAAGCTTCTTTGCGACGTCAACAGGAACACCCACGCTGGAGATTGTCAAATTAGGATCCGGGGAAATTACCGTTCGACTAGAGAAATCGACCCTTTTCCCTGACAAAGATCCTCTAAATCTACCTTCCTTGCCCTTCAATCTTTGGGTAAGAGTCTTCAATGGCCTTCCAGAACGATGATGTGCTTGTGGAATACCGGAAACCTCATTGTCAAAGTATGTAGTCACATGGTATTGCAATAGGTCCACCAAATCCTGAACTATTAATGGAGGAGTGCCGGCCTCTTTGCTCTCCTTCAATCGCTGATTAACACGTATGATATCTACTAACTTGTGAGTCAGATCGTCTTCAGATCGAATTCCTGTCTCCAGTATTATTGAAGGTCTCACGGTAACCGGAGGTACAGGCAGTACTTGCAACACAAACCATTCTGGCCTTGCTGTTTTAGGATCGTATCCAAGCAAGAGAAGGTCATCATCAGGGATATTCATCATCCTTTCCCTAATGGTAATTGGGAGCAGTCGGTTCTCGCCAGCTTCAGTCTTTTCTACAAAAATAGTTGGTTTCGTAAAGACCAATTCGTACTGCTCCTTCTCGCAGTGCGGACATACCTTAACTTTCTTGGCCTTCTCTATTATTTCATCCTTAATGTTCTCCAGTGTTATTACGGAATATGCGGCTTTTGCGTTCCGCAAGGCACGATATCTCTCAATATCACTGTGGCCCAGTTTGACTCTACTACATGATCTGCAACAGGTGATAAGCAGTTTATGAATATCATCCACGAATGCAATATGAAGTACCGGCTCTGCAAGCTCAATATGCCCGAAGTGTCCAGGGCATCTTGCTGATGTATTCCCACATGTTCCACATTTTTGACCAGGTTCCAGAGTGCCAAGCCTATTATCCATCAGACCTCCTTGAACAGGCATACCGTCTTCGTCATAAGTCTCTGGAGCAGTAATTTCAGCAACGCTAAATTTGCGCACTTCCACCGGTGACCAGATGCTAAATTTTATTCCTCCTAATATTTTCATAGATTCTTCTATCAAATCAAAAATCTCCCTAAACTTTGTCCTTCGCCAACAGGCGAGGAGCAACATTCAAACTCATCATTTCCTGCAACAACAATTTGAAGGCGTATGCGATTATGACAGACGAGATCTTTGCCTTATCCCCACACACCCTACAAATGTATCTGCGCTGTTTAATGTCATAATAAGCCAAGAGTCCGCATCGTTCGCACACGTTTATTTCAGCTTTATCTGACTCTTCTAGAAGACGATCCTTGAGCATCATTGAAGCACCATATGCTATGAGGCAATCTCGTTCCATTTCACCAAACCTTAATCCGCCTCCTCTTGCTCGACCTTCTGTTGGCTGTTTGGTAAGCATTTGTACTTGACCTCGAGCTCTACTGTGGATCTTATCTGCCACCATATGATGAAGTTTTTGATAATAAACTACACCTACGTAAACATCGGCGGGGAATTTTCTACCAGTTCTACCATCATACATTATTTCTTTTCCCGTAAGTTTGAAACCATAATCTTGCAGCACATCCTTAAGTTGGTCTAATTTTTCTCCTAGGAATGCTGACCCGTCCACAATTCTACCCCTTAGTGCAGCTGCTTTACCTCCCAGTGATTCCAAAAACTGACCTACTGTCATACGGGAGGGAAATGCGTGAGGATTGATCATAACATCTGGGACTATCCCGTTTTCAGAATAGGGCAGATCTTCCTGACTAACAAGCATACCTACGACACCCTTCTGACCGTGTCTTGATGCAAATTTATCGCCAATTTCAGGAATTCGCATATCTCGAACGCGAATCTTAAACATCTTGCCGCCCTCCACAGACTGAGTCATTATGACCGTGTCGACAACCCCATTTTCTGAGGGTCTAACCCCTATGGAAGTATCCCGCCTGTATGGTCCCTTGACCTCGAATTCCCTATATTCCTCCATGAATCTTGGAGGGGAGGTTCGACCAATCAGAATATCACCACCCACAACCACAGCTTCATGCATTATGGCACCATCTTGTTCTAAGAGGCGATATGCCTTTTCTCCTCTGTAGCCGCGTATATTCTCGTCTGATGAAGGTAATTCGAAATTATCCTTCATACCACCTGGATACTGCTTAGCCTCTGCTTCGTAGACTCTATAGAAGAAGGTCCTCCCAAACCCTCTATCCACCGCAGACTTGTTAAATACCACAGCATCTTCTATGTTATAACCTTCATAAGGTAGGACTGCCACGATTGCATTCTGCCCAGTTGGTCTATCGTCCAGGCCTAGCAGATTTATCGCTTTGGTGCTAACCATCGGAGTCTGAGGATAAAGCATTAAATGTTGTCTCACATATGTGCTCGCATTCATTAAAGGGGTTGAAAACCCGAGACTCTGTTTTGCCATTGCACTCTCATAGGTATTTCGTGGAGATTGATTGTGTTCAGGGTAGGGTATAATGGATGCCCCAACCCCCAAAATGGATGAGGGGAAAACTTCCAAATGGGTGTGTGAAAGGTCTATAATATCGGTACCAATGTTAACATAACAATTCTCCTCTTCATTGGCGTCAACCAATTCCAAGATGCCTGTGTGCAGAAGATCAGTCCATGAAAGAAATTTCTTTTGAATCTTTTCTATTATTTCCTCTGTGATCAGTGAGCGACCATCTCTGACTATGATCAACGGTCTAAGCACACGGCCAGAATTGCAACTAATATAAAGACGCTTAGTTGCATTATCGTTCAATGAACTGTAGAGATATACACCCACATGAGGATGAATCTTTCCAGATCTCCTCATTGTTCTCAAAGTGTTAGCTGAGATGGCCGCCGTCCTCCACATAACCAACAAGCTGCCCATCAACAAATACCCTAGCTCCAATTCTCTTCAAGTTCTCATTTGCCTCGTCAACATGTTCTACGCCTAATTCAAAGAGCTTTTCAACAATTTCAGCCGAAGAAACACTTACCGATATAATGGCCGATAGAGCCAAATTTTTGACCAGTCCGCAATTAGATCCTTCTGGTGTCTCGGCAGGACAAATGCGACCAAAATGAGTTGCGTGTAAATCCCTTGCTTCAAAATTAGGCTGACTTCTGCTAAGAGGAGATTGAATACGCCGTAAATGGCTTACCGTAGACATATAATTTGTCCTATCGAGTAGTTGCGTTACTCCGACCCGACCTCTTCCCCAATTTCCAGTTGCAATTGCGTTATTCAGCTTATCGGATATTATTCCAGGTCGGACAGCAGCAGCGACAGCGTTAATTCCTCGCTTCTGACCTGATCGTTCGAGTTGGTACTTCATGTCGCGTATCAAGTTCCGGAAGGCGGTCCGGAATAGATCTGCAAGCATCTGTCCGGCGAACTTTATTACCTTATTACCATAATGATCTTTGTCGTCTGCATCAATCCAACCAAGTTTAAGTTCGATCAACTTACTGGCCGCCTCACCAAGGAAGAGTGCTTTTTCATGCCGGTTATCAGGGTTCTTTCCTAAGTGAGGTAAAAGTCCCCAATCAAGAAGGGTTTCTGCTCTCTTGATCTGAAATTCTTCAAGCATACCCGGGGCAATACGTTTGCTGATATAGATTATCGCATCTCTACTTGTAAGAACATCACTCGATTTTTCGAAGGAGGGTTCAAGCTCGTCTTGTATTAGGGTATTTAATGATACCCCATTTGCTATGTCCTTGTCGGTTTCCAGTCCCAAAGCTCGTACCAATGTGATTAATGGCACATCTACTGGAGATCCAGGTATCTTCGCTACTACAGATCCATCAGGTCTCATTATTAATTCCAGTTTTGCTCTATAGCCAACAATAGAGGAGTATACTTTCGCCTTGTACAGGAGAGTACCGGTCGCTTCTTCCATATCGACTATAATCTTGTTATATGAAAGATCTTCCAATCCTACAATGACTCTCTCGGAACCGTTGATGACAAAGTATCCACCTGGATCACGTGGATCCTCAGCCAACTCTATCAACTTGTGTTCTGGCATATTATGCAATATGCAAGCGTTAGACTTTACCATTACAGGCATGTCCCCTATGTGAATAAATCTAGATTCCAAGATTTTACCATCTTCTACAATGCTACATTCTAACATGATCGGCGAAGCATATGTCAAGTTTCTCAAACGTGCCTCCATAGGCGCTACATGGGTAATCGAGCCGTCAAGTTCCATAATTCTAGGCTGCTGCAGCTTTATCTTTCCAAGCTTTATCTTGTAAGGATATTCGGAAGTCTCTATCTCGATTTCTGCAACTTCATCGATAATACTTTGAATCCCTTTCTCCATGAATTCATTGTAGGAATTCAAATGTTGCCTTGCCACTCCTTCCTTTCTCAAAATGTCATTAATAATGGGCCACAAAACGAACAACCACCACCTAAATTATTCCTATCCCTCTACCACATACCGGTAATATACACTTTCACCCGAAGTAGCACTTTTGCGGGTAATTTTTATGATATCTCCAGGCCTAACGTCAAGATCCTGCAAACCTTTATCGCTTAACATTATGTACGGGAGTTGGCTAGGTTTAGCGTTGTATTGTTTCAGGACAGCGCTGGCTTCGGGTCTAGGCAGAATCTCATGCTTGGGTTGATACATATGATCAGTTATCTTGACTAGCTTCTTCTCAGCTGACAAATCCTCAACTACCTCCCGTACCCAGTAAATGTATATGGGGATATAAGATGAAATACAAATTCTGATACACCTACCTCCTTTCTCAATATATAGGTATATCTTTATCTGGTCTGAAAAATTCTACATCAGATATTGAATAAATTCCCAGATTTTCAAGTTGGGTCCAGTTTCAATTCGTTCGTTCAGACCTCCACTTTTTTCAGCAGTACTATTAAACCGAGAATAGCTACCATTTAACTCGAACGCCGGGACTAATCGACTAAAGAGAGAATATCTGCACCGGAGATTACGAGCATTTTTTGAGATCTTCCGAACTTTGACAAGGCCCTAAGGTAACACTCCCTAGTGGACTTAAAAGGTATGAGTCCCAGCTTTAATAGATAATATTCAGGCAAAGTTGATATTATTCCTAAATCATAATTTTTGGTTAACTCCTGTAGGAACAAAATATGTTCTAGGCCTTCCAAATATTGACGTTTCTCTTCCAAATATTTCTGCATATCCAACCTTTCTTGGACATACAATTCTAAAGCCTCACAACCTAGGCCCATACTATTTTCTGAGAGCAGAGCGACTAGTCCGCCCTCTTTAACCAATTCTATTACGTTCCAGAGAGAGTTTAGAGACGAACATAAAGTAAGATGTGATTCGAGGTCGTCACTAGGACTAATTAATGTAGTTTGGCACTTTACTATACCAGTTTTCCGACCAAGATCTAATGAGCGAGTGGCACTTTCAAATGACTGAGAAATGGATCCATGGTGCAAGCTAAGGATTTTTGGACTTCCAACTACTTCGATCGAAGTAGCATTCAGGTTGTCGGCCATTCGCAATGCAATTTCTAGTGGTGGAGGTTTCTTGCGAGGGTTTGGTAGGTTATTTGATCGTGAGTAAAACGCTTCGCTCATTTCTGATGGAAAGAATTGTCGAAGAAACAAGGTCGGGGTCCCGCCGTAACCGAACAATGGATCATATCTCACTTGGGAAATTAAAAGAACATTCTTGTACTTGCTTAGTAAAGAAGATAGTGAAGAATACGTTACCCCATATACAGGATAGGACTGTTTTCGCAATGCATTCTTTAGTGGTTTTATAAGATTCGTTCGAGATGCAAAAGCAACGCAAGCATGGTTTTTTAGGACGGCTCTTTGAGAGATGTGGTCTACCAAATCCAAGACCGCTTGTGAAACTGACAAAACAATTATGATCGTGTTATCAGTTATGTCCATATTGGACAGTTCATCCTCTACCTGTTGTGCTGCCAAGTAACCTGTAGATGGAGTTGGATAAATGTGAGCTAGTAAATTTTCGTACTTTATGTCCACTACTACAGAAGTTTGGCCGTACTTTAGCCACAGCTCAGGCATGCAGTATCATCGCCACCTGATAGATCGAATCCGAACCCAAATTAGTTAAGAGGTATTTATTCAAAGGAAAGGCTTTTGCACCTGATGAAACAATTTTTTGAAATGCCAGAGAATCCAGATACGATTCTAGGTAATGCATTAATAATAGTGATCTAGGCAATGACCGCACATTTTTTATTAACATACTCGATTCTAAATTTTCACCGTCCCTATTAACATATGTCAATGTTTGGAACCAATACGGTGCATTGATCTATCTAGAAGCAATTCAGTTAAAAGGTTATGAAGGAAAAGTTACACTGCAACAGATTGATCAATTTCTAGAGAAGACTGACAATAGGTAATCAAAAAATCAGACGAGTGAGATCGTAGTTGCAGAATGTTTATTCGAATTTCAATTAGCGTCAGTGGATAAGAGATGCTTCTATACTTTCGATGGATGCATTAGTTACGGTCTATTTTTGAATGCCAAATGCCTGATTAATATCGAGAGTATTCACCCTTCGTAGATCATTAGATTCTTTTCTTCCAAGAGATTGTGGAGATTATGCACAGCTCTGTATACCTCAGTTTCTTTCTTTGCTCCTGTGCAAACTAGTTTTCCAGAAGCGAATAATAAGATCACTGTCTTAGGATCTAGCATTCGATGAATGAGTCCTGGAAATTGTTCAGGCTCATACATGCTCCTGGGGAGTACCTCTAGCCGCTAATTCGAGATGAATTTTTCCACCCAAACTTGCCGAAGCAACGATATTCTGTATTTCAATAATAGGTTCATGCTCGATAGAAATGCCTCCTTTTTTCAATTTTTGGACTACATTTTTTACTGCTTTAATGGCTTGGTCTTCAGATTTAGCTCCGGTACATACCATCTTTCCTGAACTAAAGATCAGAGTGGCAGTCTTAGGTGATTTCAGTCTAAAAACTAACCCCGGGAACTGATCGGGATGATATTCCACGTCTGGAAAAATCTGGGTAATCAAATTGAGATTTACTGTTTGGTTGACAGTGGCTGACGCTACTACGTTCTCTATGCTAACTATTGGTTTAGTCTGAGGCATACCCTATTCAGCCTTTATAAAGGAGAACTATATATACTGTTTACATTGACATTTCATCAAATTTTGGTGAATAATGGCTGAATCAGTTACCAGAAAATTGGAAGCATGATGCAAGGATAATAATGAACCTTAGCTTGAGGAGTTTGAAATTAAAAAGTAACTTATTTATTTGAAGTAGGGCAGATCTCCACCTGAGAATAACTAGTCCGTAGCAATTAATTATTCGATTAAAGTATACATTCTTCCTCTTTACTACGTTACCCGAATAGAATCAGACGTAATAACAATGGACTACAATTTTCTCAAAATCAGTAGATTAGACTCGAACTCAAATTGAGTAGACTTTTTTTTGACAAGTAATATGGTTTGTTTATTTTCAATTTTTCCGCTATTGTAAGACCAATGATTTGAATAACGAATATCGAAAATAGAATGTTTTCAAAAAGAGATAGTCCTAAATGTGGCTGAAAATAATAGGCCAGAGCATGGGTCTTTTTCAATTTGTTGTGAAAATTCGCTGACATAGAGTTTTTTACCTTTTCATGGTCGAGAACGAAGACGCAGTCTGGCTTTTTCAAGCTAAATATAGGTGCATGATAGTAATCATCTAGTAGATATCCAAACGACCTAAATCCAAAAAGCTCATGCATTTTAAGTGCTCCGTAGTTGGCGAGTGGATATGATATGCCGTCTCCCAGGAATAGGATCGACTTGAATCCTGATGGCAAGTCGAGACCATATTGACTGACCTGTTCGATAGCATCTTTCATTATCCTTTCCAAGATGTTCAAGTTGATATTAATTCCTATCAACGCCATACAGGATATCACCGTGGCAGTGAATTCCAAAATACTAGTGTTTGACGATTGGGGATTATGCAAGTAATCCAGACTGAGTGTTTCATTACATACCTCTTCCAGAGGACTTTTAGACTTGGTAGTAACAGCGGTAGTTTTAGCCCCAAATTTTCGAGCTATCTTGGCAGCCTCAATATTTGAACGAGTTCTACCAGAAGCTGATATGAAGAAAATTTCATGGTCCGATAGTACTTGTGGACAATTAAGTATATCTGTAGGATGATAGGCAAGCATTCTATGGTCTGATAGATATTCCATTAATAGAGCACAGGTATAGGAGTCACCCGAACCAACGAATAGCCCGCTCCTAGTACCCATGGACTTTGGAAGTCGGAGTCCTTGGAGATACTTTACTTGAGAATATATATCTCTCCTAAACTGTCTAACCCAGCCTGACATGGTCAGATGTAGTCACCAGGTCCAAGAGATTAATAGATTCCATGATATTTGGGAACTTAAGATAAATGATCGCGCCTTAGCGCTCTAATACTCTTCTTCGAATTCTTCCTCGCCTTCTTCTTCAATGTCCTCGACGTCTTCATCAAGCTCTTCTCTCTCTTCCGCACTCTTATACGGCAGGTCTGTTTCACCAGCTGTGCCGCAGACAGGACATTTGAATTCGATTGTCTGACCTTCCAAGTCTAGCAGGAAATCCTTTGAGAAAACTTGGTCGCAATTAGAACAAACCAAAGTGGTTTGAATATTATCCTGACTGAACTTATGAGATTGGACTCGAAAAATAGTGCCTGCCATTCTTCTTACCTATAGAAAATACCCTTTTTTATAAGCCTTTGTGATAATTTGAAAAAATTTACCGTTCTTTCATCTTTAGAAAGATCTTAAACCTGGTTTCGAATTAGAAATGAGTGCGAGAATATTTTCTCTAAGCTCCTTTTGCTCCATCAGACCTCGGTGTGCCATCGTGACAACAACGCTGTGATTTCTGACTCCTCTCATTTTCATGCACAAGTGCTCGCCCTCAGCTATGACGACGACCCCTCTAACCCCCATTTTAGTTATTTCGTCAGCTATCTGTTTTGTTAACCTCTCTTGTATTTGCATCCTACGCGAATACTTCTCTACGAGACGGGTTAGTTTGGATATTCCAAATACCTTGCCTTCAGGTAAATATGCAATGTGAACCTTGCCATAAAAGGGGAGCATATGATGCTCACACATACTATAAAACTGGATGTCTTTGGCAATTATAGCATCGGTTTCCTCAGAGAAACTCACATCGAGTCCTGAACTCATTGTGTAACCTGCAAATATCTCTTCAAATGCTTCTGCCATCCTTCTTGGCGTTCCGATTAGGCCTTCCCTGTCAGGATTTTCACCCAATTCTATCAATAGATTTCTTAGAATCTTTTCAATTTTCTTTTTGTTTAGGGTTCTTCCCTTCTCCTTTTCATGTAACAATATCTTACTATAGGACTCCATCACCAGTACACATTTGTTCAGATATTATTCTTACTCTCTTGATGGAAAAACTTAATCCCCAAAACAAGGGGAAAACACAAGCTAAGGAAGTCTAGCTCACCTTGCATATTCTGTTTTATCTGGAATATTTGCTTCGTTAAAACTTGATTTACGGTTGATACATGATTCGCATGCGCCACAGTGCACTGGTTTATTTAGACTATTCCGTGATTCGTCTGAATAACAGCTCCAAGTATCGAAGATCTTATCCCCCAAAAGTTCGTACCCAATCTTGACCAGCTCATTCTTGTGGATATTCTCTTTCGCTGGACACCAGATTTCAATCCGCTTTCGTAAGCCAAGGTTTATGGCATCAAGATCAGATTCGTTCAACATGTTTTCAAGAGAACTTACGAATTTTGGTCGGCAATCAGGATAATTCTGGTCATCAGCATGAGCTCCATACACTAAAACACCAATCTTTAGGCTAGCAGCCCAGGCTGCGCCAATCGTCAAAAAAACCGAGTTTCTGTGTGGAACTACTATGGACTGGTGAAATGTTTTTGGAATAATGATATTCTTTCCAGTCAGTGTGTTATCGTTGCCGTAAAGATCTTTCATGAAGCTTATATCAATCTCCTTATGAACTTCAGATCCTAATAACATAGAAAATAACCGCGCTCTCCTCATCTCCTCTGTCGACCTTTGACCATAATGAAAAGTAATCGTATATGGTGCAAAATTCCAAACTTGCCTAACATAGAATGCCGAAACAACGGAATCCAAACCACCACTAAGTATGCAAAGTGCCCTCGTTGAGACCATATTCTAAATATCAGGCCAGACATTATGGACTTTTCCTCCTCAATGCCTCTCAAATTTACATTCACTGAATTTCAACCTAATTGAGAAGTGTTGCAAGCGAAAAAGACTGCTTCGAACGGACAATTATCGTCATTCCTCCTTTTGAGCACTTTGAGGTGCTATAAAATAGATTATCCATAAATGGCACTTGATTATGAACTATTTCCCGCCTCGACGAAACAGTCGTGGGATGTATGGTCGCCTTAGTACGAAAGTGTGCGAATGGAATGAGTAATACGTGAACCCTTGAAGCGACTTTTCCTGCACATATGGTTAGCACCATGATGCAAACCAAACAATTTCAATGTATATTTCTCCATTAGTATTTATCCCCACTGACTAATAGACTGGAAGATTGGTTCAGAATATGGGATTAATTTTTATCATCGGTACAATATGGTTAATTCATGATAATTGAAGAAGGATCGTATGTACTTCTTTACCACTCTCCTCAAAAAACTTGGTTGGTAGAGGCAAATACTGGAAAGAAGTTCCACACCCATTTAGGCGTGCTCGATATAGGAGAAGCAGTGGGACTTGATTTCGGTTCACATCTTTTGTCTTCTAAGGGAAAGAAAGTCATCCTACTAGAGCCATTGATATATGATTTCGTGATGAAATCAGAAAGGTTAACTCAAATTGTATATCCCAAGGATCTAGCATATATCGGGATGCGGAGTGGGCTCACAAGTGGTTCACGAGTTCTAGAAGTTGGCACCGGCAGTGGCGGCCTAACGACCTACTTGGCAAGTATCGTTAGACCATCTGGGCACGTTTATACTTTTGACGTGAATCCAAAATTTAGTGCCATCGCCAAGAAAAACATCAAAAAGGCAAACCTGTCTGATTTTGTAACGTTTCATGATCATACCCAATTCCAAGAGGCAAACTGTGGTGAGGTAGATATAGTTGTCGTTGATATTGGAGATCCCTGGACGATGATCGAGAAGACGTATGAATCACTGAGACCGAGCGGAACACTCGTAGCAATCTGCCCTACGATGAATCAATTAGAAAAAATGTCCTCGGCTCTAACAGAGTTCGGTTTTGTATTCGTCGATTCTACCGAATTAATGGTAAGGAATATCGAGGCCAGGACAGGAAAAACACGGCCTGCGATGAGGATGATAGGTCATACAACCTACCTTATTTTTGGAAGAAAAGCGCTCCAGAATACAAGCAGTGGCATTGAAATAGATACGTAGGAGTGAAGTTCCAATATTTCCATCATACGCCAAGAATTTGTTTGAGTAAAGAACGGTAATCGACCGTTTCTTTGGTGCTTCCGGGTGACGGAAGCTCAAATACTAGAGGAATTGGCTTTTTAGATCGCAATTCGGTTAATTGATATCGAATCTGCTTGCCGAAATCATCACTAACAAGAATCAGTCCTACATCATCGCTATTACTTATCCTACCGATCTCGTTCAATACATCTTCCGCAGTGTTTGCTTTAATACCCTCTACACCTGCCAACTGAAAGCTGGTAACAAAGACCCTACTACCTACTGCAACAACTCTCAACTTTGATCAAAAAGACTCTGCTAAGGTCCCCTTTTATTCCTTCTGTGGCTGAGTTTGCTAAGGGATCACCAAAGGCGAATAAAGAACCAGGATTGAGAAAATAGATTTTCCAAAACTAATGCTCCCGCACAAGTATGCGTTTACAATATAGCTCCTGCAGGTTTTACTAACGTCTTATCTGATCCACAATATGAATGCAACCAACCCAAGTAGGCCAGCAAATAAGAACAAAGTAGCCTTCCACAGACTTCCACTATCTCTGTCGCTGATATCCCACATACCGCCCGCAAAGTGGGACCGATCGTATTCCTTCTTCAGATGCTCATAGCTATAGACTTGCTGCCAATCAGCAGGAGGCGTCCACTCACGATTAATGCTGAATTCCTTATACTTGTAAGTGCGATCATATTCTTTTCTGGATTGGTCATCCGATAGAATCTCGTATGCTTCCACTACTTCCATAAACTTCTTTTTGGAATCTTCTGAGTTTCTGTTCTTATCTGGATGATGCTTTAACGCGAGCTGTCTAAATGACCATTTAATATCTTCGGGAGATGCCGATTGATGCAGGTTCAGTACGTCATAATAATCGGACACGATTAAATAATCAGGCAGACCCCATAAATAATCATTCTCGTGTATCCCAGCTCTTCACGGTCCTACCAAGAACCTCCTCCTCAACCCTGCTCTTTGCACTCTTATTTCGTATTTTGTAATTCTGACCCCCATAATTCGAGGAAATCAAATAAATATGCAAAAACTCGCATAAAACGAATCAATGAATGACAGCTTATCAACAGCGGACCTTAGATGTACTATTCAATTACAAGAAGCGGGTTTCAATTTTTCTAAGCTGCACAGAAATTTACCTCCCCCATCATTAATTGAAGTCTGCTATTCATAGGCGCGAAGGAGAACTCTCGACAACTGGGGCTCTTTCCGTCAGAACTGGCAAGTTTACTGGCCGATCGCCGGATGACCGATATATTGTGGATGATGACTTGACACATGATTCAGTTGATTGGGGAAAAATAAATCACCCATTATCCCCTGAGAAATTTGATCGAATTTTCAATAGAATGAAAAAATCTTTAGAAGGAAAGGAAGCCTTTATCTTCGATGGATACATTGGAGCAGAGAAGGAGAGCAGGCTTTCGATAAGGACAATAACAGACAATGCATGGCACAATCTCTTTGCGATGCAAATTTTCATACGCCCAATCCCATCAGAAATTCTAAGTCATAATCCATCATTCACTATATTGTCTATAATTGATTTCCAAGCTTGCCCAGAAGTAGACGGGACAAAAAGTGAGACTTTCATCATTCTCAATCTCACGAAGCGCCTTGTATTGATTGGCTCAACGTCCTATGCAGGAGAAATAAAAAAATCAATGTTTTCCGTAATGAATTATCTGCTTCCTCTGAAAGGTATTTTTCCTATGCATTGCTCCGCGAACGTAGGTAGTGATGGAAGGACAGCTCTTTTCTTTGGCTTATCAGGCACTGGAAAAACGACACTTTCTGCTGATCCTGATAGACGTCTCATTGGAGACGATGAACACGGATGGTCAAAGAAAGGCATCTTCAACTTTGAAGGTGGTTGTTACGCAAAATGTATAAATTTACAAAGATCAAAGGAACCACAAATTTGGAATGCAATAAGGTTTGGTTCGGTTATGGAGAACGTTATACTTAACCGATGCCGTGAACCTGATTTTGACGACGAGTCGCTAACAGAAAACACTCGGGTTGCTTACCCGATTGAATTCATTCCAAATGCCGTTTTACCAAGTATAGGAAACCATCCTGATGTCATTATTTTCCTCACAGCAGATGCGTTCGGAGTACTCCCTCCGATTGGAAGATTGTCAAAGGTACACGCTATGTATCACTTTATGTCTGGTTATACTAGTAAGTTGGCCGGCACAGAGAGGGGCATCACTGAACCACAAGAAACTTTTTCTCATTGCTTTGGTGCACCGTTCATGATGTTGAAGCCAAGAGAGTACGCGGACATGCTTGGCGAAAGAATTACCGAGCACAATTCGAAGGTTTATTTGATAAACACGGGGTGGGTAGGGGGACCATACGGGGTTGGGCGTAGGATGAACCTGCAACACACTAGATCCATGGTGAAAGCGGCAGTCAATGGTGATTTGGAAAAAGTTTCTTATAAACGAAACGAAATATTCAATGTGGAGATTCCAATGTCATGTCCGGGAGTCCCAGATTATATCCTTGATCCTATTAATACATGGTCCGACAAGCAAAAGTATTTGGAATCTGCTAAAAGACTCGCTTCCCTGTTTGCCAAAAACTTCCAGAAATTTGGCAATATGCCGATAGATATCATGAATGCAGGTCCAAGAGCACAGTAAATGAAGAGTAGCCCGGAGCAGATTCGAACTGCTGTCCTCAGGTTTCTTTTCTTGTAGATCCAGAGCCTGAAATCCCTAGCCCTCAAGTAAGTTTGGCCACTAGATTCGGCACACGTTTATGACGTGCTCGACCGGGCTTCCGAGCTGTAAGGATTAATAAACAAGGACCAATATTTGACTGTAACGCTCGCGAGTAATTGAATCCATGGCCTTAATCGTAAGTCGTCATTTACAGTGTAAAGCAAATTTTCAAGAATTGCAATACTAAATAGTTTCGAAAATGCTGTTCTATATCTTTTTTTCAAGTAAGTAATTCCTCTTCTGATATAACCAATAGGTAATTAGGACAAGCAACGCGGCGAGAAAAACGCTGCTCAGTAGTGTGCTCGGATTCTCATACGGCATGCACTTATATTCACCAGCATAGCACCCGGCAAGAAAGAATAAGCAATTCCAAACCGAGTGAGATACTACTGCAAACCAACCTTTACCAGAAACCCACACTCGAAAACTAAAAAAAAATGAAGGGATTACAAATAACCAATTGATATATGCAAGGCTCAAAATGGATAAGTCTTCGGTATTAATGAGATGGAGAAAAATCCAAACCAATCCTCCGATTAGTGCAGCATTTCCATTTGCTAAACCGTACAAAGGTATACCAAAAAATAATGACTCTTCAATTGGGCCAGCCAATACTACAGAATCAAAATATCGTGGAATATTGGGCTCGACGTAACCTGGAATAGTCGTTTGTATCAAAAATGTACCAACAAGGGCAACAATAAGACCTAAGGAATGATAAAACCCAAACATTAATAACAAATATGGGATCGATGTTCGCTGAAATTTTGATAGCCATCGTGATGGATTCAAGTCGTTTACAAATTGGCCTAGCATTATGATCTTGCTTCCGATTTAATATCAGCCGTTATAAAGCTGCATTCCTTCTGATTGATTGAGTTCTTCTTGGGACGGCCTCAAATTACGCTGGTTTATCTTCATGACAGAGTACAAGGCATCGCAGTAGCTAATGTGATGAGCGCTTGTTGTTCCTACAGTAGAATATATTATAAGAGTACAATTTTTCCACTCTCCACATTTAGCCTAATCTATCCAAAAGAATGACTCACAGACCGCACCACACGATCGACCATGCTTCCAAAAGCATAGAATATTGGCCAAATCGTTGAAATCATTGTGAAGATAATATTGGAACAAGATTTTTATGCTTTCTTGTTCTTGGAAGGCATAATTGCAACGTTTTGTAGATACAGTTTTATTTCATCACTTCGCATGAAACTTAGGTCGTTGAGAATGGATGGCACTGATAGCACTATTGACACTGTTCCCTGAATCTTCTACAACTATTAGTATTCTTGACGTCTCTTCTTGTGCATCTAAATTGAGAATGTTAATACCATGCTCACCCACAGTGCTACTTGCCAAAGATGCAATTCGAGGACTCTTCCACATATTGTCTCCGATCATCGTAACCACACCTCTTTGATATATTATCTCTACCTTTGAGCTGTAAGCTTTAAAATACCGCTCGTTCCTTCTTATGAATTCCGCATCCAAAAAAAGTATCCTTGAGATTTCAAGGTCATCGGATCTATAAGGAGATAGTTTCACAAATTCGTGATACTCTCTTACCTTCTCTAGCATTGCCAATAAATGTGAAGCGGAGATTGAATCCATTCTTACAATAGCGCAGTTTTTTTTACCAGTAACGATCTTGATTAGATTCTCGTCCCCATCAATTGGCAATGTCCTCTGTATGATCGTAAAGCGTGAAGGATATGACATATCGGTTACCGTAATAGGGATATCTAGACCGTTGTCATCGATCTCTTTTATTGCCACTGGGTCGAGAATCTTCATTCCAAACATACCTGCTAACCTAGCTTCGTTGTAGGATAAATGAGTAACGTAATGTAGGCTATTCTTGACTACTTTAGGATCGGCACTTTGCACGGCACCGTCCTTCTCAAAGTCTAATCTGACGTCATATTTGTCGCTAAGAAGGATAGCAATATCTGCAGCAGTCCTATCAGAGCCGCCTCGTTCATATGTAGTTTCAAGCCCATCAGGTGTCTTCCCTATGAAGCCTCCCATGGTAACAACTTCGTTATTTTCAATCAGATCTAACAAATAAGAAATTCTTCTTTTAGAATCTTCCAAGCTGAAATTTGCTCCTTCAAAGTTGTCATCCGTGATAATTGGCCATTGTGTAATGCTAACATGTCCAGATCTAAAGCCCTTACTCTTTAGGACATAATCCATTAGGTATGACATAGGAATTTCGCCACTGTATGCCAATGTCCTTGATCTGACGACATCCACAAAGCGCTTATTTTCCGCAGCTTGTTTAAGAGATACAGTCACCTCATGAAAAAAGGAGTTTAATAATTCTACGAATTCCTGTCTGTAAGCTGAGCTAAGATAATTCGATGATAAGTCGTCGTATACGCTTCTAAGCACTCCTAAATCGACTGGTCGTGAAGAGGCAAAACTCTTGCCTTTGCTTAACGCCACATCAGTCATCGAAACATTCTTTTCATCGTACTTAATGATGGGTGCAGAAAAAACAGCAACTATTTTTGCATCTTCCTTAAGTTGCTTTATCCGCTCTATAACTGAGGGAAGCAAAGATCCATGCACGCCAAGTGCGCTTCCTCCGAATTTCGCTACTACAACTCCAACCAAATCAGCTATTCGTAAAAATTGCTACATGTCAAACCATATATTTGCTGTCTTTACTTGGTTGGGTCTGATATCATTCCGTCGATCCATTTTCAAGAGATTAAAAGAGCTCTTGGACAGTTCTAACCAAATAAACATGCAGCAATTAGATGCAATACATTATACCACCTGAAACGATAGGTATTTTGGTCAAATCAGATAGACTCTTTGACTCTAGCCACTATTGCATTAAACCAAAGGCTATCAATTCCTTGACTCCAAATGGTTACCTTCTTGAATCGTCTCTCCGATCCCCCTGCAAAAAATCCAGTGCAATCTTCCGCGGTCATGTTATTGTATTTCTGCCCAATCTCTGCCACAATGGTCTCAGCCTCCATTGGCAAGTACAGTATGGTCAATGTCGGGAAAGGAACAGTATTCTGAGTCGAAGAAGTTCCATCTTCCATATGACAGATCTTTCAAAGTCACAGTTATATCTGGATTTCGAGGAGTTGTGCGAAGTCCAACTTTCATGATTTGATTACATAGTATGTATTAGAGT
The DNA here is from genome assembly GCA_963841565.1 of uncultured Nitrososphaerales archaeon. Classification (GTDB taxonomy): domain Archaea; phylum Thermoproteota; class Nitrososphaeria; order Nitrososphaerales; family Nitrososphaeraceae; genus TH5896. The sequence goes on from CAWJCY010000012.1 coordinate 151,182, forward strand.
TGGTCGTTAGTTTTCAAATAGTAAGATTGCAGTCTGCGCTAGTTACAATTTTCAGAAGCTTCTTGTTCATTATGACGATCTTGCCTGATCCAAATAGTATTTATACCAATCCTGTTCGAAAAAAAGCTTTGCTTTTTCCATACATAATGAGAGAGATAAATAGTACCACTTGTGCTTATCAAGATCACCAAAGTGTAATTTTTATTTAAAGATAAACAATAAACTAAACGTTTCGAGATTATTACAAAATAGCGACTCCCGCAAATTATATGTTCTTTATATATGACTATCTCGGTTCTTCCCAGATTATTCTTTTGAGAATCCGATAATGAAATCTAATTTATAGATTCAAATGAAAGGTATTCTTTCCAGAGCCTATTATGGGTTGAATGAACTTCGGTCATGCCAAATTTCATTTTGCAAATGTAACCATTAAGTTAACTACCACCCTTAAATCTTGCATATTTACGCATTCAGCGTTGAGGGTTAATCTGGCCAAGCTAAAGTATAGGATCAATTATAATCCAATAAATTATGATGTACAAATAGGCATGTACAACACCGAATCGGACAACCATATTCGATACAAAGATGCGAGAGCGAATCAGTGGAGATGCGACAAATGTGACGGTACTTTTTCGACCTTCCGAAAGCTCAAATCGCACAAGTCTCAGTTTCATGCATATTAAATTTTTGCAAATAGGGGCTATAAGATCGCTATATATAACAACCTGAGTTGTATACTTCCGGTAACATGAGTTATGCTGAGTACATATCCCAACTGGTAAATTGTACTCCGGCTGAGTTGAAGGATCCTGAAAAATCTTCATTCCTACGGCTCGTGGAGCCTTCTAATAAGAATGAAGGGATACATTCGTATTTATGGTTCAAAAGGCATCAACCATTTAGCTCTGAGGATGAAAAGCTAATTTCTACCCTTGTCGATCATAATCTAATAGAAGTGATTCATGGGAGTAGGTTTAGAAGAGGTGGCAGAAACTATGCATTAACCACTTGCGGATTATTTAACATTCTGAGCGAGGATCAGCTTTTTTCTGGCATTTTACTCTCGAAATACTACGAAAATATTATTCTGCAGCTATTATTGTTTCAATACTTGGAAGAGAATACCGTCAAAAATTGGAGCCCACAAGCTGAAATCATAATCTCCGATTACTTGCATAGATGCTGTGTTACCTCAAAACGTACTATCGAGACCATTAGATCCTCAAAGATTTCGGAAGATAGAGAGAGGTATTTGAGAATACTTGAATTAGACCTGAAAGCATTCGCATTTTGCTTAGGAATCAGGTTAACTCGATTGTATTCCCGCTACATGGGCATTTCCAAGGGTAGAGATCTCAAACATGCGGACCAATTGAACCATGAAGAATATAAAATGTTGAGTCTGCTGTCAGAGGATGATAAGTTTTCCCGATTTCGAAGTAGCGTTCTAAAGGAATTAGATGAGGCATGTGAAGAACTCGCTAGAATAAAATTAGATTAGTCTATTGGTTCCGTGGCCAAGAATTACCTTATGACGAACCAATTTTTATGAAGACGGCAAATAGTATTGTTACAAGCACAACCGGTAGTGGATTGTCCGCAACAATGATAATATCATAAGGGTTGACATTTGAGTAGATCACATCATTATGGATAGTTGCTTGAATGAATTTACGAAAGTAGGCTTGTCTAAGTTAATGAAGCCGTTTGAAAATTCTCCTGATGACCTATACAAGTTAACTAGGGCCTTCAGCGTAGCTTTCAATATACACGCCGGTCTTTCAAGAAACAACAATAAAAATGACCCATACATTAATCATTGCCTAAGAGTGTCGCTTATCTTAAGTGAAGAAATTTGTTGCAGAGATATCATTGCATTGAGTGCGGCTCTTCTGCATGATGTCTTCGAAAAGACAAGAAATCCTTCATACGACTCGACAAGGTTATTAGCAGACTTTGGGGAGAACATCAGTGATATCATTTTTACACTATCTCGGGATAACCCGGAAGATAGAAAAGCTGAATATTTACAGCACTATTTTGAGAAAATTGCGTCTAGTTCCAAGATTACTAGGTATGTAATGCTAGCAGACAGGCTAGACAACGCCAGGTTTTTGAGAACTATTAGTCAGCGTGAAAGGGCATTTAGATACAAAGAAGAAACCGAAAAATATGTCATTCCAATCGCTCAAGCTACGGATGAAAGGTTTGCCGTAAAACTGTCAATAGCGTTATACGAGATAAAGTGATTATTCTCACTTCCTATCAGCCCTTTTGAGCACAAACACCGTCTCTCCCCTTAGTGTGCTTCATCCAATGTAATATGCACCCTATCCATCTATGCTCGCTACATCCACATATTCTGCATCCACGATAGTCATTCAAATTAAGGAGATTACATACTCATGCCTATATATCTTCAATCAAATTAACAGATTGAAAGGTATGCATATTTAAGTCAAGCAATATTAATTATCTCAAATCTCCTTTAGAGGCGTTACAATTTTCGAACACAAATATGAATTTTTGATTTTACTCTATTTTACGAAAGATAGATATAAACTGCTAAAGACTCGCGATGAAAAGCACCGAGGTGAGAACTGGGACACTATTCGAAACCTTCTTTGATACCTTTCATATCTTGATATCCGTTCGAATCCATACATATCGAAAGAATATCGAACTCGAGTTTTTCCTTGATAGGTCAGAACTCATAGCAAAGTACACGAGTTAAACACGATCATGCAATAATCAACAAAAAATGACATCGCGTCTTTTGTAGAAAGTATCACGATTTAACACATGTATGTTCTAAAATCCTGTTTTCGACATATTATTGCACTTCTTGTACTTAGCACATTAATCTTCGCCCTTGTTCCCATAGTAGATACTGATAGTGACTTGACTTTCAACGTTTTAGCACAAATAGGTGATGGAACTAATCCTAGACCCCCAAATATGGCAAACGATCCAGAGGAATTGCTAGAGTCCATGGGATCCCCAGGCAATTTGATGGATTCCGTTCTTGATGAGGTAAGAAACACCAATACCTCTGAAACAACTGTCGATCATAGTGAGGCAGATTCATATTCGCAAGGGGAGAATATAATACTATCACATCAAATAATACCGGCAAAGGATTTCATTCACCTTTATGACACCTATCCGTTTGCTATAGCAGAAGGATTTATTTCTGCTAAACTTCCTTGTGAGTCTAATAACAGTACCCATCTAAAAGTGATGATAGGTCAAATACCAAAATTACAGCCTGCCAACTTGAGTATAGAGACAGATCTATCCAGGCCTGGATACATGTGTCTTTACGACTTTGAAATCCAACAAAATTCCACAAGTAATAGAAATACGTCGGCGATCACAGACATCGTACTATTTAATACTAGTGATGAAAGAACTGTTCTGCCTAACACAAGCACATTTGTTATAGGAGTTACCAAACTGTATCCTCTCCAAAATGTAACTATCCCAGGGGCATAAGGAAGAGCAATTTAAACCAGTTAAAGAGCTCGCGAGAACACAGGCCTATCTCAAACTTAATAAGAGTTCCTAATTATAGACTTTTAAATGCGTCGTAAAGGATTGTCATACGCTGAGTCTGGTGTAAATATCAAGGAGATAGATCTTGTACACCAACTGATAGGTCGCCTTATACAACGAACTCACAGGAATACCAATATGGGACGAGTATTGTCCGGTTTTGGTCATTATGCCGGTTTGGTCGATATTGGATCATGTATATTGGCCCTTCATTGCGACGGCGTAGGCACAAAATTATTAATTGCCCAGGCGATGAATGATTTCAACACAGTTGGTATAGATTGTGTAGCTATGAACGTAAATGACCTTATCTGCGTGGGAAGTACCCCTTTTGCATTCGTGGACTATATTGCTACGTCGAGACCAGATCCCGATGCACTCAGTACAATCGCCGACAGCCTCGTAAAGGGGGCAGAAGAAGCCGGGGTTGCAATTATAGGCGGTGAAACTGCAGTAGTACCGGGATTGCTATCAAATGGTCATAATAAGAATTCTATCGAACTCTCTGGAACTGCAATGGGGTTTGTCAAAAAGAGATCGGAACTTGTTTTAGGAAATAGGATTAAGAAAGGAGATATCATATTGGGAGTGGAAAGCAGTGGCCTACATTCCAATGGCTTCACTTTAGTGAGAAGAGCTTTATCAAAACATGATCTTCATAAAAACGTAGGAAATTTAGAAAGATCATTGGGCAATGAACTGCTCACGCCAACGCGAATTTACGTTAGACCGATGATCGACTTGTTTAGTTCTGGAGTTGAGGTCCATGGCATAGCACACATAACAGGCGGTTCCTTTACGAAGCTACGTAGAATCAACAATAATGTTAACTATCGGTTAAACAGTATGCCAGATCCCCCTGAAATTTTCAAATTGGTACAGGTTAAAGGGAAGATTGGATTCGCTGAAATGTATAGGACTTTTAATATGGGAATCGGCTTGTGCGTAATCGCACCTCGCGCTTCCGCTGAAGCCATAGTCTCGAAGTTCGAAAAATATCGGATGATAACTTCCAAAGTCGGGTCAGTAGAGAAGCCAGGTACTGGAGAAGTTTCCTGTGAAGTTCGTAACAAAGATACCAGACTTCGATGAAATTGAGAAAACTTCGACCTCTTACCTTCGCAGGCCAAAATTGAGCAAAATCTCAACTGGAACAACAATTAATATTCCTATAGTCGAATAGTTTGTTGCACCAGATATGACCGGGTCGAATTTAGTCGAAATCTCAGGAACAGAAGATCCACTTCAATATGACCTTGCTTGCAAGGAAATCGCAAGAAGAATAAGCAAGGTGGACGAGTCCAGATTGCCCATTGCATCAAATATTTTGAGACAAGTTTCGTCGGAGTTCCATCTGAAGCACCTCCCTCGTCGCCACGATTTTATGAAGTATTTGCCAGAGAACTGTTCCTGGAGGAACTTGTTAAAGATAAGACCGGTAAAAACAGCCTCAGGTGTTACTGTCGTAACGGTAATGGCCACACCCTTCCCATGTCCTCAAGGGAGGTGTATTTATTGTCCAGGTGGGGTTGAGTTCAATACTCCTTTGAGTTATGTAGGGTCGGAACCTGCCACGAAAATAGCTCAAGCTCTTGAATACGATCCCTTTGAACAGATAACCACTAAGTTGAATACGCTTGAGATAAATGGTCATGATACGGGCAAGATAGAACTAATCATAATAGGCGGGACTTTTCCTTTTATGACGGAAAAGTATCAGCATGATTTTGCAAAGGGTTGTTATGATGCACTCAATTGTGATATGAAGATAGGACCATCAGCCACCCTTCAAGAGGCCATGAGCGTCAACGAAAAATCAAATCACAAATGTGTCGGACTAACAATCGAGACAAAACCTGATTACTGCAAGCGAAGCCATATCGAAATGATGCTAAGTCTGGGGGTAACAAGAGTTGAAATCGGCGTTCAATCGCTTCGAAATGAAGTTTTCAGGCTAACTAACCGAGGGCATAACTTAGATGACGTAATAGAATCATTCAAGATTGCAAGAAATGCTGGATTTAAAATAGTTGCACATATGATGCCAGGTCTACCCGGTTCATCTCCTAAAAAAGACCTAGAAGACTTAGAACAGCTTCTCTACGACCCTCGCTACAAACCGGACATGCTAAAAATATACCCTACGCTAGTATTAAAAAATACAGGATTACACAAGATGTATTGTAGTGGACGGTTTACTCCATGCACTGACGAAGAGATGGTAAAAATACTTGTTGAATTGAAAAAGAAAATTCCTCCTTGGATCCGGGTTATGAGGATACAAAGGGAGATAGAAACAAATGATATAATAGCTGGTCCAAAAGAAGGTAACCTTAGACAAATAGCCTTAGAAAGATTGTACTCAGAAGGGCATACATGTAAATGCATCAGATGCAGAGAGATAGGATTAAGATCGAAAGGCGGTTTTGATCAACAATCCTTTAGGTTAGTTAGATTGGATTATGAGGCAGCAGGAGGGCAAGAAATTTTCTTGTCTTACGAAACAGACGATGGATTAGCGTTATTGGGCTTTCTAAGATTGAGAAAAGTTACCGGATCCATTGAATCTGAGCTTAATTCGTATGAGTGCCACGATAACCGCACTCAAGTTGTAGCTGTTGTAAGAGAGCTTCACGTCTATGGCCAGACGCTTAGTGTCGGAAGAAAAGCAAACAATCTGTCTTGGCAGCATAGAGGTCTAGGCCGATTGCTTATGGCCGAGGCAGAGCAAATAGCTAAATGCGAGTTTGGCGTGGACGCCTTATCAGTGATTAGTGCTGTAGGAACAAGAAAATACTATGAAAAACTGGGTTATAGTCGAGATGGGTATTATGTTACCAAATCACTAAAGTGAATTTTTTGAATTCAGACGCATTCATAGGGAAAGGTACCTGGCTTGACAAGGTTGCATACGAGTTAATTGAGAGAGAAAAAAGGTTAAACAGGACCCTTTCTAGAATTAGAGTAGAGAGTGGCCTCGGAGCATCAGGAATTCCCCATTTGGGAAGTTTAGGGGATGCCGTAAGGGCGTACGGCATCGCGGTTGCATTGAAAAATATGGGTTACGACGCGCAGCTCCTGGCTTATTCGGATGATATGGATGGGCTTCGTAAAGTCCCTTCGGGTTTGTCGAAGGATTTGACCTCATACATAGCTAAGCCAGTTTCAAGCATCCCTGATCCGTTTGGATCTTGTCACTCATCATATGGTGCGCATATGACTGGGCTCTTGCTTGACTCCTTGGATCGGCTTGGTATAAAGTATACCCATATTAGCGGCAAGTCGACTTACAAACGCGGGCTCCTCGTGAATCAGATCGACTTGATTCTCAAGAATCATGAAAGGATCGGAAAAAGTATCTCCCAAATTGTTGGACAAGAGAAGTACGTGCGATCCCTTCCTTACTTTCCTATCTGTGATAAATGTGGTAGAGTATATGTCGCATCTCCGAAAGAGTATTTCTCTGACAAACATTTGATAGAATACAAATGTGAGGGGACTAGAATAGGAGATGTACACATAGAAGGATGCGGTTACCATGGTGAAACACGCCTGGAAGACGGAAAAGGAAAGCTACCTTGGAAAGTGGAATTCGCCGCTCGATGGCAGGCCTTTGACATCAGGTTTGAGGCATATGGGAAGGATATTTTGGATTCGGTGAGAATAAATGATTGGATATCAGATGAGATTTTACAGTTTGCGCACCCCACGCATATTAAGTATGAAATGTTCCTAGATAAACAGGGAAAAAAAATTAGCAAATCGTCGGGAAACGTTTTGACACCTCAAACATGGTTAAGATACGGTACTCCAGAATCGCTTCTTCTATTATTGTACAAACGCATTTCCGGTACTCGACATGTAGGCATAGATGATGTTCCAAATTTGATGGACGAATACGATTTCCTAGAAGATGTTTTCTTTGGTGACGTAAACGAAGAGAATATTGCTAAGCGTACAAAATTAAGAGGGATTTATGAATACATTCACCAACTGAAGCCTCCGTCCATCCCTTCCATGCACGTTCCTTATAGAATATTAGCACAACAGGCACTTTTGTTCAGAGAAGATGAAAAATTGGTGAACAAAGTATATGATCGATTGGTAAAGTACCGGTTGGTAAAGAATAAGAGCGAGTCGCTGATTATGAAGATACAACTGGCATCGAACTGGGCAAATGACTATCTTTTAACAACGCTTGTGAGTGCAAACGTAAATGTTTCTAGGACAGAACAGGAGGCACTGCTTGAACTGATACACTATCTAAAGAATTTGAAAGTTATAGATGAAAAGGGCGAACTTGCCATTGCTATTCAATCAGAGATATTCTCGATCGCGCAAAAGAAGGGGCTCCAACCAAAAGGATTTTTCAAAGTGCTCTATAAAATATTAATTAATGCAGAGAAAGGGCCACGGCTGGGAAATTACATAGCAGACATGGGGATAAAGTGGGCCTATGAACAGCTTGATAACTTTCTCACTAGATCACCGCAAGAAACCAAATGAGGCAAGAACAGCAGCATTTGAAAAATTATAAAACACGGCAAGAAGGATCCGATATGCAGATGTCTCAATGTACCCACTGATTGAACTACTCGAAGTATAGGATACCATATTCTGATCCTTGCCAAGCACCTGTTTCTAAATTACCTCCATTAGATTGGAACATCCAAATCTAAAGCGATCGCCTGTTATGTATAATAAAACCTTTGAATTTCCTGTTTACTTAGGCCAGTCAAGATTTTAACCCAATTTCAGTCTCTCACAGAGCCCGGCAATTTCAAATTTTATTTATGTTTTAGTTATTTGGACGGAGGCTATATTAGCTTCTGTACTGACAAAAATATTGTCGTTGCTATTCTGAACGTGCATAGAAGGGTTTTTCCAAAAAAATTCGTCCAGCAGATAAAATTGTTATGATTGGCATATAAACGACTTTTGAAATACCAAAAATCTTTAGATTTTGGAATTTTACTTAATATAGAACTAGAAAGTCAGTACACTTGCGGCAAACTTTGTTGCCAATTCCGAATGACGTTAACCGCCCAGGGAACAAATAATTTGGCCCTCCTTGGTTTAGAATAATTATTTATCAAGGGCCTCTACAAGATACCTGACTCACGTAGTTTTTGAGGAAGATATGTTTCAGCCAAATATCTGAAACCATGCTTAAAGAAAGCATCAAGTTCACATTTTTCCTTATTCTTGAGAAAGAGATTCAATTCTTTTTGCCATTTCTTGTCCTTTAGCCATTGTTTCTTTTTCATGTCATTGGCCCTGTTTAGATCCTCGTCAGATGCCGTAAGTCGAGCAACTTCGGGAATGTTATAATCATATATATCAGAAAACATCATACCCAGTACCTTCGCATCTGGCGTGACTAGTCTATCACTATCGTAGCTCAGGGACTCACTACCAATTTTGTACCTCAATGCGATCCCCAATCCCCAAGGGTCTGCGTCTGCAAATACCACAACTGGTTTTTTCCATACTTCATTTAAGGTCTTCACCATCATCCTTGTTGCCCTATCAGGCTCCCCGGACCCTGTCATCAAAATGGCATTATATTTTTGAATGAATCCAGATTTTCTAATATTATTCAAAACAGTGTCCTTCTCAACTACCATCACAAAGTCAGCTTTGACGTCAACTATTTCTACATCCATGATATTTGTAGGAATCAATTGTGATGTTGCACGACTTCCGAGATTACAATCTATTATATCCCCTCCAACACGTAGTAAGATGGGACCTGAAATCATTCCCTTAGGCTTTGATGTAACAGAAAACTCTTCACGTGGAACTCCAGTTAATAATTCAACAGCCTTGATAGCATCGTCTGATGCATCTTGGCTTGTCCAGAATTTTTGCTTGTTCTTTTCATCTCCTACTGTGCTAAGGGTTGCGTAGTACATTCCTCTAATAGTACTCTCCATTTGCTCATCCAACAATTTCCTAACAGCATTGGACATTACAATATACTGTGAAAAGGTTGGAATTTTTTTAGTCGTATCAGGACTTATGTGGACTGTCTTCGCTCCTACCGTAAGCATTCTTTTCTCTTCTGACCAAACCGTGTTATCATAACCAATCTTTGTTATGTCGAGAGAAGGCATTTTTTTTTCTGAAAGGACAACATCACAAATATCCTTCATAATTAGCCTTATCTTTTTTATCGTCTCTTTATGGCGTCTGTCCATAGCCGCCATGACTAACCCAATTCCTCTGAAGATGTCATGAAATTCTCGATTTTCTCCTGCGTACTGTCCACACGCTTCATTTTCAAAGATTTACTTGACTTAGTGACCAAATATGCTTTTTTAGATCTCGAACTCTTATGCTGTCCTCGAACATTATGATGCTGTTCTGGTACTGCATGATTCTCAGCGTTTGCCTTAAGTGATCGCGGGTGAGAGACTTCCTTCTTGACATGTCTATCAACCAAAGTCAAAAAGCTGCTCGTCAGATCTTCAGCGCTAACATCAATAGATTCAGAAATTGCATCTACGATCAAAGGTATATAATACTTGTAAAGTTTTAGTCTATTCTCTGCATCCTTCAAATGCATTTCATGCCGTATCTGCTTACTCACTTTCCTGTAAAGGTCACTAAGACAGGCTTTCATGTATTTTTTCAATTCACCTTCTGATGCAATGCTCTCCTTTCCTGCAGTCTTGTAAGGTATTTTTGTAGAACATATATGGAAAAAAATATGAATAGGAAGAAGATCTATCGCACGGTCCGATCGAGAATCGAGACCGCTGAATTGCTCTTTAACTTGTTTCTTAGATACACCCATTTTGTTTAGTTCTACTTCCGAAATTACTTCCCTAGCTACGTCAGATCCTTCATCATAAAGCAATGGTATCTTGTTCGCAAATCTGTAGAGCTTGAAGTAAGAAAGATTACCACCGTATGCAAGTCCGCATTCTACTATCGTTGGTCTATTGTTAATAATGCATGCACGTGATGAATATCCCGTTAGTGTGGGTTTCATCTCTCTTGTTGATATTTTTGGCTGTAAGTTGTCATGTGAAATCGCGTTTTCTTTCCTAGTAAAGATAGCTCTCTCTGTATTCATTCCTACTGTAAAGATTCGTTCTCCAATTGGGCTCAAATGGTCTACATTAGGGGATTGAAATTTAGTTTGCCTGCAAATATTTACAATCTTGATCAGCTCATGCTCACTGTATTTATCAGCCTGTTTTGCTTCAATACCTGCATTTCTGATAATTTCTTTGGCCTTATCAAATGATAGCTTTTGAAAAGAATTGCATAATATACCTTGTATCGTCGTCTTCTGAAGAGCATGATTCCCAATTGCCTTCTTGAGTGTCTTTAAATCCATGTCTGCTGGGTGTGGAAGGACCTCCTTGGCGGGTTCAGGCATAATATTGGTTCTCCTATCAAATGTAATCTTTCCATCGTCCGTTGAAAAAGATATCACAGCATAGGGATTTACAATGCTGGTCTGACTTATATAATCATATATTTTATTCTTGGTAACCGGGGAAAGCCGTCCTCTTAAAACTGCTTCTATCCGAAAGCCAGATTTTCCTTTAATAATAGATTCCTTAGGCTTAGTATCACGCCTTGTCAATACTATTGGTTTATTGGTACCTATATCAGTGCGTAACTCAAAATAATATTCGCTGGTCTCTTCAACTGATTTTGACCATACTTTAAGAGGATGATCCGTATCTTTTGTAGAAAACGCTGCTATCATTTTAAGGCCCACGCCGAATAAACCTCGCTGCTGTAGTTCGACATACTTACCTGAGGTTAGAAATGAACAGACAGCTATCGAGACTTTATCCGAACGGATCCCAATCCCATTATCTTCACATGAAATCGACCACAAATCATTTAGAGGATCTACTAATTTGAGCGATACTGCTATTTTTGGCAAGATCCTTTCTGCCTCACATGAATCGAGGGAATTCTCGATGAGCTCGCGTATAGCCATATACAAAATTCGCTCTCCAGTAAATCCTGCTAAGGCAGAATTATCTACGAAGAACTCAGATTCAGCCTTTCTACTAAAGTTGATCTTGGCTTTGCTTTTTGTTTGAACAACCGATGAAGTTCCCAACTGCACTGTCCTAGACGAATCCATTTCAGTAATGTTCTTAGATTTCAAACATTTTCAGTAGTTAGCGAACTAGATTTAACCTTTTACCGAGATTCGATTTATCCTATAACAAGTTTAGCACGTCGTCTTCGTTTTCAACGTGAGATTCGATGAGATCGGGTTGCACGCCATTATTGTCTAACTGCCGAAGAATTTGAATAGGAAGAGCGAAGTATGGACTAAGTTCTGAGCATTCAAGTTATCCAAGATGGGCGTACGAGAGTTAATAGTCTGACGTTGCCCTGTGCAAAATATACATTTGATCGATCGGCCCAATTGCCAAATGAAGGATGGAACTTGATGGTTAGTTTACAACCAATGACACTAGATTTGAGCCTAAGATATCTACAAAGGTAACAGAAAAGGATGCATCGACTGGTCTATCTGATTGATATTTAGGTTGCTCGTTTCGAAAATATTAAGAAAAAACCCAAAATCTAATGAGTCTCTTCCAAAAAATTTGAGTACCATTTAACATAACCTAGGGAATAGCCGAAATCATTAGAATCAGGCAGGCGTCTTGCAAGGCTTCATGGTTCTTTAGATCATTTCTGACAGTGTTCTAAAAGCTGTTGATACATACAACATTTCGATTACGATGACTATGACAGGAGCTGGAAGATCAATAAACCAAATGAGATGAGAGCCCTAGATGGGATTTGAACCCATGGCCTAGGGTTTACGAAACCCTCGCTCTGCCAGCTGAGCTACTAGGGCTCAAGATTTCTGTTGGGGACATTTTTATTTAATTCTTCACCTCTATAAACTGTGACTAACCGATATCCAGAACACGAATAAATAGTTGAGTAGATAAAGCACTTACAATGAAAGTATCCATTTCAGGAATCAGAGGTGAGTATGGAAATGATTTGCTATCAACCGATGTGGGTAAGTTCACCAGATCTTTTCGGCGACGTTAATAAAAAGCAGTAATTCCTGTATTGTCTCGAGGGATACTCGACCATCGGGTCAAATCTTAGCTTACGCAACCTTAACCTCGCTATTGGAACAAGGAGTCCAAGTATTTTACCTTGATATTGCCCCTACTCCTATCACATTTAGGGAAGCAAGAAAACATAAAGGTGGAATAATAATAACTGCTTCACATAATCCCTTGAATTGGAACGGGCTAAAATTCATCTTGAATGGGAGAGGAATATCTGAGCAAGATTTAGAAAGTATACTTGCATATAAAGAGCTTCGTCCAAGTACACCAGGATCAGTATTTCGAACTACTTCCTCATATGTGGATGATGTATTGAACTTTATGCAGGACAGAAATCATTCTTATAAAAAAAGGATAGGACTAGATCCCGGTGGTGGAGCCGCTTGTAGGCACGTAAACATGTTATTTCATGAATTAGGCAACGATTATTTAGCTATTAATGATGCTTACGGTATATCCTCAAGGGGTACCGATCCAACGGTTGAAAACCTGCACGAGTTAGGTTCATTAGTAACGAATAATAAATTATCACTTGGGTTTGCATTTGACCTAGATGGAGACAGGGTAGTCGTAGTAGATAGATACGGTAGAAAAATGGAGCCAGATGCAACTCTGTTACTGTGTGTTGGTGCAGCAATTGACCAAGGTGCCCGGAAATTTGTTGTGAGTTTGGACACAAGTCTTGCTCTAGAGAAATTTATCAGGTATTCAGGGGGGCAGATCGTTTACTCTAAAGTAGGAGAAGCGAATGTTGTTAGCAAAATGATAGAGACAGGTGCTGATGCAGGAGGTGAAGGAAGGCAGCGCTGGCTACATTTCTCCCAACTTCAACATGTGTAGAGATGGATTACTAGCAAGTGCTTTGATCTCAGGCTTAGAAGAAGAAAAACAAGAGAAATACCTTCATTTCATTAGAACTTACAAACAGCAAAGATCTAAGATCTATGTTCCTAATTCAGCGAAATTCAAAATTATCAACGAGTTGGTTGAGCCCCTACGAAAAATCGCTACTGAAACCATCCTTGACGATGGTATAAAGGCACTGTTAGATGAAAATTCATGGATTCTAGTAAGACCATCAAATACAGAGGATATCTTGAGGATTTCAGTCGAGTCGACCGTAAACAAAACTCACGATTTGTTCGAGTTTATAAAAGCAAAGGTAATCGCCATTAATGAGAGAATCAAGGGAACAGCAGATAATTAACATTCTATCTTCCCAGCTTCGTCTCCAGAAGCAACCATTCCCTCTAGATGATGTAGCGCTTATCGATTTGGGTAGGACGAAGCGACCTCTACTGCTGGCTTTCAAATGCGACATGCTGGTCGGAAGTACTGACATACCACCTTTTATGAAATTGTGGCAAGTCGCCAGAAAAAGCATAGTATCGTGTGTAAGCGATTTCGCCGCAAAAGGGCTTACACCGTCAGTATGCATCCTTTCCTTGGGTCTTCCCCGATCAATCTCACTTTACAACATCAAAGAGTTGACTTACGGGTTCAGGAGGGCCTCCAAAGAGTTTGGAATTAACATCATAGGGGGGGACACTAATCATAGCAACGAATTTACGATAGATTGTTCGATGTTTGGTCATTCGAATCTTCCAATTTCTACGATACCAGCTCAGAGCGGAGCAAAGCCTGGAGACGTAATTGTTACCTCAGGAGTCTTTGGACAGACTGCAGCAGGTCTTAAAATAGTATTGAATAATGCAAGGGTAAAAAAACAGAACAAAGCCAAATATACGTCGTCCGTGATGCTTCCCAAACCAAGACTAAAATTTGGGATTTCTCTTCGGAAATTTCTTTCTTCCTCTATTGATTCTAGTGATGGTCTAGCCAGCTCATTGTATCGACTAGCGATTAAGAGCAATGTGGATTTTCATGTTGAAAGTATTCCTATTGCTTCTGGGATAGATGAGTTTGCCTCTGAGAATGGGATCCGTAGTAAGGAGTTGGTAATGTATGGAGGTGAGGAATTCGAAATAGTAGGAACCATTCCTATAGGCCGATTGAGTAAAGCACGACAAGTAGCGAGGACTAAAGGGTTGAAATTAATTGAAATAGGTAAGGTATTAAGGGGGACGGGGAAGGTCTTCTTGACGAGGAAAGATGATATTCCTGAGGAAGTGGAAAACAGAGGCTATTCAGACTTGTGAATTCAGCACAATTACAATACGATGCATGCCAAAGTACCATATCTACATGTAAAACTAAGGCTTCTGAACTTATCCCATTGACTGAGGATGGAAATGTCCAATTCGGAAATTGATCCTCCCTTTACGAATTACATTCTCTATTGAAATTAACGGCAAGGAAAAACTGAAGTAAACGGCGTCAAAGCCAATCTACATATGCAACTCGATGCACTACATTCATATTGATCTGCTAAACGATATCTTCCGAACTATGAGTGATCAAGCTAACGAAATAGTCCAATATAAGTGGGGGGTTGCACACATTTTCAGCAGCTATAATAATACTTTGGTGCATATTACGGATCTTAGCGGGGCTGAAACGATTTCGTTTAGTTCAGGTGGGAGACATGTTACTGCTGATCGATATGAATCTTCGCCCTATGCCGCGATGAAGTCCGCGGTGGCTGCAGCTGATATGGCAAAAACAAAAGGGATTAACGCTCTTCATATTAGGGTAAGGGCCGTGGGCGGAGTGGGACCGAGAATTCCTGGCCCAGGTGCCCAGGCAGCAATTAGAGCTTTAGCGAGGGCAGGCTTTCGAATCGGTAGAATAGATGACGTTACACCTATTCCCCATGATACTACTAGAAAGCCAGGTGGCAGAAGAGGACGAAGAGTCTAGCAAATGAGCTCCTTCTTTTTCTTATTAGTAAATAAGATATAAAAACGCCGCATTGGCTTGCTAGTTTCCTATATCAATTGAGTAGGTGCTGCTAATGACCTCAGGACGAAACGCCTGCTGATTTGGTAAATTTCTGAATTGCACCCTGACTGTCTCTCGATACGGATCAAGAATAATCTCGGAGTCTTGTGGCGACCCCGCAATGTAGAATTTGTGGTGAAAGCATATAGGTACTGAATTGCTTCTTATAGAATCTGGGACTTGGGGATCAATGATTATTTGGTTATCAACTAAGTTGATGCGCATCCCTAGAAATAGTTCGCGGACAGAGTAGACATACATTGCCAACGACCATGCTTGCAAAATACATGAATTGAATGGTTCTGGCCTATCCCCTCTGTAAGTCTCTGCGAACATCCCGTTCTCAGACAGTATTCTCTCCGCCATAGACTCGATATAGTAGAGCGCTTGTTCTTTACGTCCGTACTTTGTCTCAACGGCAGCCGCCCAGCCGGTGACAAGTGGCCAGATTGCTCCATCATGATAAAGACTTGGGTGGTATTTTGGATCGAGAGAGCTAAGGGTTCTTACGCCCCATGGTGTAGTAATGTCACTTTTTTCAATCCTTCTTAGTACTGATTCGGCATGAGTCTTTACATCAGTAACCCCAGTCATTAACATGACAAGAGCGTTAGGTCTTATACTAGCATCTTTAGTACCATTTCTCCTTATAGTATCAAAATAGAATCCCTCTTTGTTGTCCCAATATTCAGACTCTATTTTTTGCTTTAAGTTAAATGCACCCTTTTCCCACCTCTTCAGATGTAATTTGTCATCCATGATTTTCGCCAGATCGATACCAATATGCAAGCTTTCGTAGAATAGAGCTTGGACGTCGTTGGCACTCTTCCTTCTATCTATATGGTCCATCCAAGTAGAATCCTGAATAGGTAGTTTTTCTGCAACACCGGTGAAACCATGTTCAATCAATCCATCGCCGTCAATATCTTTACTAAACCCACAGTTGATCAAATCAACTATATTGTTCCACCTTTTCCTAAGGTAACCAATGTTTCCAGTTGAATACACATATTCTCTGATACTCCAAGGAAAGAGGAAAGTGGAGTCGGCCGATCCATAAGTAGTGCTATGCAGAAAAGCCTTACCGCTTATAATCATAGGAAGCTCACCTTTAATTGTAGTTCTAGTTGTTCTCCTGGCTTGATGTTTTAAAAAATTCTCTAAGACAGACAAAACAAATTCATAATCTCCGATCGAGAGGTAACCCTTTAATGACCAACCTGTATCTCTAGCCCAATAGTTTGGAAATCGAGGTAAGCCTGCACAGATACCGGGGCCAAGCTCGTCATATTCTGCTTTGAGATACTCCATTCCTGTTTTTGCCTTCTCAAAGGCTTTGGCAATTTTTACAATAGTCGGGTTTTGCTTAGAATTTGGCTGGATATCTAGCGTATTTGATGAAATAGCTAGGTCGAAATGTTCTTGCGTTTCTTGTAAAAGCGGTTTGTAATTGTCTCTGATGGTTTGAAATTCATCGAGACATTCTCTAGAACTATTGAAACTTCCGGCTGCAATCAAAGCGATTTCGCTTGTTCCTCCGGCGGGAATCTTGATATCATATGATAGTTCTAGATCATTATCGAAAGTATCGACCAGGATTCGAGATGGTTTCAGTTCCTTAGGAGCAATACCAATAGTTCCAAAGTAGTGGGCGATTCCTTTTCTTGCTCCAGTCTGCACTTGAAGACAATTTTCGTTCTCAATGAACTTAGAAGAATTGCTCTGGGAAATGGCTCGCTAGTCCGTAGCTGGTAATATTACCATCTATAATAAAATGAATGCGTACCTTACGCTTTGCCTTAAGAGATCGCTTTCTGGGACTCAACTTTGGGAGATCTATACTTCTGTCAATTAATTCAAGAATTGTCACGAATCCTTTTCGTTCAGTTGGGACAAACAACTTTCTTTTCACTTGAAGCCCGGCCAACTCATGTCTAGTTGAAAGCACGCCTTTCTCATGTCTTGAGGAGGCAACGAAATTGGGAAGCTTTTTCTCACTTGATCTTCAATTGAAAGCTCTACAATAATTCTGCCAAATGCCCGTACTGGAGGTACATATAACCCACCGTTGTCATATCTGACCCCCATCCATGTCCAATTGGCAGAAATGGAACCATTGGAAGAACAAACAATATATGCCTTCTTTCCAGATAAAATAAGAGGAGACGTGAAATTCTTAAAGATGGTATCTTCATTATTGGTATCGTATATGAGATCTTCCAATATGTTTGATGGAATTAGAATTTTCTCTCTTTGTTCACCAACATAGTCGATAAGTGTAAAGGGGATAATTATTTGTTCAAAACCCTCCAATTTGCTTAGGATTACGATCTTATGCTTTTTCCCTTGTGGCAATCCTTCTTTACTAATAATAAGAAACCTTGCGCTCTGGAAAGGTCTAAATGGAAGTGGGCGGTTTTCTGAAATTGACGCTGCATTCACCATGTCTTCTGTAGTTGCTACGAAGATAGATTTCTTGGGATAGGGTATCTCATTGACATAAATGTCCAATGATACAACATTTCCTCCCAAAGGAACCGGAGGGTTTAGCAAGGAAAATATGAATCCATTATACTTGTCTTCTCCCGTGACAATGGTCACATTCCTTAAACTTCCTTCAATATAAGAGAGTAAAGTATGTGTTTTATCTAGTGTTCTAGCCATACTTGATCATCCCTGACTAGAACTAGTTCGAAGTAATAGAGCATATAAAAGTATTCAAAGACAATAACGTTTACAAATAGTACTTCTTAATATTGATTGGATCCTAGATATGGGCTCAGTTGGACATATGATTGGAGAACGATGACCCTGTTCTTGTCTGCTGCTAAAGAGAAAAATTTGGGTTAAACGGATGATTTGACGAGAATAATAATTTGGTTGTCATCAACAACCTACGTGTTGATAACAGATCGCCGACTAGAATAATGGGTGTACTTAATGTCAGCCCTGAATCATTTTACAAAGGCTCGGTAAAAACGTCAAGACATGATATTGAAATTACAGCGATTAGTATGGAAGTTAGCGGCGCAAGCCTTATTGACATAGGTGGGATGTCAACAGCTCCTTATTTAATGACGGAGATTTCAATCAATGAGGAAACAAAGCGAGTAGCGGAAGCTGTTAGTCTAGTAAAAAGGTGTTGTAATTTGCCGATATCAGTTGACACACCAAGAGCTGAAGTCGCAGAGGAAGCAATAAAGAGAGGCGCCTCACTCGTTAACGATGTAACAGGGCTAAAATTTGACAAGAACATGGCTAATATGATCGCCGGCTATGGAATCCCAGTTGTAGTTGGAGCATATAGCAAAGATCGCATATCTGGAACTCTATCTTCCACTCTTAAAGCATTACGTGAAAGTCTGAAGTTAGCCAAAAATGCTGGAATTGCTGAGAACAAAATCATAGTGGATCCATCTATTGGCTTTTTTAGAAAGGAAATTACAAATAATTTTAGTACTAGGGTGGCAGCCTTGTCTTGGTACGCTCGTGACCAGCAGATAATAAGGAATCTGAATAAACTACAATGTCTTTCTAAACCGATCTCAGTTGGAGTTTCAAGTAAATCCTTTATGGGAGAACTTTTCAAATTGAAGCTTGATGATAGGCTAGTTCCTGACCTCATTTCGGAACTGAAATGCTCACTAGCAGGTGCAAAAATATTGCGGACTCACCATGTCAAAGAAACCTCACTTGCCCTTAAAGCATGCAAATTGTTCGGAATTGGCAGACGAAATTTTTTTTAACAACGGACACTGCAAAAAACCAAGCCTATTGTAACAGGTCGGGACCATATGTTCTTCCCTTGGTGACCTGTTTTCGAAACACAACATTGAACACTACTTCATATTGACAAATCTGTAGCACCTTAATCTGAATTTTTATCTTTGGCCAAAGGAATAAGATCTAAAGATTTCCCCATAAACAAATCAGTTTTCACGACTGTTTCATAAGGAACAGAATTATCAATCGTAATCGCTTATTCAGCTGCCTGTTTCTAATTCGATTACTGGACAATACATGAGTTTATTCTTGCCTCGGCCGAGGCGCTACGGACAAACACAAGGCGTTCGTAACAGTAGTAACAACTAATTATATGCCAGTCTTATGTAAACACGGAATACAGAAAAGGTACAAGTCAATTGCAAATTGATGGATGAAATCCATGTGATTAAACGTTCAAACCATGTTAGCAGGAAGTACGCAGCATATTGACACAATTTGAATAAATCATTTTTGGGGGTGGGCACAAGTTAACGGCATCACTTTAAGGCCTACATCGGCACTTTCTTCAAATTATCTGTTTTGGCATATTTCAAAAATGCAGTAGACAAGTCGACACCAGTAATGTTGGCTTGTGACAGATTTGATTCAACAAGTATCGTCCTTGTTAGAATGCAATAGGAGAGATCCGAATTACTCAAGTTTGACCACATCAAATTTGTTCCTGTTAAATCTGCGTGAGGCATGTTACACCTACTTAAGTCAGAATACATCATTAAAGCGGAAGTCAGATTAGACTTCTCGAAGTTGGCCTTTGATAAGTCTGATTGCACAAGGTTGGCTTGGCATAAATTCGAATTAGAAAAATTGCAACCAACGCAAGATACTCCATTCAAAAGAGCGCCAGAAAGATCGAGATTGGATAAATCGGTTCCGTCTAGGTTGAGTTTAAGGATCAAATTTTTCAATCGCCATTCATTGAATTCATTAATTCTGTGACTTCTGAGAAAAGTCGAAACAACAGATTGAATGTTAGAGGACATGTGCTAAACTTAAAATCTCCAATAAACGCATCCTAAACAAATTTATCGCTACCATCATAGAGTGAAGGACCGGACTTAAGCAAGGCGGACTGTCTAAGACGCCACGATCCCTGCATTTCAGCTATCTAAGCCCCGGGATCTCCAATAACTTAGAGGAAGGGAGGTTGATGAGATTCTCTTGCCTATCATCCTTAGATATCTCTTCAAATTCTATGGTGATCTCAACTGGTCCTTTAAATCGTTCACTAATTTCGTTGGCCAATTTCGCTATTTCATGAGGAGCTGTGAATTCCTTTGATCCGTTGAGAAACACTCGGCTTTGGCGGCGCAAGATTTCTCCTCCGAAGTTATCGTGCAACATTTCAATCAATTCATCTACTATGTTCTTTGGAACATCATTATAGTAAATTGCTAACCCATGAACAGGTTCCTTGTCATACGGTGTCCCATATCTATACCAAAAAACTCCGAAATGCTCGTAATCTCCTTGCAAGCATTTAATCTCCCAATGATTAGCCCTTTCTAATGGATAAGTCGCCACAAACAAGTCTTCAATTGTGAGTCGCCAATACCTAATCCGCATGTTAGAATCTGCTATTAATTCGGTATAATAAGGTGATGCCGTTTACAAAGCAATGCATACAGTCAAATACCGAAAAGTACCTCACTTTTGTTCTTTTTTTCGGATAACTAATTCAAAGATTTAGGGTTCATCAGACGGAGAATCGATGGTATTTGAAAAGTCTAGAACCCAGATCTCTTTACATAAATATGTACAAAACTGCAGCTCATCACTTAAATCATAAAAATGCAATGAAAGGAAAGAACGACAGATTAGGTATCTGTTTAGGTTTTTCTTACCATAAATCCGTTCCTAGCCCTGCTCATAAAGATTTAGAACTTAATGTTAATGATCATTAGACCTAACAGGTCATCCTTCCTATTTTAGAATATTTGTACATTGACACATTGAAAAGAACCAGAGCGTAGGATCCTCTATGGTTCAGGTTAATTAGCTTTCTGCAACTTGGTCCCTATATCATAATATATATGGAAACTGAGGAATAATCCTTAAAGATAATTGAACCACAAACAAAATACTAAATTTGATCACAAATCACCACGTATTGGATTACTTCACGAAATGGAGAAGCATTTTGATAATAGCGATATTGAGTACTTCAAACAATTGCTTCATCATGAAGACAATGTAATCAGAACAAGAGCAGTATGTATACTTGCTGAAATAGGCGGCAGGGGAATCGTAGATGCTATAAGTGACACTTTGACTAATGATAAAGATTCGTTGGTTAGACATGAGGCAGCTTTTGCGTTGGGACAGATGGGGTTCACTGACGCATTGACTACGTTGTCCCATTCAATTAGTTCAGATCCTAGCATGTTTGTCAGGCACGAAGCTCGCTATCGCAGTAGGCGTCATCGGTTCAGAGCGAGGGAGAGATCCGCTCCAGCAGGCATTATCTGATGAAAGCCAGGAAGTCCGTGAATCAGCAAAGATAGCTCTTGCTAATCTAGACTATATCTCGAGTATTAAGAGTAAAGGAAAATTCGCCAGGTTGACAGGCGGATGAGAGGGATCTTCCTGATTTTTCGGCCCGACGAAAATCATCTAATGACGAAGGTTATGTAAGAATAACTTTCAAATCAGTATTCTTCTGAGCATTTTTTATTTCCAAGGCAATCCTTCTACCCATACTCATTGGATCATCATAGATAAGGCAAGAATAAGGCGAACCCATCACATATAGGTTGGTGCCCGCAACAATCCTCGCAGAAAATTCAAAAGTAACGAAATTCCCTAACGCATCGCAGACGCCTTCAAGGCAAAATGGACCTATCATACCTGGAGGAACCAGCTGTTTGGCGGCCTGCACAAAGTCCTCACCCATCGAAAACACTTTTCCCAGTAAAGACTCTCTTAGGACGAGAGGGAAATTTCCAATTACATTGTACGACGAGGTCTGAATTCCTATCCCCAATTGATGGCTGGCCGGTATCCTACCCAGTCCATCTATATCAGTTTCGTATCTTCTGTCAACGCCAAGGAATTCTAGCTCATTGTTGATTGCAGAATAAAAATAATGAAGATAGACCGGAACTCCCTTTACATATTCCTGAATATATAGATCATCTTCACTCTTGATTACATTTTGCTTAATTAGATCACGTGCCCCATTTTCAAAAGTTTCCCTATTCCAAGCTAAGAAATATCCTCTCCCTCCAGCAGCTCCATGTAGCTTCACAATACATAGCCGATCTATGTCGTGCTTCGATTTCACAGTCTGAGGAGTAGCTAATCCAGCACTCATCATCAATTCTTGTTTTAAATTTCTATCTGCTTCCCATCTCAATATCCATTTGTTACCAAAAATAGGTACAGAGAGCTGTTCAATATAGTCAATATCTGAATATGCTATAAGCGATCCGTGAGGTATCAAAATACAATCATTTTCATTAAGATATTCCTGGCATTCTGTGGATATTGTTTCTGAATTCTGTCCAATTTCGAAGATTTCATCTATAAACTTGAATCGCTTGTATAGAGACGTCCTGTCCTTTTTGCACACGAGAATTGTTTTGAATCCTTCATCCTTTGCTCCTTTCATTAATTGCAATGCACAATGAGAACCGATAGTTGCAATGCTTAGATCCTGACTCAGCAATAATACCCAACTTATAGGCAGAGGGTGATTAAAACACTTCGAGAGGGATTAGCTTCAACCGTGAATATGCTTTTTGATAAGGGCCCCTTCTATCTTTTCATTGTACTGATGCAGAATAATTCTAAATCGTCATTCATGTTTTAAGGCTACATGTGACAGATTTGTTTACTGTCTGCCGCCAAAAGTAATAAATTCTGCAATCAACTTGATGACGAAAGCGATGCCTCCTACTACTCCTAGTCCAAGTAAGACCAATCGCATATGGGTTACATAGTCGTCTTTGCTAGTCTTTTTCGCTAACTTGAGCGTTTGTATTATCTCAGTAAACTTTCGCTGTACTACGGCCAATTACTTTCAATATTAGACATAGGATTCGGATATTTGAAGATAACGCAACAGAAATCAAAATGCTCTAATTTCTTATTATTACCTTACTATTTGCTGTTGTAGTCCATAGGCGGGGTCCTTATCAGTCCTTTGCATCTCTACAAAGGTTTCAGTATTCTGAATTCCCTCAATTTTCCCTATCAGCTCTATTACAACATTGTGTAATTCCTCCAAGGTTCTGGCATTTACAGTGACAACCATATCAAACCTACCTGTAACCTCAGAAATTGATCTTATCTCCGGAATTTTAAGAAGCTCTGCATGGATCCTCTCTTTTTGCTTAGGATCTCTGTTTATCCCAACGATGGCTCTTACGCTAATACCCAACATACCTTCATTTATTATAACTGTAAATTTCTGAATTAGATCGCGTTTGGACAAACGCTTGATCCTACTATACAAGACGGATGCATTTACGTCCAATTTCTTACTAAGGCGAGGAACCGAAATGCTAGCGTCGCGAGTGAGCTCGGTCAAGATCTTCATATCCAAGTCGTCGAATCTTTGCACGTTTTACAATCATACTGCAGGTGATCTGATTAATAAATGTAGTTTTTTCGAATATTTCATACTAAAGGTCGGGAGATAACCGAAACCTGGTCAAATTGTTAAATATATTAATTCTCTAAGATCCCCAGCAAAATAATCAAGATCAAAAACTATAATTTCACCGGATGTTTTTGTATAGATATTGTTTGGGCGTGGGCGCATAAAACGTGGAGATTACGTTTTTGCAGCACAGAACGAAAATGACTACCGTATTTTAGTCATAGGGAGGGTCCACGAAGTTAATGGGAAAAAGCTATCAGTCCTCGGCTCATTTATCCGTCCTATTGGTTTGATGGAGAGAGTTAAATCTGGGATAGTGCAAGGTAGGCCCGCACAAGTGCTTCATGATCCAGACCCAAATAACTGCATATTTATGCTCATTGATCGGGTGGAAAGTGGGGCTTTCAGCGATGAAATTGATTTAGATAATACTAAGACTACGTGGATAAACGAAAAAAGATACTTCGTGCTTGATGGTTGGATACGCGAGAATCTTCCAGATTTATTCTCACGTATATTCAGGGCCTCGACTGAAGAGGAAAGGCAGTATGCTAGGTCTGTCCTGTTAGAGAAAATGAATTCTCTTTACGAAAGGGACTTGAAGGAACATGTTTATGCGGTCGCAAGGAGCACACGGATTCTATAGGATATTGAAAGTTTTATATTATGGTCAAGCATAGACCAAATTCTACAATGGAATATATGTATGCGGCTTTATTATTACACAAACTGAAACAGGATATAAACGAGGATAATGTAAGGAATGTTATAAAAGCTACCGGAGTAGCTCCAGATGATGTGCGAATCAAGTCTCTTGTTACCGCATTGAGCGAGGTAAATATTGACGAAGCCCTAAAGAGTAGTCCTGTTTCCGTGCCGGGTCCTGCAACATCACCGGCTGCAACCTCGCCTCAGCCTACTGAATCAAAGGAAGAAGAAAAGAAGGAGGAAAAGAAGGAGGAGGAAGCATTGGAAGGATTATCTGCACTTTTTGGATAGATTGACCTTCTGAACTGAAGTAATCTCTATTTTTTATTTTTAATTAGTGCCGTAAGGTACTTTAGAATATTAATTTAGGCTACGTCATAGCCTTTTTCTTTAACGAGGTTCGAAACACTTAGGGATTGTGCATGAGCATTCAATAGAATTGGTTTTATCGTATCCTTAGTTAGATATTCAACCGATACTGATAAATTCAAAGCTTCCTGTCCCGCTTGAATAATCAATGGCCTCACTGTTTCTGGGGTTAGGTAACCGCATACAATGGCCAGATTCAAGCCCTCAAAAGCTCCTATTGCCATTTCCTTAGCGTAGGCATCCAAATCAATTTTTAGATCCTCTTCCGTAAAGAGGAGACCATCTGCAAGAGCACAGTTTACTGAGATGCCAGCTTCAATAGGCTTTACGTCCAATTTGCTCAAAAGGGAAGCTAATTTCTGAGATATTTGGTCTCCTGGCTTAGCAACACGAGTATCCTTTACCACCCAAATGCTCCCTTGATCAATTTTTGTTGGAACATTAGCTTCTTTAAACTCTGAAAGGACAGGTCCTGGAGTAATACCAGTGTTTCCAGCGGGAACGATGATTTCAGTTGGGGCAATATCACCACCTTTTGCAGGTAGAAATATTTTACTTTTATCAAAAATTAGATTAAGACGGAAAGGATTGGTATTAGTAAAAAGAAGCAAACATTGTCCTTCCAGTCTATTGCTGAACTCAGGGAGTCGAGGAATATCGTCGATCTTTTCAAATGCTCTCTGTACTACTTTATTCTTAACAACCCTCAACTTCATTTCGGCACGAAATTTTTTTCTTAGCTGCATTAATTGACTTGCTCTAACTTTATTCAGATTAGAAAGGGCCAAGGCTTTGTATTCTTTAGGGAATTTCAACATCTCCTGATACATAAGCCTCTTTTTCTTAGGGTAACTCTTTCTGGCGCTACTCATAATATTAGATCCGACCATGGTTATTATCCCGAAATTTCCCTTTTAGAAGCGCTCGTTTTTGCCGGTTTACTCATTGTGAATTTGAAAACGGCGCCGCGTATATTCTTCTCTCCTTGAGGGAGTTTCTTTTCAAGTGCTGAAACTACTGCACTCGCATTGCTAACCAATGAGGAATCGTCCATATTCTCATCTCCAACTCTAGCAGAAACACTCAATTGATTCTTAATTCTCACCCGTATGGAACCTTGAAAGCGGCTGACAATCGATTCGAGAGGTGCGCCGTAGGGCAATGGAGTGGGCATCTTGCCCTTCGGGCCTAGAAACTGTCCAATAGACCTACCTACTGACGACATTAAAGAAGTATCTGACAAGAAAAAATCATGCTTTCTAACCAATTTTCTTGCCTCTCTTTTGTTTGTTCCCAATCGGTCGAGCTCTTGGGGTTCTAAAATTGTCGGAATGCCCACTTTCCGGGCTCTCATTGCCAAGTCTCCAGAGCCAATTAGGCAAATCGCAGATTCATCATTTGATTTATGGGGTAAGCTTACTACTTCGTTTAGACTAAAACCTTTTTTAACGTCAATATCCTTCAGAATAAGCGTCAATTCAGCCGACTGCGTGAAGTGTCGCTTATCCAAGCCATTCCTAGCTTGTTTTATCAACTCCTGCAATTGCTTATCATTTACCAATTGGGTCAGCAAGATTTGTAGGAAGCCTACTTAAAATTGTTTATAATAAATGGCGAAGGCACCCTAGGGGTTGTAAGATCACAAGTTCTAGCGGGCCCGGAGGGCTTCGATCCCTCGACTTCCGGCTTTCTTCACTAGGAATAGAAGGCAGGCGCTCTATCCAAGCTGAGCTACGAGCCCAAAGTAAACGAATGCTTTGTGTATATACCGGGTGGTATTCTTCTGCTTTGTAATTTCCAAGGTCCATTCCTTATTAAATTCTTAGTTTTTGCAAAGAAAAAGTCTCACCGTACACCAATTTCAATAGCTACAAATTCGGGCAGAAACTATAGTAGGACTGTATATGGCGTCAGAGGAACAAGTGGGAGACGAAAAGCGGCATGGCCTTGGACAAAATGATGAGCTCGCAAAAAGTATGCTGGGAATTTGGGAGGAAATTTTTAAACTACCAACAATAGGTCCTTTATTTTCCTACTTTGGTAATATCAAGGATGAGAACGCTCAGGTTGCAAACTTGACGGAGACAATATTGAAATCCCAGATTACTCTGGGTCATTATTGGAAGCAGGTAAATCAGGCATATGTTAATGCAGTTTTAAGAATAAATGAGAAGAGCGCTTCTTCACTACTGGATATTAAAACCAAAAAGGATCTAGATGACTACAGAAAATTAATGATAGATTCCTTTGAGGAGGAGTTTACTCAGTTATTTAATTCTAGGGAATTTGCGGTAACTTATCGAGATTTGCTGGACAAACAAATGGACATATTAAGGCAAATCCAAGCCTCATCTCAAAGAACACTAGGAATACTAAATCTTCCTACAAGAAAGGAATTGGATATGATATCAAAAGATCTCCATGATTTGCGTAAGTCTGTAATGGATTTGAATGAAAGGTTGGAATCAACAGTGGGCAAGATGCAGAGCTAGTTAAACCTTGTAATAAATTTAGTGTCTATGACTTGGAATTGGCGGAAGCCATATGGCAGAAATGCAATTAGTTCGAGGGCTAGCAGAAAAAGTGGCTTGCATTCTGGGTCAGAAGAATAGGAGTTAATGGACATCGCAGTAGTCAATATTACTCGGTCCCTTTCTTTCTTCTTAGTATTGGTGTAACGATCACCTGTACTAGATCGCCTTCCTCTATGTTTAGGGCGATCCTTTCAGCCTCAGGGATTGAGATCCTGCCGCTGCTCTGAACAGTAGTTTTGAACATTGCGTTAAAATGCAAAGCATTTTGCATAGTTGAGATATAACTATGCATTGCATCCTGTTGGACTGAAGTCAACTTTTTCATAAATTCCCGTTGGGCTTCATTTCCCTGTTCAACTGCTTTTCTTAAGGCATCAAAAGAGCTATTATCATTTTCAGTCATTAATAAGGATCAGTTAGGTACATTTATTTAATATTATCACTGAATGCCTCAGAAAGAGCTTACTGCAAGAAATCTAGAACTATTTTCGTAAATTCCTCAGGGTTTTCGATAGGTGGGGTGTGTCCGCAGCCCTTCATAACTTTAGTAGTACATCCTGGGATATCGCCATAGGCAGCCGAATACTGGAAAGGAATCATTTGATCGTGTTCTCCCCAGATACAAAGTGTTGGAACATTTATTTTTGACAATCGGCCAGCAAGATTGGGAGAATCTCTAATTCCCAACAAGGTCGACATAAATGCATACTTTGCGTTAGGGAGTCTCATTCGGTTAATGAAATCG
This sequence comes from uncultured Nitrososphaerales archaeon, assembly GCA_963841565.1. Taxonomy (GTDB): domain Archaea; phylum Thermoproteota; class Nitrososphaeria; order Nitrososphaerales; family Nitrososphaeraceae; genus TH5896. The sequence continues at coordinate 179,463 of CAWJCY010000012.1, forward strand.
CGTATCGTTGACTCCGGTACGACTTCTGAATTGTAAGTCATATGTGAGAAGGCCTTTGCAACGTTTTCGTATGTGGGATAGAGTGCAGCCATGATATATTCATCAAGGGTTTGAGTCGACGTCCTCATAGTCCCTGCTGGAGAAACTAGAACCAGCTTTTTTACCTGGTTTGGAAATTTCATAGCGAATTCTGTGGCTAGAAAACCTCCGAATGACGATCCTATAAAAGTGGCTTGCTTGATATAAAGGGCCTTCATGAATCTATCGAGGAACTCGACAAAGAAATCCATCGTATATTCTACGGTCGGCTTATCGCTATATCCAAAACCAATTATATCAGGAATTATCACCTCAAATTTCTTTGATAAACCAGGAAATACGGGTACCCACCTCTCTGCGGAAGCACCTATTCCATGCAATAAAACCAGTATTCTGCCACTCTTTGGATTAAAACTATTACCCGATATGTATCGTATAGTGTATTCATCCATATGAACCAGATTCATTGAAATGTCCTGCCTCACAACCGATTTTACATGCTCTTGATTCACGACCCCTAATTTAATATCTTGTACTTTGCGCTATACCCTAAGTCAAGCCTATTATCTAGCAAAGCAAATATTTCGAATAATTTCTATAACTTAAAAGTGAACCCTACTAGTCATCCAATCTCAATTGAATTGATAGAGGAGCAAGTGACTTCAGGCCAGGATATCCATGGAACTATCAATCTCTCTTACGATTCCAGATACGACACTATTGTTATAAATTCACAAATAGAGGATTCTAGCGGTACTTTTGAATTTATAGAACTCAATGGAAGAAAAATAGATTATCCTTACCCAAGGTTTTCAATCTTTGAAAAAGATATCTCTGGTCAGAAAAAGATAACCTTTACGGCGAGGACAAATCATATCCCCCGCGATGCCTCCGCTAAGGTCAAGTTTAGGGTATCCATTATCCAAGAACATAAAGAAATAGCTAGCGATATTTCCTACCTCATTCTTAGCAAGTAATGCTTTAATTGAAGCTGTAGATCGTTCGTCTTGTGCATTAATTAAGCACTTCTTAGATGCTATGATTATCAGAATCTTCCCTCAGCCACGGTAACCTTTCCTGTCATCCATGGATGTGGCTCACAGTGATATGGATACTCACCTGCTTCGGTAAATGTAAACTCATATTTTTCATTAGCAGGAATAAGACCAATGGTATCCATGCTATTGAATGCCCCATTGACAGGATCTTCAAATCCTGTATCTGAGGTTACTGTGTGAGGTACTGAATCGTCATTTGTCCAAATGAACTTGTTCGATAAACCCAATGCCCCTTCCACCTCTTTCGGGACAAAGTTTTCAGTCTGTGATGGCTGTGAAGATCCAACTGCTATGGAAATTTCCACAGACTCCACGGGATTCAGAATTTCTTCAGGAACTACTGGAGTTGCAGTTGCTTGCGGGATATATACAAATTGATAGTAGGCGACGCTAATGGCAACAGAAACAACAAAGGCCATGATGCTGATCCCTGCGACATTATTAGTCATCTACCTGTGCTTTGTATGAGGGGGAGACATTTCACATATAAAGCTTCTTTAGTGTTGAAGTTGATTTAATCTGCGCGTCCATTTCGAGATTTATCGATATTATCTGCTTTAGTTGAAGAAATGGTGTCTTGGGAAGCTCCCACCTGCTTTGAGGCACTATTATCAGCATTACCACCAGTTCTTAATGAGGATGATTTGGTGTTTTGAGATGAACCAATTGAAGGTTGAGTTTTTTGCGCTTGTTGAGGAGCTAAAGGCTCAGCGACACTAGGTTCAACGGTGTAGGTAGTAGCGTAAGAAGTTTGAGGAAGTGGTGAAGGCGCTTTAGGCTGGATCGCAGGTTTAGGTGGCAGAGGTGGAGGAGCTTTTTCCATAGCCCGACCGTGTCTATAGATATGGAACATCCCTGCAAATACCAACATCATCAAGCCTATAATGAACAATGAAAAGTTGTTCATTCCACTTACTACTGCGTAGTATGCCGAAATATTGAGGTATATTTGAAATATGAGCAAGCCAATGAAGATTATATATACCCATCTTGCTGGAAGGTTGATCGGACCCTTTCCTGTAGCTTTCTTTGGCTGCGCCTTTGCCTTTGACTCTGCATTTTTGGCTAGCTTTATCATCATATATGTGAAACCGAACGAAAGCGGAACCAATAAGACCATTACAACATAGAAGAAAATAGGGTCAATAACAAGCCGCTCGAGAAGAGATTTCTGAATATCGGGATCTATATAGAAACCCCAATAGGTCGTAACAATAATCTGGGCTAAACTTGTGATACCAACTGCAGTAATGATCGGTCGGTCCTTCCATGAGAACTTTTTGTATCGATCGACGAAAGGTATTATTAGCAATGTAAAAATGAATAGTCCAGGCCAGAGCACACCCGTCACGAACTTATCATACTGCGTTCTTAAGAAAGCGTACAGACCTGTAAGGTACCACTCTGGAACCGTGATCCCGGGCGGAACGTTAGGATCAAATTTCAATCCAAGATCCACAGGGAAAACGCCTCCCGTTATCATTATGGCCCCTGTAAAAGCCATTACCATAGGAACATCAAAAACCAAGAACCTCGGAAAGTGAACGACCATTAGACCGAGCATAGCAATTGGCAGCCAGAAGACGTGGAATGCGTAAAACCTCAAGATAAAGTCGGAAAAGCCTCCTCCAAAAAACGCTTCTCTCATATCAGGTCCTAATACAGGGATAGAATTAGTTAATGAAGCTGCGATAGAGATAGCGAGCTCAGCACGCTCACTAAATATAATGTCATATCCTGTAAAGGCCTCAAGTATTGTAAGAACTCCTAAGATGACTCCAGTTACCCAAAGGATTTCATTTCGAATCTTGTAGCGGCCACTGAAATATTGGTAATACATATGAAGTAATGCTACCATCACCATTGCGTTGGAAGCATGATAATGAATATTACGTAAATGGAACCCAAATGGGATGGTATCATTAATTCTTTCAACGCTGTCCCAAGCCCTATCCAGGATAGGTTCATACCATAGCATCAAAAGCGCCCCAGTTATACCTAGAATTATGAATATGACAAAGGTTAGCATCCCTAGAAATCCAAGGGGACTGACGAATCGTGAGGGAATCGTGAATTTCATTCCCATAAATATAGTTCGGTCTACCCCATCATAGACCCATTTACAAAACTGGGCTAGACTATTTTCACTCTTTAAGGTAGCGCCCAAATCCCACTACTCCATTACCATTTGGACTCCAGTTCGGAGGTTTAATCCAGATTGCCCCGTTTTGATCTGCTTCTAAATCAAGCATTGGTAAGACATTTGAAGGAGGCGATTGAAGCGATGCTGGTCCTGCAAAGGCTACGCCGGTCAATGGATCGTATAAGCTGCCATGACAGGGGCATTCTCCCCTTTTCCGTCCGGGTTCAGGCCAATACTTCCATAAACACCACAAATGCAAACACACCATACTATACATTCTGAAAGATGAAACATCATTATTACTTCCCCCTAATTCTTCAGGTAACCGAATGAACTGCCATGTTCTAAATGATTCCGAGTTTAAAGTCGGGTCATCTGTCTTGGGATATATCACGGCCTCAGCATGGTTCACTGGGAAGGAGTTGAGGTTAGCTTGAGATCCATCAGGTAGTTCAACCTTAGCCCTCTCCGATACTTGCGAGGTGGGATTGGGTAAAAACTTACCCCAATCTATGAATGGTATAAATGTTAACACGGTACCTGCAGCAGCCATTAATTTCAAGAAATCACGTCTAGAAACCTTACCTCCCAAATTTGGAGGGGTCTGCTGTGACATCATTACAGGACTCAAGAATCGCATCTATAAACTTTTGGCCTGGCTAGATTGCAGAATTTTTCATCTTGAAATTCAGTGTTATGCAGCGAAAATTCTCATTAGCATGTCATGCTGTTAACTTAGCCGCACGCGAATGATGCCGTTAAGATAATCAATTTCTTGCAAATTATATTTCGTGGCATCTTCTGGCAGTTTAGCCAGAATTTGTGAAATCTTGGATTTGTTATCGGTTATCCTTACTAAACTGTTATGAGGTTCGAAATTCACACTAACATCAGATAGGCCTGAAATACCTTTAACCTCGGCTAATATTTCGTAAAAGTCTGGTCCTTTGATAATATCTGGTTCTCCTCTAACCAACTCACTTTCAGGCGGCTTAAATGCTATTTTCCTAATTGGAGGAGACCGAATATCTCGAACTTGCAGATCTCTGTTACGTACTAATAGCTTCCAGACGTAGGCGGTGCCCAATCCTGCCACGAAGCCTCCAATATGCGCAAAATATGCTACACCTCCAGATTGTGGGAAGAAAAAACCAAAGACTAGTTGCATTATAAACCATATTGGTAAGAATGCAATTGCGGGAATCCTAATCGTCGTGATAAAGAAGGCAAATACCACTGTGAATATTTTCGCTCTAGGAAACATCACTAAATAAACTCCTAATACACCTGAAATTGCACCCGATGCTCCTACAGCCGGAATCAATGCATTGGTATCATCCGTGGTGACCAAGCTGTGAGCATAGGCTGCTAGTATTCCCCATAATAGGTATATTAGAAGATATTTCAGATGTCCAAATCTGTCTTCTATATTATCTCCAAAAACGAACAGAAAAACCATATTGCCCGCGATGTGAGCAATTCCACCATGCATGAACATTGAAGTAATGATGGACACGACATCCCCAGAGAGTACGAAACGAGGAATAGAGCCATACGTATAAAATAATTCCTGTGTCGCGATAGGATCTGCGAAGTTGCTCGTAAACGACAATTCCCAAACAAATACCACGACGTTAATAAAAATCAGACCATAATTGACATAGGGCCTTCCATGCAGTCTTTGGGTATCATCGTGGATTGGGAACATATGTGAGCCTATTACAACCTTATTTCATCCTGGGAATCGGATAAATTTGTATATCTAAAATCCGCCAAACGGATTTGCGTTAGGAGTAAAGTCCTCGTTCTCCGAATGTGCTTTTCGAGAATGCCTCTTTAACCGCTCTTTGTCATCGAATTTCATGTCACAGTACTTGCATTTGAATTCATTCAATCCTTCTTCATTCTTCTTTCTGAACAAAATCATATGTTCGATCGATATTAGACAATGCAATACAACTTCATTAACCTTGTGTAGTCTATTTTCTTTGGAAAGGCTGGATGGCCCTTAATAAGCTTGTAAGCCTAATCGTTCTTACTTGAAAGACACTGACACAAATTAGTTAGCGACTTTAATCCATCACTATCATTGTTAATGTGGATTTGACCCCATTGAGCTTTCTTAGTTTCCACGTGATAGTTTCTTTGACCTTCTCCATTGTGTCAGCTTCGACTTGTGCCACAATATCATAGACGCCATAAACCTGGTAAACTTCCCTTACACCTTCAAGTTTATTGAGTTCGGTGACTATAGAGTCTTCACTTCCTAGTTCTGCATTCATAAGTACAAAGGCCTGTGGCATACACCTAGATAGTCATAGCTGGTGTATAAAAACATGTAGATGAGTTCAATTTGTGGTAATTTTAACATGGAATAATATGTTCGAACCTGCAAATGCATTTAAAAAAAAACCAGTCGTCAATCAAAATATTTGTCCTGCTGAGCCGAGTCACTATAATAGAGTAGCTTAATAAATCTCAGAACTTCGGACTCACACTTATCATCGAACATTAGAATAATGAGTCTTTTCGTTCACTGGTCATATAGGAATCCAGTTCCCAATTCAAAGCGTTCAGGTCTCGTGTGGCAACTTACTCTCATCGAAAACACCGGCCCGGTTCCACTGGTATGCGAAATAATCTTCACACCATTCGTGAAATTCAATATTATCACTATAATATACTATATTCAAGTCGGGCCTTCCCTTTAGACTAGGGAATGCAACACAAGAATGTCTTTCGTTAAATATCAAGACTAACTTGACGCTATCCAGCATTCTTCTTTCCACCATTCCTTTGGAAATTAAGCTTCGCCACCCTATTCTTTTCAGAATTTCACTCCTTCCCTTCGGGACCACTGGATCTCGAGGGAATATGTAGGAAAATCTTACTCCGCTTTGAATCCGTGAACTAAGCGTCTCAATAAGATCAACAGGTACTTCTGAGATTATTTCTTTGATGTACTCGTTTGAATTCAAAAATATATACTTCCATCTTTGAAGTATAGCCATAACACCATTAACGACCTCACATTCTGCGAGGGAACCTATCCTGAGAACGAATTTTAATGGAAGATCACCAAATGTATGATCATTGAAATACTCTCTATTCTGAAACATGAAGGCGTAGCTTGGAATTAGTGAAACAATTGATTCTCCATACGGTGTCAGTACAAGGTCTCCTTCTTGTCCCTTCGTAACGAGATTTGAAGATACAAGTCTTGAAATGTTTCTATGGGTTTCCTGCATCGTTGCATTGAGCTCTTCAGCAAGTTGTGAAAGACGGTAAGATCTGTTTCTAAGTTTCATTAGAGTAGAATATCTTAGATCTCCGGCTAACTCGAAAAACAAGGAGCTGACTTCCTCCTCGCGCTCTCCATGCATCAATCAATGACTGTGTGCCTAAAATTTAAACTTGACAAATGTTGCCAAGTCAAAACCCCATAACTCGAATTTTGTTCATGATTTCTGAACCATTAATGAACTTGCCACGGCTAAGGACTGACCCTTGACATGGTCCTCGGAAATAGGACCGAATCCTTGATATCATCGATGCCAATAAACCATCTCAGTAACCTTTCGATACCCATCCCAAATCCTCCATGTTCTACCGATCCATATTTCCTTAAATCAAGATACCATCCATAGTCAATAGGGTCAAGTCCTGTTTGCTTAATCCTCTGGGACAGAATTGGGAGGTTGTCTTCTCTCATGCCTCCACTACTCAACTCACCATACCCTTGCGGTCCCAAAAGATCAAAAGTGAGACTTGTTCCGGGCCGATCCTGGTTCTCTTTGACATAGAAGGGTTTTACCTTAGTAGGGTACTCGGTGATGAACAATGGGGTCATCATCTTTCTAGTTAATTCCCTTTCCGAATCAATGTTCAAATCATCACCCCATCGAATAGTTCTAGATTTTCCATCGATTTCAGATATCTTGAAATCAAGTGACTCCAGCTTTTCAATGGCTTGATCGTATGTAATCTTGTGAAATGGCTCTGCAAGATCTCTAAACCTACTAGTGTCAATTTTAAGAAGTTTTAATGATTCTTTTCGATCATTGATAGTCTTATCGATTGCAGATCTAACAAGTTTCTCTTGGATTTGTAGAAGGTCCTTAAGGGAAACCCATGGAGACTCGCACTCCAGATGTGAAAATTCTGCCAAATGCCTAATAGTTCTAGATCGTTCTGCTCTAAAAGAAGAAGTAAGACTCCATACTGGACCCAGCGAGAAAATCATTGCTTCCAGATAGAGCTGTGCACTCTGAGATAGGAATGCCACGTCGTCAAAGTAATTTAGTTTGAAAAGAGTTGATCCACCCTCTACAGATCCCTTCACTATCAACGGAGGGGTTATTTCCATCCAGTCATTGTCCGAAAACCATTGTCTAAGAAACTTAAACATCGATGTTCTAATTTTAGCAATTTCTATCATTTTTCTCGTACGTAAAGCGAGGTGTCTGTTATCTAGGAGCAACTCTGCGCTTTGATATTCACCAAGAGGATAATCCTTTTCCGAAACTTGAAAGATCTTGAGATCTGTCCCAATAATCTCGATCCCCCCTTCGGGGGCGCGAGCATCTTGTTTTACAATACCAGAAATCTGCACGGATGACTCCCTTGTTAGGTTGTCTAACTTGGATGAAGGGAAAACACATTGTATAATAGATCCGCGATCATCTCTGAGAAGCACGAAAGCGTTTCCCTTTTGTTTTCTTAGCCTATACACCCAACCTCGTAGAGTCACCTCTTTACCAATGTAATCTGAAGTTAATATATCACGTATTCTCAAATCTCTACCTCAAACCTTCCCGCCAAATTCTGAGCCATCCTCCCAGTAGAATGCAGGACATCTGATGAGTCACACAGGAAGATTTCCGAAAGTTATCGCTTTCAATGACCCAAATATATGTTAGGGGCATTTCAACTAATGTAAAGTTAAGATCTAATTTAATATATCTGGTCGGGAACACTTAATACTTATGACAAAATTTGATGGGATAAAAGGTCAGGAACTACTGGATGTTGAACAGTCGGACTCTGAAGTAACGCTAATTTTTAAGGACAACCGATATCTATTTGTCAGACTTGAAAATGGGCGCATAATCTGCGAATCGGTGCCAGAATAGAAAGAAGTGATTTACATTTTATCGCCTTGACATTCTAACCAGTAGGTAGGATTCAAGTATTTGGTACAATCGGGGGTCCGAGCAGCTGACCCAAAAACATGAATTCAATCTAATCTTGTTGAATTGGATTTTGCCGATAACTCTACTGGTTCGGTAAAGTCGTGTCTTCCCCATGAAACTCGGATCTCAGCATAAATATCACCAAATCTTGACCTTCCACATTGATCTCCATTAACTTCTATGGTCTTGCTGACGTCAAACATAAGTGATTGAGCTTCTTCAACTGAAAGTGGATATAGTGGCACATCTTCTTGTACTATGAATACCCAAATCCTAAATGGGACCTTGGGGTTCCTGGTCCAAAACAGGACTGCTTTTCTTACATATTCTCTAGTAAGGAGAGTTTTGTTACTGATCTTGAGGGCAATGCTTATCTTAAGACGAAAAGAATTATCATGTTTGTTGTACGCCTTCTCCCAACCTAATTGATTAAACGCGCCCCTGATAGTCCCAGTTATACTAAAGCTAAGTCTTAGCTGCCCTACATTACTAGATTCTTCCCTTTCGTGGACAGTTTCTAACTTTGTTTCGGAAATGAAATTTCCTCGGCTATTCAACATCTGTAATATCAGGAGATCATTTATATCTTCAATAAGTAGTTGTCTCTATCGTATGCTTGCAGAAGTAACTGAGAGTAATGCTAATATCTTGGAGTTAAAACTAAGGGACGAAGATATTTCTGTGATGCTGATTATCCAGCATGAACTTCTTAGTAAAAAAGATATTGACTTCGCCGGGGTTATTCTGAAACACCCACTTATAAGAGACTACATTATGAGGATTGTCACAAAAAAAGAAGATCCTGCGGTGGCACTAAATGAAGCATCTGCCAGTGCAAGTAAATACTTGGAAGAATTGGGTTCGAGTATTAAGACTCAACTAAGAACCTGAAGGTGATAGCTAAGCTGAAGTTTTGTCCTAGCTGCGAGTCACGTATGAAGCCAATGACAGAAGAGGGTACGGTAAAATGTCCAAAATGTGGATATGCTGAACAGGGTAAATTTTCATCTCAGGATGAAGAAATGCTTCAATCCAAGCAAACAAGATCAGATAATATCGCAAAAAGTTCACTCAAGGTCATGGATTCCGATGCGCCAAATGCCATGCCGACAACCACCATTGAGTGTGCTAAATGTGGGAATATGACTGCTTTTTGGTGGATGTTGCAGACAAGGTCTGCCGATGAGGCTACTACCCAATTCTACAGGTGTACTGAGTGTAGCTACACCTGGAGGAATTATTCATGATAAAAGCCATTCGGGTCGGTTACGCATTTCTAGATCGGATTCGCGGCCTGAAGTCAGACAGCAATGTTTAAAGTTAATAGATGATAGCGGTAATCATAAATATTGACATTCAGTGTTAGTACAAACTCTCCAGACGAATGGAAAGTGGTAACCTCTGCGATCTCTACCCTTGTAGATGAGGCTACATTTGAAGCCAATGTCGAGGGACTTCTATTCAGAGGGATGGACCCTTCGCATGTAGCGCTAATTGATATACACTGGCCTAATTCAGCCTTCCAAAAATTTCAATGTAATGATTCGATTAAATTTGGTGTAAGGATTGATGAATTTTCTAAACTGATAAGACGAGGCGACAAGAAGGATACAGTAGAGGTTTCTATCGGGGAGAACTCCACACTAGTAATTAGGATCAAAAACGGCTACAGCAGAGAATATAAAATGCGACTCATAGAAAGTTCTTCTGGTTCAACTCCACTTCCAAAATTGAATTTTAACTCGAGGGTTGTTCTAAACTCTTCTACTCTGGATAGAGTATTTTCAGACATCCAAGTGGTATCTGAATATATCACGTTGGGATCAGAGCAAGCAAAAATTGTCTTCACGGGAAAAGGAGATTCAGGCGAAGCTAACATTACCTTGGATCAATCAAGTGAAGGGCTAGAAGATATTACTGTCAAAGAAAGTAGTATTGCAACATATAGTCTTGATTATCTATCAAGAATGATAAAAGCTATAGGAAGCACCGGTGGATCTGTGATAGCTGAGTATTCTACCAAGATGCCATTACGACTTGAGTTCAGGGTTGCAAACATCGGAAGAATACATTTTTATCTTGCACCTCGGGTTCAAGATTGAAGTAGTGATAATTAAGTTGCCAAAGTGCAAACACATTCAGGTAACTTTTTGATTCTGCATTAAAGGATTACTTGGACATGTTAGTTGTAATGAAATTTGGAGGAACAGCGGTCGAATCAGGTGAGCGAATTAGACACATAGCAAATTTGGCGCTGAATTATCAACAGAAGATGGGATTTGAAGTTATATTGGTAACATCTGCGGTGAAAGGTATGACTGATGAGATACTAGCAGTGGCAGAAAGCGTAAGAAGGGGAGATAAAACAATCGTGAATCAGTTCGTCGAGCGTATTAAACGAGTTCACCTATCTCTTATAGACTCTAGTATTTTTGATGAAGCTAAAAAGAAAGAGGCAAAGAATACCGTGTGTGAGCTTGTCGAGCTCGTTGAAAATGTTCTTCATGGAATGTTGCCTATGAAAGAAGTCACTCCGAAGATGCTCGACTATTTGTTATCATTTGGGGAAAGGTTTTCAACTTTTATTGTGTCCGTCGCGATTAGGGATATTGGAGGAAGTTCAGAATTTCTGGTGGGGAATGATGCAGGCATAGTGACTGATTCCAATTTTGGCGAAGCGCTCCCATTGATGGATACTACTAAACTGAAGGTCTCTCATAAGCTGAAACCATTGCTAGCTAAGAAAATTATCCCAGTTATCACTGGTTTCATTGGGGGTGACCAATATGGTAACATTACTACCATCGGTAGGGGGGGCTCTGACTATTCAGCAACGATAATAGCTGCAGGTTCAGGAGCAGACGAGGTCTGGTTGTGGAGTGACGTTGATGGATTAATGACGGCTGACCCGAAAATTGTCAGCGAAGCAAGAGTTATACGAGAAGCGTCATTTGCAGAAGCGTTAGAAATGGCACTCTTTGGCGCTAAATATATGCACCCAAGAGCGTTAGAGCCGGCTATCGAATCCAATATCCCAATGAGGGTAAGAAATTTCATGAAGATAGATGACGACGGCACATTAGTAGTTAATAATCCCAGCAAGGATTCCCACAAAATAGTCAAATCGATAAGCTCTATTCGACACACCGCCTTGATAGACGTCAGTGGGGTTGGAATGGTTGGTGCGCCAGGGACTGCCGGAAGAATCTTCGATACTCTGGCTAAAAATAAAGTAAACATCATGATGATTTCCCAGAGCCCATCCGAATCGAGTATTTCAATGGTAGTTAAAAAAGAAGTGCTTCAGAAGGCAACTAGTACTTTGGAATTGTCATTGCTTGGCAGGGTTATCAAGAAAATAGATGTGAAAGAAGACGTTGCAGTCATAGCAGTTGTAGGTTCAGGAATGCGAGGTATTAAGGGGGTGGCGAGCAAGGGTATTTGGTGCTGTTGGCAATAAGAATATCAACGTGATTATGATAACACAAGGATCTTCCGAATTGAATCTTGCTTTCGTAGTAAACGACACCGATTGTGTAGAAGTAGTTAGAACAATTCATTGCGAATTTGAGCTCAACAACTCCTGATACCATCACTTCTATTTCCATTTTTTAGTCACTCTTCGAGCAAAGGATAAATTATTATGTTGATAAGAAGTTGAGCATGGTAAGAGGCCAGCTGTTCGTCGTAGGGATAGGTCCTGGAGATCATAACCAAATGACATTTCGTGCGAAAGAAGTCATCACAGCGAGCGAGGTCATAATAGGTTATGACACTTATATCACGTTGATTGAGGATCTAATTGTCGGTAAGGAGATTCACCGATATCCGATGACCCAAGAAGTTGATCGGGCAAATCAGGCAATTAGGACAGCAGAAGGTGGTAAGAAAGTGTCACTTGTATCTTCAGGTGATCCTGGAATCTATGGCATGATAGGCCTCGTCTATGAAATTCTCGCCGAGCGGAACTGGGAGCATGATAGTGGAATCTATGTAGAATGCGTACCCGGCGTCTCCTCTCTGAATTCCTGTGCAGCGTTGGTCGGCTCTCCTTTAATGACTGACTTCGCAGTAGTTAGTATGAGCGACCTACTAGTCCCTTGGGAAATTATAGTAAAAAGGGTTGAAGCAGCAGCGAGAGGTGACTTTGTGACGGTCATTTATAATCCAACTAGTAAGAGAAGGGTTCACCAACTAAGGGACACCCGAGAAATATTCTTAAAGTACAGAAGTCCAAAGACGCCAGTAGCCATAATAAAAGGTGCCTATCGAGAAAGCCAAACCGTTGTAATTACGGATTTGCAAGGTTTGCTTGAACCCGAACATCAGCAAATTATGGGTATGATAACTACGGTCATCATAGGGAATACTTCAACCTTCAGATATCGCCATCTTATGATAAACCCAAGAGGGTACAAATCAAAATATGAGTTGGTTCATGATACCCCTGTAAATATGTAGCTGTACATATAATCATGGGGATGCTTCGACTTTTTGACAGTGGGCGGGGTGACTAATTGTCGAATTCCGGCTCTCGTCCCTTGAAATGCTGTCTTACCGGATCTACTATTTTATTTAAGTAGATGGAAACAGCACGCTTAAGATCAGCTGGGTGAAGATCTCTGCTTTCGAAATCATTTTCGAGTTGGGCATAATTGCTGTATGATATCGTCCCCCCATATTTGGAGGCCCTTTCTACTTCGAATTCAGAGAAATCATGAAGAATAATGTACCGAACTAACTCTCGTACTGGATTGTTCTTAGAAATCCCGGCAGGACAGTACGCCATGCCAATCTTGCGGTTAATGGTCTCAACGTCGTCATGGACAAGTATGCTGCCACCTGGGTTGCTCTTGCTCATCTTGCTTCCAAACTTCCTGTTCCCAATTGTTGAACCATGCTTTTCCGACTGGTTAGGTTCAGACAATCCTGGAAGCAAATGATGGTGAACCGCTACAGGCATTTTCCAGCCTAATTTCGGAAAGATTTCCCTAACTAACATGTGTATCTTCCTTTGATCCATTCCTGCATGAACAATGTCTGATCCTAATGACCTTATATCTATCGACTGCATAGATGGATATAGCAATTGGGAAAAGTCTAGACTGTCTTTTTTGGTCCTTCCCATGATCGTGAGTGACCTCATAGTCCTCGCAAGAGTCAGGTGCTTACCAAATAAGATGAGGTCATTCCAATATTCATAACCTCTTTCACGATACATTTTGCTCCCCAAAACTATATTCAAGCCAGGACAAACGAGCTTGAATGCCTCAGCATAGTATTCAGAAAGATGGTTTATCTTACCCCAGTCCCCGCCGAGCTTGTTGTTGATATATGTATGCCAATCAGCGAGAAAGAGGGTACAGTCTACGCCCGCTCTCATAAAGTCATTTATCTTGAATCCTGTAAGTATGAGACTCCCAAGATGTAATAATCCTGAAATTTCTATACCAATGTAATGCTTAGGGACAGAGACGTTAAGAAATAAGTTAGATAACTCATCCTTTGTAACGATCTCCTCTGTAGGCTCTCGGGTAACTAGACTGAGACGTTCTTCGAGATCCATATAGATAGGTGGCAAATCTCAATTGCCTTATTAACATCTTGCGTTGTACACTTGAAATTATTTAGGTCTCCCCGGAGATTTTGGATCTGGAATTAATAGGTTAGCCTTAATGTTGATATCTCTGTAGATAGCTCTGATCTGTCGCGATAAGTCCTCATCATGCCCTACAGCGAAGAACAGATCCTTAACACTATTCAATCATTGTCGTATTTCAAATCACGGGCCATTTCCCCTTACCATGAGAGATTCAGCTTTCCATTTTTTAGTGGGACTTTTTTCGTCTATCGCAAGATTGATGTGAAACGGATTGTTACAATCGCAAAGACGGTTTGCCAGGATCCCTCATATTTGGACGTCGGATGTGGCTACGGTGAATTCCTTACGAAGATAAGGAACTACATTCCAGACGCCTTAGGCATGGAATTAGATCCAAGTATCTTCTATTGCTTGGGATTGCATGTTCCGTCCTACATCAAGATCTGGGATCCAAAGTGGGGATTGGATCACGATTTTGATATTATCTTCATAGGCTGGATGGAACCAGGCACAGACTTTCGAGACGAAATTTCAAAACATACACAAGTGATAGTTACCACGTTGGATCAAGGTTTAAGTTTAGCTGCCGAGTACCGAGGGCCACGGCTTCGAACTCATTGCATGGTGGAGATCTCCTTCTTGGGAAGATGTAAACATTGAGATAATGAATAGGCACTACACACGAATTTCAAATGAAGGGCTAGAAAGACTGGCCAGCATGAGAGGTGCTCACAATCTGTGGTATATTTACAGCAGCGATAAAGACATTTCGGAAAAAATAAGACGAAACTTAGCCAGAGCTGCTAATGAAGAACGATCTGACTTGAATGAAACGTATGACTACGAAGATGTCCTAGATGAATGTGGTTTTGGATTCCATCAAGAGTTATCCACGTTGACTGATGGCGCACGTGAAAAACTTTGGGAAATAAGATATACTTAGTTTAGCATGAGACTTTTTTTTGGCAAAATGTTGCATACCCCAAAATGAAAGACTTAAAAATTCTACCTACCGAAACTAACCCAGTTGAAAGTAACAGGTACCTGGGTGCAGCAAAAGAGGTAGGAAGATCAGGTTTTCTAGTTGACACAGGAAACAAGAAAATCCTAATGGACTATGGAGTTCTACTCAAAAGAGATCGAGAACCAGCTTTCCCTCTCCATGTGAAACCAAAAGATATTGATGCAGTAGTATTGACGCATGCCCACTTGGACCATTCTGGCTTTGTACCTTCCTTATTTCTATCTGATGTCATAGGGCTACAGGCACTTGGCACAGCCCCAACCTTTGATTTGTCTTACCTCTTAATAGAAGACATGATAAAGATTTCAGGATTCTACCTCCCCTTCGAATATTTGGATGTTTTGAATATGAAAAACCATTCTAGAGAATTAGGCTATCGTGAACCATACCTTTTAGATGGTGTACAGATTAGCCTATTCGAATCAGGCCATGTTTTAGGAGGGGCAACTATTACGATATCTCATGAAAGCAAGACAATTTTTTATACCGGTGATATAAATACGAGAGGCTCGAAATTGCTGAGACCGGCAGACCTTAACGTGGGTGAAATTGATCTGATGATCATCGAAAGTACTTACTCCCAGTCTGACCAGACTCCAAGAGAAGAATCAGAACGCGAGCTATTGGACTTCGCAAATGGAATAATAGGAGATGGGGGGACAATTTTTATACCGGCCTTCTCAGTAGAACGAGCTCAAGAAATTGCGTGTGTTCTACAAGCACACAATTTCCCTCACAAAGTGGTCATGGACGGGATGGCTTTGAAGGCCAACGAGATAATGCTGAAACATCCGTCGTTTTTGCGGGATCCAAATACCTTCAAGGAGGCTATAACCCGAGCTGAATGGATAAAAGGATGGAATAGAAGGAAGAAAGTTGTGAATGAACCGTGCGCTATTATTTCACCGGCTGGAATGTTAGTTGGTGGATCGGCTGTACACTATATGCAGGAGTTATGCAAGAGCGACAAAAATGGAATTGCTATTGTATCATATCAAGGAGAAGGCACTCCTGGACGAATGTTGTTAGAAAGGGGGGTTTCAAGTTTTCAGGGTAAATTGACTAAGTGCCAAGCAGCCGTTAGGCAGTTTGACTTTTCTGGTCATAATAGCAGAACCGAATTGTTTGAAATTTTGGATACAGTTAAAGGATCTCCAGAGGTTCTTACTGTACACGGTGATGGAAAGGCCTGTACTGAATTCGCACGTGAGATTCACGAGAAATATGGTTTCAAAGCCCACGCGCCCGAAGCGGGAGAGGTAGTACAGCTCTGAAAACCATAGGTTTATCTTCAGTGTAATGTGTGGGGGATTTAGGATTTCAACTCCATGAAATTAAAAGTTCGAGTTCAAACAAGTACCTTGTGAGCGTGAGATCCTGTTTCAGAAAACATCAAGATCTCTTTACTCGATCAGGATGATTGGTATCAGACTGAATTCCCATCTATTGCATACAATTCAGTTAGCAGAGGCAATAAATCCTTCAAGTTTATCCATGGCCTTATCAAGCACTCCTTCGGATGGAAGATATACTAGCCTGAAATGATTCGACCCATAAGTGTTGCCAAACCCCGAACCATAGACGCTAATAACACCGGTTCTACTTAGGAAATCCAAAACGAAACTCTTATCATCCCTCCACCTGGGAGCCAGATCAAGCTTGGGAAATACGTAGAACGCACCTCTAGGAACAGGACAGGAAATCCCTTTGATAGCATTCAATCGCTTCACAATGAAATCACGTCTTCTACGCAATTGTTCAACCATTACACGAATATGATCTTGAGGTCCGCGCAAAGCTTCCACTGCTGCCATCTGAACCGGCAGGTTTGAAGAGATCCTTACTCTTGCTAACTTCGGAAGATTTTCTCGTAACTGGTTGAGCTTTTCAGAATTGCTGTTCATGCAAACATACCCACATCTCCAACCAGTCATTAGATATGCTTTTGAAAAGCCATTAAGTAGTACTACTGGAAGATCTGAAGCAACTTTCCCTATACCAGTAAATGACTCTTCGAAGACTATCTTGTCGTATATCTCGTCACAAATAAAATAAAGATCATGTTCTGCTGCTACATCAATTAGCTTCTTGAGGCTGTTCGCATCAAACACCTCTCCCGTGGGATTATTTGGACTTATAATGCAAATGGCTATGCTTCTAGGAGTGATCTTTGAAACAAGATCATCAATATCTGGAGTTCCATCTGGAAATATTCTAAATTCAACGGGGATCCCGCCATAGAATCTAGTATAGGAAGAATATGGAGGATAATATGGTCCTGGCATCAGGACTTCGGAGTTGGAGTCAACGATTGACGCAAGTACCATATCAAGGCCCTCTGAAACCCCATTTGTTACTAAAACATCCTCTTCTTGGGTGTAAAAGCCTTTTGAACGTTCCTTTTCGACGATTGCTTGTCTTAACTCGAGTACACCTTCAGATTCGGCATAGTAGTTATTGTCGTTCTTCACGGCTTCAATTAAGGCTTTTTTAATATGCTCTGGTGTCTTAAACCCAAACTTCACTGGATCTCCTATGTTAAGGTAGATCAATTCACTGCCTTTCTTTTCATATTCCCTAGCCCGCAGCATAATGTCTCTGATAGCATATTCTACACCGCTGGTCCGCATTGAAATCTTCAAGCTATCATTGTACCTGTAAATTGACCAAAATAAAATGTTATTTGTCAATAAAGAGTTGTCTTCTTTGGCAGACGGATGGTTTTCCTATCGATGAGCTCGTAATATGAAAGCATTCATACTTTTTATTTAACCCACTGATCATTAACCATACAAGGGTCCGTAGCGTAGTCAGGATATCGCAGCGGTCTTCGGAACCGCAGATCGAGGGATCGAAGCCCTCCGGATCCGTTGTGTCCAGGAAACCCCCTTTTAGTTGGTGAAGCTCAATCTTTTGTGAAATGTAAGTCAATGTCCCATCCACACGACATACATGGAGGATTAATCGATTCTCTCGAACAGACCAATAATCTACGGATATTCTAACAATTCAAAAGGAGGTTCTAAATTGACACTGGCGTAACTCCATACTTACACTTTGACTACTATTTGATGCACCGATTAAAGTCTGTCTATTGTAGAAAAGTTAGTCCATTTTCTCTTCTCGAAGCTAATATTCTTAACACTAATATTCTGATTATTCCTTCAAGAATTCCTTAGCGAGTTGGCTACCTTTTATGCTTGTCCTAAGACTACGATGCGAGGTATGAGCTTCCGGCCAATAGATAAATACCAAAACCTAAAGAGTTCATATTACCGTGTTTTGAGGGGTCGTTGTCTAGCATGGTATGATGCCAGCCTCGGGCGCTGGAGTTCGCCGGTTCAAATCCGGCCGACCCCATATTTTGGAGCATTAGGTTCAAAAACAAAAATTGATAACGGTCCTACCCACTTAACTTGCAACACAGATTATAAGACTAGATTTAACTGTAACCTCCTTGCTTGGCAACTTCTAGATTTAAATATCCTCTGATGTGTATCACAATTGATGTCTGACACACAACCACAACAAAATCAACAAGTGTATAAGGAAGGACCTCGCGACGCGATATATATTGGGAAGAAACCATTAATGGCATATGTAACCTCAACTCTCATACAGTTGGCTAATCAGCCAAAAGTAACCATCAAGGCTAGAGGATTAAGTATAGGAAGAGCAGTTGATGTATCACAAATCATTCTTAAGAGAATGGAAAACGCAGGATATACAATAGGCGATGTAAGAATTGGATCAGAGACCTGTACACTCAGAGGATGGGAGAACTAGAAACGTGTCAACAATAGAGATTGAAGTAAACAGAGCCTCTTAATCTCTCCGCCATTTTTGTTGCTTATTTTCATTATGCTTAAATACTTTGTCGAAGAATGCGGCGATTTATCTTGCTCATCTGAACCCTGTAACAAAATCACACTCTAATATAATCTCCCGCTTAACTAAGGACTATCAAGTATATTTATTTCCAGTCAAGTTTGTGAACAAAAGTCGAGAATTAAACACAAGGAGCTTTCCTTTCAGTTTTGAAACTAGAAAGTCCATGGTAGAGGAGTTATTTGGGGATTCAGTGAAGATAGTTTCAGCGTACACGTTTCGTGCTCCATTTTTAAGATATTTGCCTCCACTTATTTCTCCTTACTCGTGGACCATGAGAAAGGATATTTTGGAAAGTGTTGTTGAGAATGAATTTTTCTCTTACACTGGCGATAGAGCGGAATCCTGGATGTTAAAAATATATGGTTTGAAACCTAGGTTAGGTAAGAGGTTAGAAATTTCTGGTACGTTAGTACGGGACCTTTTATATCGGAATGCCAGCAGCCATCCCAAATGGGAAGGTAACAAGAGAGAGCCTTGGCATGACTATGTGCCTCCCCAAGTAGTAGAGATCATCTATAAAAATTGGGCGGCCGTCGAACAGTTTGCTGATGCTGATGATAGGACAGTAAGACTCTTTGGTATGAAATTCCCCCAGGAAGGAGTTCTGTCTCCATAGAACATATTTATATTAGACAGGGAGACGTTGCGTTGGATGAAAACGAAAGGCGCAGAATTCATTTGGCGGGATGGCAAATTCGTAAAGTGGGAAGACGCTAAAGTACCCATCTTTACACACGCGCTGCATTATGGAACTGCAATCTTTGAGGGAATTCGTGCTTATTCGTCGAAGGACAACAAGCTCTATGTATTCAGACTTGCTGAGCATATGGAGAGGCTTCACCGCTCCGCCCAAGTATATCGCATTAATGTAAATTACTCAGCCAAGGAGCTTTGTGATGCTACTGTGGAGCTACTGAGAAAGAACAATATCTTTGAATCATGTTACATTAGACCTCTAAATTTTGTAGGCCTACATGGCATTGATTTGAATGTGACATTGGATTCGCCAACTTATTGCGCAATTATTGTATTTCCATTTGCGAGATATTTTAGTGAAGAAGGGATTAAAGTAGGCGTTTCGTCGTGGCGGAGGATAAATGATACCTCTATTCCTCCAATGGCAAAAGCATCTGGTAACTATCTTAATTCCGTTCTCGCTACTCAAGAGAGCAAAAGACATGGATTTGATGAATCTATTATGCTTGACCAGGAAGGTAACATTAGCGAGGCTCCCGGGGAAAATATCTTTCTCGTGAGAGATCATTCAATTTACACACCTTTCATAGGAAACTCTGCCCTTGAAGGGATTACACGAAATACTGCATTTGAAATTGCAGCTAATTTAGGGTATAGTATTGTTGAAAGGCCTATCTCAAGGACTGAGCTCTATATGGCCGACGAACTTTTTTTGACTGGAACTGCGGCTGAAATAGTTGGTATCCTAAGTGTTGATGGACATCCTGTAGGTGACGGCAGGGAAGGACAAATTACTAGGCGTATTCGACAAGCATACTCCAGGATAGTTACGGCAGAGGAACCCAGATTTTCGAGTTGGCTAACTAGTGTATGGTAGCCTCAGAGTATGCGGATCTCCATGTAGCTGTCATAGGTGTAGGAGGATGGGGAAAAAATCATGCAAGAGTCTTGAACAATCTCGGAGCTTTAAGAGCTGTTTGCGACATGGATGTGAAACGTGGCACCGAAATATCAGAAAAGTACCATGTGAATTGCTACACATCACTTGATCAAATGCTGCAAAAGGAGCAAAAATTAGATGCATGCTTCATATGCACTCCGACTAAGAGTCATTATCAGCTCGCAAGTAGAGTAATCAATAGGGGAATGCATCTCTTTGTTGAGAAACCATTATCGTTCTCTTCGAAGGAATGTGATGATCTTGTTGATTTGGCACGAAACAAGAAAATAATCTTAACTGCAGGGTACATAGAAAGATATAATCCTGTCGTTCAAGATGTCAAAAGGATAATCCAGAGCAAGCAGTATGGTGAACCATTGATGATGGAGTTCCACAGAGAAAATAGGATGCCAATACACATAACTGACGTTGGAATAATTTACGACACATCAGTTCATGACATTGATACTGCGATGTATCTTTTTGACAGTAAACCGATCGTAGTTTTTGCTCGGACGGGAAAAAAATTTCATGCCTTCGAAGACTTTGCCACTATCATGCTGGGTTTCGAAGATCAACGAGTGGCTATTATTGCATCGAACTGGATCACGCCTAAAAGAGTGCGAAGGTTTAGTGCCGTCTGTACTGATGGAATTATAACTGGGGATTTTATTAGTCAGGAAATCAGGATAGATGATATGGACGCGACTACTATACCAAGAAGGGAATTCAAAGAACCTTTGTCTGTAGAGATAACCTCCTTCCTTGATGCTGTGGCCGGAACTCATGATGTCACTAATACACTAGTATCATCAATTGAGGCAACTCGTGTGACCAGGGTGGCCGAATCTGCGATATTGTCTAGCAATACGGGTTCCCCGATATATTTGGACTTTAAGGAGAGGTAAGTGGTTATGAGAAAATCACTACTTGAGATTTTGGCTTGTCCTATTGACAAGCACAGCCCTCTGGAGCTTATTGAAATAAATGTACATCTGGCCAACGACTCCTCTTCAGATAAACGAAGTGACAATAAAAAGACGCTGGAAGAACAAACAGATAATGATACCGCGTATGATAACGTTATAGTCAAGGAAGGTGTTCTTTTTTGCAGTAGTTGTTCGAGGTTCTTCCCCATAATAGATGAGATCCCTATCATGCTTCCTGATGAGCTTCGAGAAAGGGAAAAAGATCTGCAATTCTTACTAGATTGGGAAACCAAGATACCTAGCAAGATACTTGATCATGGTGTACCATGGCATATTGAGCGAAAAAATACTTGAAATAAAAGGGTAGGAAGCTAAGTTAGACAGCCAATGTGTTGGATGGCCAATACGAAGGTTGGTCTTGTTCATGATACTGTTTTATCTTTTCTTTGCACTTAATTGACAAGCTTACATCTAAAGCGCGCGAGTCTGACGTCGCAGGTTAGAATCTACTCATTTACCTTGCATATTTTCAAACACTGCCTGCTATAGTAGGCTTATTTCGCCCAGTATAAGCTACGGCTGTGGTCATTCATTTAGCATGCCCAATCATATTGCTTCTACTCATTGACCATTGCTTCACACACTGGATTTGCCTTCATGATTATCATATCGAGATTATGATTATTCGTTTTCGAAATGGCACCAAAGTCGTCTTTCGAACAAGCTATTACGACCGTATTCTTATCTGTTGGATAGATATCTAGTGAAGTACCGGATCTTCGTTCTACGTCGCCAATATAGTCCTTTAACCTCGACTCCATTGTGGAAAACAATTCAATCTTGTCTCCTTTCATCTCATTTTGGTCAAGGGTCCAAGCAATAATTACCCTTGTCCTACTTGCCTTTAGTTCAGCCATCTTTAGAACTAACCGAAGTCTGTCTATCAAATGTTTAACGTATCCTTCAATTCCTTTTATAGTACCATTCACCAGATATGCCAAAGGACCTGCTCCTGAAAGGGATGAAGCAACGACACGAAGATCGTATAATCCATTTGATATTTCATCGATGTATAAATCGCCATACTTATTCTGAAGTACTTGAGAAGGAAATCCGGACGAATGTGTTTGTTTGCAAACCTCTAAAGTGCTAGCCAATCCGGTGTAATGCTCCAAGATTCTAATAACGTGGGCAAGTTCAGCTGAATAGATATCAACTATATTAGAACCCTCTGTTTCAGGCAGATCCTGAATAAGGCCTAACAAATGGAGATCCTTCTTGTTTGAGGACGATGATCCGACCAATAGATCTGATTGACTTAATTCAGAAACAGATGTAATTGGCATATAATAGTAATAAATGTCTCTTCCTATCACATACCCCGTCAGGTGCTCAATTAGTGCAATGTTCTCGGTATTACCCCCTACCCCAGTAGGGAGAGTAAACACAATTGAAGTCCCTGGGCTTATGGACCTCACGACATCTCTTAATTTTGAGGAAATGTCCGCTCTTACATCCTGACCAGTCTTCCGAACCTTTGGAGAAAAGAAAACGTACGACGCCATTTTGATGGCAACATCCACAGGCTGCAGCTCAAGCAATGGTTCATCTTCCAAAAGAGAGCTTACGGTAGGATAGGTCTTAGTGATTTCAGGTTTAAGCATTATTGCCATTCGTGCAGATTCGTCGATCAAGGACACCTTATGTCCTCTAATTGCAATTGCGGAGGCAATTTTGTACCCTTCAGGTACTGAGTCCATATACAACAACTGGCTCAGATGATTTGCCTAGACTCAGACTGAATTCGCCTCCCCTCAAACATAAGATAACGCTGCTATGTAAGAGTTAAAGAAAAGTCTTTTCTATTCATGGTTAGTAGTCTACTCTATATTTCATGAAAGTATGGCTTGATATTTTGACGCCCAAACAGGTTATGTTTTTCAAACCACTAGTTGATTCCCTCATGAAAGGTGGCCACGATGTCCTTTCTACTTCTAGAGATTATCGGGAAGCGACTGAGCTTGCGAGAATAAAGAATCTTGAAATAAAGGTAGTTGGTAAGCACGGAGGAGAAGGTAAATACGACAAGCTAAGAGCAAGCGCGTCCCGTGTATTTGAATTAGCTGAAATAGTACGAGCGTTTGAACCAGATTTGGCAATTACATTTTCCTCACCCGAAGGAGCGCGAGTTTCATTTGGACTAGGAATCAAACACTATTGTTTCAATGATTCTCCACATGCTATCGCTGTTTCAAAGCTGACGGCGCCATTAACAGATTTACTCTTTTGTCCATGGGTAATCCCTTACTCTGCATGGAATAGGTTTGGCTTACCAAAGACGAAAATCGTAAGATACAAAGGATTAGACCCTGTAGCGTGGCTTAAACGGAGTGCTAGACAACCCCGCTCAAATCCTAAGGATATGATTTATGGAAACGGAAATAAGAAGAAGATTCTAGTGAGATTAGAAGAATCAAAGGCGAGCCTACTTAACTGAGAGTTCGGTTAAGAAAAATGGTTACATTTTTCTTGATAGTCTAGTCAAATCGATTCACGAATCTGCAAATATTGTGGTTATCTGCCGATACTCTGATCAGGTGACAAAGGTTAATGAGAGGTATCAAGATAAGGTTTCCGTTGTAGGAAACGTTATTGATGGGACATCTGCGATAAATTCTTGTGACCTATTTATAGGAGCTGGAGGAACAATGACTGCTGAGGCTTGTCTCATGGGCAAGCCTGCTATCTCTATAACTCCCATTTCTTTCTACGTGGAGAGGTATCTGTTAAAAACCGGGCTGCTTTTAAAGGCACTAAAGCCAACTGATCTTGTAAAACTTGCTACAAAGATTCTCAAAGATCCAAGTAGATCCTCCAGTCAAAAACAGAACGCAAAGCTAATCTTGGAGAAAATGGAAGATCCTATCCAGACAATCTTGCGACTTATCTTAGCTCACCAGTAACATTATTAAAGTTACTGCTTCTTCAATAGAAGAAGCCCGGAAGCCCGGTAGAGTGTATCAAGTTTACGCCGAATGTAGTGGCCAAGCATAGAGGCCTTTGGAGCCTTTGACCCCAGTTCGAATCTGGGCCGGGCTATACTCTTTTGATCCATTAACAGAAATTATGTCTCTAAATCATTTTTGCCTATAGGAATGGCCTACCGATCGGCTACGACTCGGGTGAATCTATATATGATTTGACGATTTTAGATAAATCGTCGTACGCTTTATCAATAGCCTTCTTTCTCTTTTCCGTTCTATCCCTGAAGTTGATTACCCTCATCTTATTGTGAAGAATCATTTCAACCTGCTCTGAGTGATTTGGTGAACCTTTTGATTTCCTCAAACCCAACAAGTTCTCGGCGCCGCATGCAACAATTATTTCTTTTAATGATTCTAATGGAACCTTATATCCTGATGCTTGTAACAGCTGTTCAATTTCTCTGCTGCAAAGATCCTCTAGTCTGCGCTTCCCGTTGCAAATAGCCAATTTTACGAGAGAACCTACGAGTTTGTGTGCGGACCTAAAGTCTAAATACTGTTTTGAAGTCAAGAGTTCCGCCACATCAATCGCATTAGCGAAACTACTTTTAGCAACCTCTAACATTCTGGTTTTGTGAACTATAGAGGATTCAATGACAAACCTTAACATACTTAATGAACTAGCAGTCGTTGCAGTCGAAGAGAAAACAAGTCCTTTCAGTTCCTGTAAATCCCTACTATATCCCGATGGCAAGCCTTTTAATATTGCCATCGAAGCAACAAGATTTCCTAGAATTGTTCCTGATTTCGACCTCAGTACCTCTAGCGGATCAGGATTTTTCTTTTGAGGCATTGCACTAGAGGTTGAGCTGGCAGAATCAGCGAGTTCAATATATCTGAACTCATCAGTAGTCCAGAGAATAAGATCCTCAGAGATCCGGCTTAAAGTAATCAGAACAATGCTGAGGCAAGAGAGATATTCCAGAATAATGTCCCTAGAACTTGTTGCATCTATGCTGTTGATACTCAATTGATCGAATCCTAGTAGCGAAGCCGTTCGATTTCGATCTACGGAAAAAGTAGACCCTCCAATGGCCAACGAACCAAGGGGTGACTGATTAATCCTGCTGTATATTTCCTCTAGTCTTTCCATGTCACGAAAGAGCGACTCCGTGTAGGAGAGGAGATAGTGGGAAAATGTTCCGATCTGTGCATGCTGAAGATGAGTGTAAAGTAACATTACCGTCTCTTTGTTAGAATCAGCACTTTTAAGCAGGGATTCTACCAAGTCGCCTAACAGACCACTGACTTCATTGATATCATTTCTGACCTTCATCCTAAGATCAGTCATTACCTGATCATTTCTGGACCTGGCGGTCTGTAACATCCCGCCCTTACTTATCCCTATTTTCTCGACTACATAAGACTCTACAGACTCATGGACATCCTCATGCTCATTTTTTTTCATGACTGACTTAGGATGAAGTTTCGCCTCCTCCAACGCCTGCAAGAGCTCAACTAATTCTTCCCTCGACAAATAGCCAATCTCGTGCAGCATTATCACATGAGCCTCACTCCCAATTATATCATAGAGGAAAATTGCGAAGTCATCCTTTAGTGAAGAAACGTAATTCAAAATCTCTCGATCGATTGAACCTTCCGGTCTAGATCTATACATAGGTTAAACGAACAGTACCCTGATTTAATATTTTGCTGATGCTTTAATGATCTGATCTCCTAAATGGAAATTAGAAATAATATAAAACCTGATACTTGGGTTGTCAATTGTGACCCTCTAAAATTGAAGAATATTGCATCCGGTGTAAAACTTTTATCAGTGCAGTTCTTTTACATGGTAACTTCATTCATAGAATTTGTTCTAGTTAGACCGGCTACAAGAAATGAAGAGTTATCGGGGATAGAAAAATGCTCTTAATGGCTGCTTAAATACTGTTATCGCTCGATCGAATCGAATCTAGTCACCATCTTAGTTTGTGGCTTGAGCAAAAGTTGAGCTGAGGTAGAATATAAAAACAAGATAATTGGCTCGACTGGAAGGCACTCAGCTCGTTAATAGTTATATATCGATTGTTACAAATCAAAGGAGAGATGGATCAGGACATTCAACAAGTGAAAAGACAGATTTTCGACGAACTCACCAAGATCGTAGACCCAGAGATAGGGGTTTCAATTATGGAGTTGGAGCTGATCGACAAGGTCGATATAAATGAAGGTAATGTGGATATAGATTTGCATCTCACGAGTCCTTTCTGTCCAGCCGTTTTCGGTTTCAAGATAGCACAGGATGTCAGGGACAACGTTTACAAGCTGAATGGAATCGAAGGAGTCAAAGTGAACGTCAGCAATCACTTCATGGCAGAAGCTATCAACAAACAGGTGAATGAGAGCAACCCGCCTGCAAAAACGTGAAGAAAAGTATGAGTGATATGCAAGTCCCCACGCTCTAGTGTCGCTTGAGGTGTACGTGAAATAAACTGGTTCTCCCCACATTCGCCGCAAAGCATGAATGCAATACGCTAATCGGTATTCAAATTTTGCCCAAGGTTCTAGTTCGGGATTCAGCTAATTTCTTGTCATTTTTCGAGAAGCTTAAAAGATGTCCTCGAAGCAATTGGATTCCAAGCGCGGGATCCACTCCTTTTGGACACACTACACTACAAGAACCTGCAAAATGACACCTCCAAATGCCATGTTTGCTGTCTACGATGTTCAATCTGGACTGGGTGGCATCATCTCGGTTGTCGGCAACATAGCGATACGCCTGGGCTAATGCCTGGGGGCCTGGGAACTTCGTATCCGATCCCACGGAAGGGCACGCAGAGTAACATAAGCCACACTTTATACAATATGAAAATTGCAAATAATTTTCGACATCTTCAGGCGTTTGTATAAATTCTGTGAGGTTGTTCTTGTCAACAATATTTGCATTTTGATTGTGGATAAAGGGCTCCATTGCACGATGGTGCTCAAAAAAATCTGAAAAATCGCCGACTAGGTCCCTGATTATTGGAAAATTAGGGAGAGGCTCACAAGTAATCATATTCTCATCAATTTCAGAGACCTTGGTATAGCATGCGAGTCTTGGTATTCCATTTATCTTCATGCCACAGGATCCGCAAGATGCCATTCTACAAGAATACCGTATCGCTATGCTTTTGTCTAGATAGCTTTTGGCATACAACAAGGCATCCAAAACAGTTGTCCAACGCTGAACGGGTACTTCAAACTTGTCATAATGTGAGGATTTGCCTTGCTTGGGGTTCTTCCTATAGACTTTTAAATGGACTACCTTCCGGTCGCTCTCAACTTTACCCTCCTTTTTCTCATCACGCACTAGCTTCGTTCGGCTAGTCTTAATGTTAAGAAGCGCTGTCATTATGTCGATTAACCCAAGCCATTTGCGATTATTATTGTTCTCGTTCCGTATGCAATTAGTGCAATCATAGCAACTAGCGTGAAAACAGTCACTCCGTTTTCCCAAGCCATATTCTGTCTAAATTCTATTAAAATAATTCTCAATCCATTGAATCCATGAATGGCAATCAGAACAAGAATGGATTCCAAGAGCACTGCGTATGCAATATTCTGATAATTCGCAATGACATTCTCATATTCTAAACTCATAGAAAAGGGCATAACCAGTCTCATAATGATGTGCACAGCCACAACAAAGAGGGCAGCAATTCCAGAGATGTAGTGAATCTTCATTATTTGACTTTCTTTCAAAATCAAGGTGTTTTACAATAACCTCCTATTCTCCAATATATGAATTAGTCTATTCACCTGCAAACAAAATACTTGCACCGTATAACATCGCAGTAACCGCCAGAAGCAAGGCTATCCAGATTCCTGATTTTTGTCGATAATTCAGCGAAACGGGTGAGTATGGATAGTCAGGCCTACCTGGTTTACCTAGTCCTCTACCAGTTTCAGTAAATAACAATCGGATCCCATTGGCGGAGTGAAAAGTACTTGTTCCAATTACCAAAATCAGGAATAGATGCCCCCATGTAGTCTGGGTCAGTTCCAACATGGCGTTCCATGCATCTTTTCCATCAACTAAAGAGCTGGTTTCAATTACATGTCCAACAAAATATATCAGCAGGAATACGCCTGTTAAGCGCTGGAGCCAATATGAAATTCTCTCCCAACCGTATCTTGAAGGGTTGAGCCAGGCTCTGAGACCTTCACGGTTTTCACGCTTATTGCTGTCCGAGTAGATCCTATCTTCATTAGATGATTTCATTAGTATTTCCTCTCAACTGGTGCATACCTAGTTACCCTTACTGGATGCCAACGTAATTTAGGTTCTTCATGAGCGTAGTACGCAAGCGTATGTTTCAGATAATTTACGTCGTCTCGACTTGGATAATCAATTCTTGCATGAGCTCCCCTTGACTCTTGGCGGTTTAGTGCGCCCATCAAGACAATTTCAGAGATTCGTGCTATTGAATCGATTTCCATGACATTGATGTAGTTAGTGTTGTATTCGTTGGCCTTGTCGTCCACATGCCTCCAAGATGTACGTTTCAATTCCTTTACTTCTTTTAACGCTTCGGCTAACGTATTTCCATCCCGAAACACATATGCCTTAGAATCCATTAAATCGGCAAGTCTTTTCTTGATTTCGTAAGGATTCATATCGCCTCTACCGTGGAATATGCCATCATAGATCCTTTTCTCCTCTTCTAATACTTGTTGTTCAGGCACAGTCATATTTCAATCCTTGGCCCTTTGAGCATATTCAGCAGCATGCCTTCCAGTAATATTACCCCATACGAGACATTCAGATGTAGAGTTTGCTCCCAGCCTATTTGCACCATGGGTACTATTGCAGGCTGCTTCCCCAGCACACCAAAGGCCACTCATTTCTGTTTCACCTTCAATATTTGTATGTATTCCTCCCATCATATAGTGGCAAACAGGTCTAACCTCAATTGGTTCATGAATTACATCAATCCCTGAAAACTTTATACCTATTTCCCTAATTCCTGCTAATTTTTCTTTAATGCGTTCACCTCCCAGATGTGAGAGATCGAGCTTAAGACATTCTATTCCAGTCTCGTGTTTGAAGCCCCTCCCTTCTTGTATCTCACGAATCATAGCCCGGGATACAACATCTCTGGGAGCGAGTTCAAGTTTCTCTGGGGCATATCGCTTCATGAATCGCTCTCCTTGATTATTTACAAGGTATCCGCCTTCTCCTCTGGCACCCTCGGTAATTAAGATCCCAGATGGCAGAATCCCACTTGGATGAAATTGCACAAATTCCATATCTTTTAGTGCTAATCCTTTTCTGTATGCCATATCCAAGCCATCTGGTGTTGAAGAATGAGCATAGGTAGAAAAGCCGTAGATTCGACCCGCACCTCCAGTACAAATGATTCCAGCCAAAGACTTGATTATTATGAACTGGCCAGTCTTCAACTCAATAGCTGTGAATCCTCGAAAACTAGATCCATCAGATACGATCGAAGTACAGAACCATTCGTTTAGAAAATGGATGTTCTCATGTTTCAGGCAAGTATCATACAAAGTTTGCATCTCATAAAATCCTACCTTATCTTGAGCATACGTCGCACGAGGGAATGAGTATCCCCCGAATTTCCGCTGATCGATCCTTCCATCAGACCTTCGCGACCATGGCATTCCCCAATGATCTCAGCTGATATATTTCGTATGGTACGTTGGAGACTAGCCGTTCTGCAACATCTTGGTCAGCGAGAAAATCACTACCTCTAATTGTATCATAAATATGAGATTCTCTATTGTCTCCTTCTTCTTCAAATAGCACTGCGGCTGTTCCCCCTTCCGCAGAAACGGAGTGAGAACGCATCACCTGAACTTTAGAGATTACAGCTATCCTCAAACCCTTGTCCACTGACGCAGCAGAAATAGCAGCTCGAAGTCCCGCTAGGCCAGATCCCATTATTAAAACATCATAGGAGAGAACCTCAGTCAATCATGAAAACACCTAGTGAAGATATCGTGAACTGCAATTCTCATAAATACCTTTGTCAATGTAATAGAAAATCTGTATTAATTTGCTTTTAAGATCACTAATCCACTTGCCAGAGCAGAAGTTTATTTACTTGTGGAATTTTTAGATCATCCAGATGCACATTGCCTATTCAGGAAAGGTCTTCTTTGCACCAAACACATCAGATAAGCAGATCATTGATCTGGCCAAGAAACGGTTAGTGGAAAGTGGGATCAAGGAAGAACACATACAGGTCAATTATAATGTCCAAGAGCTTGAAGTCGACGACTTGTACATTAGTTACGAGCCTCCCCATCTAGTTATCAGGAACGTCTATGAAAAGAAAAGTTCAGGGATGATAAAAATGAGAAATACGGGTATGATAGAGATATAGGATCAATTCAGTTGCTTGATCGAAGCATTTCCGAAACAAGTTCGGGAACTTGAATTACATTTCCTTTCACTTCCTGACCACTGACTAAATTTTTTATCGTTATGTTGTTTTCACTTCCCTTGTGCGCCGCTCTCACCAAAATGGTAGCACCTATAGAGGATCCATAATCCAGTTGCTTTCTGAAAGATCGGGCTCTACTGTCGTAGTCTGCTGGTATCCCTGCGCCTCTCAATTCTGAAACTAGTTTCAACACGAATTTTTTATCATCATGCTCTGAAACAACAAAGACTAATGGCTTGACTTTGACCTTCAACAAGCCATGTTGGCTTAATACATTCAAAAGACGCTCGACCCCTCCTGCTACCCCAATTGCACCTATATCATTTCGATCAAAGGCAGATGTCAATATATCAAAGCGGCCACCACCGGCCAATGCGCCTATCGTGGAGGAGGGATCAAATATCTCGAAAACAGTTCCTGAATAATAGTCAAGCCCTCGGACTATTCCTAGGTTAATTCTTACGTTGCTAACACCTCTTGTCGACAGTGAGCTTTCCAATTCACGGAGGGATTGCCATTTGGGTAATTTACTTAGTTTCGTGGCTTGATCTTCAATTTCATTTATTGTCCCAATTTGAGAAGATAGTTCTAGCAAGGGCTTGAGTAACGAAGGGTTGATCTTATTTGTATATTCATTATAAACAGCTTCTCTTCCCTTCTTCTGAACCTTGTCCATTGCTCTGAAGACATCAAATACTAATTGGGGATCCGACACACCTAGTTCTTGCTTCATGTACTGTTCCAGCAGTTCCCTATGACTAATATCAATTGTAACTTTCAATCCCAAATTTTCAAAAAAGGAAGCGGCTAGCTGAATTACTTCGGCTTCGTGCTCTAAGTTATATGTGTCATAAAGCTCTACATCCCATTGATAAAAATATCTGTATCTTCCTGCCTGGGGTTCGTCGTACCTCCAAACTCCCCCAAATGCGGCTGCTTTGATGGGTAATTTCATTTCTCTCCTCTGAGATATGTAACGGGTTAGTCCGACAGTGAGATCGAACCTCAGCGCAACTTCTCTCCCGCCTTTGTCTTGGAAATTATAGATTTCTTTGGAAATGGTAGGGCCCCCTTTAGCTTCAAGTGTAGAAAGCATTTCCAATGGAGAAGGCTCAAGTATTTTGAAATTAAACAGTTTTGCAGTTCGCATAAATCGATTTCTGATATAGTTGATATTAGACAAATCGTCAGCGTCCATATCTCTCATCCCACGCGGAAGGCTCAATCTCACAACACAGACCAACCTTCGTGACCATTTAGATTTTACTCCTAGTTCGACACATTATTATTATTCAACTCTCATTGACAACTAGCAAAGTTGGACTCCGAAGGGTACAAATATTTGGAGCATAGCACAGACGCTCTTGTTCAAGCCCATGGGAGCGGTTTGGAAGTGCTTTTCGAAAATTGTGCCAAGGGATTAGTTAACATCATGTTTGATATTGACAAGGTGGAAAACCGCCAATTTAGGACGATCACAGCTAGTGGCGAAGATCTTGAAAATCTCCTTTTCGACTGGTTAGAAAAGGTCTTGTTGAAAATCCTCATTGATCAGATCGTGTTGTCAAGATTTTCCATTAAAATTTCTCAAAAAGATGCAAACGTCGCAGAAAAAAAGTATCTTCTCAAAGCACATGTAGGAGGGGAAAAAGTCAGCTATAGTAAGCATAACTACAAAATAGAGATCAAAGCAATCACTTACCATGAATTGAAAATACAACATATAGGACCTAATTATATTGCAACATTCTTGGTTGACTTGTAAAAATCCTTTCTTTATCCATAATTGAGGATTTTATTAGCCTTGAATTTTTAGAACGGTGGATTGAACCAATCGGATAAGTCTTAAATATGCATGATAACTTTTAATGAATGTATCATTATGAGTGAAGTAAATAAGCCAGCTTTGATGGAGCTTAACGATAAGAACTTCGAGGAGAATATATCTGGCGATAAACCTGTATTGGTCGATTTTTGGGCAACTTGGTGCGGACCCTGTCAGTTTATGCTGCCTATCTTCGACAGGCTATCTAAGAAATATGGTCAGAAAGTCACATTCGGTAGGCTGAATGTGGACGATAATCAGGGAGTAGCCATGAGATATGACGTGTACGCTATACCAACATTCATAATCTTTATGAACGGGAAGGCCATCGACAGAGCAGTAGGTGCTGTAGGAGAAAAGGGCCTAGAAGGCTTGTTACAGAAGTATCAGTGATATTTCTCACGTAGTTTGCATGAATTTCTATTTCTAACTGAGAACTAAGTAGGGTCGAGCCATTCCCAAGCAAGTCAAATGTAGCCAAAAAGCTCGTCACCTTTCCTTTTCGTATCTACAATATGATTCAGAACTTCCAGTTCGTCTTCAGTAAGTCTTTGTGTGAAACGTTCATTAAGTAATTTCGCGTGTTTGCTATTTAGATCAGTGTAGAAGATTTCTCCTTCAGTAATCTGTCGACCTATAGTGGGGCCTCGGATGGAGACCGCAACCTGCATTCCCTTAGTAGCTTCCTCAATAGTTTTACCGCTTTGCTGTATTTGGTGGATAACACCTATTTTTTTGCCTTCTTCATTGATCACAGGAATTTTTTGTCGTAATTTTCCCACTAGTACCTCGGCTCCGAATACAGCAGGGTCGTTACGTCGGAATACAAAGTTTTTCAAGAACTGAAATTTGCAAACTGGGGGAATTTCATTAAACATGATTACGTCTTGATGATCTTTCTGGTAAGCTGTCCAATCAATATAGCTTCTCACAAGATTATAGATGATTTTCTCATCAAAAATCATGACTTGACGTTCCTGCGCCTCCCTAAGGGCATCATCTAGAACTCTGACATTAAATGCCAAAATCACTCCCAAATATCTGTCCTTCTCCCTTACAGCCGACGCCTCGATCACGTCCCTCTTGGTGACGTGCCCTATGTCCGCAATTCGTATGGGAACTTTTTGCTTTACAAGGAGGTCACTAATGGCTTCTATGGAACCTATAGTGTCACATTTCATAGTGACGCCGTTGATATCCTTATTAACGAACGTATTCTTAATTTCAGCCTCGACAATTGCTCGAAGTCGAGGTTCGTCTTCCTTCTGATTTAGAACGAAAAGCGGACTCCCAGCCATGACTCCGGCGAGGTCTGGAGAAGTGATTTTTACTCCGGCGGCCGAAACTACCTCCGACACGTGTCTAAACTTGTCCCGAGGGTCTCTCATTTCATCAAGTGGCTTGGGAAGAAGAATTGCCTTTACACGAGTTACTACTGCGCCATTTCTCTTGGCAACTATAACACTACATCCCTGACGAAGGATTCCATCGAACAGTATCACATTGGCTGCCGGTCCCAAGCCTACCTCTTCGTTGATTTCCAAGACGATACCTCTTCCCTCCTCTTCGTGTCGTTCCAGTTTTTGGTTCAAGTACTGCTGTGTCAATCCTATAAGAACAGCAAGTAATTCAGGTATCCCCACCCCAGTTCTTGCACTGACAGGCACTATTGCTACTTCCTTTGTAAAGTTCTTGATTCGCCAGAACGCTTCTGAATTGTATCCGGATATAGAAAGTGAGCCGACGACACTGTAGATCATTTCATCCAGTGCAGTTTGAATTGACTTATCCTGCATACTCACTGCCTTACTTATCGAATCTCCCCCCAGATCGTTGCGCCATCCACTAACGGTGTCAACCTTATTCAGCGCAATAACAAATGGAACCTTTCTTTTCTTCAAGATATCAATGCTTTCTTCTGTTTGAGCTTCGAATCCCTTGTTAGCATCTACCA
This sequence comes from uncultured Nitrososphaerales archaeon, assembly GCA_963841565.1. Classification (GTDB taxonomy): domain Archaea; phylum Thermoproteota; class Nitrososphaeria; order Nitrososphaerales; family Nitrososphaeraceae; genus TH5896. The sequence goes on from CAWJCY010000012.1 coordinate 214,195, forward strand.
CAATTATTGCAATATCGGCTGCTGAACCTCCTCGTACTCTTAGAGTAGCGAAGACTTCGTGACCAGGAGTATCTATCACCAGAATTCCTGGAATCTGTGAATCAGTAGTTGAAATCTTGTTAAATAAGTCCCCTGTTACCCTTCTAATTGTATCAATCGGGAAAAAACTTGCTCCTATATGTTGGGTAATTCCCCCCGCCTCTCTAGCTTGAACCGCCGTTCCTCTAACCTTATCCAGTAGAGAAGTCTTACCGGAGTCTACGTGACCAAGTACAACTACAACCGGATGCCTGAGTGCCACTTAAATGCTATCAAAAATCACTCCAGCCTCTTTTATGAAGCTTTCATACGAATCTGATGCATGCACTATATTATCTGTTATGTTAAGGGCTAGATCTCCACGGATTGTACCAGGAGCAGCTTCATATGATTTTGTTGAACCTATCATGATTCGTACTGCGTTTATTGCACTATTACCGTCCAGAATTAACGCCATTGTAGGACCAGAGGTAATAAAAGAAACTAATTCATTGAAAAACGGTTTATTGCTATGAGCCGAATAGAACTCTTCTGCTTTTTCCTTGGTAAATGAGTATGACTTTAGATTATCAATATTGAATCCCTTTTCTTCAAACCTGGAGATTATCTTCCCAGCTAATTTTCTCTTTACAGCATCTGGCTTTATAACAACTAGAGTTCGCTCTCCCAAGAGATTAACCCTTCCCTACTCTAATACCACCTTTCATGTACTTCTTTGTCCATTTCAGTTTCCTAGGATCCCGTTTTAGTTCTCTCAGATTTTTCTTGCATTTGGATGAGCATGTCCATTGTATCGACCCATCATTCCGAACCAGCATTATCCCCTGACTTGGAGGAATATGTTTTCCGCAAAAGGAACAATTTCTTAGTGAAGTTGCTGATTTACTCATTGGCTAGTCTGACACCTCTAGAATACATTCTAAACCTTACTTTATTTTTCGAGCTTCTCGCTCAGTTTCTCGTAGCATCAATATATCGTTCATTCTTATCGAGCCTTTGACGTTTCTTGTCAGGATTCGGCCTTTGTCCTTGCCCTCAAGGATTCTCACTCTAACTTGAATAACCTCTCCGGCAATTCCTGTTCGACCTACTATCTGGATTACCTCTGCCGGATTAATCCTCTCTTCCGATGACTTGCTCATATTCTCCTCTATTCCTTTTTCTTGTCTCTTAGCGGCTGTATGGAATTAAGCACTTGCTCAACAATAGTTTGAGCTTCACCTGGATCCAAGATGGTAGCAGCCGCTGACCCAACATCCATACCCAAAGAAGCACCGAGTTGTTCCTTACTTGGGACAAAAATATATGGAGCATTTCTCTCCTCGCACAAAATTGGCAGATGAGCGACAACTTCAGGTGGTTCTACATTCTCTGCGATGACCACTAATTTTGTATTCCCTCGTTCAATGGACTTTGTAGTCTCATTGGTTCCCCTACGTACCTTTCCACTTTGCTTAGCCACTCTAACTGCTTCATATATCACATTCACAAGGTCTTTAGGTGTCTCGAATTTGACATAATACGGTCTACTCATTTTAAATAATCACCCTCTGGGATCATCTCGATTCTTCTATAGAGATCAGTGGAGTATTAAATATGTTATCCATGATAACTCTAATTAAATTCGTCATTGCCCAGCACATTTCTAATAACTTTAGTGTATTCGCGCACCTTAGAGTCCAAAAGATCTTTATCTGTCGATTCTGCATACATCCTAACTAGTGGTTCAGTACCACTAGCTCTTACCATTACCCAAGTCTCCTCGTCAATCCAGATCTTGACGCCGTCAAGATTCTCTATTCTAATACTCGTGCCGTGGCTTGAACACGACTCAATGACACGCTGAGCGAGCTCTAATGACTTACAATGGAATTTAGACTTGTACTGATAGAGCTGAGGAAGTTCCATGATCTCCCTGGAAAGTGGCCTCTTTCCAGAACTAGATGATAGCATCTCCAAGACCAATAGCGTAGTAAGGGCCCCATCTCGGACCGAATTTAACCGCCCATTCATGAAACCACCATTTTCTTCAAGCCCTAACACCGCGTTTCGTTTGATCATCTCTCGGGAAACCTCGACGCTTCCCACCTTAGTATGAATAACTTTCGATCCCTCATTCTGAGCGACAATACTAACCATCATCGTAGTATTCACTGGACAAACAATATCAGTCCCTTCATATCCATTCTTCAATAGGTACGCGATTAATGATGCACCCAATCTGTCTCCCCAAATGATTTGTCCATTCTCGTCGCAAAATATACTTCGATCTCCATCACCATCGTACGCCACCCCAAAATCAGCATTGGTGGACTTTACGAGTGAAGTAAGAGTACTCAGGTTAGTGGGCGTGGGTTCAGAGCCTCTTCCAGGAAAGTTACCGTCTATATTACCATTCACGGTCAATACCTTACATCCGAGTTTCTGTGCCATAATTGGGGCTACCAATGCCTGCGTCCCATTTCCTATATCCATTACAATCCTGAATCCTTTTGAGTAAATTTTTTCTGAATTGACAACTTGGATAGCAGAATTTACATACGATGAAATTACCCTATCGTCATTGCTCTCTCTCCCTATTTTCCGAACTGGGAGGATTTCACCAGAATTAAAATTGAGTTCTATTTTTGACTCGTCGTCTCTTGAAATTTCCACTCCATCATTTGCAATGGCCTTAATTCCATTGTATTCGGGGGGATTATGTGAAGCGGTAATCATGACGCCGCCTTTATAACCTAAGTATTTGGTCGCGTATTGCAGACAGGGGGTAGGTAGAAGGCCGGCCATACAGGTATCCGTTCCGGAAGAATTGAGCGTTGCAGAAACGATTTTAGAAATCACCGGACTAGATATTCGTCCGTCAAAACCGACTAAGATTGGTCCGTTAGCAAAGAACGACGCTAATGAACGAGAAACTTTCATAATGAATTCGAGATTAAGGTCTTGACCGAAAATTCCTCTAACTCCATTAGTTCCAAATAGTTTTGGGCTATCCTCGCGCTTCATTCTGCTTTTAAGCACTGAAATGTAATTTAATTATAGTGATTAAATTAATGACAATGATTACATCAACAAGATGGAAGTTTGAGAGTATTCAGTAGTGGAATTATCGAATTAGGAAGGGAACGTCGGATGCAGTCGAGGATCAGATTTATTTCATCGTGAAAAGAAAGAACTATCTAATGTTGATTTCAATTTATTTCCGAACTAATCCACCGAACGCGTTAGATTCAAATCATTTCAAGGCGAAATACCAACTTGGAGTCAAATCAATCGATTAATAGTAATTATGATTTCATATTATCAAGAAAATAATCGAAAGGAAATGTGCCCTGGCTCGAGGCGTTATTGATGTTAAAGGTTGGTACCCGAAAAGTTATGTTAGCCGGAACCTTTGACACTACTTACCAAGCTGTGTAATACATGCACCTCGGTGAAATCGTCGATGAAACTCCATCGCGTTTAGACGCATAAACTAACGAATAATAATAACTTACAAGTAAAAACTTTCGCAAATGAATTGGTATGCAAGGTAAGAACGTTTCTTTATTCTATTCATGTGGTCACTAAATACTTGCAGCACACAATGGGATAGTCATATTCTATGTTCCGAGATAGTATTCCCACAATAGTTGCATCATGCATATTAAACCATAAACGCTAATATATTGAAGCGCAGTGAACAGCTTGCAAGCGGGGGTTGCCAAGCCTGGCCAACGGCGCAGGACATCATGTGTTGCAAAAATGCATGATTGTGCGAGGCTTAGAATGAGTCAGGTCATTGCTCCTAGAACCCTGTTCCTAAGGGATTCGTGGGTTCAAATCCCACCCCCCGCATGAATGTTTATATCATGATATTTGCTTGATGCATTGATCAAGCTGCTTATGATTATTAAAGTGTGCAGCACAAAAATGATTGTCACAGTCTCCGCAATGCCAACCCGAAATCGTGTAACAAATTATGCACTTATCTAGTGGTTTATTATAATCAAAATTTTTTTTATGCCCTCGTGTCTTACTATGTTGTTGTTGAGATTGATGATTGATCCCGCGTCTCATACAGATTCTGGCCTATTACAAATAACTTCTCATAACATCACAATTCAGTGTGACAAGATGTAAAGTCTTTAGTGTGCACGAACATTTGGGTTTTGATTCTAAATACGCATACTTAATCGAAGGATTTATACTTTTTCAAGGTGTAAGGTTTATGTAAAGTATCAATTATTCCTAGGTCGTTGGCTAGCCGGAGCATAAGAGACAGGACATTAATCGAGATAACTGTGATAGGCAAGGACCGAGAAGGGGTAGTAGCAGAAATAACCAACTCCATTTTTCGTAATGGCGGAAATATTGAGCAGATAAATCAAAAGGTAGTCCACGGGTTATTTGGGATGCATCTGGAAGCTTCTTTTCATAACACTGTAAAACTTCATGAAATACATTCAGAACTGCACGATCTTTCAACCAAATTACAAATGGAGATCAAAGCTCACGTTGAAGAACCCAATAGAAAGAAAAACGTTGCTCTACTAGTAAGCAAAGAACCTCATTGTTTATTATCAATACTGAATGCGCAGCAAAGCAAGGAAATTGATTCTAATATTTCAGTAATTATTGGTAGTGAAAGTACCCTCAAGGGTATTGTAGACGAGCTTTCAATCCCCTTTCATTCAGTCTCGTATGAAAATGGTCCCACACACGCAGAAGGTGAGATCTTGGATGTTATCGAAGATTACAACATAGATCTCATTGTGCTTGCTCGTTATATGCGTGTATTGACACCTAATTTTGTCTGGCGATACCCTAACAGAATCATAAACATTCACCCCTCGTTACTACCAGCATTTCCAGGCGCTTACGCCTATGTGCAAGCATTCGAAAGGGGTGCGAAAATAGTGGGATGTACAGCCCATTTTGTTACTGAGGAGTTAGATCAAGGCCCTATTATTTGTCAGGAATCCTTTAAAGTTATGGAAGACGATACACTAGAATCGATAAAAAAGAAAGGCCAGCAGCTAGAGGCTGCGACACTATTGGAAGCAGTTAAGCTTTTTCTTGACGACAGGTTAGATGTTTATTGGAGCAAGGTACACACCTTATCCAAAAGTAGAAAATGATCTTCAGATCATAGGTTTAGGGCAGAACTCCGCCAACAATATAAAACTGATATTCTAGCTAGTTCGTACAATAGTAATGGCCTTCTCCATTTACGACCTTAGTGACAGTGATTTTCGCGATCGGTTGGCACGAACCCAATCTGCAATAATACCTGTAGGTTCACTTGAACAACATGGACAGCACCTGCCAGTGTCAACAGATTGCTTGATTGCTGAACACATTTCTAAAGAAACGGGTCGGAGATTAGAATATTTTGTGTTCCCTATTGTTCCTTATGGAGTATCGTTTGAACACGCCCCAATGTTTAATATTTCTGTCCACGATTCCACACTCTCTAATCTACTATGTGACATTTGCATATCTATAGCCCATCTTGGTATCAAAAAAATAGTGATAATCAATGGTCATCATGGAAACATGGGAGTGTTACAATATGTCTCCCAAAATACATTTGAAAAAATGCCACCTGATTCAGCAGTACATATAATCAATTATTGGTCTTTTATGAATGAAAAATTTGATCACGCGGGGGAGGTGGAAACCTCAATATTGTTGGCAATAAAACCTACTTTGGTAAAGATGGATAAGGCGAAAGCAAGCAGCAAGATTCTCACGAAGTCAAGAGAGGCCTACTGGAGCATGACCTGCCGGCCTGGTTCTTTTCCTAAGTTAACAGGCAACGGGGTGTGGGGAGATCCGAAACTTGCATCAGCTGAAAAGGGTAAGGAATTGCTCAGTGAAATAAATGAAAATATTATCAGAACTATACGTGAATTTGGATAGTATACAAGACAGATAAAAGTGGCACCTTCATATCTTGAGATATTGCTACGTGCCTATCGATCGTAGCAATTAACTTACAATTTATAAAGCTCGACCAAGACAGTTATTGCACAATCAGAATTTTAATATATACGTGAGTATTGCTTAATAGAGGAATCAAGATTGTCGGTAGACATGGCGGTAAAGGTTCTAGACGAGAGCCTAGGGAAGGTTGTTCTTATTAAGCTAAAGGGCGGTAAAGTGATCAGAGGGAGTCTGCACGGATTCGATCAACACATGAATCTGTTGCTTGAAGACTCTGTTGAATTATTGGAGGAAAGTAAGTCAAATGATTTAGGAACCATTGTTGTACGAGGAGACAACGTTGTCATAATATCCCCACCTCCTCAGTAGGGAAGATTGTGAAATGACCAAAGGCACCACTTCAATGGGTAATTTCACCCGAAAGAAGACACATATACGTTGTAGAAGATGTGGACATAACTCCTACCACAAGCGAGGAAAGCAATGTGCGAAATGCGGGTTCCCAGATCCACAAATTAGAAAATATAGTTGGATCAAACGTCGGGTCTTATAATTAATGGGCTCAAACTGCTTAGGGACCTTTAATACGTTCTATGATTTACAATAGTCTATAAGGTAGTTACATACATAGATTGACATCGATTGAATGAAGAGATCATATTTATTGGGAGCGCTCTAGCTGGCTCTCTCTTGACTATCGCGATCGACAGGTTAGTAAGGCCTGCATTCTCAAAAGAGAACAAGAATACTTTAGGATCATATGATTCTGTAAGAACAGAGTTAAGTTCGCTTGAATTTGAAAGGAATTTAGTGGCTGAATCGGCGATTAAAGTGGATGAAGCATTCAGCGAGAAGAGAATCGATGTATATGAGCGAGATAAGCTCCTTCAGCGATACACAACGGAGGTGGAGCATTTCGAGGAGAGAATAGACAAATATCAGAATTTATTAGATGTTGCAGATCTCAGAAACCAACGAGATAATCTTACTGAAATGATAAACAGAAGAATATCTTCGATTGACCAGAAATTAAAAGACATTCACAATAGATTCGCAATTACGTACGGAAGTACAGAAGGTCACCGAATAGAGCATGTATTAGAGAAGGCCATTCAAGAAGTGGTACATGACAATCTGCATGATTCTGAACGCATTGACGAATCAAAGCAAGTTTCAACTTCCACCTCATCGACACATGACTTATCTCATCCTTTTGAAGATGATCGACCTGAAGTTAAACGACTCGAAGAACTTCACCACCAAATAATGTTAGAGCTTGACAGATTTGAACACGATGAAAAAAAGGTGTATGAAACTCATGCCGCAAAAAGTAAGGAAGTTCTCCAAAGTTCAACTACTCTGAATCAGGTTGAAAACGACATGGAATCGTTAGCCGAAAATGGTAAAGAAACGGCGAAAGAAAAAAAAGAAATGACCCCATCATCTTTGGGGGAAGATCAAGCCGGTGAACGTTGATTTTACTTTTCGGCTGCTATCAAACTTTTGATTCATGATGTCACCATCGCAGGTCAGTGGTAAACCAGATTTTACTCCGGTAATAAAGCACGTAATAAGAAAGCATGTCAAGAATAATCAGATTATAGGATTGGGTAGCGGAAGGGCCATGGCATGTCTTGTACGGGAGTTGGGTCGAATAAATGGTACAAAAAAATTAAGATTTGTGGTTACTTCCTTACAAATAGAGGTTGAAGCGGAAAATGCAGGATTATTCATTTTGAATGGGCCACAATCAGAACAGATTGATATCGTATTTGATGGCGCTGATCAAATTGACGCAAATCTTTTTATGATCAAAGGTGGGGGAGGTGCGTTAGTACGCGAAAAAGTACTTATGTATTCAGCAAAAAAAGTCATAATATTAGCTGATTCATCAAAATTTGTCGATCAATTTAAACGAAGCGTACCAATAGAGGTTATTCCTTTTGCAAGGTCAACCGTCCATCAAAGCTTGACCAGAATTGGTGCAAAGGTGGAGCTACGACAATCTGCAACAGGATATCCCTATTTTACGGATAATGGAAATATTATTTTCGACGCATATTTTCCTTCAATCCAAAATCCCGAAGCTTTGGAAAAGGAATTAACTTGCATACCAGGCATTGTGGAAGTTGGAATTTTCACTAGGCGGGCTGATAGATATTACGAGAAATCTGTTAAAGGATCTTTTAGGATAATCGCATTCCGCAAAAACGGTAAACATTTGGTATCTGCATAGTCGATTTGAATCTCAAATAATGGTGTACTTTGTATTTGTGCCAAACTGGTTTGATAGATCCGTTTTCTTTTTTTATCATTATCGCTTTCGTACTTCGATACGCCGTTTACACTCAAATCTATTAGCTCCTCCCGATGGAAATGGCTGTACTTTACCTTAAATTATCGTTATGAAACTCTCCAAATTAGTAATATCATATCATTTTAAAGAAAATTAAAATTAAATCGGATCATCACCAGTGCAAGCGCCACATATTACTGTTCTAATTTCTTCGCAGATTTTTACTCGATGAAATACTGCTTCAGAAGATCAAGTGTAATTTGACAAAAAAACGAATATCAAATTCAATAACTGCTATCAGAATCCCAAAGGCGCTTTCGAGCGCAATTCTTGGTGTATTAAGTTCTCCTAGTTTTTGCTTTCTTCCCCCCACCAAAGCAGGTCCTAAGGATTAATTTGCCGTATCCTAAAGAGTTTTCATCTACCGATCCCTCATTCATGATAATCTTGCCTCTTACTATCGTCGTAACCGGCCAGCCAGTCAAATTCCATCCATCATATATTGTGTAGTCTGAATTTGACAGCAACAGATCCGGGGTCACAGTTTTCTGCATTTGAAGATCGATAATAGTAAGATCAGCATCTGAGCCGTTCATAATGGTTCCTTTCGAAGGATACATATCAAATATTCTGGCAGTACTATAGGAAGTTACCTCTACTAGTCTTTCAAGAGTTATTCTATCCTTATTCACGCCCTCACTTAATAAAACTGGCAGCATCGTTCCCATACCAGGAAATCCAGAAAGTGCAGTCCAAAGGTCTCCCTTGCCTTCTTTCAATGATAGAGTGTTTGCAACATGATCCGTCCCCACAGTATCAATTATTCCATTCCTCAGACCGTACCACATACTTTGCAGGTCTGATTTCGAGCGAAGTGGAGGCACAACTTTTCCCTTAACACTACTAAAATCAGCGGTGTGGGTTAGATAATGTGGGCATGTTTCCACATAGGTGACTAAATTGCCTCGCTCTTTCTCGCTAATAATTGCATCAAGGGCGACCGTAGAGCCAATATGTGCGAAATATAGCTTAGAATTGTATTTTCTTCCTAGTTTTGCTATTCTCGAAATACTTACTGATTCTGATATCGGTGGCCTACTATCTGACCACTTTTGGAGATCTGATTCTTTTGGGTCTGATTTATCGAGTAGCTTTTGCCTTGAGGTGTTCTCAGCGCAGATAGCTGGATCTTCAGCGTGTATAATTATAGTAGAATTTTTGTGCGAACAACTTTTCAAAATGTTCTCAATTAGATCATCATTCATGTTTACCTCGCACTCATTCAATTCTGAATTCCCCGGATCTAGGTCCATAAGAATGCGATTATAATCATTCCCTAAATTCATGTATACTTTGAATGAGCTTATGTTCATATCGTTGATTAGAAATGGAATATCCTTTAGCTGTTCATAAGTTAGAATTGAAGCATGAATCGAATAGTCAATGTAATGATTCATGGAACTCATCCGGAATTGGTCGCTCAATTTCCTATAACTCCCATTTAGTCGGAGCATTCGAATTACAGAAGTAATCCCACCAAGTGCTGCAGACCTTGATTCAGTTCTTGCTGCTTCTTCGATAGGGGTAAAGACACCATAATGAGAATGTGGATCAATTACCCCAGGTATTACATATCTTCCAGATGCATCAATCCTATTGGATGCAACTACGTTAGTAGAGTCCTTTCTTAGATCCTTGATCTTTCCATCTTCGATGAGGATATCCAGTTGGAGTACACCTACCTTGGGTATTACGACTCCCAAAGCACCATAAATTAAGAGATCACAGTCGTTCTCCAAATAACCTGTTTGACATAAAATCTATTAAAAAAGGTTCCTTTTCTAGCTGCTAAATAGCTTGTTCTGCATGACATGACGAATTATTTTCTATAGTATGGGCTTTCTCTTCTTAGCAAGCAGTGGTGGCAGATCATTTAGTCAGTTTTCATAAACGGGATGTTCAGGCTAAAGACTAAAAGCTGATGGGAGGGTACACATATTAGATTCCATCTCTTGCCACCAGAAATGTGTGTACTTAAGAAATGCCTTTCTGAAATAATGATACAAGGTTATCCTATTGCTAAACTATAATTTATTCCCGTAACAATCGAAAGCTTTCTAGTTGTTGCTTAAAGAAGGGTCATCTTTCCATAAGTACATACAGACTCAAGGATGCTAATGTTTATGAGCTTGTTTACATGATACAGGTGATGTTTGGATTCGACTCGGCATAAGCAGACGAAAAAGAAGGAAAGTGAAGGGCTCGATTATGACATGTGTGTTTGCGGTCATGTACGATTCTGGCATTATGGCAAGTGTCTAATGGTGACGTTGGATTACGAAGATCATATTTCCACAGAGTATGGGTTCTGTGGATGTGCGGAATTTAGGCAGGTTAAGAAGGATTCTAACCAGACTAAGAAAAAGAAATCAAAAAAAGTTCCCATTGGCAAAATTGCTTAAGATGGAATTAATAGTCGTAACAGCCAAGCTCTCTGACTCAAAAATTGCCAAACAATAAGACGAGTCATCATAAGCGCTTCAAGAATCTGATCATTTATTCAAAGGTGCTTGGAGCTATGTAGATAGTAGTAAACGCTGATCTGAAGGTTGCTTTTTTGCCATGGTAGTCTTTTCTAAATGAAGATGTTCCTGACCGTATCTTTGATTGCGGGCATTACTTGGAATACTATCTCAACTCTCTGGCACCTGCGTGCACCCTATTTAAACGATTATGCGATTTTGTTCCCGATGAGTTATGTTTTGCTAGTTGAAACCCCTAACTAGACCGTAGCACTGGTATTTTATGTAAGATTCATTTTGGGTATCAAGTACATCTGAAAGGATTTTAAAGGTTTCATTGCTCTCTGTTTATATATCGACCGAATTTATTGGACAAGTTGTATTGAATATTGATAGATTTCCCCTAGCAAATGTTACGTCTATGAATGAAGCAGAGATCGCTTTAGTACTTGTTGCTGACGAGAGTAAATCATTGGCACCTAGAAAAGGGACCGAGCAAGGTCCTAAAGCAATGAGATACGCATTTGAAAATTCTGAAGTATTCAAAAGGGAAGGTAAAACTATCTTAATATGCCCAATGCGTAACAATTACCTTAATAAGAGAATTTTAGATACAGGATTTACTAGTAGAAATGATTTATATTCATTAATCTGCGAACTTGTACAAAACAAAATCGTCCCAGTTGTAATTGGAGGAGATCATTCTGTTACCACAATAGCAATTGATGCGATTTCTTCAACATTGGGTAAGATTGGTTTAATATATTTTGACGCTCATCCCGATTTTGTATCCTCTAAGACAGACTATTATGGATCAGTTATAACTGACTCACTTGGCAGACTTGATAGGGGGAATGTTACTTTTGTAGGAACTAGAGCTGCTGAAGTAGAGGAGGTTGAGAATATTCAACGGAGCGGCTTTCAAGTTGTTTCCCCGCTGGATATAGTAGAGGAAGGCATTAACAAAACAATCGACAAGATTCGCACAAGAAATACATCCAGAAAATATGTGTCAATTGACCTCGACTGCCTTGATCCTGCATTCGCTCCAGGGGTATCTGTCCCTACGCCATGTGGGCTTACAAGCGTGGAGCTAACTTGCCTGGTTAAGCATGCAGTGAGTTCAGGGATAGTAGGTATGGACATCGTCGAACTTTGTCCCAAGTATGATATTAACGATATGACTGCGTCCCTAGCAGCTAGATTGCTTTCAGAATCCGTGGCTTCTATGAGATCAGGTTATTTGAGCTAATCCTGGAGAATATTCTTTGGAAATAAGAATGGATACAAATCAATTTACTTTAGTGAAACTTTCTAATGGAATTAATGCAAATGTAGAGATAGTCAGAAGCAATAGGACAAAACGCATTTCTCTTAAAGCAAACCGACACGGAATTTATGTTATAGTTCCAAATTTAACGAGTCACCATGAGATCATAACTTTTATTGAGTCAAAAAAAGAATGGATTTTTAAATCTGTTACTTATTTTGAGAAGGTTACTAGAGGTTTAGACCCCATGCTAATTCAACCAGGGAAGGTACTTTTCCTAGGAACGCCATATGATATTCAACTAGTAAAGGACAAGCTCTGCTATGTTATTCTGTCTGAAAGTCTAAAAAGGATTACAGTGCACAGTCCAAATGGCAATAAAAGGAAAAAGGTAATCATTGAATTCTATCGTCAACACACATCTAGAATTCTTGATGAACGAATAGGAGTATTAACCTCAAAACTAAACTTAAATTTCAATCGGATCTCAATAAAATATCATAGGTCCAGATGGGGGAGTTGTTCCTTAAAAAAGAATTTGAACTTTAATGTGATGCTGTCTGCTTTACCAAAGGATGTTATTGATTATGTAATTGTCCACGAATTACTGCACTTGTTAGAGCTCAATCATTCCAAGAGATTTTGGGAATTAGTCAGGTTAAATCGCCCAACATACGAGGACGATCGAAAATGGTTGCGAATGTATGGCCCATTTATCACCCTACCCTGAAGGTGTTTTGAGAAAATACCACCGAGTTCGAACAAAATCTATCTACCTACCTTATTGCGATAACTTAATTTGACACAAATAACTATAATTATCAACCGATAAACATACCACGTGTGTTTATTTGTATAGGATAATTCAAGCATATGATAAAAGTCTACGAGATCCATCGATATTTAAACGACCAGTTCCAATATGTCGTGGCACGCACTCACAAATATACTGAGGAAAAAGTGCACCAGGACGTCAAGCGGATGAATGAAATGTTGAGTGCAGAACTTAGGGAAAGTGGTGTTAGATATGTTTTTGCAGTCGAAGACATGTCAGCGTCAACCAAGAAAACCTCTACCAGGTACTTGCACCAACAAAGTAAGAATCCCTGGGCCAGGTAAGACATTTTATGGAGTTCAATACGATTAAGAGAATACGTAGGCATAAGTAAGGTGAGGCATAATGACGACCAGTAATGAATCTGATCCTTTCTGTAAAGGAATTAAACCGAACGTTGCATGATTCCAATTTCTCAGGAAAAACTATCATAGTTGATACGAGACCCCTCCCCGATTATCTTGATGGACACATTCCGGGCGCCATTAACATGGATTTAATGCAGTTCCATTGGATCGACACATCTGGAATTGGAATAAGACAATTCAACCGGCAGATGAGCATTTTGTTTTCGTACCTGGGTCTGGCTGACATAAAAAAATTTGCTATATTCTATGACAATCTATCAGGCCCTTCTGCATCACGAGGGGTATGGCTATCACACTATTTTTCACAGTTGAATGCTTCTATACTAGATGGCGGTCTGGGAGAATGGAAGGCGGAAGGCCTTGAAATTGAAAAAGAAACCAACGCTTTTCCCCATTCAAAACTAAGAACAACCGCAAATTCAGAAGTGCTAGCAGATTTGAAATTGGTAAAGTCTTCGATAGTGCAAACGTCAGGCAAGAAATATGCTTTATTAGATTGTAGGTCTGAGCAAGAATTCGATGGAAGAGTAGTACGTGCTCTAAAAAGAGGTCATATACCTCGCGCGATTAACATGGACTGGGCGCTTAATATAGATAAGGAGAACAATGGCAAATTTAAGAGTATTTCAGAATTGGCTGAAACATATTCTGGGATATCAAAATCCGACGAAGTAATTACTTACTGTCAGGGCGGCTACAGGGCTGCAAATACCTTCATTGTGCTGAAGATGTTAAGATACGAAAAAGTGAGAATGTACCTAGGTTCGTGGGGAGAATGGGGAAACAAGCCTGATCTCCCGGTAGAAAAAAGCAATTTGTAAAATATGCTTTGCATCATTTAATTTATTGTCTTCGTCGGGGCTGAAATAGTAGCACTCTTTCATTATTAGAAAAATTATGCGGAAGATCGGTGGTGTAGAACGACAATATTCGAATCTAACATTGGCTAGGCTCTGCGGACTGGAGTCAAAAGTATAAAAATGATAGCCATCAATCTGATAAATCGATGACCGATAATAATTTGTTTAAACGCTTCTGTGACAAAGTAGTAACTCTTGATAAATCAATTAGATTTATTGGAATTGCTGACGGCCATGGGAGACTACTAGCAACTGCCGAAAGGAAGGGAATAATACCATTATTGAACATGCAAGAAACTGAACAGTACGCCATCACCGCCGCTACTAGACAATATACTCGGGTTAGATGGCAACAGCTCTTAGGAAAAATATTCTATACCTGTTCTCACTACGACAAATTGTTGAGGGTCACCATACCCATTACCGATGAACACAATCATCTCCGATACGTTATAATCTTCACATTTGATGTCGACACAGAGAACTTCCACGATATAACTATGAAAAAGATTATACCTTTGATCCGTAGAAACCGCAAGAAACTCTTAGAAAGCGCAGCCTAGTCCTCTCAACCTCAATTTCAATGACACTAGATATGATATATCATGGCCGCTAGTGAGCCAAATCGCTAGGAGAGAGGATTCTTGTTTACAATTTCATCTAAGCACTGAACTATATCTTCCCTACTAACAGGTATTGGATTGTTATCCAGGTGTCCTCGATCAGGCATAATAACATCTGCAGCGTCCTCAAACCCCTGCTTCAGCTTGAGCGGTTCAAAATTTAATTTCTTGCAGATTTTCTTAAATCTTTCATAATAGATTGACTTGTTGAATCTATGCGCCACTGTTGTACAGGATGATAATGAGTAACCATGGGGCACTCCTTCGTTCGAGAATACATAAGATAACGCATGTCCCAAAGTGGTCGACGAATTACCAAACCCAATTCCTGATAGCATCGCACCATATGGTAATAATTGTGGTTTATCGTTAATTATTGCGTCCTCCAATACATCGAAGGCCTCCTTACAAAAGAGCTTGGTTAACGGATTACCTAATTTGCTATCATATCCCTCCGACGCTTGAGCTGCTGCATCGCAAGCAGAGTTTCTCATAATGTTATAGGGCGTACCAGGCAAGAAATATGGATCTACTACTGCGGCATCAGCAAGAAAAGCCTCGTCTTGAAGTAGTTTCTTCTTATGTTCGAAACTTATTACGGCGTAGGTTGTCATTTCAGCACCCGTGCCGAATGTAGTTGGTATAAGAATTTTTGGAATACCGGTCAACTTACCCAAATATTTACACACATCCATAGAGCTTCCCCCGCCCAAGCCAATATAAGCAGAAATCTTCCTTCCTTCGTAAATCTTCTTTAAGGCTTCAACGCTTTCTATTGATGGATCGGGTGTCACCTTATCGTATACCTCATATTCTTTGATGCCCATGTAATCCAACCATTTTTCGTATATGTCTGGGGTAGTAGTTGTTATAACTAGAGAATCTTTAGGGTAGTCGAATTCTTTTGCAGCATTTTCACCAAAAGCAATTTTTCTTGGCATCATAACCTTCCACATAAGTGTTTGAGGTAACAGTTACCAGTATTATATTTTACTAAATGTCTCTTTCAGGATGGGAAATGAGATTTCAGCTAGCTCCCATTGCTGGTGCTGCTATTTCATTATTTGAGGCCAGTAAGACTCTCAAGCCAGCTGAAAGATCGAGATCAGACAATAAGGTTCTGAAAAAGGAATACGCTATCTTGTTATTAATCTCGTCTTGCCCAATTGACAGCAGGTAAAAGAATTGGAAGTCATTTGCTTTAAGTCCCTTCTTATCATATCACAAACATAGCAAATACTGGTGCAGATTCACTCCGAATTGATGCTGACCTGTAAATTCTGTCATACTAAGTTTTACCAAGAGTGCTAGTGATTTCTTTTCTTGCGGCCGGAGAAGGTAATTGAAATGCGTACACCGTTACCAAAATTAACATAGAGAACAATGTCATGCCTATGGCGAAGTGTATTGTAACTAAGAGAGCATGCAGCCTTTCAACGATCACTGCTCCACCCAAGGCGATCTGACCCAACACTAACCCAGCTGCGATTACGGCAGCAAGTTTCATACCTCTTTTCGACGATTTTGACTTTAATGTAAAGAACATTGTTATGATTACAAGTATTCCAGTAGTGGCTGCTAGCGTCCTGTGCATATATTCTATCAAGAATTCACCCATCGGTACCAATCCTGCTGGACAGAGGGGCCAATCAGGACAAGAGAGGCCAACCCCAGAAGCACTAACGTATCCGCCAAAGAAAATCAGAGTAAACAGGCAAGAAAGAGTGCCAAAGGAAAGATACTGTAGTGAATTCATCTTTTCACGATACTTTCAGATTACCCAACATGTACGGGTGTACCGAACAGTAAAATGGATAATCTCCGGCTGCAAGATTGGCTGTATCTATCTGTGCAGTTGCGCCTGCATCTATAATGCTTGTGTCAAACTGACTTCCCGATTCAGGATCTTCTGGTCCAGAACCACTTGTAGCTGTGTGAGGAACTGTGTCTTGATTTGATACCTCTACTACGTCTCCTGCGGTCACTGTTAACGGATCTGGATCATAGGCCGGGTTCCCTTGTACTGATGCACCTTCTGGAATGGTAAGGGTTGCACCCGCAGCTTCGGCTCCCCCGCCTGCCGCCGGAGCGGCCGGAGCAGCCGCAGAACCCTCAGCACTTGCAGCGGTAACTGTAAGAGAACTTGTCATGTATGGATGAACCTGACAATAATACGCTATTTCATCTCCCTCAGCAGCACCAGCTAGTTCAATGGGTGCTGAGCTTTCACCATTATTTATGATACCGGTATCGAAAGTTTGTCCAGAATTGGCGTCCTCTGGACCACTTCCAGAGGTCGCTGTATGAGGAACAGAATCGGCATTTTCCCATACAACTTTGGTATTCAGTGGTACTTGCGCGTCATCAGGATCATAGTCAGGATTCCCTTGCACTGATGCCCCTGAAGGTATGGTTATTTTCATCGCGCCTGCAGGTACTGGAGTTTCGGCTTCTTCTGCCGCCGGAAGTCCTCCTCCTTCGCTAACACCTGCCGGGGAAGGCTCCTCAGTCTGAATTGTAGTAACCAGAGGTGGATACTTTGTCATGTTGGTCCAATTTGGCACAGCAATAGCGGCACCTACTGCCATAACTACGACCAGGATGGCCATTCCCTTAGCTAATCTCCGAGGAGATGTCCTAATGATGGATTGGTGGTTCTCGTCTTCTGTAGTCATAATACTCTTCTCCTATCTTGAACGGATCTTCCATATCGGCTGGTTTCCCTTTGGCTGCGCTTCGTAGCATATTAATGACCATTATTACGTATGATATACCGACGGTAAATGCTCCAATTGTAGCAATCTGGTTCATCATAACTAATTCTGGAGAATCAACATAGTCATAGACTCTCCTTGGCATGCCGTATAGCCCAAGCAGGTGTTGTGTAATGAACACGAATATTACTCCAACAAATGCTAATGCGAAGTGAATTTTGGCCCATTTCTCGTTATACATTCGTCCAGTTATTAGCGGGAAAAGGTAGTACAGAAAGCCGGTGAGTCCAAGGGATACCGTTCCCATTAGCATTAGGTGGAAGTGACCAACCACCCAATAACTATCATGAGTGATAAAATCGAGCGGCATCTGAGTATTGACAACGCCACCAGCTCCTGAAGCGAAAAACAGCATTATTGCTCCAACAGCAAACAACATGGGTGCGGCAAATTTTATTCTCCCGCCCCACATAGTAGCAAGCCAATTAAAGACATGCATAGCTGACGCTGGAACAGCAGCAAGTGTTCCTACCATGAAAACGGTTTTCTCAGTGAAACTCATTCCTACTGCGAACATATGGTGGGCCCACGACGCAAAGCCTATTATGCCAAGTAACACGAACGCTGTAACCCCCGACTGGTAGCTAAAGATGGGTTTTCTGGAAAATTTGGGGATGGTCTCATATAGCATTCCTACGGCAGGAATTAGGAAGATGTACACTTCTGGATGGAACGTAAACCAGAATAGATGCTGGTAAGCTATAGGATCCCCGCCCATTTCAGGATTGAAGAACCCAGAGATCCCAAGCCTATCTGTATACAACATTATCAAGGCTGCCGCAAAGGTTGGAGTTGCAACGATAATCATAAGAGAAGTAATGAGGATGGACCAAGAAAACAAAGGCATCTTCATGAGAGGAAGATCAGGATGTTTACATCTCAGGATGGTAACAACGAAATTCACAGCTCCTAAGACGGAAGAAATGCCTAAGATCTTTGCGCCAAATATCCAAAGGTCTGCAGCTGGCCCAGGTGCTCTAATAGTAGAATAAGGTGGGTAAGCGGTCCAGCCTGTATCCGAAAAACCAATCCATATCATAGCGGCTGCCACAGGTATCATCCAGAATGCCACGGCATTAAGTTTTGGCCATGCCATATCGTGATACCTTACCATTATTGGTATCAGATAATTTCCAACTCCTGAACCAAAAGGCAATATCCATAGGAATAGCATGTTCGTACCATGAACAGTAAATATTCTATGAAAGTCGGTCGAGCTTGGAATTATTTGAGCGCCTGGCAGCCACAACTCGGCCCTTAATGCCATGGCCAAAGCACCACCCATCATAAGAAAAGCAATAGAGGATACAATATACAACAACCCGATATCGGTGTGATGAGTTGAAAAGAGGATTTCCCAGAGAGGACGTGGTTTTTTAACTTCTAATACCAACACATACCACCTAGTAACAGGGTACCTTGGCAAAGAATGTCAATAAAAGCATTTTGGTTTTATGATTCACTATCAAAATAGTATGCTCGCTTGATCATGATATTCTAATATTGCTACCGTCTCGCACGATTGAACTTATAGCGTCATATACTTGTCCCTTTTTCATCGATAGAGAATAATCGCAGCATCATCATGCATGTAATAAACAATCTTTAGGATATTGTTAATAACTCGTGTGATACTGAAATTAAGCACTTCTGGTTTCGACTAGAGCGTATGATCTCTTACCCACACAATTCAATACGAGATAATTATCGATTAAAAAAATGGGCGCAAAACCATCCCACTATTTAACTGTCATAGTACCTAGCATGTACGGGTGTACCGAACAGTAAAACGGATGATCTCCGGCTGCAAGATTGGCGGTATCTATCTGCGCTGTTGCGCCTGCATCTATGATGCTTGTGTCAAACTGACTTCCTGATTCAGGATCTTCCGGTCCGGAACCGCTTGTAACTGTATGAGGCACTGTGTCTTGATTCGATACCTCTACTACGTCTCCAGCGGTAACTGTTAATGGATCTGGATCATAAGATGGATTTCCTTGCACTGATGCTCCTTCTGGAATGTTAAGGGTCACTGAAGGTCCTGCTGCTGTGCCGGTTTGGTTAGTCTGATTCCCCGAAGTGACTGAAGGTGATGTGGTTGGTGCAGTTGCTGTTGTAGGTGCTGACTCTGGCGATTCTGTTGACTCTGCAGAGGCAGGTTCAACAAACAATTTAGCTCTCATATTATAATGAAGCAATCCGCAGTATTCCCTGCACTGAATCAAATATTCCCCTGGGACATCAAACACATTCCAAACTGTGTTAATCCTCCCTGGAACTGCATCCATCAATATGACGAAATCAGGCACATTGAAATCGTGTATAACGTCTTGAGATGTTATTTCAAATCTGTATGGAACATTCTGATTAACGTGTAATTCCCCTACCTCTTTTGTTCCATCCTCATGCTCAAAAGTCCAAAACCATTGCTGTCCAATAACCTTTATAGTCTCCGCGTCCGGGGGTGCAGCCTCAATTTGGTGCTCTACATTCCATGCAGAGGCGCCGACCCAGCATAGAATTGATATTACAGCGCCCACATAGATCCATTCTACGGTAGCATGACCCATTTTTTCCTATGCCTCCTTCCTTTCGGTTCTTGGTTTGTTTTTGGGATTGGATTCTCTAAATCGCCAGTATATGTAAATTAATGTACCTTGCACCAGCGCTCCCACTACAAAAGCCGCTACCATTCCTTGATAGAAAAGATCCCATATCGCCACTCTTCTTACAATAAGCTCCTCAGCTTCCTGAGCATAAACATCAATGAAATTGCTACCGAAAATAGACAAATAACCTATAACTGATAGGCAT
The DNA here is from genome assembly GCA_963841565.1 of uncultured Nitrososphaerales archaeon. Lineage (GTDB taxonomy): Archaea > Thermoproteota > Nitrososphaeria > Nitrososphaerales > Nitrososphaeraceae > TH5896. Next base: position 234,524 of record CAWJCY010000012.1, read on the forward strand.
CCAATCATGGTCCAAGATATAGTTAATCTAGATACCATTTCAGATTCACTCGTTAGCTCATTAATCCTGTCCTTCTAATTTAAGGTTTCTAATACTTGGCATAGGCCATATTCACTACAAAATGAAGACCGGGTTTCGTCATAATTGACTTTTCGATTGTTGCTCGTATCGGATTAGCTCAGATCTAAACCTTCGACGCTCCCATATCATGAGGTACACAACGCCCCCCACCAGTATGGCCTCGGTAGATTTAGCAAGTACACCAGCCGCATCAACTTGCTCAGCAACATTGTTAGGAGATAACGGAGGAGGAAAGATCACAGAATAAAGATATAGGCCAAGTAATACTGAACTGCCGATCAGACCAAACATGTTCAAAACCGCAGTTTTACGATAGTGCTTTCGGACAGAGACTATGTTGTTTGAGATCTTGGATTCGTTCAATGAAATTAATACGTAAACTATACCATAGGCGAATTGAGCTGCTCCCGCGGTAAAGAGGAAGATACTGTATTCAATTCTTAATGAAGCGTGCCCAGGGAAGACCGCTATATGTACAAAACCTGAGGCCATCGCTAAGAACAATATGCAATACTTGAGCACTTGTTTATCTCCGATGTTTGCAGACATGATTGTCTTTCGTCTTTTGAGAAAGATAACGCCAAGAACCGCACCCAATACTGCGATGCCCATAAAAATTCCAGTGAAAATTGAACCATAATAGATCGTGCCAAAGTTATTAGTGACAGAAATATTCATCAAACCTCTTTCACAGCCACAATCAGATCTATCCAAAAGGGTACTTCTGGCCGGACTTGAAAGACCGATTCTGCTCTCACTAGCAGGCGAGTCATCAATCACGCTCACGACCAGTATATAATTTCCGATTCGTGGAAATGTGTAGTAGAGCCTGAAATCTCCAACATCGTGCTTAGTCCAAGGAAATACTGCGATACGGTCGCCAGATTTTTCATCATAGATTTCGACCATAGTTACAATATTTGTCATGTCGTTCCCTTTGTTATCTTGAATACTGAAAACGATTCCCGCCGGCTCTGCAGGTCGTGGATAGTCAGGCTCCATGCCTTGAAATATGTAATATTTACCAACACCGGAGAAGCCCCCATTATAGTGAGGTAGGTGTTCTAGATGAGAAAATGCGACGCTAGTAGAGGCAAAGCCAAGGATAATAAGCGGTAAGCAGGAGAGGAATAGTTTCAAAGAAGAATCATTACGAAATTCCGATATGTACGGTTTAGCCCTAGCGAATACATCCATCTGGGATGTAATTTAGTGAGGTGTCAAACTATTTAATTTGTTATGTGTCGACACTGGTCTTCTAAAAATTACCCGAGTTGTAGTAAGGACGATAACACTAAAAATGATGATAATAATATAATTGAAATTTCTTCAAGAACACTCCTGCTATTCTTCAAAATATCTGTTGATACTCATCAAATTTACCGCTGAAAGAGAATAGATCTGGCATTCTTGCCTCAGTATAGTTAACGAGGCGTTGCGTATGTGCCACCTGTAAAGAGACTTTGGATTGAGATCTAAAAGAATCGAAATTGCCGCTTTAATCGGATCTAAATGAGTTATTAGAAGGACGTTCTCATCCTCGCATTTATGTCCAAGTTCTTCGAGAAGATTATTTATGCGATTTTTTACAGATGTAAATGACTCTACGCCGTAACTAAGCAAAGTCGGATCATTTCCGGAATAAAATTTGAGGAAAAGATTGCCATATTTTTGGACTATCTCTTCATAATTCATGCCAACTAGCTTTCCTAATTCTATCTCATAGAGCCGTTCGTCTATTTCATAGGTGGTACCTAGTATCTCACATACTATCTTCGCTGTTTCGATCGTTCTAATTACCGGGCTAACGAGTATCCTGGTTATCGGTATTTCCTTTAAGTACACGGCGGTGTCTGCAACCTGACGCTTTCCATATTCTGTCAGATGTGCTTCAACATGCCTACCTACCAAAATTTTATTTACATTATTCTCTGCCTGTCCATGTCGCATCATAATCGTCAACGGCAACCTAAATCTTCCAAGATTGTAGTCATTCCTTAGCTATTAAAACGCATTGTTAAGCATTTCAACGAGCGAAGATAGCAATCAGTTAAGAAGGAGCTCCAGGTAATGTTTTCATACCCGAGCCTGTTGGATCTGAATAGGATGAAGATCGGTATTGTCGGCGGAACAGGAGGAATGGGAGAGGGATTTGCACTCCGTTGGTGCCTGAAGCACGAAATTTTCATTGGATCTCGTGATTCAACTAGAGCCAAGGAAGCAGCAAAACAATATATGATTTCGGCTCGGGAGGCTTACGGAAGTAATATGGCTGGAAATGTCAGTGGTGAAGAAAATGTCCGGCTATCGGAAATCTGTGACTTGGTCATTTTGTCTATTCCTTATGAATCAACCGAAGGCACGTGCGCTGGCATCTCGGAGAGAATTAGCCCCAATTGCATCATAGTAACACCTATAGTACCTATGCGAAGGGAGGAGAAAGGGTTCACTTACTTGCCTTTAGAAGAAGGAGTGAAATCTGCCGCTGAGTTGGTCTCAGATTACATTCGACCCAGAGGAAGAATCGTCTCAGCTTTTCACACGATATCAGAGGTGAAATTGAAGGATGTCAAACAAAATTTGGCCGTTGACACTTTCGTGTGCGGTGACGACCAGAACAATGTATCAACGGTTAATTCGTTAATAGGTGAGATTAATGGGCTTCGACCAATCTATCTGGGCCCGTTGTCAGTGAGCTACCAAGCTGAAATATTAACCCCCATGTTGCTAAATGCCTCCAAAAGGAATAAAATTAAACACCCTGGATTAATGGTGACTTAGATCCCATTAGAAATGATCTTTACTAAAAAAGAAAATAACAATCGCGGCAGAAATTGGATGTCTGCGATGGGGGTACTCTTTATCGTTATGGCAATGATCATAGCTATTCGGAACATAGTGCTTGTTACTTACGCGCCTGAATCAGTGAACCCGCCATTTGAATCGGCATTTGCTAGGTACTTTAGCCCTTACCTCAACAATGAAAAATTTGTAATTGCGATGTTGGTAGGGGGCGGCTTTCTATTATGGTGGGGATACTTTAAAAAGAAAGACGACGAAGGTCCCCCGGACGAACATGAGAGAAGGAGATTCGGTTATGATTTTAGATGATTGAATCTTTCATCTCTTACGTGATTAGTCACATTTAATAATTAATTTTGTTCAATTAACTGTTAGAAAGTAATTGGGATTACTAAATAGAATTTCGACAGTTATCAAGCAAAAAGCAAATTACCTAGTTGATAAGTATGAGGATCCGCGGCAGGCCCTTGATTATTCTTATGAGAAACAAAGAGAGCTTGTCAATCGACTCCGTCGGGACATGGCGGAGGTTGTCACATCAAAGAAAAGACTGGAAATGCAAAAGGCACGCCTATGGGACAATATAAGAACACTTGATGAACAAGCTAGGCGTTCCCTTGATTCTGATAGAGAAGATCTTGCCAAACTTGCTCTTCAGAGAAAGAATGCAAATCTGATTGAAATGCAGGGACTGGACAAGCAGATCGCGGAGATGCAGGCAGAACAGGAGAAATTAGAACAAACAGAAAAGGGACTTTCTGTCAAGGTAGAGGAATTTAAATCCAAAAAAGAGGTGATTAAGGCACAATATTCTTCAGCTGAGGCACAGGTCAGAATTAAGGAGAGTATAACAGGAATATCCGAGGAAATGACTGATGTTGGCATGGCTATGAATAGAGCAGAAGAGAAGGCTGAAAGAATGAAGTCGAAAGCGCAAGCATTGGATGAGATGATTAGCTCTGGCGTGTTGGTAGATTATACTTCTAACAAAGACGAAATCGAGGGTGAGCTTGAACAGATCACAGTCGATAAATCTGTAGAGGAAGAATTAGCAAAATTGAAGGCTGAAAAACTTCGAAAGAAGAAGAAGGTCGTGGAACAAGAGCAGGAAGCGACCACATGAGGAGTACTAGAAAAAAAGAAGGTAAATCTTCCTCTACAAGATCAGGCAACAGAAGGGGCAAGAAATCGAAGGCTAACTTGAGCAAGTCTTCATCAAAGAAACGTTCACTAATTAAGGGAGTTGGCAAGAGTACGAGGAAAAGGACATCACGCTCTCCAGTTAGGGTACCGAAACTAAGAACACAGAAGAGGACTAGCAAAGCTCAGATCAATCAAACGTTTTCCGGTAGTACGAGCTTCTAGGAAAAATGTCGTTCACAAGACAAAGAGCAGATCGAGAGCCTTCAGTTCATCCAAGAAACAAACATCTACAAGGGGAACAAATAAGAAAATCATTAGAGTTCTGGGTCATGGGCAATTCTCGGTTGATTCAGAAACTTTAAGAAAATTGAATGCGATCGACAATTCAATCGTCCGAAGGTTTGAAAAGGAAAATTTGACAGATGAGGAATTCAAAATGAAAATTGAGCAGCTCGGAGAGATCGTTACTAAAAAAGGAAAGCGACTCCATCCAAAAATGATAGTAAGTTCTGACATCATTCTACCGGGCAGCGATTTAACAGTTGAGGAAGCCAGCAAAATCTTCCATGGTGAGGGGATTATCCCGGGGCTTGACTAGTGCTTCGGCGACGTTTAAGTCCTTAACTTATCAAAAGGCATGTCCCACATAGGATACCATACTGTCATGTCAGTTTCCCAGGGGATTTCCTTTGAGATAATAGACATGAGCGCTAGTTCGAGATCATTACGCCTCTTCTCTTGAGCAGCTAATGGAACAAAGGGGTAGAATTTCTCTCTTTTATAATTAAAGATCAAATATTGGGGTTCAAGTTGAGGGCTGTCTAAGTTGGAGTTGGGACTAACTGTTTTCCTGAATTCAAACACCGCTGCCAACATCTGATCCCTAAATCCTCGTTCTGTGATGACGTCTGCAATTCCGTTTGACGCTACCAACATATCTTCAATGCTCATCCCCCTTATCATTATCCATAGATAGCCATATTTGTCATTCATCAGAATATAATCGGTCCGAAATTCGCTACTGCTTATTTTTAAAAATTCTTGTACTTCTTTGATTGTATCTGAAAAATATGTCCCATTCACATTTTTTATGCAAATTCCACACCTATTGGTGCTCGTCAACCCTAATTTAGTCTCGAGCGTAATATATCCGGAAGTAAGTGAGAATATTCCCTCCTCACGATGATCCTTATTCTTTCTATATAAACCCCCTTTTCCTAGTTTTTTGAGTAAGGAGTCTATCACGCCATTGATGCCTCCATTTCTAGAAGTTTTTGAACCCTCATCTGAACAGGAGGATGCGTCGAAAAAAGGTTAGCTATCGATTGACGGCCAGAATGTACTGGAATTATGAAAAATGCATTAAGTCCTTCTACTTTGCGTAGATCTCTATTCGGCACTTGCTCGCATTGTACCGCTTATCTTCATAAGTGCATTTGCTAGCTGTACAGGCTTTCCTGTCATCTGTGCCGATCCTCTATCAGCAGCGAACTCTCTGTACCTCGAAATCGCTCGGATCACCAGAAAGCTGACAAGCCAAGTAATTGCGGCCACTGCTAGCATAATCAAGATTGCCCCGCCGCCACCACCTCGATCTCGTCCTCCGCCATATCCACCCATTCCCCCTCCGTAAAGCCCGCCATAGAAACCAAACTGCATCAGGTACCACGCTACCGTCGAAAAGAGACTGGCCAGAGTTATCACCAAAACGTCCCTGTTCCTAATATGTGTCAGTTCGTGGCCTATGACACCTTCGAGTTCTTCATTGTTTAGGATATCCATCAAACCCGTGGTTACGGCAACAACCGAGCTCCGTTGACTTTTTCCTGTAGCAAAAGCATTGGGGACTGTCGAATTTATTACGGCAATTTTTGGTTTGGGAAAGTTGTTCCTTGCAACTATTCTTTCCACCAATCCATGCAACTCAGGATACTGTTCCCTAGTCACGACCTTTGCACCTGAACTCCATAATACAATTTTATCTGAAAAGTACCATTGTGCTATAATCAATACTGATGCGACTACTGTAATCGGTATAAAGCCCACCCCTAGGTATGCCAATACACTAAGAAAAATAAGATAGAGCACCGCAAGTATAACGAAGCTCGTTATCATCCGTAATGTTAATCCTGTATCCCTTCGTTGCCAAGCTCTAGACATAGACTTGTCTCTCATTTATGTGATCTACATATGGACATTTAAGATAATTGTTTACTCTGTATCACTGCGTTTCGAAAGCCTATGGATGACCACAAAGCAAAAAATCTAGTCATTGGCTGGCACATTTGAGGTGGAACACTAAAGTAATTGTTCAACGATTATAAATTTACGAGAACTTTTTCGAAGAATTAATAAATATTACGATCAACTTAATAGAAATAGCGTGAATTCAAGTGCTCGAGGTTATGGTTTAATTGCTATGATTCTTGCAATTAACATGGTCCTTAGCGCAGACCTCACGTTGCAATTCATCCTCGTACCAGAAAGAGTGGATGCACAGAACGACATACCTTCCCCCCCATCAAATACAACATCAAAAAATCAAAACTTGTCAAACATTACAGGAGCTGAGACCTATATAGTTACTTTGAATAATCAAAGTTCGTCTGGTGATTTGGATGATGTTATACAGTCGGTGAAGGAGAAAGGTGCGAACATAACCCATGTTTATAGCCATTCCATAGTTGGTTTTTCTGTCCAGATTCCATCGGATAAAAAGTCAGAAACCATGGAGTCACTAGTAAATGATACACGAATAAATAGTGTTGAACCTGATCAAACTATGACCCTCTCGCCTCCACTTGAGTAATTGCTTAGTTTACCAAGCGTAAGACTTTTTTGAAATTCTGAATCTGAGCTAAAAAAGTCATTGTACTTGTTTAGTTCAGTTTAACACCTGCGTTCTTTAGCGTAGAAAATTGGACTCGGCATAAATAGTAAGTTATCATCGAAGAGCATGAAATGACAAGACTTAGTCGCTATCTTACCGACTCCGGCCAAAAACTTCGGTATCATCATTTGTTTGCTTCTCATACTTTAGAAGGAAATGTCGTAAATCCAGAAGTGAGAGGAATCCTGGAATAATAAGGAAGTGAATCGTGTGATGAAATTTCATATTAGACAAAATTTGGCCCGTACTAAGTTGCCAATCTACATTACAATAACTCTACTTATTCTGACTTCAACGCTAACCTCACAGATTCCTGCTACGATGTTTCTCAAGGCAGCTGAAGGAGTTGAGGGAGACGAAGATTTAGCTAGGCCGTCATCATCGCCGAATATGTCAGATAAGGAACTCGACCAGAGTCTAGATTCTCTAATGGCGATTCTAAATTCTACAACAAGCACGTCGTGTTTACAGACACCCATTCAGACTGTTTCATCCAGCGAAGATGATGATGACGACGATGAGGATGATAATGGAGATGATGACACAATGAATGTGTTGGACGGCGACTTTGAAACAGAATGGTCAGTGGCAGACTTGGGGTCCTTTTTGCAGTTAGATCTAGGCAAAGTAAAGCAGATTTGCTCAGTCGACGCAAGTTGGTCAGAAGGAGATGAAAAATCAGTTAACTTCGTATTATCGGTGTCTAATAATGGAACAAACTTTGAAGATATTTTAAGGAGTTCGAGTAGCGGAACAACTGAATCTAAGGAGCACTACAAGTTCCCTACTGCAGATGGAAGGTACTTGAGAATCACGTTCTACGGAGATTCTGAAAATAATGAGGATGTTGCCTTACGTGAATTAACTGTGAACACGGAGATTCCCAGTAAGAAGCCTACGACCGTCCCTGAGTTGAGTAGGGAAGGTATCCCGTTCATTAGAGATTCTCAATCGCCCTTCACATATCTCAACAACGCCTCAAACAATAGTGAACCAATCATCCACAGCGCTCCAACAGTATCAGATATCCATGCCATGGTTTCTCCGGCGGCTTCCTTTGAAATCACACTGAATGGCAGTGACTTGGATTTAATCGATCATTTGACATATTACATCACCAATCTTCCCGGCCATGGAAATCTCACTATCGGTACAAATTCAGCCAGTGTTAGATACACTCCATTCGAAGGTTATTCTGGTCTAGATAACTTCACGTATAAGGCAGTTGATCAATTCGGTCTAAGTAGTAACAACGCCACAGTAGTTATGAACATCAATGCTTCCAACCAGACCGTAGCTCCAGTGCCCAATACTTTAAACCAAACGATCGCTCCGCAACCGCAAGGTAAATTTGATCCATTAGAAGAGGTCATCCTGGGTGCTCAAAAGGATCGTTACGAACTGATAAAGGCAGTTAGAGAACCAATAAGAGGACAATATATAGTCGTACTAAAGCCTGAACCGACTGCGACTGGTGGCTCAGATAGTGTTGGAATGAGGGCAGATGAAGTAAGAGCAATGGCAGAAGAATCTAGAACCAAAGGCGCCGAAATTCTCAACCTTTACGAACATGCCCTGGATGGTTACGTAATGAAGACGTCAGAGAATCTGAGTGATGCTGCGTTGGTCTCAGAACTGAGGCAAGATCCTCGCGTCGCATTCGTGGAACCTGACCAGAGAGTTTACGCCTTGAATCAGACAGTTCCAGTTGGGGTAGATCGAGTGGATGGGGATGTAAGCCCCACCGCTTCTGGCGACGGCAGAGGAGCTGTTGACGCAGACATTGCAATACTTGATACGGGAATAGACCTTACCCATCCTGATTTGAATGTCTATCACGAAAAAACATTTGTACCTGGGACCTCTTCAGCCGACGACGACAGTGGGCATGGGACCCATGTGGCTGGAATAGCTGCTGCTAAAGATAATTCAATAGGTGTTGTTGGAATTGCTCCGGGAGCACGCCTCTGGTCGATTAAGGTTCTTGATAGTAATGGTGCTGGTTCTATATCAGACATCATTGCAGGCATCGATTATGTTACTGCACATTCAAATGAGATAGATGTGGTAAACCTAAGTTTTGGCTGTGAATGTAGTTCACCTGCCTTGGATGCGTCCATCAATAATGCCGTTCAAGCAGGTGTTGTATTCGTGGTAGCGGCTGGTAACGTTCACAAGGATGCAAGTTCATTCTCTCCTGCTCGAAATCCAAATGTAATAGCCGTCTCTGCTATGACAGATAGCGACGGAAAATGCGGAGGACAGGGATCATCTACCAAATATGGGAATGATGACACCTTTTCTTCGTTTAGTAACTATGGTGAGTCTGTAGATATGGTGGCACCTGGCGTCGGCATCCTATCAACGTATAGTGATGGAAAATATGCACAATTAAGTGGAACAAGTATGGCTGCACCTCACGTGACTGGAGGTATAGCATTGTACGAATCCTCCCACCCTGGAGCTACTCCGGCCCAAGTCAAAGCTGCTCTTAATGAAAGCGGCACAAAACCATCTTCTATCTGCAGCGGAGAAGGTCAAGGTTATTTCACAGGAAATCCTAATGGAGCAGACAGGCCTCTATTAAACGCAAAGGGCTTGTAAGACACCTTAGGTAATGGAAGAAACAGGAGAAACTAAAATGGGGCGGTAGGCCTTCTTTTCTTTGTTTCCTTCTACTTTTATCCATGATGATATGAATTGTTTTCCTATTTGTATCGCCAGCTTTTCAGTCGACTGGGAAATCAATTGCAAGACCTGATGCACATTTATAGATATTAAACTAATATATTACGAGAACCCATATTTCATGAATATAAAATGAGTTACGTTCATCCGGAGGTTCTTGTCGACACTCAATGGGCAGAAGACCACTTAAAGGACCCTAAGGTCAGAATAGCAGAGGTTGACTATGACCCTAAAGCAAACTACGAATTGGGTCACATACCTGGCGCTGTATTGTTTGATTGGAAAAACGATATTAACGACCCACTTACACGGAATGTACTTACCAAGGAAGCCTGTCAAAATCTTCTTCAAAACGCTGGAATAAACAGTGATACTACTTTACTATTGTATGGAGATTTTAATAATTGGTTTGCCGCCTTTGCGTTTTGGGTTCTCAAGTATTATGGCTATAAGGATATCAGACTAATCAATGGCGGTAGAAAAAAATGGTTGCAAGAAGATAGAGCGTTAACAAAAGATGCTCCTTCTTATCCGAAAGGTAATTATGCTGCCACTGAGCCTGATAGTAAAATTAGGGTATTTCTAGACGAAGTCAAACGCGCTGTAAGCGCTCCAGGGCTAAAGATGGTGGATGTTAGATCGCCAAAAGAGTTTTCTGGAGAAATTCTGGCTCCGCCAGAGTATCCAACAGAACATGCGCAACGAGGAGGACACATTCCTGGAGCTGTCAATATTCCATGGGCACAGGCAGTAAACGATAGTGATGGGACCTTCAAGAATACAGAAGAGCTGAAACAGTTATACGAATCAAAAGGGATTACCCCCGATAAAGAGGTTATCGCTTATTGTAGAATCGGCGAAAGATCTTCGCACACATGGTTTGTTCTTAAATATCTCCTTGGCTATCCGAACGTAAAGAACTATGATGGTTCATGGACTGAATGGGGAAACATGATCGCAAACCCGATCGAGAAGTAGCGAAAATGGGATACGGTCAGACCTATCCCAACATTCTAAGATATTCAATCTGTTTTTTGGACAAGAAAATGCAATAAATTTTCTTCTTTCCTCGTTTCTATCAATTTTTGTCCGGTCTGCTCGGCCCATCTAGTCATTTCTATGTCAGCCATAGGATCATCTGAGACTAGATGAACGATTTGTCCACTTTCAATTCCTGATATTAGATCGTCTAATTTTGATAGAGTTGCCGCGCATTCAATACCAATTTCAAACATTTCAAAATCCGGAAGAGCCGTATAGCATTTGACATGTAATCTACGGACCAATGATCTAATTTCCTCACTATCATCAGGTAGCGATTTGAAGTCTTTCAGGATGTCAACATCTGAAGTCGGAACAAGAGCGATGAACCAACCCTTTTCGTAGGGCGAATCGTTCGCCAATTTGGGATTGCTGACAAGTTCATGATTAATGGCTACAATCTTTCCCTCAACGGGAGCCCTAATAGCGCCAAAATACCTCCCGCTCTCAATCGTTCCTACGTTTTTTCCCCTCATTACTATCGTGTTGACGTCCTTTAACTTTACAGCTGAAATTTTACCTGCAATGGCGGACAATATTGATGTAATTCCGACAATAAGAACATTGCCAGCATCTTGCCTTGCCCAAACCAAATTATCTAAATCGTAAATTAGGTCATCTGGAAATATGCAGTGCTCAATTTCCATACTCGAGGCTCTGATGCAGGAGACGGTTAGCATATTTATCTATTTACACTCCAACAAGCAATATTTCATTTCTTCAGAGCCCTTCTTTGCAAGTGAAGGACAAAATATTATTATGCGATCATGACATATGCTTTGGAAGAGCTTGGTAAGCTGCACAATTTGTGGTTCTAGATTTGGTGATAGGATCTGTCCATATTGTGAAAGGAGTGTGTGTTCATCATGCATAGTCTATGGGAAGAATATATGCGTGAAATGTGACAAGGTCAAGGCAATTCCTCCTAGCTTCTTAAGAAGAAATGCAAAGTTTATTCTACTGTTCATTGCGTTCTGGTTTTTTGTTTCAGGGCTCTATCCTTTTCCCTATATGATGGCGTTAGGTCAACCAGTTGATTTTAGAGTCATCCAACCCGTGTTGATCGCTACGGGAATCATGTTGATACCGTTTATTTTTCTAATGTTTGCCTGGAATAGGCGCGCTCAAGGAATACGTAAATAATGAGTGGGTTCAGAATCATCTGATAGTAGGATGGGTAGAGCAGAAGGAATATCTGACAGCAGGTTGGAGATAATCGTTACTAATCTGGTCTTTGAATGAACATGGATAACAAGACTGGTGGTGGCTATCTGAGATTCATATGTGGGGAGGATAATGCAATCGAGAATTGTGCAAACATAGTAAATGATGGTGGGGTGATTGTTTTCCCCACAGACACCGTATATGCAATAGGATGCAATCCATTTAATGATAGAGCAGTGGAGCGGATATTTCTTTTAAAGCACAGGGTGGCTGAGAAAGCGTTGCCAGTACTTTGTGCCAATCTTATGGATCTCGAAAACATGGTACAAGTTTCGAATAAGGTTAAGAGATTAGCTCGATCTTTTTGGCCTGGTCCCCTAACGATAATATGCCCTCTGTCTAATAGAAACATTTCTCCAAGGTTAACCGCCAATAACTCCTCACTTGCAGTGAGAATACCAGGCAATCCATGCACCCTTTCGCTTCTCAAATTTAGTCGTTACTTGGTTGGAACCAGTGCCAACATTTCCGGTCAGGAGTCTGTGAAAAGCCCATCCCAAATTAATACAACCTCACTTACGAACTTCGACGCCTTGCTAGATGGTGGTACGTTGAATAAGTATTCTCATTCTACCATAATACACTTAGATGATGATGAAACTTTAACCGTTGTGAGGAATGGGCCGATCACCGAAAGAGATATTGTTGCAGCTTTAAGGCCTTCGGGATAGCTGGTCCCATCTTTTAATATTAATTCAAGCTTTCATTGCCTCTTTTGATTTCGTATAAGTTTAATTTTGAAAATCAATACGAATGTCAACTAACTTTTGTATCATCATTATTGTAGTAACGTTTCTGGATCGTATACTATCGGCTACTTTTTTGCCATTACCGTACACTACGAATCGATGACTCCTTCCAGTAATGGGTCATCAGAGATACCTGCCTATAGTTCAGTTCAGTTTAGGATGTCTTTACCAAAGCGGCATAGTTAGATTTTCTGGAAATATCTCTAGAATCAAGCATTTTGATGTAGTCATTTTTTTATTGCGCTCTCTTCCATGAAGAATACCTCCCACAGATGCCCATCAACATCCTCGAAACTTCGACCATACATCCAGCCATGATCCTGTTTTTCTCTGGGTTCACCTCCTCCTGCCTCTATTGCTTTGTCCATCATCTGATCCACTTTCTCTCTTGATTCGACTGATAAAGCTACTATCGCTTCTGTATTTTTAGAAGTATCACAGACCTCCTTTTTAGTAAAAGTCTTGAAAAATTTTTCCACCAAAAGCATAATGAATATATCCTCCCCAACTATCATACAGGTTGCATTTTCATCGGTAAATTGAGGATTAAAGTTGAAACCCAGTTTGGTAAAGAAAGCTATTGATTTATTGAGATCCTTTACTGATAGGTTTACAAAAATCTTCATTTCATTCTATCAGAATTAAGGCTAAAAGGATATAAACTCTTTTGTTTCACCAATGGGCCTCTGCATTTTGAATTTGATTGAGTTAGTGCATCTGTTCAAAGTCCAAGATCCCTACGTCATTGTTTCATGATCTAGCAATGTGACATTGAATCCTGGACGCAATAGACAGGGTGGGGGCAGATGCATAGATATGAAAAAGTACACACTCAGAGACATGGGACTATAAACCCACGTCTATCGAACCCTTGTGGAAGACCAATTTAGGTATTTTGTTCTTCAGCCACAGCAGTATTTCAGGAGACAAAAAAAGCTTTCACGCACATAGGATTTGCGGTTACATCTATTTTTTCTTAGACGGACAATTTATGTTAATGCAAAATTTCCATCGATACTTTGCTCCATGAGAATAAGCGTTCTCAAGCACAGGCCATCGGCATGAAGAACAAATCTCGCCTGTGGCTCTTATTGATCCACTCTGTGGTAGTGGAACAGTTGCCTTGCACATGCCAGAGGTGTAATTAGAACATCCTACAAACCTCTTCTTAGTTTTACCTGATCTTATAATTTTCAAGCTTCCTTTGCAGCAAACAGGACAGGTCCCAAGAATCATCTGTTCTTTTCTCTTAGTAACATTAATTGCATCTGTTAATCTATTGCCTATCTCAATTTCCTTTTCCTTAAAAGGAATAATTGCTTCTTTTAGTTTGGCTTTTGCATACTTTATGACAAAATCACCTCTGTCGTTGCCAGCTGCGATTCCTTCAAGAAGTTCTTCCATAGATCTGGTGAGATCTATAGATACTATGTTAGGTATGTACTGTCGCATCGATTGCACTATTTCAACTCCGAGATCCGTAGCCTCTATCCCACCTTTCGAACTATCATAATGTCTAGAGTAAGAGACGTCATTAGAAGAACGTACGTTACTAACATAATTCCTCTTAAACAAAGTGTTTATGATCTCCGATCTTGTGGCTTTTGTACCAATCTTTTTCGATTCCATTTCTTCTAGTAAACTAGATTGATTAAATCTCGGAGGAGGCTGAGTGAATCTATCAGTCATTGTAACAGCATCATTTTTTAATATGTTTCCTTTTTGGAGAATTTGTAAATAAGGTTGGTATCCTAATCCTAAGCTATTACTTATGTATGGCTTATAAAAGCGCATCCAGCCCTCATCTATCATCGTCTTAGTATCGGTCTCGAAAAAATGTTCTTCTATGACAAAAATTGTCACAATAGTATGCTCGCTTATCGCTGGTTGACCAAAGGTCGCCAAAAATCTCCTAATTATAAGATCAAATAGTTTGAATTCACTTGCATTTAGTCTGCCTCTTGGCTTTTCTCCTGTTGGGTAAATCGCGGGATGTGCTGGATCGGTCTTTTTTCCTTCATTCGGAGAAAGGCGGTTTGAATTTGACAGCAGATCTATAGTTATTTTTGAATAAGGACTACTCATAGGAAGTCCATTTGGCCACCTACTACTGGTGACTCTGTGTTCAGGAGCAAGAGAAATACTAATCTTCGAGAGATCTGAAATAATTTTCCTATAATTAATTGAAGATGGTATCCTTTGACTGGAGGTTCTCGGATATGAAATTAGTGCAGAAATGTATAGCTTCTCAGCAATGGATAACGTGTAGCTAGGAGAGAACCTAAATACTCTATAGGCTTCCTTTTGCAGATCGCCCAGATTGAAAGGATGTGGAGGGCAAAGAGTATTTCTTTTGTTCTTAATTTCAGTAACTTTCCCGTTTTGATTTGAGCAGGCATGGACTATTGAAGTAGCCTCTGCTAATGTCTCTATTTTCTGCCGACAATAACGAGCATTAATTATGCGTCCATCTTTTTCAAATACCGCGTTTATGGTCCAGTAGGGTACCGGAACATGGTTTCTAATAGAAAGTTCTTTATCTACCACAAAAGCAAGAGTGGGGCCTTGTACCCTTCCTATTGATAAATTATGGTATTTCTTACGATTGTTACTGTTCTTAAATGCTTGTGTAAGTGCCCTCGACAAGTTGACGCCATAAATAAAATCGATCAGATGTCGAGATATTCCGGCTTCAGCTAATCCCCTGCTCGGCGGTAGAAGATTGTCAAATGAATTTCTAATTTCTTGATCAGTGAGAGTAGAATATTTGGCCCTTAATGACCTCTCGTACTTGTTATTACAGGCATATTCCAGAATATTGTATCCAATCACTTCACCTTCTTGGTCATAATCGCAAGCATGAATGAAGCTTGTCGCTTTTTGAGAAAGTGAGGATATAGACTTAATTATTTTTTCATATGCCACTGCCGACTTTGGACCCCTACCGTTCCTTTTTCCTAAAATTGGCGTCCATTTAACATCAAAAATTGGATATACACTTCGGTTTCCATTCACATCTACTAATCCATACAAATGACCGAGTGCAGAACATACAACATAGGCCTGACCATTTTGAGACATGGCTAAAAATACTGTTGGGTGCAATCCACTTTTTCTTTTTTCCTCAGGACCTGAATCTTTCCCAAGTCCTGTAATTTTTGCGAATCTCGACGTCCCTAAAGCCTCTGCTATCCTGAGGGCAACGGAAGGTTTTTCGCAGACTACAAGGGCATATGGAGGTTCAGGAATCCTGTTTAGATTCAAACCTGTAGATTGTTCCACTTTAGCTAATATAACTTCTGATTCGGATTCTTTACTGTGGTTATTCTGACAGCATCTTATGAGTCACACAAGTAGGCTATTCGGTAAGCTGGTTCTGTCCGTGAGTGCATGGCCCTATGGTATTTGAAAATAATTTAACACCAACTTTGGGTGTCATACCTATAAACGACAGATATTCTGATAGGATAAATATTGGTCCAAGAGTGGCATCGCGCTTATCTGGGCCGTGCAATAACGCCCATATTTAGTCCACGACCTTACAATCTCGTACTATTGGACAAAATACCCCCAACAAATCCTTTTTTTAGAAACTATAATTAATATCTTGATCCCGCTGAGATAGTTGGTTAATAGGCATTTTACGTTCTTCAATTTTTACTTTTTTGAGCTGTGTCCTAGTAATGCACGACTAATTCGAAAGCGGATTACTTATATGAATACTTTAACCCCGCTTCTAATCTACGAATTCGATTGATTATGTCCAAATGATCTGCTTGTATCTCCGTAGTTAGATATAGAAGATAGTCGTCTCCAAAAGGCATGGTAATGCGCTTGATCCTTTCATACTCTGCTACTACGTACCTTCCCTTTCCTATCTTATGTGAAAGGTCGCTACGTACTTTCCATCCCGTCATAGCCATCTCGAGTGATTTTTTGCTCTCTTCAGGGGTGAGCAAATTCTTTATACCTTGGCGATGACGGGAGTACATCGTCTTACCTTCTGAATCACAAATGGTAACTAACCTGATATTTGGATCGATATCCACTATATCTTTATAGTGTTGTTTTATCCCAAAGAGCCTAATTCTCAGTAGAGAGCTTATTATAAATCCAAAGACAGCTCCCCAAATTAAATGGAAGCCAATTGCAGCTAATGTAATGTTTGTGATGGACTGGTTTATGTCTTCTGACACTAGTGCCTTCTGTGATTCCATAGCCAGCATGGTTGTGATGGAGTTAATAGCTGGTTGAACCAAAAACGTTGTTATTGGGAGGAACAGTACTAACCACACTACAATGCCTGCTCCCATCCCAACCAACGCACTTTTGTACGGATTAAGCATACGCACCTTTTTCCATCTAATTCCGATGATGCCAAATACAGCTCCTATTACAGTACCAACCAGAAGGTGAAGACCAAAAGCTGTGGATGCAGCAGCAGTGGTATTATCGACACCTATACTAATGCCTATAATGGTGTAGAAAGTGCCCATACTCATTCCAAGTAGAAGTTCAGTTACTGCGATCACTGAAGATATAGACCAAGTCGCTATAAAACCAGCAAAAGCTCCATACTTTACTCCTTTGAAAGTTACCATTAATTCGTTCCTTTTCTTGTTGCTCTTCATGTCCCTGTCCTTGGTAATAGAAAGCATTTAGAAAACTAAACACACAAGAGGATATAAGTAATAATACCAGTCACTACTAATTTTTCAGGCTCTTAGCTTAGGACATTGTAGGCCAATTTTATCAAAATTGCGAGATCCTTAATGTGATCTATCATTATGCCAATTTCTTGCTACACATCTCGATATTGATTCTGATATAAAAGAAAACAAAGTCATTGCCATCCTCGATACATAGTCGTGAACCATGTGAGGTGGGCACAATTACTAAACATAGCTCGAAAGATTATGGTACTTGGACTTTCATTCTCCAACCTCAGCGCAAAAAACATACCAAGCTCTGAATCGCAGGGCTGCAAGCTAAACTCACTTGCTAACGTTACTGAATGTGTACCAATGCAACCACTTTCACATTGCAAGTACACATGCATACTTCACCCTCCCTCATGAAACATGGCAAGTGGGAGGAAGTGGATATTGAACAGATAGAACTAACTGGCTTGTCAGTACTGAATTATTAATTTGATGAGCGATGACGCCTGTCGAAAGTTGAACTTGATACCAGTTTTGGTTTAATGTTCGAAAACAAATTGAGAGAATGGACCCGAACCTTATGATAATAACGAGTAAACCAGAACTCAATGCATTCTCAGATATACAGTCAAATTAATTTTGTAGGGAATTTTTAGATATGCCATGAAGTGTTAGGTTTATTACTCATTCTACATAGTAATTGCACATTGATCGCAAATATTAGAAGGCATCCACAGAATTCATTAGTTTTGACCTGTTTCATTCTAGCAGCCACATCAGGAATAGTATTATTCAGTGGAGTCAGCGTTAATACGACTTACAACGGTAATCAAGCACAAGCACAGACCCAAGATCAGCAGCAGCAACAACAACAACAATCACAGGTAGGGCAGACAAGTATCACCATATTATGGGAAACACCAGATGACCTGAAGAACCCAGAATCAGTGGTCTATGCGCCTAAACAAAATGTATTGTACGTTTCTAACATAGATGGAAAACCAGATCAGAAAGATCAGAACGGATTCATTTCCAAGATCTCACCTTCTAATGGGAGCATCGTTGAATTAAATTGGATAACAGGACTAAATGCACCAAAAGGTATGGCTATTTATAATAATAATAGTAGTAGCAGATTGTATGTTTCAGATATCACAGATCTGGTCGAGATAGATATTGGAAGTGGAAAAATAATCAAGCGTTTCAACGCACCAGGAAGTGTTTTTCTTAATGATGTTGCATTAGATAATCAAGGAAATATCTATGTATCTGATACAGTTACAGATACTATCTACAAACTAGATGCGAACGCCAAGGATAGTAATAATACATCTCTACAAGCTTGGTTGCAAAGCCCACAATTAAATGGTCCTAATGGTTTGCATATCGATAATACTAAAAATAGATTAATTGTCGCTTCTTTGGGAAATATGAGTAAACCTGGAGCCGGCATAGAAGTTGTTGATTTAAAAAATAAGACAATAAGCAGTTTGGGAAAGGAAGGAACGACCTCTCCTTTTGGCGGCCTTGATGGGATAGAATCTGACGCTTCTGAAACACGTTACTATATTACTGACAACCCCGCAGGAAAGATCTATAGTGTTAACGCAGACGGAGCAGGGTATACAAATTTGATAGATTTACAAACAAAGGGGGCTGCCGACCTAGGATTTATACCAAGCCAAAGTGCTATTGTAATACCTCTTATGCAGGAAAATAAACTTGTAGCTTACAAGCTAGTAGAATAGAAGCCCATGGATAGTGTGGGCCATGTGACCTTTTCTTTTTTATGCATTAAAGCTAATTGACCGTTCAAGTCAACTTCTTTATAATACTTGGGGCCAAAAGTTTGTGAACCAAATTATACATTTCTTTGGGTCCCAATACCGTTTAAGATCAGCACCGGCTAGTATTGAAAGAATATTACAGGACTCGTTGATCAAAGAGCTCGTTCAGTTGGCAAGAACAACCTCTTCCAAGGTGCTGATTGAATAGGATATCTTGGTAATACTCGACTATACTGATTTACATGCAAATTTCGTCCCGGCCTACATAATTGAAATACTTTAGATACTCCAAAGTATCAAATCATCTTGAACGATGCTGAATAAACGCCCACTAGGCAAATTTTTTGGAATCGTTCAATACGAGGCTGTTCATCTAAAATATTCTGAACAGCTGAGCGTCAAAGCTGACTGAACGCTTATTGAACGCCGTGTTCATATGGGGTTGTATACAAATCTGTGTACAACCCCAAAATGCTGTACACAGTTTCCGCATACATCCCAGCCAAGTTAGAAAATATGCTAACGTAGCCACCAAATCAAGACTAGCAAGACAATTTCGGCGACCGACTCGGGTTCACATCGCGCGTATGATCTTAAGAAAGAGTCTACACTACCCTAAAACAAGACTGCTAATTATATTAATGGCCGTAACTGGACTGTAATAGGCCGAGGGCTGTGCAGAATACGTTACCACATACCATTTATTATCTTTGAAAGTCCAGGCCTGTGTCTGTTTAATATCCGATATGTTATTGGTTATTAAATATGTAATCTGATACCCTGGCAGTCCTGATATTACTGTAGGAACAGATTGCAACAATGTAACGTTACCAAAAGTTTGCCTTAGATGAGCAATAGTAGAATTCAAGGTTTCATTTATCAGAAATTTGGCAGGTTTAGAAGCGTCAACTGCACTAGCAATCGGTCTAGTTGGCTGAATAGCAAGAGAACCAACGCTAGTATCCAGAGACTTATTCATAATACCCTTCAAATATTCACTCTGATTTAATATGACAACATTCGCGTTCTCAGAATAGCTATGTATACCTTTGAACCCAGTAAGATAAAAGTCTGCTATTATATTGTTACCTGAAATATTTCCCAAATTTTCAAGCATGTTCCAATTTGAAGGGTACTTGACTCGCACGCCTGCAGTCATATTTTCGTATGTCCGATAACTTACTTCAGATGAATTCCCGTCAAAGTCGAAATAAACCTGACCGGCTACTGAGAACTGTTGAGCTGAGATATGGATATGAATTCATAAAGATCAGAAGCACAATCAAGCCACTTACTATAACCTGTGGGGTAGAATGTCTCATTTTTTGCCGCCAGTATACCTCCTTCAAAGTAACTGGATATGATAGTTTAATTTTATTTCAATATTTCTATCCCATCCCTTTACTCTATATTTTTAATTTGAATGTGAATGTGACCCACCAAGATAATTATTTCATATTTTTCAGATAAAATGCTCTCCGTTAAGGTTTCTTTATCTATTGTAATGTCGTTTTCAGTGGTAGTGGTGGTATTGTCAGCCTTTCTCACGGTGATGCTTTCTTCCATGTCGCCTTTCTGAGCATTGATGGCCAGTGCCTTACTTTTTCCTGCTCAAATAAACATACCAATGTCGACAAATGTTAGGTATTTGCAGTCAAGGAAGGATTTCTATATCCGTAACCAAGGGTATAATTGGCAAGATCAATTATGAAAGCCCAAAACTTTTAATGGGATATATTGGACGGAGGAGCCCTAGATTCTTGTAATGTTGGAGCTCAGTTTTATTGCTCATGCTGATTTCTAAGTTGAATATCAACGTCTAATTCTATCACTTACTTTTTGCTTTCTGTCACCCTTTTATCCCGAGCAGCCCTATTGCCTTCCCTTTTACTCCTCAAATAGTCAATAAAATATGTAGCAAAAGCTCCTACAAACCCACCAGCGAGGATTGCCAATGGAGTTCCGTATGTAACCCAGAAATCTTTGAAAGTCTGAGCCATTGATGGGGGATCAATGACTGAAAAAGTCAAGTTAACGTATCTACTTGCAAAGTTCTCAGCTGGGAGAGAAAGGTTGATTCCTGGTAATTCTATAAATCCTGATGGAAAAAGAGATCCGGTCGATATATTTACTAACATCGGTATAGTATGCAATCCTATATTAACACCACTCGGAATTCGGATCCTAAATGATGCTGGACTGATAGCAGAGGTAGTCTCATTTAATGTTGCTTTACTAGTTTGTTCAATGCTAATTTCCGAAGAGTCTTTTACTGGGATAAATGACATTGAATCTGGGAGAGTTCCGGAGCTTGAAACAAGCTGAAGTCCAATATCTAACTCTTCACCTCGCACTATTTCTATGTTCGATGGGGTGGTTGAAAATGAATAAGTTGGAGGTGGAATATCTATCCAGCTGGACAGGTCGACCAGCATTTTCGATGTATTGTCGCTGAGAGACTCTTCAGCCAGGTAAGAATTGTTACTTATATGATTGCTATCATTTGAGTATATTACGACAGAGTAATACAAGACTCTGAAGCGTCCCGGTGATGTTATTGAATCCATTTCAAGAGGAAGAAGCACATACTTCTGACCCTCTCCAAAAAATTTAGTAGAATTGCTCTCCACGCTTATCGTTCGAGAGTGCTCGGGAGAAGAGTATTCCACGAATAGGGTATTCCAACTTCCTAGCTCTGAATTCCATTGTAATTCTTTTTGAAAATCTACACCGTACTTGCCAGTGTCTTCGTTATTATCAGAATCTACGAGTAAGCCATAAACTACCGTTTCGGCCCCAAGTTTTCCAGGATCTGATTCTAATTCTCCACCCAACCACAGGGTCGCGTTAAGAATTTTCCCATCCATGCTAAAGTACGTTATCATCTGGATATCGGTGGCATTATCAAGAGGATTTGTGTAAGTGTGATTTGATCCTAAATTCGGAGAATCGCCGATTGAAACGTTTCTAGGGATTTGAAGTCCGTCGTGTTTTCCAGTGTTCACTTCCTGCCTTGGAAAAGCTGCAGGCGAAGAGACTGTAGGCGAGGGTGAAGATGCGGATGGAATCGCAGAGGAATCCTGACCATATGCCAATGGAGTTATCTGCTTGCAAGAGCAGATAGGAATCAAGATTATCAGAAATGTGAGGGCAAATAGGAAAATACTATAGTTGAAGGATTGCATTTCGTACCCACCAGTATTGAGTTTAAATCATGGCGTATAATAACGTAATAAAATGCATTTGTATGGCGTCCTTACGGATCAACGAGGGGTTTCGATGCGATTATGAATCCTCCACAGGAGAGAACAGTATTAGTTAGTGGGAGCAGCTTTTTATCTATAGATAGGGGGATAACAGTTGATAGTAGAAAGAATGAGACCCCCGGATCGCAGATTGATTTATGAAAACGGTTACTCCTTTTGTGGAAAGATAATTCCTTTAATGTTAGCCGTCGCGCTGGGGTTGGGACTAATGGGATCCTCATGCTTGATAAAAGGCTCGAGTGGAGAGGCAAACCACACTCTCCCCCATATGCAAAACACTACCGGATTAACGCCTTCGATTTCAACTAGAGCACTAATTCAGCCAGTTCTGCTAGCCCCTATTGTGGTGTCTGGTGAAAACTTATTCATAGTTTGGCCGGACAATAGAACATCTGTGTCGCAGGAACCGGACTTTGATAGAGGCGCACTTGCCAGCATTTAAAAATACTGGCCATGCAAATTGGGATATATTTTTCGTTCGAAGCTACGATCACGGTCAAACCTTCACAGAACCAATCAATTTGAGTAATTCAACGAACGGAACTTCCATTGGTGCAGAGATCGCTGTACATGATAGGGATCCTAATCACCTTAGCGTTTATGTTACGTTCTGGGACAATAAGACAGGTGAAAACACTCCATATTTCGTATTTAGTAATGATGGCGGAATTAAGTTTGGTAAGCCTGTTATGTTGAACGTTACTACAATACGTTAACTGGTAATGTACGATTTCCTGGTTTCAGGTTGAGTGTTATGATTTTCTTAGCTATCCACTATAATCAGTCAAGAGAATAGAAATACTCGTATTCAATAATCAATATAAAGACACGATGACATGATGTCCATTAATCAGAATTCGTTGGGATCAGACTTATTTAACATACTTTAGGACCCATTCAAATAATTCATAAGTTCAAATACAATTTCTAATCGCAACTAGAGACTTCATTTAGATTTGAATCGATGATGTGTATCTGATTCCTATTAACAGTAACACTAGTAGTTCTTAGACTGCTACAATCAAATAAAGAATCACTGAGCTCGGTAAGATGGAGAGTAGCATTTGTTAGATTTGAACTGCGTAAATCAGCATTGGTCAAGTCAGCAAAATCAAGATTAGCATTTGTTAGATTGGAGTACCCTAAAATTGCATGTGTCAGATCGGCGCTCAATAGATCAGCATCTGTTAAATCGGCGCTCAATAGATCAGCATCTGTTAAATCGGCATATCCAAGGTTAGCATTTGTTAGATTAGCGTGGCTAAAATCGGTGTCTTGTAGATCGGTATCGACAAGATTAGCGTTAGTTAGATTAGCGTGACGAAGATCAGAGTTGGCTAGAACAGCGTAGCTAAAATTAGCATTAGTTAAATCGGCACCAGGAAAAAGTGTATCCGTTAGATCAGCATCACTCACGTACGCGTCTTCTAGAACAGCGTTTGAAAGATTGGAATTTCTCAGATCAGCATTGTAGAGACTAGCATTTCTCAAATTTATTCCCGACAGATCACCAGAAATCTGAACATTGTCCAATGTTGATTTCTCTAGATTAGCATTCGAAAGATTAGAATGCAAGATTATTACCGAATCCAAATTTACCCTCGTTAACGTTTTGTTAGATAAATCTAGATTTTCGAATGTGATCGGTTGTTTGAACTGTTTCCTTAATTCATTAAACTCTGAAACTTTAGCTTTAGATTTGCTGTCTTTCGTAATGTTTAGTGCCAGTTCATAGACTGATACTTTATCATCTTCTAATAGTCCAGCTAATCTCTTTGGAGTTATACTTATGTAGTCGGTAACCACTATGCCGACAATTGGACTAGCAATTACACCGATTATCGTGAATACAACTGCGGTCCTGTGTTGTGCCAACAGATTCATGAAGCGTCCGCTAGGCATGTCTGACACGGAAGTCTCAAATTAATAAATACGAACCGATATTGAATATAAGTATTTCTTATATAAGAATCTTCTATAACACATTCATGGTGCCAGTGGGCTCCAACACTCTAGCGGTTCAAAAAGTAGATTCTGTACTTGGTAACAGCAGACTACTTTGTAATCCAAATCTATTTAAATCACCATATTTCATAGAACCCGTTTGAATAGGATAACAATGTTGTCATTACCTCTGTCCTTGTTGATTATCTCCAGTGTGGCAGTTTTGCCTCATTTCGGCCCAGATTTATTGGCACAGACTCCTCAACCAAGTGTTAACAAACAGGTTACCCTGCCTTTGGACGTAGCCGATTCCATTTATAGCGCTAATACAACCAAGTTCTTAGGTTCAAAAAATATATCATTAACTCCTTACCGAATGACAGAGGAACGTTCCTCTGACCAAGGATTCCTAAAAGGCGTTGGAAATGTTACTAACAATCAGACTTATATAAGCACTCACTTATCTGATGAATTAATCCAGAGTATAGGTAATGGGACATTTGAGATTCCAGATGGACAAAGTATTGCTTGGATATCTTCTGCTATAGGAAGACCCGTTGATGATCGTTGGGTTTTCCATGGAATAATATTATTCAATAATACGCAAAGCGAATCATTGTCTTTACTAAATAATAGTATCGGTTTATCCAAGGATACTGTTGGCAATGAGCCAAATTATATCTGGCTTTTGGAATAGTGTCATCTGCCACGCATCCAACTGAAACTAAATGATGCGTCTTCTATACCATATTATTCCTTGAATATTCCATATAAAACAGGATACAAAACAATAACTACAACCGAGATTATCGCAACCACGTCTTACGAGTCTAATACTCTTATCATTATCATCTACGAAGTTAGCAAATGTTTCGCCTGGCTCAATATCTAGTTGGTCGGCTATTTCTCTAGGAATTGGTAATATGAAGGGGGGTCTATCTCTTGGTCAAGCGGCATGAATCCTGGCGTATTCAGCCTTAACCTTCTTCCCTCCGACCAAGGTAAGTAGTGTTTGTGGAAGGTAGTTGGTCTTTATTGTCTAGCAACCTGACTTTATTATATCTTTCTTCATTTTACTGAGAATCTCAGATGTGTTCATAAAATAGGTCATAATTGCGAGAAGTATTGAAATTTGTGATAGTAACGATGTCATTAATGACCAGGCAATATCGTTACAAAAAATACTTTGCTAGGATTCTGGTTTAGCTCATCTTCTTGTATTCTAAAAATTGCATAGGTTCGATCTTTAACAATACTTATGAAGTCATTCAGCTCATCATCTGATAGGTGTGTAACTCTTTCTTGTATTGCTCGGGTAACCCACCCCTTTGGATTAGAAACAGTGATTAAATTGCAACCGTCAACGGGCATTGGGACTTCGACTGCCATTAAACTTGTTTGATTCTTTGTCCACTCCCTGATCGCATTTAACAATCCTCTAGGCAATTGGTTTCTGTAGAGATCATTAAGGACACGCTCCTTGTCCACTTTGTGATGCTGTATTTCCACTAGTCTTTCCGTATCACAAGTGTGCCCAGTTAGGATTGGAACTAGTGAGGGGTTGAATTTATCCTTGTATATACATAAGGGATGATCAATTAAGCAATTTCGACATACATATCCGATGTAGCCGATCGCCTCTAGATCTTCAATTTTAGGTTGTAATACAAAATTAAAAGTCCTTTCGGCATGAGGAGAAGAACTTCCACTGAATCTATGATATGATTCTCGGCTCGGCATGAATGAAATCTCTTCTCTCAACGTTTTGATCTCTGCAATCTTGCGGAGAATATCTAATGACCGATCAAGAGGATTCTTGTCTAATTTGGGAGCATGAAAATTAGAGTGAGGTCTGTAATGAGGTGACATGTGAGACTCGAATCTTGAAGATTTAAAGTTCATTATTGGAGATGTGAAGGACGACGAAAGAGGATTTGGTGAATGCATGTCCCTAATATGTCTCTCCTTATTCCAACGCCTTGAAAACGGCTTTGAACAGACCAAGCAATAATGTTTTTCTCTCAATTCGGATTGTCACTCTTTTTGACATGACACACTGTATTGGTGTATCTGGAGTTACTCCGGGAGTAACTCGAGTTACTCTTCGAGTGTGTCAAAGTAGCCATTTAATATTTAAAAGAACATCCTTGTTATTATACCTTTTTACATGAGAATATAGTATGACATTCGTAAACATTCCATTAGTAACTATATCTTGAATTTGATTGGAGATGATGCGATTGCACAGATCTGTTTGCCATGATTTTTAGGAACGGTTGGAAGGCAACCCTATACTTGTCTTCAGTCTTCTTGGCGCGATGTCCTTCGGTAACTTTAAAGAATCCTCTTTGCTTCTGAAGCATTTTCTGATTTCGATTCTGCTCTTGCTCCTGTCATTGCTTCAAAATATCGAAGTTAGTCAACCAACAGGCAACTAGATACATAGTAAGAGAAGTATTTCTGCTAATCTAACATAGCGATAATCATATTTACTATTGATAATTACTATTAGACAATAATAATCACTATGTACAATAAGACATAATTAAGTATAACTTTCAATAATAAAAATGGAACATAGGTGTCAATACAAGCGAAACATCGATCCAGATCCGAAATAATATCATCGATTCTTCAAGTGATTAATGGCAACAGCTTAAGAATAACTGAGATTCACATCATACACCATATTAAAGGAGTACTTGATCCATTTGCTTCAAAATGATCTCATCGAATACGCTGAAAGTGAACGTACATTTAAAACTACTCCAAAAGGCATGCAATTTCTGCAAGTATGGAGCGAGATGGATGGACTATTCGTAAGAAATCCATGAACTCGTAATAATCTGATCATACTCGAAATTACAAAGCCTTCTGTTGATTAAATATTACTGAACGTGGAACAAGGCACTATCATGAAACCTGCTATCTGCAACAATTGAGCTCGTCTATACAGCAATAGGAGGATGTGAGAGCCCTTGTTCTGAAGCAAGGACTTAACATGCATACGCAATCTTTCAAAATTCTCATCAGCTAAAAATTCTGAACTTAACAAATGCGAAGATAAACCTATAAAAAGTATAAGAGCAGTTCGTGTAGCACAGAAACAAAGAATAACAAAGAAAATAAAATCGTACGTCAGCGCCTATGTGCCATTTTTGAACTACACTTCAACTACTCTTTCAACGAAACTTCAACTACTGTTATGCTTTTTTTCTCTGTCTTCGATAATGCGATTTAGATCATTCCTTGGTCTTTTCATCTTTATGTCTGCACCTATGAATTCATTAAGTCTCTGCAATTCCTCCCTTATACGCTAGTACGGCAGTATTGGATTCGGACCCTACCCAAATTTGCTATGATGGCCGTAGTTAGAGACTACCGTTTTTTCACAAATGATGTCTCTAGTGATTTTACGCTAGTCCCTAACGTGTTTCTCATATTTGAAACAAGAGGAATCCAACAAGGATCAGTTATCCCATTCAGAAGCGTAAAAGCCAAAGTATTTCTGACTACAAGTTTCCGTGATCAATTGATCTATACTGTTACTCTATTTGCATCTTTCTAAACCTCACTATTACATTAATGAATTACTACTGGATCGTCGTCTATTAATGCGCTGCTCTGTATGATTTTATTACAAAATATACTGAAATAGGCATGATCTGATAAAGCTCAAGCATATATCATGTAGCAAAGATACTTAGAATGGGATAATCTTTTTTAATTACATCTTAGATTCCAATTCTTTATGAGAGTTCAATATTGAAAGGGCGTTTCGCCGCTATCATTACTTGGGTGTTGGGCTCAGGGACTTTGTTGTTCGTCACATTGCAATGGATTTTCATCATCAGAGAAGGTTTAACATTCGTAAGTCTTGAGCAGCAAATGCTTTAGTCATCTCTCTCAAAGTCTTGGGTTTAGCACTTCCTTGGACTTGGGCTTTTGCCGTCTACGCAAGGCCTACGCCGCTGTTACCACCTTGAAAAAATGGATATATGAACCTCGAAACATCGATCTTGTGAATTGATTAAATTCACTCCTTCTTGCTATATTGCATTTCCATAAGCAATTCTTACACCTGCAGTATCAATAATGCAATGCCATAGCTCCACTATTGAGTTTGACAGTGCTTTACACTTTATTCGCTATCACACAATTCGACATGCAACTTGCCTTTAGGCTTCATAGTTTAACTAAGCCCTTATATTATATGGGGCCAGTGGGATTTGAATCTAGGTGGTAAATGGGTTCAGTTACAGTCTTTCATCTGATCAGCTCTTTTATTTAATTTGTTAAACGCCTTTTCTATGGGGGTGAAACACTATCCTTTTATCATCTTTCTCTAGCTTTGTCACAGCGTCTATTGAGGACTCTATATCAATCTCTTGGCCGACCTTCTCTTCCATATAATCTTGAAAATCTTTGAAATCATAAAGTTCAGTATAGGATCTTCCCGATTCCAGGAGGCCTATACCATATCTGTTTATAGTCCTAAAGTCTATAGGTGTCTTAAATGCGATTCCTATAATATAGTCTATAAACCAAACCTCCTTATCTTCAATTATGTAAATATACTCTGCATTTGAATCTTGAGCTGTGATTTGTGGTTGGCTTATTTTCTTTCCCTCAGTATTGGTCATACGCGTTCATATCTATTGTATAAACACAATCCAGCCAGTTAAATGCTCCTTGAATCCCATTCTCCGAAAGTATTCTTCCATAGTTTTTTTGCACTAATCTATCTGGTTCGGTGGGATGCAATACACTAGTGTATGCAACTTCAACTAGATAATTACGATGTACTGATTTTTAAACTCTATCAAAAGACGAATATTATTCGTAAAGACTTTTGATTTGATTAGAGGTTCGTATCTTGCAATAATAGTAAATCTTTTTACACTAGAATTGACTTACCATTTTGGTAATTGTCTTCAGAAGGTAAACGAATCTTAATTTTGGGTGCAGGATTCGGAGGGTTAACAACTGCTAATTTATTGCAGAAAAATCTTTCTCTATCCTCAGTAGAGCACCAAATTAGTATTGTCGATTCCAAAGACTATTTCATAATGGGGCTTGTAAATTTATGGATCTTAAGTGGAATAAGAACACTGGAAGATTCTAAAGTAGCATTAAGCAGGTTGGGAAATAAAGGAATAAGCTATCTAAATGGTGAAGTAACAGCTATTGATCCTGTCTCAAGGACTGTCACAATCAAAGGAACTTCGACTTTCAGATTAGAATATGACTATTTGGTAATAGCATTAGGAACAGAATTTGCACTCGAACATGTCAGAGGATTTTTAGAAAATGGAGGCTCTAATCTATATGATGCAGAGCAAGTTCCAAAATTAAGAGAAAAGATACTTTCATTAAAAAAGGGGAGAATAGCAATATGCATAACCTCTGTTCCATACAAATGCCCACCAGCACCATATGAGGCATCTCTCCTTATCAATGATATTTTAGTTAAGAATGGTACAAGGGACTCAATTGATATCGAAATTTATACACCAACTCCAATTGCTTTACCTGTAGCTGGAACAAAAGTAAGTCAAGATGTTATTAACCTTCTTGATGAAAGCCATGTCAATTTCCATCCATTACATAAAATAAAGACAGTCTCAGACACAAAAGAGATAGAGTTTGAAAATGGAAATAGGGTAAATTATGATTTGTTGATAGGTATCCCTCCTCATAAAGTTCCTGAAGTAATAAGGAATTCTAATCTAATAAAGCAAGGACAAAACTGGATTAATGTCGACAAGTTCAGTCTTAAGACAGATTATCAAAATGTTTTTGCAATAGGGGATGTAAATGAAATTAAAGTAAATGAAAATGTAGCTATTCCTAAAGCTGGAGTATTTGCAGAAGCTCAGGCGAAGGTAGTTAGCCACCAAATTATCGATGATATTGAAAACAACAGGGATAACCTATCATCATCAAAATTTGATGGAAAGGGCTTTTGTTTTATGGAAGTTGGAGATAAGAGGGCAGGGTATATTGCTGCAGATTTTTATAATGAAGTTGGTCCTGTCACTCTACTTGAGCCACCATCTGAGGAATCATACGAAAAGAAATTAGATTTTGAAAAAAGTAAGATAAGTGAGTGGTTATTATCGTAGTCCGCTACTTGTATGTCTACCGATCTTTTACTTTGAAGCCACCAAGGGTTGCTCTTCTACTTTCTCTAGCTCTGGTTGCTGTTCTTCTTCTTCCTCAGCTAGCTTATCCATTCTTCTCTTGAAGAATTTGTTATATTCGTAGTCTGATATAAATTCACACATACTATGGTATTCTGTAGTATATTATTTAAACAGGATTCCCAATGAATTTTTTTACATGACGATATCATTCTCCGAATACGGCTCATCCCTTTACTTTTTTTTGCTTATTATTATAACCATCTCGGAGGTTCGCCTACTGATTCTTAATTACTTCTTAAGTACAGATTAAGAAACCATCTAAAGAAAAGTCTTGATTCAAATAATGATTTCAAGTAGTTATCCATTTCATATCAGGGTCGTCGTCTACAGATTTTCGTTTACTATCTAGAAAAGAGAGAACCTACTGCTTGCTTGTAATGTCATAGAAGGATATCTCGTGACCAAGGTAGTTAGCAAAAGCAATCGACACCTTTAGAATGTTGTTGACGTGGTGGACTGAGAGGTTATTGCTCATAAGATAGGCATCGAATGCTGCAATATCATCTCTGCTAGCTGAGTTTGGTACTAACTGTATCTTGTTCACGGTAGTGGAAAGTTTGGTAGTCGTTGTTTTAATTCGCTCCTGTGATGTTAAGTTTGTTTATCAATTATATGAACCCACGTACATAATGGGGTCAGTGGTTCCCACAATAATATTGATTCTAAAA
This sequence comes from uncultured Nitrososphaerales archaeon, assembly GCA_963841565.1. Classification (GTDB taxonomy): domain Archaea; phylum Thermoproteota; class Nitrososphaeria; order Nitrososphaerales; family Nitrososphaeraceae; genus TH5896. Next base: position 265,674 of record CAWJCY010000012.1, read on the forward strand.
CTGGATTCAAGAACTATCATGATACGTATTTTAAATATTCCTACTCCTAAGAGAGTATGCCGATTCCATCAGAACTCACCGATATTGGGTATAAGTAGCGACGACGCTAAGAGAATACTTAAAAATATCTGGTACTATTCCGTCACGGTATGAATTCCAAAATATCACTTGTCCATTTGAGGGAATCATATAATGTTTAATACGTGGATTGTATTGTCCTATATCAATGTCACAGGATTCTAGAGTTGAAAGAAAAAGGAAATTGGAAGAACAACTCAATAGTAAAGTGTCTAACGATTGGAAGGATTTAGTTGAGAAATCAGATCAGTACATGAAACAAATGCAAGAAAATAATCGCCGATATTATGAACAACAACTAGATAAAGAACTAGATGATATGGAAAAAGACCTTAAGTCGGGAAATATCATAGGTGCAATGTATCATCGGAATGCTGCTGATACCTACCTCAGGTTACTTAATTTAATGTGATTTAACAATACACTAATGTAGCTAGGTAGCCTGAAGTTCATTTTGGACGGGCTAGCCTTCTATTCTCATCTACCTAGTTTCACTTTTTCAAGTGAATCCAATAAAAGAACCAATATCACAATGGGGCCAGTGGGATTCGAACCCACGACCGCCAGCGCCCCAGGCGTATACCTTGAATCCAAGATGGTATCCTAGACCAAGCTAGACGATAGCCCCTTAGGACCGTTAAATATTAACCATTTTTAAATGTACAGCAGTGGCGACCTCAGAGTATTTGCTCTCGGACGAAAATATATCTTCCGCCCCAATCGATTAATATAAACTCCTCTGCAAACATGAGCTGTATATGATTGAGGAAAGAATCACAGAATTGGGTTTGGATCTGCCCTCACCGCCAAACCCGGCAGGGTCATATGTGCCAGTCGTGATTGAAGGTGACTTGGTCTACGTGTCAGGGCAGATCCCATTACAATCTGGGTCAGTTCCCGAAATTTTCAGAGGTAAAGTTACTAGCGTTGTGAACATCGAAATTGCTCAAGATGCAGCCCGAGTATGCACCCTTAACGCTCTTTCGCACATCAAAGCTGCCTTAGGTGATCTCGATAGAGTTAGAAAATTCATACGGCTCTCGGGATACGTTAATTCGGATCCCACTTTCACAGATCAACCTAAGGTAATTAATGCTGCATCAGATATGTTAGCAGATATTTTTGGTCACGCAGGAAAACACACTCGCCTGGCGATAGGCGTTTCCAGCTTGCCTCTCGGGAGTGCAGTTGAAATTGAATTTCTAGTCAAGACTGATAGAATATAAATAACCTTTCATAAGTTGCATGCTACATACACGAGTCCTAAGGTCAGATACGGCTAACGGTGGGGAAGTCAGGTCAGTATTAGGTAGACTGGGTCTTCTCGGTTTCTTCACTTGTGTCTTTATCTACAAACTCGTTCTTTCTTTCTTTAATTAGAGGAATCACCCTATCAACCAAAATGGAATCATAATCCTTGGCGTCTACGTCCAGTGTTAGAAGGAGGAAATAATCTTCGTTAATCCTAATTGTGGCTCGTATGACTTTTTCGTACTTTCCAACTGCATATGTGAGATCACCTATTTTTGATTGGAATTTGATTCTAGTCTTGTGCCTTGTTACGGTCAACGCAGCATATTCTTCGTTCTCCTCGTCCGTCATGAGCTGTTCTAATCCTTCTCGGTGCTCTGCATTCAGAAGTACGCCAAATTTATTGGCTATGCCCATCCATCGTACCGATGGGTCAAGATTCAATATCTTCTTTGAAAATTCGTAGAGGAGGTCATATTCGATCATCTCGTTCCTATGAAAACCTCTTTTGCTTATTTAAATTGATGGATGTATAGCTTAGTCCAGAAATTCTTCTGAGAACTATGACGATATTTTACTACTGCATTCTAATTTAGACAATCCGCAAGTGAAGTAAGAATTGGGCATGTAGTGAGGTACTGTACCGTCCTAAATCTATATCGATTTAAGCAGATAAAAATCGTGCTTTTACCTGCACTTGGATGATAATGGCATCAACGTCCCCTTTCGCCTCGATGTACCATTGATGAATGCTAGATATTCGCATCTACCATCGTAATTGATCAAGCTCTCCAAAGGTCACCAATCCCGCGATAAATCAATTTAGTTGATGACACCATGATATTAATGAAGCTTGTCTTATGCAGTGTAAAAGCCTACTTCCTACGATTTGTTGGAGGCTTGAAACCAAATTAGAATAGGTTAAGATGATAACCTTGACCAATGATGGAGTAGCGAAACGTTATCACTTTGTCTCCCCTCGAATGTGAGGCAAATTTAATGAAATATAATTAAACGAAGCGCTAGCTCTTTCAATATTCTCAATGTTGACTAAAATCCATGTATTAATTACCTTCCAGGTTTCCACAATGGTAGCCAAAAAAATCCAGTACTGTCATCTCCATACCCCATCGCGTGATCCGTTACGGAACGTGAAGCCAAATGGATGGTAATTCTAAAACGCTTGCTAACAGTATCGAAATATCAATTGGTTGCTTACATGATTCCTGTAGGATTCTTTCCTTTTATGCATGTAAAGCGTTTCCACAACTAGCATATTAGAGCAGAATTTTGGTAGTGATCTTTGCTCAGCCACCTATGATTCTGATTTACTGCCTTAACCGAGCGTCCGCTTTATGGTGACTAACTTGTCTCAAAAATTTCTGTTAACTGATAGAACCACTTTGAATATCAAAATTCTAGCTGTCACATGTTCGTTTTCAAATAAAAATGTAGGATTTTAGGAAACTGACACCTTTCCTAACATCTGGGGATGTAATGTACAATAGTAGTCATATTCACCAGCCTGATCGAATTTGAAGTCGAAAGTTGCTTTTGGAGATAGTATTCCTGAGTCAAACACCTTACCAGAGTCTTCTGCGCCTACCGCACCTGAAGTAGCAGTATGGATCTGGCTATCATCGTTTGTCCATGTTACTGATTCTCCGGCCTTCAATTCAGCAGGATTTGGTGAATATGCCTTATCTCCCATAGTAGATGCATTGGGTACTATCGAGACGCTCGCACCTTGGGCATATACCAAGACATTGCTTATTGACAAACCACCAACTAGTGCCGAGAATACGCACAATACCACCGCTATTTTTATTGTAGACATCAGAGTTCGAATTAATGATATTGAATAAGTAGTTTGCGTTTCATAAGCTCAAATCAATTTTCATGGGGCTTGTTGGTCGTCGGACACTGACACGTTGCACTTCTTAAAAGGTGTCTGGACAAAGGCTATTCTGGGTGGTTCTCCATCATCAAATTCTGGCTCGCAAATCTGTCAATTATACTACACATGCATTTAGTGGTTTTAAGAAGCAGATCAGTTCTAGCGAATTCGTTGGGCGAATGCATTTTTGAATAAATAAATGTGCTACCAATTGATATGCACGGCACATTAAGATTCTTTGAAAAGGAATCCATTGGTCCTGTGGCGGGAGATGAGACGCTTATTTTGGTGTCACCATATACCTCGCGTGCAGACTCACTTACAACATCAACAAACGGATCATTGACATCTGTTCGTGAGGCAGCTTCTCCATGCAGGAATCGAACACTTAATGACCGTTCATCGAATCCATTTTTGGCAAGGTATGTCTTGAGTCGTTCAAATTGGACAAGGGGGTCCATTTCCGGCACGAGTCTGAAATCGATTTTTACATTCGCTGTCGACGGAATGATGGTCTTTGCACCTTCTCCGGTATATCCGGAAATCATTCCAGCAATATTGCAGGTGGGCATTGAGACCAACGCTTTCTGGATCTCTGTGCCTTGAGCATTGTTTAAGAAAGAATGGATACCGTATTCTGTCTTAAATCGAATCTCATCGAAGCTCTCTGTCTGTAAAAAGGCTTTTTCACTCTCAGTAAGATCTCTGACTTCGTTGTACCAATCAGTGATCAATATCTTGCCAGTGCTATCGGTGAGTTTGTTCAAGGCTTGGACCAACTTCCAAGCAGGATTTTCAATCAAGACTGCAAGGCTTGAATGAGCATCGCGATTTGGGCCAACTGCAGTTAGCTCTACAAATAGCAAGCCTTTCATTCCAAGGGTTATTATCGGGATGTTTTGTTCATTGATGTAGCCGAACTCCCAGATGACACCGTCACATGAGAGTTCGTCATGATATCTTGCTAAATACTCTCCTAAGTGAATACTACCTATCTCCTCTTCTCCTTCTACGAGAAATTTTATGTTACATGGAACGTCACCAAAAAATTTAAGGTAATATTCGACTGCTTTGATACGAGTAATTAGTTCTCCTTTGTCATCAGAGGATCCTCTGCCGTAAATATAATCTCCTTCAATAACACCTTCGTAAGGGTCATGTTCCCAAAGTTCAATAGGGTCCTCTGGTTGTACGTCATAATGGTTATAAAACATCAGAGTTCTAGTGAGGCCATTTGTCTTTCTCTTCGTTTTCACTTCTCCATAGACAATAGGTGGTGCCATACTGCTTGCGTCGCCAAGGGAGCCATCTTTGGGGAGATTTAGAATTCTTGTGTCAATACCGGCTTTTATCATGATTCCTGCCACAACAGCAGCACATTGTTCCAAGCCTTGCTTCTTAGCTGAAACACTGCGCTGCCTAATGAGTGATTGAAGGTCAGCAACTAGGTCCTCCTTTCTAGAATCTATGTATGAAAAAAGATCACGTCTATCCAATACATATTCAATTTTTGAAGTTATGAATTAATAGTTTGTGCCTTAAATAATTCGTCTTTAAACCTTAGCAAAGTTAGTTCAAGACCCATGCCCTTTCGCGAAAGGATTTATAACAATATGATCTAGGTACATATATTATGGGATTCGGACAATATATGGCTAAAGAATTGATGAGAGAGCTAGGAAATAAGTCTAGGGAATTCTTCGAATTCGTAATGCCTGCACTAGATATGTATGAGGACGGCTCCGACCTAGTCGTTTTGATTGACCTTCCAGGATTTTCAAAGCAAGATATCTCTTTGAGAATATTAGACAATATCCTTTCCATAAGTGCAAAGAGGCAAAGGGATGAGAAGACAAGTACAGGTACCGTTTACTTCCAGCAGAGACCGTTACATATCAACAAGAAGGTTCCGTTACCTATCAAGGTTACCGAGGAGGACCAAGTACTGGGTTCTGCAACGTATGTTGACGGCGTCGTCACTTTGCGAATACCTATTCCCAGATACAATACAATCCCTATTTCGTAAGTGGAATAGAGACTAACGCTTTCTTCTTGCGAAGGCAAAGGTTGCTACGAATGTTCCCGCTGAGGCTACTAAGCCTGCAATTCCCATGAACAAATTGTATTGAATGAATATTGCTGATCCAATGAACAATCCTGAGCCGATAATGCTAACTGAAGTCAGCCATTGTCTTCTCGATGACATCTCTTTTGTGCGTAAATCCGCTTCCATATATGATCGTAAATACGGTGCCAAACTGATACTAGTCTCAAGTCCTTTCACTAGCCGCCTGAAATAGTCTTTTGTCTCCTCCACATATGCTTCTCTAAGCAATCCTTCTTCAGCTAATATATCTGCCAACACCTTGACGAATTGGAATTTAACCTTGTGATGGTGATAAATTCCTTCAAGTATAGAACTCATTCGCATATAGAGTGCTAGATTCTTTGGAAGTCTAAATGGAAATTTGCTCATCGTCTTATTGGTGAGGTCAATGAGAGCCTTAACTTCCATCTTGTCTACTTGTTGACCATGAAGCGATCTAATACTAAATTCCAAGGCCTTTTCAACTATGTACCTGTTAACGGAAGGTTCCAGTGTTCCCAGATCAATTAATACATTCACTGCCCGTACTGGATCTTTTTCAATTAAACCGAGATACAACCTTACAAGTTTCAGGCGTGTATCATCATCTATTCTTCCCACCATCCCAAAGTCATATAGAATGATCTTGCCATCAGATGTTACAGAAATGTTTCCCGGATGAGGATCGGCATGAAAAATGCTATCTTTAAGGAGCATTTTAAAGAATACGCGATGCACCTTCGAAACTATCCTCCCCCTATCCAAACCCAAAGCGTCCATTGCGGCAATATCTGTTATTTTTGTCCCAGGGATGTACTCCATAGATAGAACGTGTCTAGAAGTTATCTCTGGAATAAGCTCTGGAACTAGTACTGTTGGATCATGGCTCAGGTTTCTACGAATCGTCTTAAGATTTCTTGCTTCAATTCTGTAGTCCATTTCTTCACTAATAGTTTCCACAAATTGAGAGAACATCGCTTCCACGGAATACCTCAAATTGGGATCTATGAAACGGGTTGCCAACGGCAGTATTGACTTTAGAACCAGAATATCCCTTGAGACTGTCTTCTCTATATTCGGTCGTGATGCTTTAATGATTACGTCTCGACCCTTGTAGCGAGCTAAATAGACCTGTCCAAGGCTAGCCCCAGATTTAGCCTTCTTATCGAATCTGTCGAAAACATGATCAATTTTTCCTATTTCATTTTCCATAGTCTCCTGAACCAATGAAAAATCCGAAGGGGGTACATCATCTTGGAGCTTTGCGAGAACCTCAAGATAGGGTTGAGGAAGCACATCAGTTCTAGTTGATAACCATTGGCCTAGTTTTATATATGAAGGACCAAGTGCAATAAACGTGGCAAGGGTCTTCTCCGCATGTTTGACGTATTTCTTGGTGTCAATATTTTTGCCCTCTCGCTTTACCCACTCCCGACGGTCCTTCCTCAGATGAATTATTATTGGAATTAGCTTAACTAGTACCTTCATCAGATATAGTTTCGAAACACGTGGGACTGCTTCCATCGTTTTTGAGACTGCATCTTCCGTTGTAATGGGCTCAGAGGGCTCCTGATGATCTAATTGCTCAATCTTTTCCAAAATTTATTCTCGCCTTTGGCCCAACTTTTTTAAGGACTTGGTGAGGGCGTAACCGGTATAGGCAGCAAATATTCCTGCAAGGTAAGGAGACGAGCCATCCTTAACGTCGATTTCGGAAAAGGAATTTGAATTTGCTCTGTTCTTTCTTGAACGATTAATCGACCTTTCTTTTAGAGTTGAATAAATTGAGAGTCCGGAGAGCACACCGACTAAATATTCTGGAGCGTCAACGATAAGATGACCAATAGGATCACTTAGCGGGTCTATCTTGTCTGAATGGACCGAATAGTAGCTGTCGTATTCTCTTATGTGGAGTTTTCCAGCCCTGAATTGCCTTAATGCCCCACACCCGCTGCCAAGTGCAGTCGGAGAATATTCGATTATAGGTCTGACAGACTTTGGTACAATGATGCAACCGTCGTCGTCCACGAATCTCACGGTTATTCATTTGGGATTTAGCCGGATATAATATTAGCTCTAGTGTCTAATAGTCGATTTCATGGAATGCAGCTTTTGCAAATGGCTTCAGGTATTTTTCCTATGTGTATAAGGGATTACAACATTCAAGATTCATTCTAGTCTACTGACATCGAACGTACAAGAAGGCCAACAAAGAAAAACTCCTAATAATATGAAAATACCACTAAGTAGTATGTCAAATGACCAGCAAAAAAAGTATCGTAAACTTTCAGGGAGCGAAATAGAGTCAGCAATTTCCACTTTGGAGGCTTGGACCATTAAGGACTCCAAGCTTCATCGATCATTTAAATTCGGCAATTTCGTTGAGGCATTTACTTTCATGACAGAGGTTGCTCTTCATGCTGAAAAGATGGATCATCATCCAGAATGGTTCAATGTGTATAACACAGTCAAGATCGACTTAATGACTCATGACGTTAATGGCATTAGCGATTACGATATAAAATTGGCAAACCTGATCAATAGCATCTATGAAAAGAAAAAATGATCGACTCAGATAACAAATGCCTTCCACAATGACTATTTGTGGTCAATCAATCCACTTTTTTGGCTCAAATCATTCTTCAATCGGCCTAATATCTGCGGAGTAGGCTAGGAGACCTGCTATAGTTTTGCAATCTTGAATCTCTCCTCTTAGGCATTTACGAATCGCGGTGCCAATTTTCATTCTTTTGATAGAAATATCCTCGTCGTCGTCTAGCCTGCCCCGCGGCACTTTTATCAAGTCAGTACATACAAAGAGGTACATTAACTCCGTGTCATAACCAGGAGCGAGATAAAAAGTTGTCAAAAGAGAAAATTTTCCGATATAGCCTATTTCTTCGGCTAACTCTCGATAAGCGAGCCTTTGCAGGAGATTCCCCTTTTTCGATTTTGCCCGCTGGAATCTCTAGTAAACTTCTACCAGTTGCGTGCCTGTACTGCTTAACAAGATATACATACGAATCATGATCTATGGGAATCATCCCCACTGAAGGGCTATGCTCCACTATCTCTTTTTCAATAATCTTACCATTCAAGGTGAATCTGTCAATTCTCAAGGAAATATTGCCTGAATGAATCTTTGTACTGTGTTGCACGTCGACCGATCGTGGGCGATTCTTCGCTAATTTCTGTACCATCTTGCCTACCTTCTTGACTGAATGTAATGTTCTAGGATTTCTTACTAACCCCATTCATATTAAGAAGAATATGTGAAAATTTCATCCAACGTTACAGCGAATGGTTTTCGTCCGCTAATTTTGAACCTTGTCGAGTTGCCTTTAGTACCTATCTCCTGTATGTATCCAAGTTTCTTGAAAATGGCAATTCCAATTTTGCCTCTTTGTCGATTGTTTCCACATGCTACTCGTTCCCTATCCTGAAGATCCTGGAGGATGAAGGTTCCATCCTCACTCTCATCTGATAACTCTAGCGCTCGCTCTCCAAATCTTATAAATGTAAGAGTTAGAATTATTGAGAGATCCCATGTATAGCGTCCTCGAACGTGACATAGATTGAGTTATCAATTGCGCCGCGAATTCCATTCTGTCTGTCTTACTAGTGTAGAATCTGTAAATATTTTGTCTACGATACTTTCTTTTTTCCTCTTGATTGTTATCAAACCAATAGACGAAGCCTTCCGGTTCAGGCATAAAAGGCTGAATTACTTTGATTCGGTTTAATTTGGAGTTCGAGTTGACTATATTTTGTGCAACTTCTATCATCTCGAAATTGACTAGATACTTCTTCTGACGATGTGATTCAAGAACCATAACGATACCTTCGTCAATAAGTGAGCGTAGTGCGGTTTGAAAATTAGGGTCATAATGCCTTCCGGCCTCCCTAAATAATTGGCTTTCAGAAATGCTTCTGTGAATACCTTCACAGATTAACTGCTTCAATATCCATTTTTGCCATTCTTGGATAACTAGCATGGAGGATAGCTAAAAATTCTCATACTGTTATTTAAATTAATCAAATTAATCATAAAATATCAAACTAAATATGGTAATCGCAAGGGGCCAGCTCTTCACTCAGGTTTAAATAATTGACTTAATTAATTTTTATACGCAAGTTGGAATCCGCCACAAGTAGTGACGTTGGAACTCGGCCACTCGAAGATATCTTCGGAAATGCTGTAGCCAAGGTTTTGGACTTTCTGATAATCAATGAACCCTTTGACTATTCTCTAGACGAGATTAGTCAGTTCTCGCATATTCCGATAGGCACTTTGCAAAAAATGATCCCGGGATTGGTAGATAAGGGTCTGTTGGAAGAAATCGGAAAGAAACGTGAAGGTAGAAATTATAGGTTTAGCGAAAGGAGCGATCTGGCTCGGACGCTGAGTCAGTATGTACTTGCAAAAATTAATCATGACATAGAAAAAGAGAAGGTTAGTAGAAGAGTTAAAGCGAAAGTACCCGCACCCGGTATTAAGGGCAACTAAATAGTTATAGCAGAGTGATTTGAGCGGAATTGAAAGGTAGTATGTCCTAATTTTCTATCGATTTAAATGATGATGCCCCGATCGCAATAGCATTTTGTCTTCCATTACTTAATATCTGAATCGTAGGGATCAGAAGATACGCTAAAATAGTCTATGAATTAAATAAAGACACTGCTGTCTTATGGATCGCATAAAGAGAATATCTACAACAGTATTGGAGAAGTATCCGGATCGTTTCGGTTCTGATTTTGAAAAGAACAAGAAGGCACTACAGGAAATTGCAATTACGAAATCAAAAGTCCTTCGGAACAGAGTTGCAGGATATATAACCTCGTACCTTCGGAAACAGAAGGTTCAAGAGAAGATTCTTGAATCTGATGTCGACGCGGATATCGAAGGTGAGGACGAAGTTTCGGAAGAGAAGGAGATAAGTAACGTGCAACATTGATTACAGTTCGACTCTTGGGTGGCGTTAAGAAAATTATTGGAGAGGACTCGATTTGTATCAGGCAACCTCTTGTCAAAGTGTCATACGTAATGGACTTGTTAAGGAGGAACGCCACTGAGCCTGCCAAACTCAACTTCGACAATATCATCATTGCCGTAAATGGTGTAGATTGCTCAATATTAGGTGGAATGGACGCATCAGCTAAAGAGGGAGACGAAGTAACCGTCGTGAGCATAGTGCATGGCGGCGGCGGTGGAAGTGTAAGATGAACTTTTACGCTAGTGGAAAATTATAGACGACTTTGAATTGGAGGGCTAAGAGCGATTACTCCCAATTCTTTTTGTTGCGCACGAATTCTGATGAAGCATAATTGAATAGAAGCAGCATTTATTCTGAATTCAAGTTATCAAATTTCTATGTTTCAATCTTTTACTGCGGTAAATTGGAAAATGTTAATGGAACCAAGTTAGTAGAACAAACACGATACCGTTTTGAAAACGTTTACATTCAAGGAATTAATGTCGAGGCCATTTTTGGCTTGCGAGCACGTCGTCGAGGCTTTAAAGATCACGCTGGAAGCTCTTAAAAGAGGGATTATGGCTGCGAATCGACCCGAGCTTGACTTATTGTTGCGAATTTCTTGTACTACTCAAATTTCTAAGGCAATAAGTCATGCAGGGATAAAGTCTGGAAAATGTGTTTATTTTGTCATGTTTTCTAAAAATAAACGTGATTTACTCAAGGCTCGCTACTATGTGTTACAATCGTTACCTGAATTTGATAGTCCCGAATTCGTTGTTGATGCATCAACACGAAATACTCTTGCAACCAATTTAGGTTTTGAAGCCGGCTCATATTTTCTGACTGATGATGACGAATTTCTTAAGTACCTTATTGAACGTGCAGCTCTAATCACAAAATAACCTTGGTCACCTTTTTGATTCCTGTGTGTCATACTAAGTTAGGCATAATGAGATTCCTTGATCTTTGTTACGATATTTAAAATCAAAATTAGTGGATATGTGCACACCTCAGTTCCGAGGAGTGAGTTATCTATACTACTGTGCAACTCTAAAGGATTTTGAAAGCCCATTTCGGTATTAATACAAATTTTGATACTACTACTCCGCCTTATCCAATTTAGATAAAGGCGGAGTTTACTGACAATAGTTATTAGCTAACTTAAGAACAGAACAGGACGATCAGGGAGTCCAATTTAGTCCGAGAATGGAGAAAAGGTGAACCAGCCCTACATATTAAATGTGATCTCACGAGCAATAGCAGTTCTTAATTCATTCACTGAATCAGCCTGTGGACAATACATGTTTCACAATAATAAAATCAACAATCTCCATCTAATATCAAGTGATCATCTCTGATATTGCAGGAGCTATTACCGGACTAAGATCTATTGCTTCAACGAATGCACCCATAGCTTCCATCTTAGGAACAGAATTTGTTGTCACTATCTTATCCACTCCAGCAGCCTTAATTTGTTTAGTCGACTCCTCAGTCATTAACGCATGGGAGCACATGACTGTAATACCCCGACAACCACCTGATTTCAAAATTTCAGCAGCTTTGATTATTGTACTTCCGGGTACTGACAATATCATCAATTAACGCAATATCTAGCCCTCGAATTCGGTCTCCATTTAGTGCCGACAAGTGATCAACTTTTATCTCTCCAGTGCTCCGATCTCTTGTTTTCTTCATGCAGGTAATATTATTATTTAACAGAATGGCAAACGACTTTGCTCTGCTAAAACCTCCTTCATCAGGCGACACTGTGATAGAGTTTTTTATATTCATTCCGAGTTTTGACTTTGCATAATCTGCCAGTAATGGTATGGCAGACACGTTTATTGAATTCATCCTCTCTTCGAAGTATGATAACGCTCGTAAACTATGAATGTCTACCGTTACCATATTGCGAGCTCCAAAGATCTCAAACATATTTGCCAACAATTCGGTAGTTACTACTTCTCCTTCAAGAAATGCACTATCCTGTCGTGCATAAGCCATATACGGTACTACAACAATGATATCCTTTGCAGAATCATCCACACATTTCTTCAGCAGCATTAGAGTTTGCAGTATGTGTCTGTCGACTTGTGGAGGGAATGCAGACTGAACTATTATGCATGTTTTATTTTTTAATTTCTCCTTAATTCGAATTTTGCTCTCCCCGTCAGAAAATACCCTCAATTCAGGACAAATCATGCTCAAACCCATTGCTTTAGAGATATTGGTAGCTAGACCTACAGATGATGGCCCTGCTATTACCACCTTTGGCGACAGCACGGGGCCTTTACGCAACGAATTTGGATCGACATCTCTCTCTAAATCCATATCATTCTTCCCCATTCAGAAAGAGATTCCCTCTCGATCTTGCTTAAGGAGTTAATCCTCATTTGCTTAAACACCTCAACAAGATTAGCTTGTGTATTTGAATGTTGCAGTAAGTATTTAATTTTTATTTTCTGAATGTCGTCGATCTTTGTTCCACGTATTGTGTTGTCATTATTTAATTTCATAAACTAAATTAATTTGTTCTCAATGCATTCAACGTACTACGATTCACTCAATATCCTTTTCCAACTTAGCGCATAGCTAGTAACTCCCATCCAAAATTGAAGACCTAGGAGTAACAGGCAATTAAAAGGATATTTCTCCACCACCGGTACTATTGTAAATTGACTGTGGGACTAATCTTCAAAGTTTTAATAAGGCCTGGAATTAGTTTTCGCGAGAAGCGAAGAGTATCCTCAAACGTCATTTTTCGATATTGTCCAGCTACTAAATGTGGCCACCAATATTAATGCGTAAAGTAGTCCTGGAGAGCTGATGAAAAATAATGTAACTGATGCTGCATTCTTTTCATGTAAATACTTAACCTGTTCCTACGCTCTCAGTGGGGGCAGCCCCAACATTAGGCTGTCCAAATTGCTCAGAGATGCCTTTATACATGTTCAGTTCCTGGGTTGATAATGGCCTAATCTTCTTGACAGCCTCCTCAAAGTGCTTCATATGTATTTTAAGTTCCTTCACATGAGCATCAGCTTCTTTTGAATCCTTGTATTTTGATATATGTTCTCTTAGTGCTAACATGACTGCGGCAGAGGATAAGGACGAAATGTCAGCACCTGTATATCTATCCGTAATATCTGCCAACTTTTCAATATTAACATCCTCTGCTAGAGGTTTTTTCTTTGTATGAATCTTTATGATTTGAACCCTTGAATCTCGATCCGGTGAGGGTACGTATAGCAACCTATCAAACCTACCTGGTCTGAGTAAAGCGGTATCTATAATGTCAGGACGGTTTGTAGCAGCGATGACAATGACGTTAGTCAGTACTTCAAGTCCATCTAATTCTGTCAGCAGTTGGCTTATCAACCTCTCAGTTACATGAGAGTCTCCAAAGTCGCCGCCTCTTCTTGGGGCAATGGCGTCTATTTCATCGAAAAAGATGATACATGGAGCAGCTTGCCTTGCTTTGCGGAACACCTCGCGAACTCCTTTCTCTGACTCGCCAACCCATTTTGAAATAAGCTCTGGACCCTTAATGCTTATGAAATTAGCTTCACTCTCATTGGCTGCTGCCTTTGCCATCAATGTCTTGCCTGTTCCAGGGGGACCGTAAAGCAAGATTCCCTTTGGAGGTGTGGCGTCAGCGTAGGAAAATATGCCCTGATACTTGAGGGGCCATTCGACGGCTTCTTGCAATTCCTGTTTAATCGATGCTAGTCCTCCAATGTCATCCCATTTCACATCAGGAACCTCTACGAATACTTCCCTCATCAGCTGATGGTTCCATTTCTGTGACAACGTCTAGAAAGTCCTGCATAGTAACAATGATCTTCCTCAATGTTTCTGCCGGTATGTTTTCAGAAGTTAAATCAACTTCAGGCAGGACTCGCCTTAATGCTCCAAGCCCTGCTTCCCTTGTCAAGGCATGCAGGTCAGCTCCCACGTATCCATGAGAAATATCTGCAAGCTTTTCCAAGTTTACATCTTTAGCAAGAGGCATCCCCCTTGTGTGTATCTGCAATATTTCTAATCTGCCCTTTCGATCTGGTACACCGATTTCTATTTCCCTATCAAATCTGCCCGGACGCCGTAGAGCCTCGTCAATAGCATTAACTCTGTTTGTTGCCCCTATGACTACCACTTTTCCCCTTGTAGACATACCGTCCATCAGAGAGAGTAGTTGAGCTACGATTCTCCTCTCGACTTCTCCTGTCACTTCTGCTCGTTTTGGAGCAATCGAATCTATTTCATCGATGAAAATAATTGAAGGTGCATTCTTTTCAGCCTGCTGGAACACATTTCGTAATCTCTCTTCTGACTCTCCATAATACTTACTCATTATTTCTGGACCACCTATAGTGTAGAAATTGGCATTTGTTTCATTGGCGACTGCCTTGGCCAACAAGGTCTTTCCAGTTCCAGGTGGGCCATGAAGAAGAACGCCTTTGGGTGCTTCTACACCCAGTCTCTTGAATAATTCTGGATGCCTTAGGGGAAGCTCAATCATCTCCCTCACTCGGCCAACGGCGTTTCCCAACCCTCCTATGTCCTCGTATGTTATAGAAGGTGCTCCACCTTCCTTTGAGACTTGCACTGCCTTTGCACTCTCCTCAGAAACAGTAATCTTTGTAGATGGAGTAACTATCACTGGGCCTGAGGGATTTGTAGCAATCACCACTAGATCAATTCTTTGACCCATAACGTTCAAAGGTATCGTATCGCCCTTTGTCATCAACTGGCCATTAAGATACTCTGCAAGATATTCCTCTGCTCCTACAATTCTCAGTGGTTCTGTGGGGGCAAAGGTTATGCTCTTTGCTTCCTTAGATTGAACTTTTTTAACTTCAATTTGATCGTTGATCCCAACGTCAAGTCTGTTTCGTGCGTAGCCATCAATACGAATTAAACCGTTGCCTCTATCGGTACTTCGTGCAGGCCAACTTAGCACAGTTGTTTTCTTTCCAAGTGATGATAATTCTAGCGCGTCTCCACTTGTGATGCCTAGACGTTCGGCTACTTTGGGATCCACACGTGCAATCTTTCTTCCTACATCGCGTTGTTCTGCTTCTGCAACTTTCAAGGTTGCCCCCCTGGGGTCCTTCCTAGAAGCATTATTGGATTCATTTATATCGTTCTGGACTGGGCCCTTCCCATCAAAGTTGTCATCTTTACTATTATTATTTGAAATATGCTTTCACCGACTAAGTTCTAATTGATTTAGCACTTAAGTATTTTCCCCGAGAGTATTCGAGAAATGTGATGCAGCATGCAATCCTTCCAGAGCTTTAAAATCAGGCATTACACATGGTTGAGATGCTCTTACATAATCTTGACCTAGCATCTTTGACTATCCTAGAATATTCCTATTCATAATATGGCGCTTTCTAAGCCGTTTCAACCTCTAAACACCAACTCCTAAACATAAAATCAATGAAACTAAATTAGTGACCTAGAATAGAACGCTAGAACCTATAGTTGTAAGTTTATAGTGAGATCGAGTACTAAATATTTGGTAATTTGAAGATGAATAACTTTAGTAACCGCCATAAAGTGAAAGTGACTCAAAAAGAGCGTAAATTTCTGTTGGAAAACGAAGTGTGTAGGATAGCTACTTCCCATGATGACGTACCGCATGTTGTACCTGTTGCATATATCTATGACAAAGATGCTATTACTTTTGTAACGGATTATGGAACAAGAAAATATAAGAATTTGGAAGTCAACAAGAATGTCTCGGTAGTTGTTGATGTCTACGATCATTCTGGAGAGAACAAGGCTATAATACTACAAGGCAAAGCTGTTATTATCGAAAGAGGAGCGGAATTTAAGAGGCTGTATCAAATATTTAATAAGAGGTTTGAATGGGTAAGAAAAAATCCATGGAAAGAAGGAGAAGCCCCCTTTGTAAGAGTAGATGCTTTCAATAAAGTAAGATGGGGGTTGTAGGAATGAATTTGGCGAAATCAGAATAATCACATTTTTAATACTATATCTCGTAACACGTTTTCTTGTCTTTGCACAGTTGAAGTCTTAATCTTGGGATCATCGGAATAAAGATCTAGTTGAGGACACTGACGCGTGCAATTGTGTTAGATTGGCTTTGGAGGAATGGAACAAGGATGACATAACGCGATCTAAGCATTCTAATTGAGAGAAACTCTTAGGATTTTACAGTATTAAACATCTACCCTTTACGTGTCCTATAATTAAAAATATTTAAGGATGATACTCGAACCAACTTACTAATGGCAACCCTAAAGCTAAGCAAGGAATTAGCTGTACCTCTTGATAAAGTGTGGGACATTGTAGGAGACATAGATAGAGAACCTGAATTCTGGCACGGGACCAAGTCCATTAGAAATATTAGCAAAAAGGGAAATACTGTCGAAAGGGACGTTGTAATCGCATTTAAGAATTCTATGTGTCGAGAGATTGTACAATTAGATCCTAAAAAGAGGATTAATACAGAAATACTTAGTGGTCCTATCAAAGGAACCAAGACCTTAACACTCACATCTATCGATAGCAATGCTACCTCAATAACAGTCAATTGGGATTTTGAGCTATCTGGTTTCTACAAATTATTTTCTGGTATGGTTAGAAAGCATATTCATAAAGGGACTGAGGAAGCATTAGAGAGAATATCAAAAAAATTAACTCAGACTCAGTAGAGTCTGCGACTCCAACTCACTGAGCGAGAACCATATTAATAGATGTGAAACGAGCACAAATATTGATTAGTAGTAGCTATTTGAGATCTGCTTAAGAAATATCCTATATTTCAACGGATACGAATATTTCTACATGTGATTTGATTCCATAGAAGGATTCCATACAGGAAACTTCATGGTAGCTAAAGATAAAATTAGTATCACTACATAGTCCTTCTTAAAAGGGATGGTAATGGAAAATTCCAAAGCAGGGTAAACAAGTGTTGATGTTATTTTTTTATACTATAAACTACAAAATTAGTTTCGAATCTATTTCTACGAAACTTTTTTTCATTCCTACCCCTTTTGGTATTAATAGTTCGAACCGGTATCTGCCTTGAGGAGCTTTCTATACGTTCAATCATGCAATGGCAAGAATAACAAAAATCGCATCTTACACATATCGTTGATTTCCGAGAGCGAGCAATGAACGCAGTTCTTGTAAGTTAATGAATTGGCAGGTTCAGCCAGATATTCATGCATCTATAATTTCTTCCAAAGGTATAGATACAAATACCAGTAATTATAATTTCGGTCACCTAAAGTAGAGGGAGGGTGTATCTCTTTTTTTCTCCGTAAGCGAATTATTTCTTGAGTATGATAGAATTCGGGGGTGAAATCAACGAAATCTTTCCACGTCATCTTTCCACTAGCCAATGATGATCCGGTCATAGAGACGTGAACAAGCGAACAATTATCTCCTTGTCCCTGTTTTTCTGTGTAGAAAATTACCTTCGCTCATTGACGTGTTGAAAACTTCCAAAGGGTCCCACTATTCTGCTACTAAACGGGTTCAACGATAAGCGAATTTTCTTTTAGCGTTAATATAGGCCAGAATACTGACGCACATGTGTGATGAATGCCAGAGGGGCTTGCTACATTTGGAGGATTATGACCCTCCGATGCTGTTGTTGGGGGGCATAATGCACTTTTCTATGTCAGTGCTCATTTTTACATAAAAGTCACTCTGTCAACAAATTTGGCAGTTATCTTGAATCATTCGACAAAGTTAAGGTCACGTTATTGAAACGTGACCGTCATAACTCTGCCGGGGTTTGGAGTTATTTCAGTCGGTAAATTAGGCTCGTGATCCCTCTTTAAGAGGATTTGTGACTTTCGATTCCCAAATTATGATATTAATCTTTTTCTATTCTTGGGTGTTACATTCAACTGAATTCCATGAATCAATTATCCTTCTTCCTACCTCCTTAACCTGCTCAATCCTAAGTATTTTGAACCAAAGTGCATTATCCTACCTTGCTTAATGAGGAAAATATGGTATAACAATGAGGGCCGGGCCGAGCTTTCCAAAATTAATCTCGCAGGCGCTAGCAGGAGCTCTTGTTTAATTAAATTTGTCTACTAAGCAGATCAAACAGCTAATCACTTAAATTCTTGAAAATACTAAAGCTCATTACCATTTACCTACGTCACCTTCTAACAATCCTGAACCAGTATGTATTCTATCAATGTGCTTGGACAAGTCTTGCTTGCTTTCGAATTTGGATTGACAGTACGGGCACGAAAATTCTTCTTTTCCCATTTCAATCATATACTCTCAATATACCCACTTAAGCCTATGCTTTACCTTCCATTAAGTAAAATGGAAACCCGGTTCAGGAAGAAAAAAACAGCATAAGTACCACTGTTTAGAAATAATACAGCCTTATGAGTAGAGTTAATCAATCAAGGACTAGATCATTGTCAATGTATATGAATCCATTTGAAATTGTTGGTTATGTTGCATTAGGTTTCGTACCTACGTTAGTGGCAATGAAGATAGGATGGGATTTAGCAAGAAAGAAGATACTGTTTTCATATCTCAAGGGGGATGAGTCATACGCGACCGCTGAACCAACTGCATTAACTGCAAGAAACTGAACTCGGACCACAAAATTTCTATAATTAACTTATCAATTCAGTCCTGAGGCTTATTTCTGATCCTGTGGCGCATCATGAAATTAAGAGAATATGATTTGGCTAAGTTGGCAGCTGCCATACTAAAATACTACTTATTCAATATCAAATGACTTGTGGGGTAGGTCTTATCAAAATCTCGTTAACATTAACATGTGAGGGAGCCTGTACTGCGTACAGTATTGCGTCTGCAATATCATGTGCCTGTAATGATTCCATTTTTTTTGATGCCTCAATAAAGCGTGTCATAGACTCGTCAGTTATTGTTTCTAGCAGTTCAGTTGATACTGCTCCAGGCTCAATACAGGTTACCCTTATCTTTGACCTTGGACTGAATTCAATTCTGAGTCCTTCGCTGAAAGCAGTTATTGCATGTTTGGTCGCACAATAGACAGTCCCGCCTGCAAAGACTAGTCTTCCAGCTACGGAAGACATGTTTACAATGTGTCCTGATTCCTTCTGTAGCATATGCGGTATTACAGCCGACGTACAGTAAAGGACGCCCTTAAGATTAACATCGATCATTTGTTCCCATTCATCAAACTTGTTATTTTTGAAAAAACTTAATGGCATCAAGCCAGCATTATTTACTAATATATCAACAGTACCCCATTTCTTGACAGCAGCGTCAACGAAGGAGTTGCAATTTGCTCTGTTGGTAACGTCAAGAGCGTGAACAAGAATTTCAGCTCCACGGGATTCGCTAATTTCTTTCTCTAGACCCTTCAACCTTTCCACCCTCCTCGCACCGACTGCGACATGTGCACCGGCCTTTGATAACCCGATTGCTGTAGCATAGCCTATCCCACTGCTCGCTCCAGTAACCAAAGCTACTTTATTTTTCAACATTTAGTTGGCACTTTGTAGTTTTAAATGCTGGGATACATCTAAATAAATATTGGTTTATCAATATGGACATCTAATCAGAACTTCACTAGAAAATAAGGACTTCGGATACTTGAGTATTGATTTATCGTAAATAGGGAGATAAATAAGTTATGTAATTATAATCCATCCATCCGAATACTGATTCATGAAGTGCCTTGCTATATTTACGCCACTAGAATAGTCGTCAGATGAGCATTGATTTCATAAAATGGACCCAGAGGGATTCGTATGAAAATTCATTCGTATCCTTTACGCCGGGTATTCGTGGATTTCTTATACAGCGATTCACGGTTGCTAGCGATATCTCTACCATAATCTACTGATTCTGCATTCAAAGTTTCCTAATCGATGTTGTCGTTACTGGCAAGTAGGCATTCAGATTACTCCATTAATCTTGAAATTGCAGCTGCTTCTGCAATAGTTGAAACTTTCGGAATTATCTTTTCAATTCCCTGCCAAATGCTCCTAAGCCGATGAAGGTCGGGATTTTGAGTACTCAATTCACTTTCAAAATTTTCGTAAAGTATCACAGCTGAAGCATCATTTGATTCCTGAATAAGCCCTTTCAGAATTCTTAGTGCCTCCCTAACCTCATCATCTTTCCTGTTTTGAGTTAGGCGATTAAAAGAATTCTGAACTGAGCTTCTGTTTATGATACTTGAATTATCTACCTTTTCGAAGAAATCGCCATGAACGTTGTTTCGCCGTATGAAATCCCCCTTAATATTATAAATGATATTAGGTGGAAAATGGTTTGTTGATTTGTGAGGTTGACTGTGAGCTTCTTCTAGTTCTTTTAATCCTTTGTGTGTTAAAGATACTTCCAAGTACTCTATCAGGAATATCTTCACCATTTTCGTCCTTAAACAGCTCACTAAGGAACGGTTTAAGTATAGTCACTGTTGGCTTCATCCACCAGCTCACTTTAGTGACTTCGATGAGGCCTTCGTGCGACTGATAATTAGTAATCCGTGTCAACAGTTTGTATCTCAAAATAGGCGATAAAGAATACAGCTACCAAGATCTCCTCAAGTATCGTATTCAGCCTACTGATCCATTTGAAGTCATCTTTCCTGATAACGGTATTGCCGGTGTTGTAAAGGGAGGTCAATCAAAGTCTGTGGCAGATGGCTTCTACATACTAACAGAGCCTTTGGCAAAAGGGACATATCCAATTCATTATAAATCAAGCTTGATTTGTCTTGATCCAGGGTGTGCTGAACCTAATTTCGCCCAGGACATTAAATATAATATAGTTGCAAAATAAAGCCCTTCGTCCTTTGGAATCTAATCGCCGCTAAGAAAGTTTAATTTTCTTTGAACCTGAGATATGTAATGCTTGCTTAGGATTTCAGTGCTATGTCCTACATTTCCTTCCTTTTCACTTCACTGCGAACGAAATAGGTAGATAGATATGAGGTCACCTAACTATGAAAATAATAAAATTCTTATCTTGCATTGGATACACTTGAATATAGAGAGAAGGAATGTGAACAAAGCTCCCAACGACAATCCAGAGCCAGAGAAGGGAACTGCCCATATTGGAAAGTTAAAACCAGACCATACAAAATTATCTTCTTCACTAGTATCTTCTGAGCCCCCGCTGCACAAGAGAATTCTAGTGGTTGACGATAGCCCAGATATTTTGTTTACCTTACGTGTTGGTCTAGAAAGTGATCCAACTATGCAAGTCTATGGTTATGATAATCCAGTAACTGCATTAGTAGAATTTACACCTAATTTTTACGATTTATTACTAATTGACGTTAACATGCCTTTAATGGACGGTTTTCAATTAGCCCAGAATCTAGTACGGAGGGACCTCAATGTCAGGGTTTGTTTTATAACCGCTGGAGAAATAAATATGGACGCAGCAAGAGAAGTGCATCCACTTAAAAGTATAGGCTGTTTCATCAAGAAGCCA
The DNA here is from genome assembly GCA_963841565.1 of uncultured Nitrososphaerales archaeon. GTDB lineage: Archaea > Thermoproteota > Nitrososphaeria > Nitrososphaerales > Nitrososphaeraceae > TH5896. The sequence continues at coordinate 287,413 of CAWJCY010000012.1, forward strand.
ATAGCTACAGAACAGCTGTTAAGGCGTATTAGAGCAGAGTTAGAATAGTTACAAGCTAAGCTACAATAAAAATAAATGAATTAATATTTTAATCCCAAATAAATCACATATTTCTTGTATAGCGCTTCTGGCTACTTTATCTGCTCTTTTGACTGTTTATTACCCCGCTTTGCCAACTCTAAATTAGCGCCGTTAACTTCGATCCCTTATTCTGTAACACTAATGATAACTGTAGGAATGCGTCAAGTATATCGTTCCAATTTGTCTTTTCTTTATCGTACCGGACCTCAGTAGGAGAGCTTGTTGCTGTTCTTAATGCGGTTACTAATTTAGTAAAGCTTGGGTCTATCCTAACTATGTTCTTGCTAAGGGCTGTGTAAGCTTTCTCAAGCATAGGTTTACGGTGCCGCTGCCAGTTGATTGCTACCACTAAGGGTAATTGTGTATGAATGAATCTATCCTGTATCTTTGGCTTTAGATCGTGTAGTTAGGATATGATTCTCTATAGCGTTCTTTTAACCCTCTTATGAATCCAGGTTGTGAAGTTATTGTGATGATGGATTGCTTTGGAGTCATATGTCACCTGAATGTGTGCCAACTAAAATTTGGAAAGTCCAACTTTCTGTGCTCAAGTACTATTTCGATTTTAGTTTTGTATCGCTCAGGCCACATTCTTTGCATTCATAGACTACAGCTACTTTCAATTCACTTTTCAAAACCATCTCTCCACCACAACAAGGGCATCTCAAGTCTTATTGACCTCAATATAATCACACTTTATTCTTTTTTAGCTTTTGGTTTTTCCTGATATAATGGGAAATAGCTTTATCTTTTTTCCGATGATCAGTCGCCGCTAAAAATCACAATAGAGATACTGTCACCTTTTACGCCTGTTCCAAGGATCTATTTTAGTAACAATCTTGAATTAAAGCAGTAATATGGAACATGACCCAGACAATAGGAGGTTAATTTACTCTATTCCCTTTTGAGAAATTGATCATTTAGTAATCTCTTCATGCTTTGGAATAATTATGGCAGTCATTAAGATTCTGGGGGTGATATGCAGCTGTTGTGCTGTCTGGTAGTGTGGTAGTAGTGAAGTCAGGCTCTGGTTCCTAGAATTAAGGGAATTAGTCAACTATTCTTACATGATAATACACGCCAATCCAAGATGGGATATTAGCGTACTTTGTTCATAACTATATTTGATAAATCAACCACTTCCGGTGAGAGGCAGAAAGTATTATCTCCAAAAACCTTCCTCATAAAGAGTTAATAAGTTACCGCCACACTTTTTCAATTATTATTTTATCAATTCATGAAAACCCATGATGAATGAATGAATAAGCACCAATGATTAAAAATTATAGCGCCTTATGAGTAGAGTTAATCAATCAAGGACTAGATCATTGTCAATGTATATGAATCCATTTGAAATTGTTGGTTATGTTGCATTAGGTTTCGTACCTACGTTAGTGGCAATGAAGATAGGATGGGATTTAGCAAGAAAGAAGATACTGTTTTCATATCTCAAGGGGGATGAGTCATACGCGACCGCTGAACCAACTAAATTGACTGCAACCAACATTTAGATCTTGGCTTGCCTAGGAGTGAAGCGGGTGTAATGCAACGCGGAAAAATCAATAATATTTTTTCATTATACTTATAATTGCACCGTAAGGAGAGTATAATGATGTTAACTAGAATAAAATTTACGTTTGGGGGGTTCCGACACTAACAACAACAAAAAAAATACGTTAGGAGATTTACCTGACACTGTACAAAACTAAGTAAGCTGTACATTGATTATACTTGAGAATTAGATTAGCTCTAACATTTACCCCATTGAAAAGATACCAGAAACAGTAACGGATACTTCCTGCTCCCCTGCTATAATTGGTGTCGAAGATGAGGCAGTTCCTCCCTGAGCTGATACGGAATCTCTAAAAAATGGCTGAGGTGGAAGTGGTGGGTTAATTGTGGATCCATCGACAACTATTGACTTAACTCCGGTTATACTTAGTTGCACTGCTGATGCAGCTGCCTCTGCTTTTTGCTTCGCATTGCCTATTGCATCGGTGATTAATTTAGTCCTTGTATCCTCTAACTTTTTCTCGGTCACTGAAAAATCTATACTATTTATGCTATTGGCTCCTGATGCAACCGCTGTGTCAATCCACTGAGAAACATTGTCAAGATTTGAGCTCTCAATCTGCAGTGTATTGGTTACAGTGAAGCCAGTCACATTCAATCTCGTTCCGCTTTCGGTATAATTATACAGTGGAAAAATGTTAAAGAAAGTGGTGCGAGTCTCATTTGGTTTTAAACCGTCGCTCCTTAATTCAGAAATGATATTATTCATTAGTCCAGAATTTAGAGACAACGCATCATTGGCTGTCTTGTCAGTAGTTTCAACGCCAATTGAAATGAACGCCCTGTCCGGCGCTAATCTAGAAAGTGCACTTCCAGTCGCATAGACTGTGCTATTATTATTATTTGTCGTATCTGTGCTATTGTTACCCAAGGCATCACTTGTCGAACTCTGAGCGAGCACGCTGATATCTTGAATAGAAATGCTCATGTAGAGAAAAAGAGCCAGTAAAAAAATTGAGATGGTTGGCAACACCTCACGTACATGATTGAGAGACAAAGAAGTAATATTGTCAATTAAAGTGAAATTAGCACCAAACATTTAGAAATCATTATACGTACTTGGATCCTCATATTTAATTATTTTCTGTGGGGAGACACCCTGAAAGAAGGAGAATACCAGTTGGTTTTTGAAGTCCATCGTCTGACCTGTGCCTTCACCACAGCACATCGAATAACTTGACTACAATTCTTCTCTTATCGCGACAGCCATTTGATTCATATCTGCTGACGAAATAATTGGTCTTTTCATAAACATTGAATGAATTGGTCCAGCTCCATCATGGACTGTCCGAGGAACAATATGAACATGCACGTGATCAATTTCCTGACCTGCTTCCTTCCCATTGTGGATTGCGATAGTAGACGAGTTTACATGCGCTGCCTTTTCGATAGGGCCCACTAATCTATGTACAAGGTGAAATACTGCTGATTCGTGGTCTTCTGACATATCCTGAATCTTAGAGAAATGCAACTTTGGGATTACCAGTGTATGACCTTTTGCTAGCGGAAAAGCATCGAGAAATGCAATCGCTTTTTCATCTTGAACTAAGATATTTGAAGGTACGTTACCTAATATTATTCCGCAGAATATGCATTTTGAACTAAACATTATACTACATTGATCACCTCTTTCTTTCAACCATAAATATCGTGGCACTAAATAATGATGAATCGATCCTGAAAGATGCCAAATTAATGTGCAGATGTGCGTCTATTCGTTCGCATCCATGTTACATCATGTCTCGCTCTAGCATGATATTATCGTTTAACAAGAACACAGAATTTTTATTCCTAGGATGACCTGTATAATTTTCAAACCTTGGGATGGAGCCAATTATATACGGAATACTCTTAATATACCAAAAATTGATTTAACCTACTCTTCCTTCCTTCTAAACGCCTAGTGTCTGTTACACGATCCCTACTAAAATTCAAAGGGGGACATTAGATAGAATAGTGGCCAAATAGTGACGAATTTGTAAGGATTAGAACTATAGTCTATTTATATGTGATGTTGTCATAACCAATGGGTTGTTGCATGACTGATCTAATTTACGGTAGAGGAATTACAGATCTAATAAGGGAAACGCCCTTTTACTTTAGCATCTTCAACAAGATTATAGGGATAAAGTACTTTCATAGTAAACCTTTCATGTACGGTTCTGCAGATATCATAAACGTATGCAATCTGCATTGCACGCATTGCTACTGGTGGTTGAACAGAAAAAGTAACGAACAGGATGGGCTTAGCTCTGAGGAATGGAGAAAGATAATAAAAAACACATTCAAGAAACATAATACTTTTATTGTGACATTGGTCGGTGGAGAACCTACCCTCAGACCTGATATTATTGAAGTTTTCTGTGAAGAAATGCCTAGGCGAGTTTGTGTGGTAACCAATGCTACATTTCCCTTAAGAAGATATAAGAATTTGTATTTCTATTGGGTTTCGATAGACGGTACTGAAAGTATTCATGACAGCATCAGAGGTAAGGGAACTTACGCAAAAACGAAGCAAAATATACTTGATTATATCAATGGTCCACCAAATCGGCGTAAGCCAGCATGGAAAGACATTTGGATAACGATGACCATCAACTCACAAAATCATTCGTGCATAGATGGCCTCATCGAAGAATGGAATGGAAAAGTAAACAAGATTGGTTTTCAATTTCATACACCATTTTCAATGGATGATCCCTTGTGGATACCCTTCGGACCTGAACGTAGCCGCATGGTAGACAAACTCATTGAACTGAAAGGCCAATATCCAGATTTCGTAATTAACAGTCAGAAACAGTTAGAATTGATGAAGGGAAACTGGGGTGGGACTGGAACAACACCTATAGAGTGTCCTTCCTGGGCAATTCTATCCCTGGATCACTTGGGTAGAATAAAGCGAGCCATGTTGTATAGGCAGTGCTGACACCAAGAATGGATTGAAACCAATCTGTGAACGTTGCGGACTTGGTTGCTACTCCGTTATGGTCGCAAATGGGTTAAAAGGAAACAATTAACGACAATTCATTGTGAGAATAGGGACGCCTGATGACTTACATTGAAATTTATCGTTACGATTCAAATGGCATTAACAAATTTTGTATATCATTCAACTCCGATTCACCTAATGTCCATCACAAACTAGCTGGTACCTTTTGCTGCAAGTCATATTGGAAGACTCAATAGTAGGCCGCATCATTTGAGGGAGAACTAATGAAGAAGGGAGTTAAAGAATTCTTCCAAAAATACAGAGATACCCTCTTACTAAATAAGTCTATTGCTGTCAGTGGGCTCATATCATTTGCGATAGGAATGTGTTTTACTGAACTTTATGCAAATTATGCTGGTCCTGAAAGTAGTATTGAAAATTCGATTTATACACTTGTCATAGGTTATGCTTCTTACCTTCCGATATTTGCATACCTTTTCTATAGAGATAATAAGGATCGCTATGTCGATCCCAATAATGGAAATAGGAATACAAACAAGTTATTACTAGACATAAAGAAATTGTTTACAGCATTCTCGGCTTCTGAATGTGTATTTATCGTTACCAAAACTTATATCCATTTCCATCAATTAGAATTAGGATATTTAGAGGCATATCAAGCGTATTTCGTCGCAGAACTGGTAGCTTGGACTTTCTATTTTGTTTCAATGAACACGATCCTAAAGGCTGTAAAAATGTACGGAATATATGAGAATTCACGAAAGCTATGCGACGCCAATTAATATATCCAAAACTGCAATTAGTGTACTTACTCTCATGAAACGGAAAGGGCTTTACATTCCCCCGAACTTTTTCAATAAATCAGACGATCGGGGAAACTTGCTTTGTAGAGTCGCTGAATGTAATAAGCAACCAAAACTCCCATTCAGGTACTTTTGCAGCAGGTCCCATGCAAAAGAATTTGCCAAATGGCACTTTCTGCATTGTACATGGATCGGCGTGAGATTAGCTATTTTCAAGAGAGACTCGTATGCATGCCAAAAGTGTGGTAAATCTTGGAACAAGGAACAAATAATTAAATTGACTAGGCGCAATATGCGATTCTTGAATTTTGCAGATGTATTGGATGTAAAGGGAACCGATTTAGAATGTGATCATATCCAACCAGTGGTGCAGCTTGTTGAGCGTTTCCGTAGGGTATCTAAAATTCGTAATGCCAGTCCAACCAACTCATCGAACAATTTGCCGTCTACTAGGGAACGATTGCTCTCCTACGATAACCTCCGAACACTTTGTTCAAAATGTCATAGCAATATAACTATCAATTTTACAATGACTAGACACTATGAGAGTAAGTTGCGATCATCTGCAGAAACAGCTAATGCTATGATCAAGTATTACGCGATCGAAAAGGACAATAAGACGGGTCCAAAATTAAAATAGTTCAATGCGGAATTACCGCTGCTAAAATACTAAAAGAACACTAAGCAGGAAAGGACAGAGTATAGTAGGTTCAACCCGGTTATTGATGTGCCAGATGATGGATAACTTTAATGAATTACTCATTTAAGACTCATGTATTTAGTAGCAAACAAATTTGAATTGGGATTCTAGCTTTTTGAGCCCAGACCTAACTACAGAATATTAGTACAGAATTCTTTCATTAGTTCAACCTAAATATTTCCTAAATAACATCAAAAATAATTCTAGACTATGAACAATAATAATAGAGTTTCTCTTTCTGTGGTAGTCCTTCTTGCGACTCTGCTTACGATAGCCTTTCTATTTGGCATGAGATCAGAGATGGCCTTTGCATCAGAATATGGCTCTAGTGAGGAAACCATCGCAAGTTCTGAGGTTACACCTGCTACAGAATCTAGTGAATCACCTTCAAAGGACAACAACATAAAAACTATTGCCAATCAACAAAATGAGTGTCAAGGGAATATTGTGATATGTCAAAATATCCTCACAAAATTCATCTGTACCGAAAGGGCGGTATGCATCATAGGTAACTTGGATCCGTTCTTACTTGTATTGCCCAATTAAGAATGAGTTAGTTGCAGAAGCATATCCACTTCCCCCCTCCTACAACCATTTCTATGCTGAGTTATTGAGAATGAGTAAGGAGCGTGTCAGGATGCCTTGGCGTCCAAAAATTGAGATGTAATTGTTTGTCAAAATTCAAGAAAACTTGCTTCTAGGTGCATCCATGGATTGATAATAGGTTAAACTGTTAAATCGAACTGTTTCCATCCTAGATTATCCACAATTGGCAATAAGACATGTTCCTTTATAGGGGTATTGTGGACCCAATAGTGGTGTAACAATTTCAATAAAAATTTTTTCTCAAACTATGCAGATAATTTTATCTGAGCTCGGCAACCATGTTCTTTTAGTTGAATTGCAAGCCAAAAAACAAATCTGTCTGAAAACTTCTTACCTTTAGATTTGTCAATCTCCTTAATATTACCTTGATACAATTTTTCTACAAATTGGCCAGCAATAAATAACTTTGAAAATATCCAACCCGCACTCGGAACTGGATCCAATATTGCAAAGGCTTCTAGACCCGGGTCGAAACCACATTCTTCTTTAAATTGTGAGAGTAAGGCAGTTGCAATATCTGTATCAGTTTTGAAATCAATAGACATGAAGTCCAAAATGAAAGTTCCTAAATACGATGACATTTACAAGACCTAGCAACTTGAAGAATATAAATTCGCAGAAGCATAAAATTCTGTACTAACTGAAATTTCTTTTACTGAGCATGAAGAGCAGCAGTGAATTATCACTTAAGGAACTCAGAGTCATCGGAGTTATTCCCATTATCAAGTCTTTCTCAAGTGTGACCAAGATAGACCTGGAGATCTGTTCCCAAGATATCTATCATCAAAAGCTGGCCACCATCCCACTAGTAAATGATACAATCACATAGTTGGTAGTTAATTCACCGAAAAGAAGTGTAACTCATGGTCTGCCTAACAGTTTACTTTGCATGAACGAAGAGTGGTTTCTTGCTAACCCATACAGGCCTGTCTTTAGTCAACATTATCCTTATTAAGCCACCTTCTTCCCAACTCTTAAAGCTCTTTTCGAAATGTTCATAAATTTCAATATTGAAGCATGCGGCAGTATCATTCTCAAACAGGCATAGCTTTTTTTGACGTATGCTTTCAGCATGCAGCTTTTGCAACCACTTGTCAACTTCCTCAGGATGTTCCTGAAGTATTGTTTCTATAATCAAAGGGGTGTAAATCCCAATTTTTGTCGCAAGACCGCCGTTTGGGATTAGATTATACCCCTTCAATACCAAACCCAGCGATTTATCTTGTAGGATCTCAGACATTTGTAAGGATCTATATATGATCAATCCGGATTATTAATTTGTTGCATATAAAATTACAACTTTGATTGCAATATTTCAGATACATTGTTAATCTTGTTGTAAGTCTAAGTAATAAATCGACAATTAGTACCTGATATTTATCAAGAGAGGTTGTTTTCTATATCTTTGACCCATCCTACCCTGTATCTACAAGTAGGAACAGGAAAGCTTTTTGTTTAGCATCAAGTCAAATCACGATTGCCAATTTCTACAATAACAAATAACCTAAGTTAGTATTTGATTCTCATTGAGTGGGTGGCGATAGCTGTCAATTCAGCAATTTATCGACTGCAATTCATGAACATCAGTTCCACGCCTCGTTTTTCTGAATAGGTATATGTGAATGATTCATTGACTAAGACAGGAAAACTCGACAACCCTACCTCTTGACATCTCGAACATCTACTGTCAAGGACTGGGAGCCTGCTCTTGTCCAGATAAGTTGTGGCCCAGAAGCATACATCACAAATCACAAAAATACGCTCTGTACTCTTCTTGGCTCGTCCATCAGAGATAGAGTCACTAACGAATCCGCCTTCAATAATCCTTTGTCCATCCAACCCCGTTGTACGATTTGGAGTAGAATTTGACGGGAGATCAATCCGATTGGTTAACTCCGGTTGCATTTAATCCGTCAAAGATGTATCATTGATAGGCGATATATAAATCATCAAATCTACAATTGGGGAACGTGTCAGATATGTGTATCGCCTAAAGAGACACATCTAAGATCATCGCTGATATATTTTTGGAATCGAACTGACAAATAGCTGTGCACAAATAGTAAAGCATATGGAAGAGTGAATCACTTGGAAAACTCGGTAGCTAAAGATGTGATTCACTTTAGAATTCTATTCGTAACCATTGAGTTTATGCCCTGGACGTACACAAAATTAAGTTAATGGTTCTGATCTGCGTTAGAATATTGATGGCAAGTCACTAACCATTGAACAATTATGTGCGGTGGGGAAAATCGTATGCTTAATAAGTTTGTGGCGGTCAGTTGTCTTCACATTGAAACATAACCAAATCGTAATAGTGATTGGAGCCGCACTCCTCACCACAGGAATTGGATTTATCCTAATGAACTCACCATTTGAGAGCAATCAAGTTGCAGCATATCCAATGGATCAGCGAGGCGATCACAACTACGGTATGATGAAACCAGGCCATTACGCTGCTGGAACGATATCGAGCATTCAAAACGATGAAAACGGGAACCCTGCTTGGGTGTTGTCTGGTTATTGGAAGGCGAGCGTAACTGAAGACGAAACAGGAGAAAACGGAAATCAAAGCTCTTCAGCATCTAACTCAACTTCAGCTATGGGAAAAGATATGTCAAAGAATGGCCAATTCGTTGCATCATTTGATATGGTAAGGACGAATGGTAGTGCATTGCATCAGCATCAAATAGACAATTTCACTTTAACTGAAATATCTATGCCAAATAATAACACCGCCGTATTTAATGGTACTTCGACAGTTACCATGAAAGACGGACCAGTATCCAATGTCCCGACATCGGTTACCGGCATGGATGACAACGTTGTAAGCATATACTTAGACCCATCCGCAGTTAATAATCACTTTGGAGATACCCCAATATACGGAACAATCACGAAGGCAGTTCAAATAAGAAAGTAGAAGAATTAGCCGGAGTCAGATCCACTAACGGGACGTCAAAAGTCCTTTTTTATTTTCATTTATTGTGTTGACACTAAAATCTGCTATTGAGAATCGTACAAGACCCATTATATTATACTATACTATATTATTGAACCTTTGAATTCTTCTTGATTCCTATCTACCTTTTTGAGTTGTCAAAAGCAGTATCATGAACCGTCATGCTATGATATCAAAATAAAGTACTGCATCTCACGCTCCCAATAGAAATTCTCAACATGTCGTGTAGCCACTTGTTAAGTAACGTAGGTGCTGGCCCTCCATGATTGTATTCAACTATTCAAGAATGCTAATTAGTAAATATTTACAAAGTGATCCCGTAGATTACAGATGATTGTAAGAGTATATTTTTGTAGGGAGCCTGAAGCTGAACTACTTATCAGGGACAACAGTATCAGCTTCCAAGCATTATACACACTATATGATCTGGTATGGGAATCAGAATTCAAGAATGTATTAAATGTCGGAAGGATTTGGCTAATGTTTAAGCAACAGAAAAAACCATTTGGTAAGCCCCTCAGAAGCAAGAGAACTCACGATAGAATTGCGCCAGGCGACATAATTGAGATAGGACACGACCACTATGTAGTTAGCGAAGTTGGAGCGACAAGGGTGACAGTTTTGCGTTGAGGAAGGAGATCATGAATTATACATTAGTACCTTTGGGCTATGCTTATGATCAATGTGAAACTTATGAAAGCTGGGGAATGGCCATCTTGTTTGCTCTCCTCCGAAGCAAGACAGATAGAAAGATTGAACCCGCTGCGATCACTGTCGCAGAAGAAAATATCATCACAAATGCGAAATCAGATGGATAAGATCTCGACACAGCGCCCACATCAATAACCGTTTGACTTGCTTGCATGTACATAGCCGCGAGAGCAGGTCCGATTGCGCTCCCTATTATCCTCACAAGGGTTGCTATCCCAAGGGAAATGCCAGTATGCTCTTTTGGAGTGGCAAGTATTATTACATTCATTGCTCCAATAGCCGCGAAAGACAACCCAGTAGCAAGAACACCCAGGTTAATTGAAATGGCGAGTGGGCTGTCATGAAAAAATGTAAGTCCCAAAAAACTAGCCGTAACGATCGAAGTTCCAACTATTACCGGCCTTAAAGAGCCTAGCCTTGAGATTATGAAACCTGAAGTTGGCCCAAATACCAGAAATACTAACGCAAATGGTAGCTGAATTGTCCCTGCACCGATGACGTCGGCTCCGAACCCCAATGGCTCGGGATTTCTTACCAGTATTGGTATAGTCTGGAACACCATAAAATTTGATAGTCCCACGATGAGGATTATCAGAATTGATGGTAATATCGCTTTGTTTCCTAAAAGTCGCAAATCAATAAGCGGCAAACTTTCTCTCTTCTCAATAAACAAGAATAGAGCAAAGGAAATCGCAGCAACCACGGCTGAACCTAAAATCGTGCCATAGGCTGATAATATGCCAACAACTGAATTGCTTTCAGTGCTTAAATCACCAGACGTCTCAATTAGGGTTAGGCAGAGCAAAAATGAAGTTATTGATACTGCAAGAGCTGCCGCTCCTTTAATATCGAGTTGTAATTTTCCTCTCTGTTTCTTATTGGAATTGGCAACGGGAGCAAGACCGGATTCCTTATCTTTCCTAACTGTGTTGTTTATCGGCGAAGGATCAATTTCACCATCCTCACGAACGTGGACGAACTTCCAAATAATAATCAAAAGTAAAATGGCGATCGGAATTATCGTGAAAAAAGTAGCTTGCCATCCAAAATTCTCTACGATTAGTGCACCTGCTGAAAGCCCTACTGCTGCCCCTGCTGCGAACATTGAACTTATGATTCCTTGACCTATCGAAATTTTTTCCCTTGGGAATTGATCTCTTATAAGACCAAATGCAATGGGAAACATCCCCATTCCAATTCCTTGAATAGCCCTAACAAGTAGCAATGTGTAAATGTTTGAGGCAAACCCTGCGAAAGAGACCCCTATTGCATAGATCAGCATTACTGCTAAGAGAACCTTCTTTTTTCCATATACGTCAGATAGTTTGCCAGCTATCGGGGTAGCAACCGCACCACTAATCAGATAAGTCGTCAGTATCCAGGAAGAAGTTCCGTAAGAGACATTAAAGTCACTTATCAAATCTGGGATAGCAGGAATCAACATCGTTTCTGCATACATGACCATAGTTGCAATGGAGCTTAGAATGATTAGTAATTTCCAAGCCGTACGAGGTATCGCTACGCGAGTGCTATTACTGGTCAAAAGCTTAGAATCCTCTCTGGCCGACAATCCTCCATTTGGATTATTTTTGTCTTGTTTGCCCTTTAGCGGATTCTGCATTTTTGTAATAGTATCCTCCGACGACTTCAGACCTGTTGTTGTTGCTGTTGTTGTCGTGAAAGAGTTGTTTCTCGTAATCCCTGTTTTTGTCTAGCCATGTCTGTCATGATCGCGGGTGTCTTATTGGATAGTTCTATATTTGCTTGGAGATTGATCCACATCTTTTCCAATACTTCTTTCATAATCTGTACCTTGTCTTCTGGAAGACCTGCCAATGCTATGGTGAGCACCCTAGTTGCACACTCAAGGGTAGTCTCCCAGATTTCGAAGGTCTTCTTAGAGCGATATATTCTGTTGTTCCTTCTGTCGTTGCGATCTACTCTTCTCTCAATAAATTCATCGTTCTGCAACTTGTCAAGAATAGGAATTAGGCTAGGTGCTTCTAATCCAAGACCTTCTGCGATTTCCTTTTGGGAAAGGCCATCATGGGTTTTTGTTAGCAGAACAAGTACTCTCCATTGAGCAAAAGTTATGCCGACGCTGTTCCTTAGTCTAATATCTAAAGAACGCGAAAGAGATCTAGCAGTCCTGTTTATGATGAATCCAGGATTAGATTCATAATCAAAAGTTGACATAGGGCACTAAAGATTAGTGCCCTAATCATTAGATATAAACCTTTAGACAGTTTGCAATTGCAAAGCAAGTCGTTCACATAGCCGCAGGTGCCGACTCTTTTCGTTGCCCTAGAATAAAGTGAATGGTTTCCTCTTGCCAGATACATGATTCTGAGCAAGAACTTCTTATAGAGATCTATTAATTGAGGCTATTATCCTATGATATGAGGTGTTGGACATTTCGACCATATCTGATTCCAAGTATACACAAAGAAATTTGTCTGCTGTTTCAGTTATTGGAATAAAGCCCAATTTGATATTGCTAGCAACATCCAAAACATAAAATTCGTTGATTTGGTAAATCCGGATAGCATGCTCCCTATCTGTTGTGTTACTATCATAAATCGTAGTATTCGATTTCATATCGAAGAAATGTTTTTTTACTATCTCATTTAGCATTGGTGCAAGATGCTTGAAATATATGCTAACGACAACTTTATTCTCATAATTACCAATATAACAAAGTAATCTCCGTCTGTTGGTGTCAGCATTTTTCTTTTCATGACCAAGCAGAAGTTTACCATTACTGTCCACTATCCCCGCAAAACTTACTTTCTTGCTAACAGATAAAGCACTTATGCAGACTTCATGAAGGAAATCTCGTTCATGCATTTGCTAAGGCAAAGGTATTACAGCCCCATGTTAAATATTAACTATTTGGTAATAGTTTAGCAGTAGAATCCTACAAACATTAAAATATGACCTAATGTTTATCATGTTTTTGCGGATATTATTGAATTATTTGGATGAAGTCGGTGATATATTTTCCGTATTCGTATTAGGATAGCAAACAAATATCTAATTTAAGTTGCCAGCGCGGTGAGCATAAGCTTATTCCATTAAAAATATATTGTATAGGCATATATTTTATGATCAGGGATTGAAGATTACTGACGTCTGGGGGAAGGAATCTGAACCAATATGTACCTATTGTCGGTGTAAACACAAATTTTCTGAGCATGGAACTAGTCTCTGTCGTTGCAAGCATCCACAGAATACAATAATTGGCGTAAGAGGTTTGCTGGAAACATCATAATAATAAAACCTGTCGCCCTTATTGAATAGGTATTCTAGTATGTGCGAATCATAACCAGCAATGCAGATCATTATTAATTATTGAAAATCAAGAATGATTTGATATTTCATTGACGGAACAAGCCGGACCCTTATCGCCATTATCACAAGAATCTTAGCGTATCTAACATTGACTGTATAACAGGCAAATAAGATTCGTATTTTTCTGGATAGGCCTTGTAGGTGATTACATAGACCAGATTTTCAGGTTTTACAACTATTTGCATTGCGGTCCTTTTTGCATCGTTATCATCTGTTGCGCTAAAGGAGATCTCATAAGCATCAAAGTTATTCAGTTTCGACTTGCTCGAGCTCAAGAGAGTAAAATCTTGAGTATCATCTTCAAGATCCGTAACAATTTCCTTTGCTATGGTATCTAGTGTGGAATCTGCAGATGAAATATTATGTGACTTTATTCCCAGCCCAGCTGGGAAAGAAGGGGAATCACTTTCGCGTGGAGCTATGAAAGTGACCTGATCCTGACCAATTTTCGATCTCTCCCAATTGCTGGGATATTTGATCATGAAACCGAGACCCCGATCTTCAAAGGTAACCAAATTACTTGCCAAAGGTGGAGTGTGAAAAAGGGCGGAAAGATTAGGCACAGCAGGGTAAGCGAGGAAGACTACGAAGATAATAATAAAAAAATAGCCTATAGTCCTTTCAACGGATCGAGCATGTTTTAACCAAAGAAATCCATCCATTTCAATCGATGAGATCCGTCATAATGGTGAGTTCCATATATTAACACTTTACTAGCAAAGGTCCGGTTCGCTCGTTCAAAGGAGGCTATCATCATCAATGTTTGTACAAAGCGAAGATAAAAAAAGTCAGAGCAAGTTGTAACATTAGAGATATGTACTTGTGTTCGAGCTACTGATTATCTGGGCCAAAACATTTCGTTTTTCACTCGCTAATGAAAAACATTGATCTTTCCGGACTGAATGGGCAACTACTACTCATCGCTGATTCTGGCAAAATTCCGTTATAAGCAATTGGAAAATGTTAAGTATATTCTCTTCCAACAAGAGAATCTATGTCGAAGTCCCAAACCCCTATGTTCGAATGGCAAATAAAGGACAAAATAAAGGAAACTCCTGATTCCTATACCTATGTATTTTCGCCATTCTCGGCGTCGGATCGATTTACATTTAACATAGGAGAATTTGTGACAATCAGGGCATTATTGAAAAGACCAATTTCTTCGGGAGGCGTAGAAGAAGCACAAGTAGAAAGGGCATACTCGATCGCATCCTCACCTACAAGAAATGATATTGAACTGACGATAAAGGATGAGAAGCCGTTTGGTTACATAAATCCAGTCATCGGCAAGGCAGATGGATTTGCAGCATACTTCTTTGAACAATTCAAAGTAGGCGATAAAGTTTCTGTCAAATATACCAAAGCAAGAGAACCTTTTCTCGCAAAGATCGCAACTGGTGCAGAGAAAGATATTGCATATTGGTCTGGATCTAATGGTGCTGAGTGCGCCCGGTGCCTTCTACAATATATGGAAGATCGGAGAGATTTGAACCTTAAGCTCGTTTTATTTTACAGTAACCCCAGACTTTATTCGCTTGAAAACAAGAAAAGTGTGGGTGTAATCTATTATAACTGGCTTTTAGATATGGCCAGAAAGCTCGATAATTTCAAAGTGGTTTTCACTTTTACGAAGGACAGCGAGACAACTTTGTATTCCGATCACCCCAGGATATATTACAGAAAAGGCAGATTCTTTAAGGATGAGGAAGGGAACGCCGAACGGACTCTCCAAAAGTTTCATGGAAATGTTGAATCGACATTTAATCCGATATGTGGAAGCAGTGGATTCATCAACGGGATCGTCAAGCTCAAGACTGGGTCGATAGCTAGAGGAAGAGGGATAATGCAAGACTTGATGGAAATAGAGGGAGTAAAACCAGAGAAAATAGACAAGGAACAGTTCTATCTAGACGTATCTAAATGAAACCTAACCTTTTTCGATAAGCCTTCAAGATCAATGGAGGAGTAAATGTTACATCTGACCGTTTAGAAGGTTGCCCTTTTTGCTTGAGAACCACAAGTGGCGCATTTTGCTCCTTTTACACGAGATCCACATGACATGCAGATATATTTTAGTGATATTTTAGATTCTGCTGGTGCAAAGCCCCCCCCTGCCTTCTCATTGCTAAATCCGAGATTCCGTAGAGCCTTCTGTTGGCTTCTCCTTATATAAAATACCAAACCGACAAGTACGATAATGTTAAGTGAAAGACCGGCAATAAAACCGAAATAGTACGTCAATATTAAACCTAAGAGAAAGCTACCTGCGATTAGGGCTATCTGTTTGGCCCAGACACTCTTGAGCTTATTACTAGACAAAGTTCTACATATATATCTGAATTAATAATATTTACAAGTTAGCGTCCGATCCGTCGGATCCATGCACCTAGAAAGAAACTTTTGCGTTTCGATGGACGAAATGACCTATTAACAGGAGATGGGATGAAGACGAACTTACTTTGCTATCTTCATAGGAGCTGTTGACATTCATTTACTGCCATATTTTGGTTACAATTTGAAATCCTCTAGCTCGCTTTCTGCGCAAAGATGATCAGTGGACGAAAGAATGTACGGTAAGATAGGAAATAAGTTTAAATTGCCCTTTTCTCGACTATCGCCTATTGTTGAAAAGGTAAGAATTTTCGATACCACCCTTAGAGATGGTGAGCAGACACCTGGCGTTTCCGTGAGCCCCGAACAAAAGTTGCAAATTGCTATTAAATTGGATGAATTAGGGGTAGATGCCATCGAGGCTGGATTCCCCATTGTATCGCAAGGGGAAAGGCAAGCGATTAAAAGTATCGTTAAACAGGGATTGCACGCCGAAGTATGTGGTTTGGCTAGAACCGTACAGGAGGACATAGACGTTGCACTTGGCTGCGATCTAGGCTACCTTCACTTATTCATTGCGACCTCAGATATCCACATGAAATTCAAGCTGAAGATGAACAGAGAGCAAGTACTAGAAAAGGCTGTATGGGCTGTAGATTATGCAAAGAAACACGGGGTTCAAGTAGAGTTTTCAGCCGAGGATGCTACTAGATCAGAGACCGGTTTCATGAAGGAAGTGTTTGCAGCCGTTTCGGAATCTGGAGCTGACCGATTGGATATTCCTGATACAGTAGGCTATTCAACCCCTGATTATATATCAAGGCTCGTCAAAGACGTAACGACTATTTCGCCGCTACCAATAAGTATGCATTGTCATGATGATTTGGGCCTCGCTGTTGCCAACACAATAGCTGGGATAAATGCAGGAGCGACCTGTGCTCAAGTAACCGTAAACGGAATAGGGGAGAGAGCTGGAAACGCTTCACTAGAAGAGGTTGTTATGGCGCTTCAGTGCCTATACAAGAGATCACATGGAATAAAGACTGAGTTACTGTACGAGACTTCAAAATTCGTTTCAAATGCAATGGGAATAATTGTTCAGCCAAATAAAGCCATTATCGGAGAAAACGCATTTGGTCATGAATCGGGTATTCATACACACGGTATAATAAACAATCCATTAACTTACGAGCCGATCGGTCCGGAGTTAGTAGGGAGAAAAAGATGGCTTCAAGCAGGCAAACACGCTGGTGCCCATGGTATAAGAGCAATGCTAGAAGAATTTGGAGTAAAACCTGATGATGAACAGCTTAAACAAATTTTGGAGAGGCAGAAAAATATTGCTGATCTGGGAAAATCAATCACGACCAGCGAATTACTTTCTATCGCAAGTAAGGTAATGAAAAATAGCACATTCCAAGAAAAATTCCAGCTCCGTGATTTTCATACAGTAACTGGCATAAACATCATCCCAACAGCAGTTGTCAAGATCAACACCGGCGAGAGAGATGTAATATCCTCTGAAATTGGGGTAGGGCCTGTGGATGCGGCGTTAAAGGCTATCCAAAAGATAGTGGGCCAATTAGAAGATGTGAAAATTAGAGAATATCGACTCGAGTCAATAACTGGGGGATCCGACGCAACTGCAGAAGTAGTTGTTAAGATCGAGGATAGTGAAGGCCATATTGTTTCATCCCGGAAAACAGGAGAAGACATAGTGATAGCTTCGGTCTACGCTATGATGGATGCTACTAATAAGATGTTACTGAGAAAAGTTATCTTATCCGGAGACGCTATCTCAACTCACTAGTTTTTTCAGCATTCAAATTTACAGTTTATACAATCAGGATCGACAATCTAACTATGGGTACTTCTGATTACTGTTAAAAGGCGGGATTAATTGACAAATTCAAAGCATTGCAAATTGGTGGGGTAGCTGGCGTCATCATTCTCCATATTGATAATTGTTCTCTACTTTACAGAAATTTATACGTCCAATTACTTGTTTGATTCTTCACGAAACGGCATCGGGTCTGAGATTTAGTCAGCAGGGAATGTACTTATATGTAAATATGAACTAGTGGGCTCATGAATGCTTCGTTAAAAGATTTTCATGGTACTCTTTTAGGTGTGCTTTCAGTTTGCGGTGTTTTGCTCTCATACCAGGCATTGTTTCAAATTGGAGAGCCTGCAAGCGCTGTTCTCATTCATGGAGGAGGAGCTGGGCTTGTGACGTGTTCTGATGGCTCGACATTCAACACGAATATTTCATTTACTGCGCTGTCCTCTAATGGCACAGTAACTGGAAATTGGACTCTGTACAGCTTTGATACAGGAAATGCTGGGTTAGTAGTCGGTGGACCAATAAATTCGGGAAATCTTTCAGTTTCCGAGTACCACATAGTCGGAAACAGTCCCGATGAGCAAAATATGATTGCATTATGTTCTCCTCCCTTATTTGGTCCTGTTACGATAAGTGGTTTATGCGGGCATGAAGAAACAATTACTGCACATTTTAGGTCCAATGACCCTCTAAGTGCAGAACAAACTTTTACAGGATCTTCTGATTGCCAAAATGGAGATACGCCAATCTTAGAAACAGGGTAAAAAAATCTTGCTGTAAGAATCATTGGTATGAATGCATGCATGCATGCATGTTTGGTCTGAGCAATTGACCATATAAATGAGGATTATATGAGATCAATACAAATGCGCAACAACTTGAGCCTATGACTCGCATTAATAGTATATTACAAAATGCTCATGGGCGAAAAGCATTGCCACCCTAGTAATTGATATAATTTGTAGTCTACTACCCATATTGCTATTATGAAGTTGCCGCGCGTTCTACCTGATTTCGTCCTTTCATTTAAGTACTGATACCTTGCTGGATTCAACTTTGCAAATTGGTTTCAACACTACCATTAAAAGTATGCAAGGTATGATTGCTATGGCAGAAAGATGTCTCCAGTGTATATATTCGAGGTGGGTGTTGATGACATATCAGTCAAGGAGCTTTGATTTATCCCATAATGTTCTGAGCCAAGCATCGGAGTGTTCAATAGATCAGAACCTGCATCCAAGAACTCTAGCGGTGACAATTCTAATTGAGCAGTGGCATTGTTAGACATTTGCTTCGTTAAGGTCTCGGCTGAAGTGCTCATCGCACTTGAGTTTCTGGAAGTTTGGGTCAATGGAAGAGCCTTTACTTTAATTTCTGAGACTACTGGATCAACATCGCCATCATCACCATCGACATAAAAATCTGAAACACCTGGGATCGTGAGTTGTATGAATCTGCCGGCCAGACTATCAAATTCATTAGTTGACCAAGAATTAGGGATTGATCCACTTGTAGGTTCGTTGATAACTTTATGGAGACTCTTAGTACCATTTGAAACAGCCACAGAGAAGCCATTTTCGATCTCTGCGTTATCATTTAAATGCACGTCTATATTGCAAATTTTCTTGATCATGCCTAGGTCCATACCTATCAAAATATCAGAACCAGAATGATCCCACCAGGCTGCAGGGATTTGATTTGACTGTCCTAAATTATTGGTCGAGTCTGACCCATCAGATTCTTCCGCTGAAGCACGAAAATTAAAATTACTAATTTCCTCTTTTTCATCACTTATCTGACAATTATCCTGACTACGGGTGCTCATCGGATCGTTACGTAATAATATTTCTCCAGAAAACAATTGGGGAATTCCTAATCCCTTTCCTACAGTAGAACACTCGCTTCCAAGGCAAGCCTCTATCAAGCACTGGTCTTCATTATTTTCGCAGTTAAGCTCAAGCTCATTTTCTGATGCTGCTCTGGCCTGATCGGAGAATGTGAACTGGCCTGTGGTTCTATCAGTGGTTGAAATAACAGACACTATAATTAGTACAAATGTTAGAAAAACACAAGTTATGGGTCTTGCAGATTCCATTTGTATTAGGAGTGTGAATTCTCCGTATTAGTGGATTAATGATGAATTGATATAGCTTTTCAATACATGTATGCTACTTGAGTACCCTTTAGGCATATGGATAATTATGATTTGACTCTAACCAAGTTATGTTTGAATATAGTAGAGTGCTTTCTTTCAGACTGTCAGAAATGAGATAAACATTGATATTTCTAATATTAAGCATAGTAGCGTCGCATTCTCTAACTAGAAAATGACTCATTACGATTAGAGTATCCATTACATTCCTGATATGTCAATTTGGCCACCCAGATTCCTAAAAGGAGGTAAGGAAAGTGGTAGATTAACATCACTTACATTCACTTCGTAACCACAGAAGTCTCAAGAACAAAATTCATATCTAGCATATCACTGCTCAGACTACAGTATCGGGCATTTGGTAGTATACAAAAATCAGCTCATTGTTTTCATGGGGCTCGCTGCAGCCGTTGGTACCTTTGGCATAGTCGAGTCTGCATATCTATCTTCCTTCGTTTTCTTTGTATTGGGAATAGCCAATTATGCCATGGCAGCATTCTTCGCCTTTAAGTACTTTACATATGGCCGAGGAGTACAAAAGTCGCAGAATTCACACAAGCCCAAGAATAAGCGTTCTGACAGGCGATGAAATATAATCCAAGTGGCAGCGTCTAAGAATGCACTGCCAATGATTAAATTCCGAGGATACAGAACACGACCCAAAATGGCTTGACCGAATGCATTAGTGGAAAAAGGATTAATTTAGTTGACGCAAACGTGATTTTTCCAACTCTGTAAACTCTCAATTTTAGATTTGATGCGGTTTTGTAGAATTGATTAAAGTTAAAATATTAGTCTAAGGCTTAAGGCCTGGCCAACTATAGTAAACAAGATTCTGCTCTGCACCGTAGAGCCACGGTTTAAGTTCTCGACACATTAGCTAAGACATCATCAATGGCCTGTTTGAACACAGTGTATGGTTGCGCTCCTTCAATGGCAATTGGCACCGTCTCGTTAGAAATTATGACAAACGACGGTGTAGATCTAAGTCCAATACCATTGGCAAGCTGTGTATTTGCTTCGACTAAATTCCGATGGGTATGATTCTCAAGGCATCCAGAAAACTCTGTGAGATTCTGAATTCCGATTCTAGTTGCAAATTTTTTCAAACTATCCTCGGTTACCCAGCCTGTGTTTTCTCCGCGGGAATTATCGTACAGTTCGTCATGGTACTGCCAATATTTGCCTTGGTCTGCAGCACAATAAGAAGCCTCAGCTGCCAGCGTAGATGCACGGTCAGTTGGTAGATCATTAATCACAAAGTCTTTGAACACAAATCTAAGCTTGCCAGTATTTACGAAATTATTCATGATTTGATCCTTAGTTTCGTTATGAAATCTCGCACAATACTGACACTGATAATCACCGAATTCCACCATAGTCACGTTAGACGACCCACCTTCGGAGGCAAGGACAGGAACGTTCTCAGATATAGGAGCAATTATCCGCTGAATAACCTCGCTATTATCTTGTTTATTCAAAGCCGTAGAGGGAGAATTCATTAGAACAGCGGCTACAGCACCCCCTACCATAATGATAGCAAGTGCAACCCCGACTATCAGAGCTTTCCTATTTATTCTTCTCTTATCAGTCCTGTGTTTCCTTCCGCCCTTCGCCAATTATTCAGTGATCATTGTCGACTCAAGCCACTTAAAAGTCATGACGATGCCCTTAAAATGTCGAGAATATCTCAGCAAATCCTATTGATAATAAGGTATTAGTGAATGATGCGGATTCTGATAATGAAGATGTAATTTGTTAAATATTAACCAAAGATATTCGCTATTTGAGATAGTCTAAGGCAATAATTTAAGGAATGTAATTGTTGAGATATCGGATCATTCTTATGAGATTCTGCACTGCATGAGTAATATCGAATGGTATTTTTCAATGACCAATTGATTACAAAAAAACTTGTCCATGGCGATGATCGGAAGAAAGGCCCCGAGTAATCAGTCCTCTTTGACTAAAAGAATTAGCTAATTGATAACGGAAGTAATTCTATAAAAGCAAAAAAAAAGTATTTGAATTATCTTGACTAAGGACAGTCTTCAGCAGTGTTTCCGGGAATTTGCATGCAATCTTCTCTTTCATTTACGCCTGTAGCATCAAACGCGGTGTTGTTAGGATTACTAATGTCAGTGTCATTTGCCAAAATAGCCTGATCACTTCCGGCCTCTGCCTCAAGTCCCGCGGCTGTCTCTGGACCCGTTTGGTTACTTTGTTCCGTGAAAGGAGATTCAGGCTCATCTGTAACCCCTGCTTCACCAGGTGGGCCTTCTTGGGCATAGATTGTATTCAAATACGGGGTGTTCAACAAGATTGCCGATAATGTGAATATAGTCGACAGTATTCCTACGATGGTAGCTTTCTTGTTCATTATTTCTAGATGGCAGAGAAATACTACTTAAGTATTTTGATTGCACTAGTCGCCAACTTGAAAGATTATACTTTTCCGCTGAAGATATGGTGGCCTAAATATAGGGCTTTCCATATTTGCCTTGAATTGAGAATCAACCAACAATAATGTTAGAAAAAAATTCAATGAGCTCTCATGAGATGCTCTTAGCTGACTCCACTTCCCTAATTTGAAATGGATGTTTTTACAAACTTTTCATAGGTCTGTTCTGTAGCAGCTCCGACTGTCCGCGCAATCTCTTTTCCTTCTCTAAAAATCAAAAGAGATGGAATGGATCTAATCCCATAGTTCAGAGCAATCTCCTGATTTTCATCTACGTTCAGTTTAACTATTTTGATCTCATCCGACATTATTTCACCGAGCTTTTCGAGAATAGGAGTAACCATTCTACAGGGACCACACCACTCCGCCCAAAAGTCGACGAGAACTGGAGTATCTGATTTTAAAACGTCATTCTCCCACGTTTGTTTGGAAGTCGCTACTACCATTTGAAAGAGATAATGCTTTTGATGAATATAAACCAATTATCTGTCTTGGGCTGAAGAATAGGCGTAACCGTTCACGAGCTAAATTAATGACGAAAGAATGCATTCCTTCATTGAATTACTTATTCAGGCATTGTATTGGAAGAGGATGTCCTATTACTAACTTCCTCAGAAAACTTCATTGTTATATTGATGACTGCCACAGACCATAACTTGAACTCTTAAAGAAAGCCATTATTCGCGAGCTACAGGGCGAAGATCGTCCTCTATCTCGCTGAACAACTGCAAACATCGATACCCTTTCTTGGTCAATTCGTAAAACGGATATGGTTTGAAATCGGTCAAAATAAGCAGTCTGATGCCGACCAAATTTTCGAGATACTTGACTGTCTGCGGATGGGTCAGTTTAGCGCCATGACCAATGCTGGTTTGACTTCGCAGAGTTCTAAAAAGTGGCTGGGTGGTATAGACTATCTTGAGGATGTCCCTAACTATGTCATGATGATCGCGCTGAGGCATTAGTTGAGGAGTTATTAGTTTGGTACCATAAATGAGAGTTGTGCATTTGAACAGGCTAACCGACTATGGATTAAGTTTATCATACATCAAAAGATTGTAGCTATTGGATTCCCAATTTATCTATAATTAATACCCTCGTATACCAAAACGATAACTAAAGCATCGGAATGTGATTTTCTCTATTTCTTGCTGTTGACTTTGATCAGCGCTTGGTCTCTGGAGCCATTTCAGTCTGGTTTGTGTATAGCATGGTATCATTAACTACAGTTTCGTTCTGTGCCAGCACTGATGCCTCACTCAGGAGACTCCACGATGTAAGTCCTGCCACTGCGAACGCCAATACTGCGAATACAGCTACAGCCACTAACTTTAGGGAATTATTCATATTTGTCCCCAAGATTAGTATATTAGGTATGGTAATATTTAAGGTAGCTCTAAGTCATCATCATCATCGTCATCACCACTGCTGTCATTAATATTCCTAGATCATAATGGTCTGTACCTGTATTCTCGTTCTAATTGATGGAAATAGTTGGGATGATAAGTAAGGGTCTCACATGAAACACATTACTTTGCAGATCCTTTCGAACCACCTGAGTGGCGATCTCAGTGGGTCCAGAGATTACAATTACCAGAGAATGAACAAAAAGAGTAAAAAAGCAGATAAACGGTCTTGGTCTTAGCCTCAGTTTCAGTCTCAGCCAACGTTTAACCTAAGTGAGTCTATTTTTTATATACGTCTAGGCGTCAGACAAACCATTTTATTATACGCAAGGCCGATAGTATGATTGAGCCACAAGATTGACAGATAAGCTGTCTCACTATAGCACGCTTGAAATAGAACCCTCCGATTTGAAGAACAAGATGGATTCTGGTGAAAATTTATACATTTTGGACGTTCGGACCCCAGAGGAATACAAGAGCTGGAAGATTGGTTACGATAAACATGTAGAGCCCTCTCTCGTACCTTTGGACAAATTATCCTCCAATGAACAAATCAGAAATATCCCCAAAGATAGAGAGGTGATCACTGTTTGTTCTCATGGGATGAGATCAAAGATGGCTGCAGAATACCTATCTCAACTCGGATACAATGCCAAGAGTATAAGAGGGGGGATGGTTGCTTGGAATAAAATTAATGATCTGGCATTAATACCATCTCGAACAGATCTCAACTTGAAGATCTGGCAGATAAGACGCATTTCAAAGGGATGCATGACCTATTTGATTTCATATTTTAATGACGCAGTTGTAATTGACCCCCCATGTAGTTCGGCAGCTTCAATTTACGAGATTGCGAAAAAGAGTAACCTTCGAATCAAGGCTCTAATCGAAACACATAGACATGCAGATCACATGTCTGCTTCGATGACTATCGCTAAGGAAACTGGTGCCACTCTTTACCTTAGCCCTATGGAAGAATATGAAACAGAACAAACCAAGACGAACGGATTAGACATGACTTTCCTTGATGATGGCCAGAGGATCGAAATCTCTAATGGGATATCCCTTGATGTAATCCACACACCCGGACATACAGTTGGGAGTATGTCTTTCAAATTAGAAACCCTATCAGATGGGAACGAACATGGCAAAAGAGAAACTTTTCTCTTCAGCGGGGATACGCTCTTTGTTGATGGGATCGGAAGGCCTGATCTGCATGATAAGGTCGACGAGTTTTCCCGAACTCTTTTTCTTACCTACAAGAAGCTCGCGTCATTACCTGATGACGCAATAGTATTGCCCTCCCACTACAGCAAGAGTATGAAGCACGAAGATCCGATATTCAAATCGATTGGCGAAATAAAAGCATATGTAAAGGCGTTTAGAATGAATGAAGGTGAATTCATCAGTCATTTGGCATCTAGTATACCTCCTCAACCCATGAATTACAAGAGAATATTGCGGCTAAACAAAGATCTGCTACTATGCAATAATTTGCAACTAGACGATTTAGAAGCAGGACCGAATTCATGCGAAATCCCAGGTTGAAGGACCTTGTTTAATCTTAACTGACCAGAGATCCTAAACGCGAAGGTAAGCATTGTGAGCTTGCAGCGCAAAAATAATTTTGAGGCACAGCCTCAAAAGTGAGCCAGAATTCAACACCTGTTGATTTCGTTGCATAATCATTTTTGCTTTCGGGAAGTTATAAATTCAATTTTCAAATCAGATTGCTCCTGCTTAACTTTACAAACTAGAAATAGTATGAAAAACCAAATTACGGTAACACTCCCACTACCTATGCCAATTCTTCACTTCACTTGCACAATAGAATGAATAAGAACTATAAATAGGCCTAATACATTTGTTTATGGTCTTACTTGACATGCAATGATCCTGCCACGCTCTCATAGGCCTCTTTCAATTTGGGAACAGTGTCATATCTCCAAAGGTCCTTCATGGTTATCCATTTAAATCGGTCATGTTCTCTACTAAGTATTATTTTCCCGCTTTTTGATTGGAAGAGGTATGGATGGATATTATATGAGGTATCTGGATTTTCGGGGTCGATTGCAAGAAGTACATTGCCTGACCTCACTAATTGTATTTTGCTGCTGTCCAAACCAGTTTCTTCGTTGATCTCTATAATGGCCTGTGTAAGCGGATCGTTTTTTTCTAAATAGCCACTCACAGCTCCCCATTTTTCCTTCATAGTTCTCACACTAGTGCTTCGTCTAAGGATTAACACTAGGCCATCAAATTCCAAGAAAGCAGTTACTACATCGATCACTGTGAGGTTTGGCATCCTTATTTCAACTTTCATAGACACGCCTAATAACATTGTCGAGCACTCTACATTCGGGGAGAACCATCAATACGTTGGACCGCTATATTATACGAATACTATCGTCCTCTCCTTCGTCTCAGATTTGCCTGGATCTCAATATGTCAGGAACTTCTCTTCAGGAAGAGTTGATATTGGCTCAATTAGATTTTGACTACTTCCAGATCAGTTTTTTCAAGGGTATCCAAAATGCTCTTTTTGTATTTCCCGAGTCCCTTCCAATCTAAAAGAACATGTGTTATCCTTTCCGTGCTCCTGCTTATCATTTGCTGAATCATCCTGTAGTCAATGAACTGCAAATTATTCTTGGCCGCAATATAGGTTACAGAAAAATCTGTCCCTCGAAGTATCTTGTTTAATTTTTCGGGATAATGTGTTCCACCTAGAGCCAGGGCTACTCTACTAGAACCTCTTACATATAATGAGGATGAAACCTCTAAAATACTATTGCAAACTACTCGGGCTGCATTAGAGTCCTTCCATTGTTCTGGTCCAGAACCGATTTCGACAAAAATGATGGGTCCTTTGAGAGATGTAGGTCCGTGATGTGTTGCTTCTAGGGTAATTTGATAATCTGGCACAGAATTTCGGTTTCGATACAATTCATTAAAATATGCCTTCAAAATGGAAGGATCAACAATTCCCAATTCATTTGGCTTACCACCGTAAAAAGTATCTTGGGAAAAGTTACCCGTCGAATGACATGTAAGAGAGGCTATTCCGCTTGCTGATCTATGTCTTGAAAGAAAGACAAATGATGTTGGTCGCTCACTAACGTTGTAATCCTCAAGGAAGAGCGGATCCCCATTTGTAATGTAGAGTTTGATATTCCGATATTTGGAAGATTCATAGGTCACAGGATCGCTCCTGGTCATTTGAAAATCCTTGTTTGATGTCAAGAAATTTACCATATTTATACCCGCTTCATCTTTTAAGGCTGCAATTAGCGCTATATTTTCTTCCATGATAAGGGTGGGATAGCGCCTACTATAAATTCGCTAATAGCTGTTCACTTGATAGCTGATTATTTAGTCCTGAGTTCAATTTGCCTCAATGAATCGAGAATTTAGGATAAAGGCTCTAGATTGGCAAATCTACACCAGGATTATGTGACGTAAATTTATAAAATGCAATAATATACCGTAGATACATTCGCTAAATGGATGCTAACTTACTTGACATTAATCGTAACATAGAAAAGGGGAATCTAGAGGATAGGAGTAATTCTACGAATGTATCCGAGGACATCAACTTAGAAAGCACGGCCTCAGAAGGTTTTGTGGATGAAACACCTAGCAGCATGCAGGAAAGCAATTTGATAAACGGATCTGTCCTAGCCGAACCTACTGATAAGACTAGTGAGCACGCAACAGAAGATGCCGCAAAGTCCAAATTTTTTGCTATCAGGATAACAGGTGGGCAGGAGCGAGTCGTCGCCAACATTTTATACACAAAAATTACTACAAAGAAATTGAAAATTTTTTCGATTTTGGTGCTAGAAAACTTCAAAGGCTACATTATAGTCGAAGCACCTGACGCAAATGTAGCATATGAAGCGATGAGCGGAGTGCGACACGTTCGTGGACAAATACGTGGGGAATTGCCTTTTAAGGATATTGAAGGCTATCTAGTTAAGAAACCTGTAGTAACTGATCTGAGCATAGATAATATGGTAGAGGTGGTTGCCGGACCCTTCAAATCCATGAAAGCAAAGGTAATCAGAGTTGACTACGAGAAACAGGAGGCAACAGTGGTTCTTCTCGATTCACCATATCAAATCCCGGTGACCGTTGATGCAAACTATCTCCGCAAATTGATTCAGTAAGGTGAAAAGGCTCCAATTCAGATTTATTGTTCAGATTTCTGATTAAATAAGTGGTTAGTTGAAGTAGCATAATCAATTTATATCCAGGTATAGCCTTTTGTTCTGCTGTATGGGAGAGAAGAAGAGTATTTCCGCTCTTGTAAGCGGCGGAGAGGCCAGTGCAGGTCCTCCTCTGGGCCCTTCGTTAGGCCCAATGGGTCTTAACGTATTACAAGTTGTAAACACCATCAATGAAAAGACTAAAGACTTTCCTGGCATGAAGGTACCTGTCAAGGTCGAAGTTGATACCGAAACGAAGCAGTTTACCGTAGAAGTAGGCATACCTCCGACTGCGGCCCTTATTGCAAAAGAAGGTGGGTTTGGCAAGGGATCCGGTACTTCGGGAACCGACTACGTGGGAGATTTGCCGATAGAAAAAGTTGTGAAAATAGCAAAGATGAAACTAGACAGTTCCTATGCGATCGACATCAAAGGAGTCGCTAAAGAAGTGATCGGATCCTGTTTAAGTATGGGAGTAAAAGTAGATGGAAAACTTCCCAAAGATATTTTCGCTGAGATATCCAAAGGAAACTATAATGAAAAGCTTGTATAGATAGTTTCTAGAGTCAATGTGAATTGGTAAAATACGATTCAATTTGCATCAATTACCTATTATTTTCTACTTCTTTTTTGCGATGGATGGGTTCGAAACATACGCATCTGAATCTGCTACAACTGAGTAGCTTTTCCCTTTCTGAGTTTGTAATTTATCAACGATAGCAAGCCCGAAACTTGCTCCAGAATTGCTTGGGATATCTTTTGGCTCGGCTAGGCCTCTTCCTATAGCTATGACCCGACCATCCGTATCGTAAAGTGTAGCAAGAGCGATCGAGTTATTAGCGCTAGCTGGTCCAGAATTGAATATGACACCATTGATATAATAGAACCCTAAAATATCTTGTCTGGATGAGTCAACCTTAATTCGGAGATCTACTGGCGGGGGTCCGCCTTCTGTCCCATTCACAGATAGTTTGAAGTCCTTTACCTTATCAACGGTCTTCTGGTCTATGAAAAGAATTTCGAAAGGGGATACAAAACCTGGATTGATGGTTCTTAATTCAGCAGATCTTTTGTATTCGTTTATGATCTTGCCTTCTGAATCAAAAAATGTAGCGCCAATTGTGACATTCGTCATAGCCTCGTTCCCAATGTTTTTCAACTCCCCAAGAACATGCATGATGTTATTATCATCCACATAATTGTAAACATGATTTATTTCAAGATTATTTTGGGGGGTAGAGTATGAGTTAGGCGTCGTACAAGACATGGAGAACAAAAAAAGGATTCCGAATAGGAGAAACTTTCCCTCCATGCAATTGCACCTAAGGTTAGGGAGGGCTATCTAAAAAGGCTTCATATAATTCCTTAATTCTTAAGCAACACTGACGACAACTAACAGAATCGGATCAGAGCCATCCTGGCAGATCCACTGGCGTCCAACTTCCCAATTGGACTTAAAACATTATGAACAGAACGAAGGGATACGAGTATGCCTTGGATTATTAGGATTTTGATGGATCAAATAACTATGTTAATCATAAGATAAATAAAGGAACAGCCCGTTAATGAGCTAAGGCGAGGATATTGGACAACAGAGCGGCGAATGACCGAGATGATGAAAATGTAGCCAATAACGATGATGATGATGATTTTACCACAACCACAAATGCAAGAGCTAATTTGTTGACATTAATGGATACATTCATTCAACAAATCCTCAATATTAGAAAAACACTATTAGGTGTTTCTATCTCCGCTTTAATCTTAGCTCCTATCGCTATCGGTCTCTCGGTGTACTTGATTAGACATCCATCTTTCTTTGCTATTCTAGAAATAGAAAACGAATTTGGCACTGTATTAAGCATATTATTGGGTTCCGTGATTACAATTTCATGTATCTGGCTTTATGCAGGAATAAGGCAATACAAAAAGATCGGTTCATGGAATAGTCGATACAATGCCTACCTAAATGAGAAAAGCGAGATTAATAGAAAGATTTCATCCCAGTTTGGGTTGGAATAAATCGTAGTTCAACAATTACAGCTACATATAACTCTAGTATTAATTTTGTATTTGTGCTTTTTTTAGAAATTCAACCCTCAGGTGCACACAATCCCCTACTCTTGCCTACTTTGAATCAGGGATCGACTCGCCTTGATTTCTTCTTCGCGGAAACATCTTTTCATAGGGGGCAAGTATAGTATTAAAAAAACTTATACCTTCAGAAGTGGTCATGTAAAGGCTAACTGATTTCTTACCAATCAATCTTTCCTTTCTTGTAATCAAATTGTTTGATTCCATTTCATCGAGAATCACTTTATGTTTCTTGAGGTTTAGACCACAGAAACTTATCAATGCTGTCTGGTTTAATTCCCCATATTCAGCAAGTTTCAGAATAATATCTTCAATGATATAGATCCTGTCTCGGTATGATACTGTAGAACCAGACAACGTAAGTCACTCACTCGATGCTCCTGATTAGGTATATAGTTTATCCCACACTAATTCCAAGCGTATATTTTTTCAATGCATTGTAATAGGTTCTCAGATATTTCAGACAATATGGTCTGGAAGCCTTTACATGAATTTGCCCTGAGTTGTTTAGCATAATAAGAATCTGATCTCCAAATAGAGATTTGAGGCCATGAAGCACTCACAAACCTATTTCTTGCCTAGCATACTAACCTGGGCAAGAAATGCCGTAAGCTGAATATCGGGGTGTGCTCCTACGCTAAGGCGGTAGTCGTACTCGGCCATAAGCTCAGCAAATTTTCCAGGATCACTTAATTTCATTGAGAAAGCTTCTTGAGCCACATATTTTAAGAAGTCTTTTTCTGACATACCAAATACTTGGGTCAATTCCAATAGCATTACTCTGGCTTCATTAAACTTACCGGCAAGGGCAAGCTTTATCACTTCACCTGCCTTTGCTCTACCAGATAAACCAATAGACAATTCCACCTTTTCAGAGGATAAATTGTTATTCGTCGCCGCAGATTGCAGAATATTGATAGAATGGCGAAGATCTCCTGAAGTAGATTCGTAGATTCTAGAGAGGGCCTTATCATCAAATTCTATTCCTTCTTGCCTACAGATTTCAGATAAATGATTTACCACTTCCTGCTTAGGTAATCTGGTGAAGCGAAATATTACACATCGACTTTGTATAGGTTCTATGAGCTGGGTAAGATAATTGCATATAATGATAAAACGCGTCGTCCTTGAACTATCTTCGATAATTCTCCTCAATGCAGTCTGAGCTTCAGAGGTCATCTCGTCAGCTTCATCGAGAATTATGATACGATAGGGCTTATCATTGCTTTCAGTGGTAGATGAGAACTTCATTACAGCAGCGAATTCTTTAACACGCTCACGGACCATCTTTATGCCACGTTCGTCAGAGGCATTCAATTCAAGCGTATCCCTTCTCCAATTTTCCCCCAACAATTCTTTGGCAATGCATAAGGCTCGCCGTAGTCTTGCCAACCCCTGCAGGTCCTGCAAATATTAAATGGGGTATTTCGTTAGGGTTCTTGATAAGATTTCGAAGTCCTCTTATAATATCACTTTGATTTGCTATCTGTTCAAGTGAGGATGGACGGTATTTCTCGACCCACATTAGACTTGATATAACTTGATGCTTACTTGACATGAACTTCTATGTGGATTGTTGAAGGCAGAAAACAGAATATTAGCATTACTGTCGCTACCTAATAGCGTGGGTCTATGACATGTAGTTCAGCACAAATGAATTAAGATCTACTTGCGTGAATATTGGACCTTTGCTTCCACATTCGTAATATCAATTTGCATTGGTAGTAAAGCACAATTATCCTCATCGAATGGTAACAAAAATATTATAATTGACTCTTTTACCAGACGTGACTGTAAGCTGCGAAGCGATCTGTGACTTAATAGAAAAATTTATCAAGCATGAACTGCATCAGGCCAAACGTGAAAAAGTAGTAGTTGGCCTAAGCGGAGGACTTGACTCGTCGGTTACTGCATGTTTGGCTGTCAGAGCGTTATCAAATAAAAGTGTGTTTTCAGTCATACTCCCTGATTTTCCTATAACCCCAAACTCGGATGTGGATGATGCAACTGAACTTGCTAATAAACTACACATACAATCTAAAACTATGAATATTAGTAATATCAAGTCAGAGTTCCTTTCCTTTCTTCCTAGAAATACGTACGCGGAGGGGAATCTAACTGCCAGAATAAGAATGTGTATCCTATACTATTACTCGTTCATCTACAATGGACTAGTGTTAGGAACATCAGATAAGAGCGAATTACTGCTTGGTTATTACACAAAGTTTGGAGACGGAGCGGCAGATTTGTTTCCATTGGGGGACGTCTACAAAACCCAAGTGAGGGAGCTTGCCGAATATTTAGAACTTCCACTCTCAATCCGGGATAAGAAAAGTAGCCCTCGATTATGGAAAGACCAAACGGCTGAAGAAGAGCTTGGGGCTGATTACGATGAAATTGATCAAATTCTTAAGAATCTAGAATCCACAGGCACAAGAAACACCGGAGATGAGCATCATAGTTATGAAATTTCAACAAAGATGCTAGCTAGAATTGAACAAACAATCAAAAGAAATGCTCATAAGGCAAAGCCATTAAAAATATGTAGAATTGGCAGCAATTCTTAAGCAACATCAAATCAACAGTTTCAATTGCAGACCCTTAGTCTATTTTCAAAATAAGAGACTAATGGTGGGCTGCACATTGGAATTCATTGACGATTATTTCCAGCTGTAAGGGTAAAATTTGCTTTTGTTACTCCATATATCTAATACTATGCGACTACACTCCCACGATTGATTGTTTTTGGTCTTTAATATAATTGCAATATAACTTTTTTAAAAAGTGAAATGATGATCGATTAATAACTAGAGATACAACATTTCAACGATAAATTCAGTATCTCATGTTGAAATATGCTACTGAACCATCCAATCGTCTTGCTTTTAGCTATGGAAAATGAAACAAAATAATCAAAGAATTTATGAGCTATCCTGTAATGGTTCAGTAGGATATCCTCAAATCAGTACTATGTTAGTACATATTTATCGCAAGTTCTGTCTAAGAGAACCCCTTATTTGGCTTAGTATGAATGGAGTTCTATTTTATGGAGCTTTAATTCTTTCAACGTTCCGAACAACACTGAACATTTTTCGCACTTCCATTGGTTCGCTCTGGCCTGCTCGTAGCTATTGTAGGTAGCATCCTTACTTTCATACCTTCTTGTTTTGAAATTATACACAGACTGGTTATAGTTTACCCTGTACTTCAATTTAGAAAAGTCAATCAATGTGTTTCTTACTTTAGCAGCATCTTAAAAACTATATGTCACATATATGAATAAAATTTAGTTGTAACATTGAACGTATTGTTTAATTAGAAAAATTTTCAGTGGAAAATTTGTGAGGTCTATTCTTACGTTCAAGGCTCAAGAAGTGTAGTTATATTTTTTTACCTAATTACTTAGATAAGACTGACAAATATTAGCGATCCTATTAGGAAGCAATAAAACGAAAATAGGTAGAATTCTCCTTTGTTGATGATGCTAATTAAAAATTTTATTGAGGCATATCCTACTGCAGCAGCTGAAAGTGTCCCGATTATATAAGATTCTAGTGGAATTTGATATATTTCAACTTGAGATAAGTTATCTGCAAAAACCAAGTCATAAAACCCTGCCCCTAGAATAGCTGGAATTGAAAGTAAGAATGAATATGTAATTAGCTCAGATCTTTCGATGTGCCTGAACATCCCAATAGAAATCGTTGCTCCACTTCTTGAAATGCTTGAGAAAATGGAAAGTCCTTGTCCCACGCCTATCAGAAAGGCATCGATTTTTCCTATTGAATTTGCGCCTTTGCCGATAAACTTTGTGACAAAGATCATAGCTCCGCTGATTATGAAACCCAACCCAATTGACCACATACTGTAAAAGGATTCCTCAAAGATCGATCTAAACCCTATTCCCATCAAAGCCGTAGGAATCATTCCTAGAATAATAAGCAAGAGATACCTTCTACCCCACTTGATGCTCTTAAATTCCACTTCGTTTTTGAAATTATTCTTTCGGTGAATTGATTTAACTGACTTTAGAATCGACAATAGGTCATGCCGGTAGACCCCAATAACTGCCGGAAGTGTACCAAGATGCAAAACGATATCAAAAAAAATTGGAACCTGAAGATTCATAGCGAGCTGAACTAAGGCCAAATGCCCAGAGCTGGAAATTGGAAGCCATTCTGTAAGTCCTTGAACAATGCCTAGAATCAATGCCTGGATTGCATCTATCATGATAAAGGGGAATAATTAGGATACCCCTATTTAATTTCACAGTAGGGAGGAGCAATTGAGGCAAATAGTCAACAAGTCAATATGCCCTCTTGTTAATTTGAACGTGAAGAATTTTTTCTTAACACGACAAACTAACTTTTCATAATTAAATGCAGATGAGATATCTAGGAATCGTGTTAAAGTTGAAGACTCTATGCAAAAAGATTACTGAAAATAATAATAATGCAATCAGTCTAATATTTGCTTGAAATCAAGCTGCAGTCAGGCAAATCGGAAGGGCACAACAAATCTTGTGTTTTTTTACGTACCAGTATAGCATAATTGAGATGATTTCCTCCTCCCTTTGATTTGAAGAGATTCGACAGAATTGTGCTATTAATATAGTATGGATGAGATTTTTTGGCCATGTCAAAATGCACCGTTCATTCAGATTTCTTTGACGACAACTGTGCAGAATGCAAGAGAGAGTATGCAGATTTGAAAGGACATCATGAACTTCCTCGACAGACAAAAAAAGAAAAGCGTCGAAAATCAAAAGTTAAATTTCCAAATTATAAAGAATTTACCGAGGAGAGAGCCAAAAAACTCTATGAGGATCTCATCTTGCAATATTTGGGTAAAGAAATCGGCGAACTGGAAGCGGCTGAACGTGCACGGGCAATAATAAGAAAGCAATGTATGGTGAGAGGAATCAAAGTCTGGCCATGGGTGGGATAATCAGCAGCGCTACGATAAAATGCAAATGAACGCAAAGGGGTTCGACGTGATCTGACACGTATTTAAAAGCAAGATCGGAGCAGCTCTCATGTCTCAAAGGTATCGACGGTATTCATTCCATTTCACAGTTTGCATTGTGCCTACTCTCCAATATTTATAAATACTAACAGTCAATACACCTTGCTAAATTGCATCCGTTACTCATAGCGGCCATGGCAGTGGGCATGAATGTACCTCTAATGGTACTTCTTGTGGGTTCGGTCACATTTATGAAATGGAGCTTTGGAGACGAACCATACACCTCATTGTCTATGCTTCTGGGAATTGTGGCAATACCATTTGGCATTGGTTTAATGACAATCTCCTTGGAGGTTCGAAAGAACTATAAGAATCGGATTCGAACAGAGTAATTCTAAGAAAGCATGAATTGAGAAGAATGTTGGTTAGCTCCCATCTGAAAGGAATGTATGCCTTATCGCTTTCGGTCTATTCTATATGCATTTGATCCTCTCAAAGTATTGGTATCTTATTTGAGAGATGTCGGTGGGGTTTTTTGCTTTTAAAGAAGATTGCGACTAACGAGTAAGTTTTCTTGTAGGGAATTAAATAGATTAATTTCTTATCATAAAATTGGTACCAAGCCAAAAACCCAAACATTTGAAAAAAAGGAACCGAGAGTTAGCTCCAATCGTTTCTTAATGATGAGATGCAATTCGTCCTGGTTCGAATTATAAGTCAATCATTTTTGACCAGAAATGATTCTGACATATAATTTGAAGCTACATGACATCATATTGTAAAATAATGAACCAGAGGTAAATCAGTATGATTAGGTTGGGAAAGCCTCTGCTCTACTCTGATCATAACTGTGAATACTCTTTTGCTCAGGGAGTCTGATAAACAAATTATTATTTGTTCGATTTCGGAGTCTCACAACTGATGCGTCATCGATATGTTCATTTGATGTCCCTTTCGTTCGCATTTTGCAATCTTACACTTTTCTAGAGATATCGCTTGCTGGAATATACAGATTGTGTATGAATTCTATGGTACATTATGTATGAAATATTAATCTATATAATCAATATATCCCCCAGTTACGCATTGACCTAATATAGTATGTTTGGTATATTTGACTTAAAAAATACTAAATAGGGCATGATACGCGGGATAATGCTAATGGAACACATAACTCATTCCATCTTGCTGCACTCCAAGATATCCGTTCCTAGGTTCAACTCATAGGACATGTGATGTCGGAAAACAGTCATTACTGTTTGAGTCGTTTCCTGCTATCAAAAGATGCTCTTGTCCTCAACCTTCACCTCGATATTATTGGATTCTAGATGTATATTGTAATCCACTGGAACGCCCAATGTCAAGATCAAGGATTTTTTCGCTTCTTCAAATAAGTATCTTGGAAATTTAGACAAATCATTGCATCTAAGATCGATGTGGAAAATGTTTCCGTCGTACATTACATAATTTATAGCTGCATGACCCTTTTCAATAGCAGCAATAAAGTTGAGACACGAAGATATCTTTTCGATCGATCTTTTGTTTTGTGGTGTGTGAAGAATAGACTTATACTTCGCAAATAAGCGATTAGAAGCCTTTTGTTTCTTTGAGTGTATTATAGAAAGACATAGAACTAGCAGCTCACCGTGGCTTAGATTCTTGTATTCATCGTCTATCAAGGCATAGAATAAAGTGTTTGTATTGAGAATGCCATGGAATTGACGGACCCGCTGAAGAGCTTCAATCAAGATTTGATGTTCTCGCTCTTTTAATAGTCCAGATGATAGTAACGTCTCTAGAAAGTCGTGGTAACGACTTGGTGGGGAGATGTGCCTGCAGCCAGTCTTGACAACGTGCTCGACTTGCGAACGAAGAGTTGGTTGGTTGTTATTTGAAGATAGATACCCGGGATCATTAATGAAAGAAAGTACAAGGCCTTCTCTCAATCCTTCAGTACTTACTACCACAGAATCATACCCAAGCTTTCTCATAAGTGATGATATGACGTAACACCCAGGGACAACTGTATCAGCTCTGCTACTTCCTATTGATTCAATTTCTGTGATTTCAGCTATCGACAAACCTGATAGCCTTTCAGTTATCTCTTCTATATGTTCAATTTTCATCTTATAATTGTTGATCTTATCCAAAGGATAATTGGTTAGATCTTGGTCGTACTGTGCCACTGTTCGAAGCGTCCCCCCTACTCCTACAAGGGTAACATCAGGACTAAAGGCGAATTGTTTCCTATCTGGGAGTGATTTTAGAATACGCTGTTCGAGCTTCATGAGACGCTTCCGAACGTATTTTCTTCCCAGGTAGTCGTTCTTCTGATTCAACATTCTCGCCATTCGTAGGGCCCCCAATGGGAGTGAGAAATTATTGCGAATCTTGAGATCCTGAGAATGTCACTAACTCCAAGCTCCCTCCACCAAGGTCGAAGAAAAGCGCGTCTGAGATACATGTTGAATGTAGAGCTCCGCACCATGAATAATACGATTCTTCTTTATGTGAAAGTATCCTAAATGAGAATCCGGTCTTCTCATAAATATCTGAAATAAACCTATTTCTATTCTTTGCCTCACGTACAGCACTCGTTGCCACCGCCAGGATATTTTTTACGTCGTCAGATACTAATATGTCCCTAAATAGCCTTAGACTTTCAATCGTATCTCCAGTCGCTACCTCACTAAGATAACCGCTTTCGGTTAGACCTCTACCGATTTTTGTCTTGATGCTTCTTCTATCATAAGCCCTAAATGTGCCGTCAGAGTTTACCCTATAACATACTAATTTAACTGAATTGTACCCTAAATCGATAACAGAGAGTTTCATTTTCTTCCCACAAAAAATCTATGAACTAGGTAATTGAGTGGCCCTTGCAGGTATCCAATCTCCAAGTGAATGCTCAAGGAGACTGTGACCGTCGCATCAATCTGGGGCTCAATAGCCAGCGTAACTCGGCAGTCATTTTGGGAAAATTCGACAGAATCCTAAGCTTCGCGAAGCCCCCTTTTTTAAGCACTAGATTTCCCCTAGGATTTCCGAACGCAATCTCGGATATAAACGAGCTAAGAAAAGGTTCATGGCCTACCAGAAGAATTGTAGAATCTTCCTTGAGTTTGGAAAGTTTATCAACGAGAGCTTGTTTAGTCGCTTCAGGTTTAAGTTCATCCCAATCTTCCAAATTGTTGGCGACCTTGAAAATCTTCGACACAATAAATGCGGTCTGATGCGCCCTTTTTAGCGGACTAGAGATAATCAGACTAAATTTGATGTTTAGGTTTTTCAGAAAATATGAAATCTCTTCTATTTCTTTTTTACCCGACATAGTTAGTGGCCGATCTGCATCAGAGGCAGATGGACCAGATTGAATATTCTTGACCGCCTCCCCATGGCGCATTACATAGAGTTCCAATTTTGACCTATTTAGTCGGCATACTATATATTATATTTTTTATTTGTGAGGTCAAAGATTCCCTTGAAAACAGTATCCGTTATGTAATGAGTTATGATTAGCCTATTAATGTCAAGTATTACTTGATGGTAAACTCCTAACGCGGCACGCAAATCAAATGACTAAAGGATGCAATTTGTTATTTTTGAATTTCTTGTAGTAATCAATATAGCTCTACAGGATCTATATGATACCCACACAATGATTTGTTTCATATTACCATGAATCGTAACATTTATTCTTTACCTTACTTAATGCAAGTACTTGTTACCCTATTTCAATGACAGATATTCTGTTTAAAATGATCCTAAAGAGACCTATTCGATTCGCCACGGCGACGGCCCTAGTCATAAAGATAACTTCGACGATTGTTTCTGATTTGAGGTCTAGAGCATCAATATTCCGTATTAACAGTTTTTATAATCTCTTTTCTTACATCCATTGAACATTTTGAACGTACCAGGTCCTGTTAAGACCTTTGCACTAGATTTTGATTCGGTCTTGGCAGACACGATGGTTATCTGGGTAAAGGAATACAATGAAAGGCATCGCACACATATCACCAAGAATGATATATCTGCGTGGGATATTTCAAAAATTCTCCCGATTGCTCCTGAGGAGATATCAAAAATATTTAACTATATATGGGAATATCGGTGGGAAGAGATTCCACCGTGCGAGCCACATCAAAATCACTCAATAGAAAACATACACAGGCGTGGCTTTAGGATTTCAATACTTACCAGGAGAGAGAGACCGACCGTATCCTATGTAGCACGATGGCTTGATCATCACGATATTTTTTCAGACGACCTAATATTCGTGTACGATTCCATGCCAAAATCAGAATACCCTTTCGATTTCATACTGGATGACTCTCCTACCAATCTCATTGACATAACTGCACCAAAGGTAGGATTACTATTTGACCAGCCATGGAACAAGGATTTTCAATGGCCATTGAGGATCAAGTCACTTCGAGATGCCGCTGCTATAGTAATTGAAGAAGAGTAAGTAGATTCAATAAAACTTTCGAGTACTGACCGTGCCATCCGTTATTCAACCTTAATCGTCTTAAAGATCTCGGTTAACATTTTCGTCATGTATCATTTTATTAGCTTTTGATGGATCGTAAAAAGTGGTTCATATCGGTAGATACATTATCATTGACACCGTACAAAATAGGCCCAAGGTGCCAATCCTCGAAAAAGCCTGAAACGTCAGAATGGTTGAATCAATATTGTTAGCGAATGAATGATTCAAATCTTGGTTGATCTAGACTATTCAGGAAGTGTTGCCAAGCCTGGAACTTTTGCTCAAGTCTATTACTCCTCGAATGGTCTGGTTCATAGCCGCTTCAGCAATATCGCTTGCATGCTCAGCGGTTCTTCGAATATCTTCTAATATTAGCTTTATGTTGAGACTCCTGGATCCGGACAAAGATGGTTCACTATTGTCAATATGTGAAAGTACTTCATTCTCGATTAGCCGCATATCATTAGCCTTGTCTACGATGCTATCCGCGAGGGAATAATCTCTGCGCAAAAAAGCCTCTACGGAATCTGTGATAAGCGCAAGAGATCTCTTACTCATACTATCAATGTGC
Organism: uncultured Nitrososphaerales archaeon; assembly: GCA_963841565.1. Classification (GTDB taxonomy): domain Archaea; phylum Thermoproteota; class Nitrososphaeria; order Nitrososphaerales; family Nitrososphaeraceae; genus TH5896. The sequence goes on from CAWJCY010000012.1 coordinate 327,672, forward strand.
TGCAGTGTATCCTTGTCAATTTTGTCCTTTATCGCGATACATTTATCTGCAATCCCTGAAGCATGATCTGCAATTCGTTCAATGCTTTTTACTGCAACTCTGTAGCTTAAACAATCAGAAGGTTTTCTTAACCCAATCTCTTGCAAAATCCTCTCATTTTGCGTAGCGATTACAAGATTCCGCAATATGTAAAGACTAAATCTATCTACCTCATCATCTGATTTTATGACTGCTTCTGCTAATTCGTGATTTAATTCGGCCAATGAAAGCATTGCATCCCTATGCATTGCTGCCAGCAATTAAGAACATCCGCCTCACGGCAGTATTTATTGAGAGTTCAGGCAAGCTCAGCAGCACTTGAATAGTTATTATCTCTGATGCATCGGCGATTATTTCCGTACCTACCAAATTTCTTCGTACAACGTCCCTGACAGCATCTCTCTGTGATGGCAATATTCTTCCCGATTTTGATTTTAAATTAATAATGTTATAGCCTGCCAAGTACATGGACACTACCTTTCGTTTGATGGTATTAGACGATTCAGTGCTAAGCACAGTCGAGTTAGCTTCATCGATTGTACTAGGGCTTCTGACGGCGCTAGGAATAATCGAAAGATAGTTATTTGCCTCACGTACTATGGTTACGGGATCACCTGCCTTAAGACGCATTTCACTCATCCATCTCTTCGGCAATGAAAGAATGTAAGTAGATCTACCTGTAAACTGGATTTTGCGTATTTCATTATTTTCAGGAATTGAACTCAATAAAATTCAGTTAGTGAAAGAAGATAAAACACATTACGATAGTTGATCATATAGATACTCCTTATCTATATAGTCTAAATATATGAACCATAAATTACAATGTACTACTAGAATTCAGTACTTTTCCTGCTACACTTAAGATTTAGGGATTTGTTTGAACACGCCTTGGATTCGTTTTACCAGTTACTATGTATGATACTGAATCCGCAATATAGCAAGCATGGTCGGCTATTCTTTCAAGATATCTCAAAACATGAAGTGCAGATATAACACATCTTGGATCAGCATAAATATTCTGTGACTCTTTCTTTGCGGTAACAATTTCCCTCAAATATTCTCGATAGATGTGGTCAACAGCATCGTCCATTTCATATAACTTATCTGAAGCTTGCTTGTCCTTAAAATCTAATGCACTCACACTAAGGGAAATCATCTCAGAAGTTACCTTTGCAGCTTCTGTGACGACTGTTTTATCGCATTCTGAAATTGAACCCATCATATCCAAAACCTCTACAATTTCATACCCATATCCTCCAAACCGTGCAAGCACGTATGAGACCTCTAGACATGACCTTATATACCTTAAATCTGTCGCCACGGGTTGGTATCGGGCAATGAGCTCAAATGCTAAGTCAGATACCTCCTCTTGGAGCGTTCGAAGCTTCTCTGCCCACTCAAACATCTCCCTTTTTTTTACGTCGCCTTTCGTGTATGACTCCAATACCGTAGAAACGCAGATCACCGATATCTTCGACATTTCACCAATAATATCTCGGGTCCGTTCTATACCCAAGTCAAGCAATCGAGTCAATCTAGTATGACCTGCATAGCACTACTAAATCTACGTAAGGTAGTTGAGTATCTAGTCCTCAGAAGGACACTATCCAAACTTACCACTAACAAATTTCTCGGTAAGTTCTTGTTCGGGATTTTGAAATATCTGCTTGGTAAGTCCATATTCGATCATCTCTCCAAGATACATGAACGCTGCGCGATCAGCAACCCTCGCGGCCTGTTGCATGTTATGAGTTACTATAATGATAGTTAGGTCCTTCTTTAGCTTGTGTACTAAATCTTCGATCTTTGAAGAAGCAAGTGGATCGAGAGCTCGATGTTGGCTCGTCCATCAATAAAATCTCCGGCTGCATAGCCAGCGCCCTCGCAATACAAAGTCTCTGTTGCTGGCCTCCTGAAAGACCCATTCCAGGTTCATCCAGCTCATTCTTTACCTCCTCCCAGAGACCTGCACCATCCAGACTCTCCTCAACGATTTCTCTAATAAGCTTCTTGTCTTTTATTCCGTTCAACTTTAGACCCGCTGCCACATTATCAAATATACTCATTGTTGGGAAGGGATTAGGTTTCTGAAAGACCATCCCGATCCTTCTCTTTATTATAACGGGATCGATGGACTTGTCGTAAATGTCGATGCCGTCTAGTATTACTTGCCCTGTGGCCTTTGCTCCTGGAGTCATTTCATGCATTCGATTCAGGCACCTTATTAGTGTAGTCTTACCGCATCCAGAAGGCCCCATAAAGGCAGTTGCAGCATTCTCCTCAATCTCCAAGTTAATATTTTTTAAGGCCTGCTTCGAACCGAACCATGCATTTATGCCCTTTATGGAAACTTTTGACCTACGTTGAGACTCCTGTATACGCTTTGTCGTTTCGGTCGTTTCACTGCTAGTCTCTCTTACGGACAAAGTATCCCCTACGTATTTTGTACTCTCTCTTATGCGATTATTAATCTCTTTGGCTGGCAGATAAAATATCTTCCGACGGACACGAATTAAATCATTGTCTATATAGATAATATAGAAAATATAGCGAATATAGCGAGAAATTCGTGATCGATAAACGGGTAACTAGAGTATTTGTAATAAGGCCCGGTTCACTAGAAAAAAATAAGAAAAACAAGTTCAGATTCCTTAAGCTTTGCTCAAGCCGGTGAGCCGCTCTTAAATTTCGGCCTTTACTGCAAAGCCTCTTCGTTGTGCTAATAGTCTTAAAGCCACACTCAGAACCAGTACCATCATGATGAGAAAAAGTGCAGCGCCCCACGCTTGTGTTTGGGCGCTTTCATAAGGTTGAGAAGAGAGACGCCATATTCTTAGGGGTAAAGCGTCTACTGGCGAGTTAAAGCCCGTAAAGAATAAGCTAGTGCCTAGAATTGTCATGATAAGTGGTGCTGTTTCTCCAGCAATTCTCGCTATTGAAAGTACTACTCCTGTCAGAATCCCGCTAATTGCAGACTTCAACGTAATGAAAAGAGTGACCTTCCACTTTGGAATACCGAGCGCATGACCTGCCTCACGAATCGAGTTGGGGACGATCTTGATGGTCTCCTCAGTAACACGGGATACGATCGGAATCATGATAAGTGATAATGAAAAAGCTCCAGCCCATACAGAGAACGAACCTAGAGTGAGGACAATTAGAATATAACCGACTATCCCCATAACCACCGAAGGTAAACCCGTCATCACTTCATTGAAAAATCGTACCCCGTTGGGAAAAGCGCCACCCCCAGCGAACTCTGACAAATAGATACCAGTAAGTATTCCAATCGGTGCTCCGATCATCGTTGCCAATCCTACCACGATCAAAGTTCCCTGAATTGCAGGGCCTATACCACCACCGGCTCGACCAATGGCAGATGGTCTTCCTGTCATAAAATCCCAATTGAATGCTGCGATCCCATTCTTTACTACCTCAATTAATATACTAGTCAATGGGATAACAGCTAAAATAACACATGCGATTGCAAAGATGCTCACTATTTTATCGATGATCTTAGCCTTTCTTGCGTTTTTGACCATCACCCTCTGCACTTCTTTTCGATGGAATCGCTCGGGATGCTTGTCTGTATTTCCAGACATTATTCTCTCCCTCCTGGAACTGATTTGACCATCCTCGAAACCATTAACCTTGCGCCAATATTTATTACCATCGACAGTAACAACAGAATCGCGCCCAGACCAATTAGCGCCGAAAGATGCAAGTCTGAAGCTGCTTCGTTGAATTCATTTGCAATAAGACTTGCTAGCGATTGTCCTTGTGAAAACAGGGTGGTGGGAATTGCAGCCGGACCTATCGCATTTCCTATTATCATCGTAACAAGAATAGTTTCACCTATAGCTCTGCCAAGCCCCAAAAATGAAGCACCGAGGATGCCTGATTTAGCATAGGGAAAGATTGCTGTCCTCAGGGTTCCCCACCTTGTTGCACCAAGGCTATACGCAGCCTCCCGCTGTGAATTAGGGACAACAAGAAGTATCTCCCTTGTTATAGAGGAGATAATTGGAATAATCATAATGGAAAGAACGATACCCGCAGTAAAGATATCTAGGCCAAAGGGAGTTTTATCAAAAAATGGAATCCAATTCAAATGCTCGTATAGAGGACGTTCGATTAGATCCCTTACCCAGAATCTAAATACAAACAGAGCCCACAGGCCATATATGATGCTTGGCACTGCAGCGAGTAATTCAACTACGAAGGATAGGGGGGTACTGATCCTATGAGGAGCAATCTCTGTGACAAAGATGGCTATCCCAAGACTAATTGGCACACCAATAGCCATCGCAATGGCAGAACTAAGCAAGGTACCTATGATATAAGGCAATGCGCCAAATGACTCACGCCCATACACGGCGTTCCAATCGGTGCCTACGATAAATTGAAAGCCTTCGTGGGAAAATATCGGAAGGGCTCCTTCGCCTACTGCATACGCCACGAGGATTAGCATAAGCGCGCTATAACCAGCAGCAGCGATAACAGCTCCACGAAATATCTTATCGCCTCGTCTTTTTCCTTTAAGAAAGGTTGAAGCTAGGTTTCTCTTAGTCAATACGTTTGATTCCAGATGCTATGATACCCCTTCTCGTAATTTGACGTCCTGCGGTGATATTTCACAATATCCTACAATGAATACCTAGATCGCAATCGCCCTATATGATCTATATTGTTGCTCTTCATATATGTGGATGCACGTCGATTTCTTCATATTTCTAAAATAGAAGGTTTTCATGTACACGACCATCAGTCTAGCAAACCAGATTTCTGGAGGAAAATCATATAGCCCGATATATCTGAAGACTTGATTACAAATTGAAATCTACGCATTGGAACAGAATTCGACAAGACTTCCCAGTCACTAAAAAGTATTCATACTTGGCAAATGCGGCAATCTCTCCAATCCCAAGTCAAGTACAAAATGCCCTATCAGAATTTTACAAAGAGAACATGCTCTACGGCGGAATTCACTGGAGAAAATGGATTGGTTGCATTGAAGATGCTCGTAGTATGTACGCTGCCTTTATTGGGGCCCGTTCGGAAGAAATCGCGTTCACTCATTCAACAAGCGAGGGAATGAATATAGTTGCGCACTTGCTCGCTCACCGGGGTCATGCAATTTCAAACGATCTGGAGTTTCCATCTTCAAATCTACCGTGGATCAACAAGAGAGCAGATATGACAATAGTTCAATCTCAGAATGGGATGGTACCCCTAGAGCGTATTCGGAAGGCAATAGGAAGAAAAACTCGAACGATCATCACAAGTCATGTTCAGTATTCGACGGGATTCAAGCAAGACTTGGAAACACTAAGCAAGATTTGCAACGAGAAGAACCTCTATCTAGTTGTCAACGCAACCCAGTCGATCGGAGCATTGAATTTCGACGTTAGTAAATTAGGGGTTGATTTTACAGTAGGTAATGGTCACAAATGGTCGCTTTCTTCCTTTGGAATAGGAACGCTCTACATTCAGAGTAAATTACTAGAAGAAGGATCAGGACTGAATCCCCCATTCTTCAGTCAATTTGGACAAAAGGATAGAGAATACTTTGACAATAGGAAAATCAGAATGTCCAAGGACGCTTCCAAATTTGAGCTCAGTACGCCCCATTTTCCAAATATAATCGCATTAAAGGCAGCTGTTAAATACATCTCCAATATCCACATTCTTAGGATTGAAGAAAGAATTCACTATCTTACACAATACCTAATCGACAGGCTTGCTGAATTGAAAATTCAGATCCTTTCTCCTCTTGCAAATATCCACAGATCTGCCATTATAGTATTCAAGAGTAGATCACCTGATCATTTGGTCGCATATCTAGCAAAAAGGCGAATAATAGTGTCTGCGCGTGGAGGAGGAATTAGGGTATCACCTCATTTCTACAATGACGAAGGCGATATTGATAGACTGATTTTGGCGTTGAAAACTTATCACGCATGATTCGAAATGGATAGACGGAACATATCATTACATCCTGAACATTTGAATTTCTTGTTCAGTCAGTCATATGTACTACAGTTCTCTTTTTTTGCAAGTCCCGAATTTTGTCAACAACTTAGTTAAAAACCGATCACGTAGGACCAAAGGTTGACCGGAAATAATGAGGCTTCGACCTTGAAAGCTTGTAACTCACAGTGAAGCAAATTTAATAACGATAAATGGAAAGATAATCAATCAAATTGCGAATTGGTTCATATGAAATTCCTGAGATCAGATTTAATTCGGGGGCTTTCACCGACATCAAGAAGATATATGATAATGTCAAGAGTGTAGATCGACAGATTCATGCAAATGATCTCGCTCTCTTGCTTGGATACAAAACACCAACAAGTGGAGGCTTTTACAGGCGAATAAATAGTCTAATTAGCTATGGCCTACTTGAAGGAAGAGGAAAATTTAAAGTCACAAAAAATGGTGAAGATATACTATACCCACGTGACGAAGAGCATCGAAAGCAATTGCTTCGCGAGTCGGTACTAAGAGTATCTCTATGGAACGAATTCTACAAGAAATTCAAGAGAGAGTCGCCTGAGAACCTTTGGCTCGAGATTAAGGATTTAACAGGAGTGTCATCCGCAGAAGCGCAAAGTGTTGAAAAAGAGGTGAGAAGATGGTACTTCAACGATACAGAACCAATCGCAGGGGAGACTTCGTTGCTAAACCTGTCCGAAAAATTACGCGGAGGCTTAGACAGTGAATTCGCTGAAGATACACTTAGGAACCCAAAATACCAAAGTATTCCAACAATAGGGTCCATTGAAATCGAGGAAATCCCTTTTGCAGGAAAGTACGCTATCAAGAAACCCGCAAACGAAGATATAAGGAAATCATGGGAGAGATTGAAGAGATATATGGACATATATCTTGAGGATTTTAATGAGGAATCATCGAACGTAACTGTTAATAATGAAACCTCGGGAACCAACCTAGAGTAGAAAGGCATTTCAAAAATTTGCGGTTAAGGGCGTAGTCTACCTTCTTAAAAATTTTGACACGATTGAATCAATTGTCCGTGTTCACTTATGATGTGAAAAGACCTAAGGCCTAAGATGTCGAATGCCATATTGGATTCATGACGAACTTGCCGTAATAACCTATTGACCATCAAATTCTATCCTCTCGAGTCTGCGTTCATTTCAACAGCAGATTGCTTTTATGCAACAAAAGTTAGGGTGCAAAATACCCATTTATTGTCCTAACTAATTCATCATTAGAGATCGGCTTTCGGATAATCCTTTCTGCAGGGATCTCAGGAAATACGTGTTTTCTGTACTCATCATAGTACATTTCACCCGCAGTCAAGAAGCATACCTTCACGTTCTTGTCTTTTTTTCTTAATTCTTTGTATAGCTTGAATCCGTCCATTTTGGGCATCACTATATCTATAATTATTAGATCGTAAAGGCCTTCTTGATAATTTTCCAAGGCAACGAGTGAGTCGTTAAATGAGTCGACTTTGCAAGTGAAAGTTGGGTCACGATACATACCTTCCAAAATTATTTTGAATAGGAAGGTGACATCCTGTTCGTCATCAACTACCATTATTCTCCTCAACTTGCCTATATCCTTGTTTTTGATCGGGCCATTGAACACAGCATTTGTGGATTTTGTGACCCCTAATGACATTTCCGTATCAGTTAACGCTTCCCGTCTAATTAGACTCACACTATGTTCCAAACTTCGAATGTGTTTATCACTTATGGCTTTATCGTATTGGGCCTGGTTTAGTTCCCTGTATACTGGAGTTCCTGTTGTCGCCAAAACAGGCGTGAAAATGAGTGTTCTCATCCCGACGACGCGTTTTGGGTTGCTTGTCTCATGCACGTCACTGGATATCCTTAGCCACAACTCGGACAGTAGTCGGGGAATTCGCATAGTACTATGTCCCCATCTCTCTTCTTACACTTTGCTTATTGCTGATGTGGATTTATTAGGACCTAATATTACAAATAGCAACTTGACGCTCGAAGTGCTATATCGTAACAAATGTCCATTTGTTCTAAGGTGCTTTCTTTAAAAATTGATAAATAGCTGACTTAACAGTAAATAGATTGAGAGGTTATAGGCGTATTATGGATATTATTGGTTTCAAGCCGTTTTTTAATAAAATTTGTCTAGGAATTGTTCCCGATCTAGAGATGACGTTCACGCAATACGTTCTTTTTGATGCTAATCGTTTCAGAGTTAGCAATACACAGCACAGTGTTGGAGTTGGGTAAGATCGGAATGGCACAGAAAGTAAAACATGAAATTACAAAGATCACATCGGGTAGTGAATACAAGAAAATAGCAATCATAGATGATGATAATGATGTTACAACTACTTTTAGGACGATTCTTGAATCAAATCTCATTTCGAAGAGTGAAATAGGATTTAAGTTCAAAGTATATACCTCTAATAATCCTGAGCAATTTCTGGCTGTCTTTGAGCCAGGCTTTTACGATTTGCTGCTCATTGATATCAATATGCCAGGTATGGATGGATTTGAAATAAGCAGAAGGCTATTAGAAGTAGATCTGAATTTGCGAATTTGCTTCATGACTGCAGGTGAGATAAATTATCGAGCTTTGAGAGAAATTCATTCTATCCGGAGTGTCGGATGTTATATTACGAAACCAATATCAGCGAATGACCTGATAAACAAGATCAGAATGGAATTAGAATAGGCGATACAAGAAGCGTACGTATAGGCTTTAAATTGCCCTCGAACGTCTCGAGAGGTTCCGATCTAGGTCAGGGAGTAGATGACAACTCGAAGGATGCAATAACGACATCAGTGACGAGAAATCAGTTGACTTCATCTTGCAGTTATGTGTTGACTTCAACAAAGAGTCAGATCTTGCGAGCCTCCTCAAATAGAGGCTAGAGGCTTAAGTAGAAGCTTCGCATTAATGGTTGGAAAGTTTAGGAACTGGGTCGCTTGGGTTACGCACGAGTTCATTATACCTTAAAAGAGAGAAATATCCGTTAATATTTACGCAAATGGATAAATCTTATATGAATACGCCATTCCATTTAGGAAAAATTGAACCTGATGTAGGTTCGATGTATCACAAAAGTAAGATTAGACGGACATATGGATGGGATTGTCCATATCAGGACTATAAATCTAATCGACACTACAACACCCAGAGGCATATTGACTTAACTCATGGAAGTGGTTCAGGGGAACCAGTTGATCATATGACTGGAGAGACTAGGCAAGAGAAGAGAAGAGCTACTAATGAGAGTCGCAATCAGTCCATGAATATGCCTAAATATCGCACAACTGGTTCTCCGCCTGTAAGATTTCAAGAAAATTATCACGATAAGATATTATCAACGTTTAACCCCGATCCTATTAGAATGCACTACTTGGAGGCTCAAGAAAGAAGGGTGAAGGATCTGGGTTATAAAATTCCAGCTCAATCTTCTCATAATATTGGATCACATCCAAGTGTTCCAGCTGGTTGGCCAAAGGCTCCCCCTTGCAGGAAGAATTTTCCTTCGGATACAATTGGTAATCAAGCAAATCCATACTTATCGAATATCAACCAGCTGTATAATCCCTTGTACTCTGTCGACCCCCGTCTTAACCCTATTATTGGGCCCCTTGTTTATAACATCAAGATCTTGCTTGACCTCGAGAGATTTCGAAGATGCTTTAGATAAATATGAAACATACTAGTTCCTGGATATGATGCTATATGCACAACCTAGGCACGATAATGAATTTTAGTGATCTTAGGCCTCCGCAAAGAGCCTGACTTCAAGGGGTATAATCTTTAGCATAATACTATTGAACCTGCAGCATGATTTTGTATACCTTGTTCTACGGAAAGAAAATTAGCCTTACTGGACCAGGGATGTGGTATTGCAGTGATTGCCAGTCCTTGTATCATCTTCGCGATTTAATTGGAAATTATTAGCGGCGAGCCGTGAGCGGCTCGTGAGCAGCTCGTGAGCAGCTCGTGAGCAAAAATCTGGCAATCGTTGCTGAAGAACTTCATACGCTGGTGGATTTGCGTCGCAACTTCTTTCTATCATCTTCGAATTCGAGAATATGTAATTCATAAACTTTAACCATTGGTTCCCTCCGGTACCCTGTACCTCAGCTGGATGATAGGAGCATCGCATTTTGTAAGTAATGTGATTTACAGTAGGTGATGTTTTCACTTTAATATCCTATCGGACTTTAGTATCATATTGTAGGTGGAAAATTGTGACTGATTCTTTGACTCTGACTTTGTTTATTGCAATATTAGCCTCAGGATAAAGTTGTGGCCTTTATCCTCAGAAGGTGGAAGGAATAGACAGACCATAACCTTCGTGGATGGTGTCTTCGGTTTCCGGTGCTCTCAGTCCCAACTTGGGTAAGCGGATGGAATTGCTCAAATTTATGGATCATGAACTCTTGCTACATATCTGGGCCGGGTCGTTTGTGAACTATTATCAATACATTTTTCCGGCTCCATGGGAATACAGACATTGGATCTTCTGATCGAACAGTCGTCGGAAGCAACTCGCTGTTAGTTATTCTATGCTCACGGGCCGTTAATAAGGCTCGTTATCAAAATGGGCCGGGTCGGATTCGAACCAACGACCCCCGCCATGTCAAGGCGGTATCTTAACCAGGCTGGACCACCGGCCCTCTTGTGATTTTCAAAGCCCGGCCTAAATATATGTTCTCAGAAAAGTATAGGATAATCTTGAGGTAGCCGAGACAATCTGTACTAACAGTATAAATCTCGCTGGCTGTTGCTAAGATTGATCAATCCGTATTGAACACTTCTCAGAATTCCTTTGTTCAGTATGAAAAAGATGCAGTGTATAAGGCAATCTTTTCTCGTAGGGATGTTCGGACAAAATTTCTGAATAAGAAAATACCAGGAAACATTTTGGCTAGAATCCTTAATGCTCCTCATCATGCTCCATCTGTGGGGTTCTCTCAGCCATGGGACTTCATTCTAGTTAGCGACATGAAGATCAGAGAAAGAATAAAACAGTCATTTTTAGAGGAATTTCAGAAATCAGTCAGGTTGCTCGAATCTGACCAAGAAAGACAACGTAAGTACACCTCACTAAAGCTTGAAGGAATTTTGGAATCCTCACTAAACATTTGTATTACATATGATCCGGAAAGATTTGGGCCTTTTGTGCTTGGTAGAACATCTATCTCGGAGACGGGCGTGTACAGCGTTTGCTGTGCCATCCAAAATCTCTGGCTTGCAGCTCGGGCAGAGGGTTTGGGCATGGGTTGGGTGAGCATCGTCTCAAATTGTAAAATCCGTGAAATACTTGAAATACCTGAACATGTTTCGCCAGTTGCCTATTTATGTTTAGGTTATGTAAGCGAGTTTGAAGAAACACCGGACCTAGAGCGCTCGGGCTGGCTGCAGAGACTGAATTTAGAAGATGTTGTTTGTTATGAGAAATGGCGTGTCCACAAATCTGAAAAATGGTCCGAAACGAGGGATGAAATCACGAGGACAGATTTCAACAAAAATGTAAAGTGAATACGCATGGCTCATGGCTCATGCAACTCAGGCAGGATTATTATCACAGTTGCACTTTAAATTCAAAAACGAATAACAAAATGGTAAATAGAAGATGAGTCATTTAAGTGACGAACCCAGGCCATTTAGCCTTTATTATAATGATCTAGCGAGATGGCTCTTCATCACTCTTACGTTCAGCGGATTACTTGCAACAGGATGGTTTGGAATACCGCTAACTCCTACATACTTCACAACGAATCAAGTTGACATCGTTGCAGCAATACTAACGCTGATGAGTGCTTTAGGAACTATCTGGGGTGCTATGGGTTATCGCGAATTGAATAGATCTGCTGAGAGAGTATTATCAGCCAACTACAAGGCGAAGCAACTTGATCCTCAAATTGGAGATTATCAGTATCGGTCATTCAATCCAGAAACCAAGCAATATGAAACTGGGTATCTCCCATTAGGACCGATCGACTTCTGGGACAAAGAAACTAAGGCTCCAAGTTGGCTTGATAAAGGTAAATATTGGCATATACTATTGGGTCTCCAATCTAAAGACAGGGATATAATAATTCAGGTTGTCCGTGACAGCGAACTCCCCTTTTCGAGTGGACGTAGAAATGTTGCCGTTACCATTAAAGAAAGAATTGCATCATTATCTTCACAACGCAGCAAACGACGATACTTCAGATATAGGGTAAAAATTCCTCAATGGTTAGTGATGAACACAGAAAGATCAAGGTATATCGACCCCAGAGAATTTCAATCGTTAGAGGGTCAGGAAATTAGAGCCAAAATAACAGACCTAAATAAAGCATTAGTAAGCGCCGCTGAGGAGGTCATAGAACGAGAGAAACCGAGAATTAAATATCCGTACTTGATAACAACCCTTGGTATTTATCTAAATAAGAGTTTGCCTCTGAGAATTATTTACGATGAAGTCGGTCGCTATTTCCCACGTTCAAAAAAGAACTTTATAAATGATATCAACAAGAATCTAGCAAATGCCAAGAATGAGGAACTGATCGCCGCCATAATTCAGGTTGCTTCTGATCGAGGTATTCCTCCAAACAGTATTCGTAAAATAATGACGCTGACAAATTTCTTGGCTAACGCTTATGACAACCAAGGTTTAGGCGAGGGCTCGACAGAGTATCACAATTTTCACCATAGTCTAGAGGTATCGTATATGGTTTTGCAAATGTTACCCAGAGATTTTCATGGATTTGTATTTACCGAAAAGGACTACGAACTCATTCTTGTTTCAGCTCTGTTACACGACTATGATCCGGTCCAATCAACATTTGTTAAAACGGCTACGAACGATACCAGGGCACCGCCGGTATCTGTCAAGGGACCAAAAGTTAGCAGGACGATCAATGAACTCAAAAAAAGTAGAATTCATGAAGCGTATTTTATGTTGAATCCGTCTGAATTTGAAGAGTATTTTAGGGATCGCTCACACACTCCGAAGACTCCAGCCGAATTTTCAACGACCCATCCAGAGTATTTGCGATCAGCGGCATACGAAAGAACAAAGGAGAGCCTATTGGTAGAATCACTTATTTGGCATACTGATTTTCCTTACTCCACGTCACAACAGGCACACAAAGCATTCTCAAGTACCTTGAAAGATCTGTCTGTTAAAGGATATAATTCAGATAAGATTAGTCTCCTTGCAGAAATACTCTGGTTAGCTGACCTATCGGTTACTTATATGAGCTCAGATCCAATTCGGGCATGGGATAGAGTTACAAGTCTTTATGACGAATTGTATCTGCCCAAGCTTGAAGCCGTCTCTCGAACTGACGCTTTCTTTGCAGATTTTGCAGAGACGAGATTATTCAAAGAATTGCTGGGCAGTAAAACCTTCCCAGACGTGTTTAGACAAAGGTGGAATTTGGTTTATCAGTTTTTTCATGAAGGTAATCCCTCAACTCAACTGAATCGGACGATTGCCGATGCAAAAAAATTATTCTTAAAAGTAAATGTCCAGCTCGCAATGATGAATGGGCAGATGCTTGAACAGGTTGCCATAGACCATTGGGCCGAATATTTTATTGGCGTAAGCGACGACCAGCAGGAAGTTCTTCGAGCAAAAAATCGATTTGCAATGTTGGATCCTCCAAATGCATCTGCATTTTGGGGGAGTACTCCAAAATTAATTCCAAATGTAATTGATAAGGTGATAGATAATTTCATTATTGTCTTGCCTAAGAATGCACTGGATCAAACTGAGGATTCTAATCACATCACCTCCTTCAAAGCTTTACTATCGATTATGAAACCTAAGCTTCGTGATGAAGGCACAATACAGATTTTGACCAATACGAAGGAATATACAGAGCATCAAAGTGAGATTATGTTTCTTCTTAGAGACTGCGGGTTTGATATGATCACAGATGAAAAATATAAGGTATATTTTCCAAACAAATCGCAAGGATCCCGGTTACCCGACAATGACAAGGTCATATTACTTAGAAGAAGGGACCCATCTTAAACCGTTTGTCACCAATCAATATGTGGATGGAGTGCTTGAAAAATTGTTATCAAATTTCAATCTCTATGGACCTGTAATTGGGCGGTATGATTTGCCTTTAAAATATTGTAATTAATGTATGCATTTTTATTGCCAGAGAATTGAATGACATTAACAAAACTCGATGGGAGTCAGGACATATTTATGATATCGATCGACAATCAGAAAATAATCAGAATAATCGAAGAGAGGAAGCCAAAATCTATTGCGTTGGATGGGCCCGATGGATTGATGTCTAAGATTCAGGAAACGGCAGATATTATCGCAGAAAAATTCGAAATTCCAATCTACATAATTGGAGATACTTGTTGGGGCTCTTGCGACCTTAATGCTCATGCGGCCGACGTGCTCGGAGCAGAAATTCTCTTTAACATAGGGCATACGATCTCGATGGATGGTTTTGGAAAAGAGATCGTCATGATAGACGCATATGAGGATCTGCCCTTTGATGGGGTTGCAAGACGATTGGCAGCAGAACTTCTAAGCAGAAATTATAGGAAGATATCACTACTGACAATTAGCCAACATTTACAACAGCTTGAGAACGTTGGCAGAATCTTTGAACAGTCAGGCATAAGTGTGGTAATAGGGAGTGGTAGGGGCCAGCTTAACGATGGACAGGTTTTTGGCTGTGAATTTTACCCTGCTCACAGTAAGATGGATAAAATAGATTGCTATGTATTTTTAGGTCAAAGTACTTTCCATTCGGCCGGGGTAGCGTTATCGACTGGGAAACAAACATTTATGCTTGATCCGTACTTTCAGGAATACACTGAAGTAAGTAGTGTAGCCGAGGAATTGCATAGGAAAGCGATTCTATCAATCTATAAAGCCGCCGACGCACAAGCAATTGGGATCATCATTGGCATAAAAGATGGTCAGTTTGCAAAGACTCGGGCTTTAGAACTAAAAAAAGAGTTTGAAAAAGTGGGAATGAAGGTGAGGTTGATTGGATTGACTGAAATAACAGAAGAAAGATTGCAGATATTTAGGCACATTGATGCTTTTGTACAGGTCGCATGTCCGAGAATCGGAATCGATAATCATTTTAAGAAGCCTATGCTTTCGGTACCCCAGGCAAGAGCTTTAATCAGGATTTTGAAGAAAGAACCAGTTGACGAGATTTTTCGTCTCAGCCATTGGCTGTAAGCTCCATGCCTATGGCATTACGTGATTGTACGCTAGCCGGCTATGTGGCAATCTAGAGATTTGATAATTTGATTAATATCAATATGCGATTTGGAAAGCATGAAAATAACAGGTACAAACTGAAGTGTTATTGGAGACAGCCTACTGGTTCCAGTAAAGGTCCAAAGCCCCCTCTCAAGCCTTGCAAGATCTGCCACGTAGACGTGCCAGCATGATCATGCAATCTTAGGGTTGCTCCCTCCCGGACCTCACCCATTTCGACAATACACAGTCAAGACCATGCCTTCGCATGACATGCTGCTCATAACCATCCAGCACGGCATGACTTCATTTCAGCTGAGGCAAGCAGGTACCTTGTACCAGTAGATTTACCCAGCAGTTGCTGATCCCAGCATGAAGTCGGTTTCTGGTATGGGGCACGACTAACACCCCGATCCTCCCTGTCTCCAATTATGTAATCCAGCATTAGATTATATTTATGTTAGTGTCATGCATTTTACTAAACCATTTAACCCAGTGGTTTTAATTTCTCCTGAATCCTGCACACAGAGCAGATCTGCTCAGTGCTGTCTCGACCACATTTCTCGCATGCCTTTCTCATAATGGCAGGATCTACCCGGTTCCGAATAAGAGCCGAGATATCCATTATAGATTTGTAAGTATTGTATTTTATCCCGGGATGTGCTTTTTCCAAATCGTTGAGAAACTGTCGAATTTCTTCTCTTATGCTTTCATTCATGTAAGGACACTGCTCGCTTTGGAATGGGATTCCCTTTTGAAGTGCATAGAACACAATTTCTCTTTCATATGTCTCAGAAAGGGGTTTGATCTTCTTCATGTAGCCCGTCTTGTAGATAGAAGAAGCCTGGTTCCATCCTATTCGATTTACATCGCCTGACAAGAGATTAATCATGAATGTTTGTACCTCGTCATCCAAGTTGTGTGCTGTCGCAACCACATTTGCCCCTATTTGTTCTGCTGCCAGGTCTATCGCTCTTCTACGAAATGTTCCACAAATTGAACAGGATGTTAATTTTGCTGATGGTCTAACCTTCATAGCTTCGTCCATGTGAGTTCCAAAGAGTTCATTATAGGAAAGGACAGTAAGCGGGACGCCTAGTTTGGAACAAAACTCTGATACTATCTTCAATGATTCATCTCGATATCCAGCTATACCTTCGTCAATTGTAATCGCACTTATAGTAATTCCTCTGGAAACGTCAATTGTGGATTTGAGAATGCTTAATAGGACCAAGCTATCTTTCCCCCCCGACGTGGCTACCGCAACATGATCCCCAAACTTAATCATTGAAAATTTGTTTATAGTTCGTTGCACCTTACGCTCTATAGAATTCATGAAGCATCTCTTGCAGAGCTTTTCCCCCGAATATTCTCTAAAATAGACTGAGGAGTTCTTGTTACATTTATTACATGTTTCCATCTTTAATTAAGAGGCGAGCAAAGGCAGAGGGATGATATTTCTTATTTAAGTCTTTTTGAATACCAACTTGGAGGCAGCCTGGTAACTAGAAAATGTCAAAAACAAAACAAATGTACAATTCTCGATAACCTCAGCCAACGATACCTAATTCAAGTGTAATAGACGTCTAGTTTTGCTCGAACTATGAACCCAAGAACTTAACTCCGGCTATTCTTAATTATTTTTGTTTATCTTTCTTTGAACTTTGCCACCAATCAAGGTAGTCGTTGTGAACTCGTTTTCTACCATCTCCAGTCTCATAATATTTTTCGGCCGCTTTGTCTCTTAGTTCGTCTAATTTTTCACTGGATACAAACAAACCACAACCCTTGCAAACAAAATTCTTACTAGGACTGTCAAATTTCATATCACCGCCGCACTCGGGACAAAACCTAGCCAATCAGTTACTAATTCTCCCACACACTAATAAAAGGATTATGTACTAAGCACTTTGTTTCAGTTCAAAAGGCTCACTCTTTACTGCAAATTATTTAGCATGAGTAATCGAAGTTGAGAGAAATAATTGATTATAATCAATTTGGATAGATCAATATTTGCTCTCCGTCAGCATCTACGATTAATGCCTGGCTATTCCTGATAACCTGATGGATGTTAAGGCATTTCAGGTGAACAGCCGGGATATTTGATATCGCACACCCAGAGGCCGTCGTTATATCCATCCTATTCGAAGATATGATAGCCAATGGGCCAGACGATTTCTTTGTCAAGGCTATACAAAACGTAAGCTCCTACACTGCTACCTACTGAATATGGAAAAACAAAAATCTTGTCCTTCAATGTCTGGCCATAGAGGTTATGGTTTAGATCCTTGATCTCCCCACTCCCGGCGTCAATCATTGTAAGAAAATTTATTGGTGTATCTGATACCAAAGCTTCGCCTTCAGCGAATCCCTTTACTATGCACTTGCACCCAACAACATACATAATTGATTCAGCTGTAGGTTCTCACGATGGTTTTCATATCCTTTAATGCAACGCCGACTCGATTGGAACTTTTCATATAATATGCTCCCTTTACACTGTTGGTAATGATTGAATCAGTGTTGTCTCTGGTTATTAATGGCGAGAGACACATGCAAGAGTCGCACATAAATTCTGCCCCTGATGACTCTACTTTTGAAGCTAATCCAATTTTCCTAGCTTGATCATGGATGTATCTTGAACAGAAAATAATGCACCTTCTATCAAATTTTCGTCCCGCAATAAGATCATGCAGATAAGTTAACTCGCTTAGTCCGAGCTGTGGGCTACCGAACATAATGAGGTCGCCATCCTCGTCAGTACTCAACTCGTCTGTGGCTTTACACATTTCCTCCTCACCTATTGCAACGGATTCACTTTTCGGCACATTGCCAGACGTAAACATTCCACAGGATCCTGAGGTTCCTAGTCCTGAGGCGATTGCTTTTGCAGGCATCATTTCCATTCTGCTTTTCAGATCTGAAAAAGCAATACAGCTATCATTGGCGATTTTTCCGGCTATATAGCCAAGTAGGCCGTAATCAGTTTCAGTATTTATCGCGATACCCCTGCATTTTATGGCCACCCTCGGTGTTCGTGACTTCTCTATTCGAAGATCAGAATATGGAGACTTTCCTGTTATGGCACTTGCAAGTGCACTAAGAGCGCTTTCCTTATTAGTCATCAATCCCAGGAAAGAATTGGAAAAGACGGCTGCGCTGCTTTCAGCGAAACTCACAGAGGTACCTTTTTTTGGAAGTTTAAATATTTCATAAGGAGTACAAGAAAAAGATTGTGTGGCTCCCATTTTTTTATAACTTTCCACAATTTGCATTTGCTTTGACAAAAATTTTTGAGAGAGTGTATTTGGTTTACTTCTATCATAGCCCATAGGATTGATCGTCGTCCTTACCCTGAAACGTACACCATTTGCTACTTCCTGTAAGAAATCAACTCCTGCATCACCGATAGTATTATAATTTACGCCAGAAATATGAGCCCATTCTATAGGAACAAGTTTTTCTGCTTCAGTTGCCTGTCCTATCGCCGACAGCACTCTATATGCAGATGCATATACTTCTCCCTTACTCCCAGCAAGAATTTTTTCTTCGGATTTGGTAAGTTGCAATGATAATTATCTCTCGATAAATATCAGAAAAATGGGAAGATTCAACCTGCCCGACACCTATTTTGAGCCCTTGAGAGGTGTTTCTGGAGATTTAAAAGGTCATGCAGGACAACCTTCCATTTTTTGAATAAAGTATCCGTTACTTTGAATATCTGTCTCTATCGTCGGTGGAGCTTGCTGTATGTGACAGAATTGACATTCTTCTTGGGTCATCTGTTGTTCTCCCTCACCAACGCTTTCTAGATACTTCTTGCCAAATTCGATAGCTTTTTCGTGCGGAGTCTTAGACTCCACTACTACATCAAAATGCATAACGTTTCCATCTTTCTTTCTAACGTATGTATCATATACTGCGCACTGCATGAGAATATTCGCCTGTTAACTCTATTTATTCTAATCTCTCAATATCGAAGTGTTTCTAGGTTTGCGACATGTTGATACACTGATAGTTCTACTTATTCCTTGAATAGTAGCGAGTTGAAACAATTTGCTATTCTTTTCTTATATCAATTGCAAGAATATCTCCGACCTGCGGATTTCCAATTTTCTGGAATCTCCTCTTAGGCATGGTAATCTGTATGGTTGCCTGAGAATATGTATTAACGACGGTCTGTGGTTGAGCTCGAAGGATGGCTTCCAGGAACGGCTTTACTTGCTGCTTTATGTCCTTATCTGACACGAGATTGTCAATTGAATCCAATATTAACTGTTGCTGCGACACCTTTTCCAGCTCTACATCCTCAGTGAGGCTCAAGGTAATGCTCATTCCGGTATCAATTAGCTGGTTAACTTTATACCTGGTGACAGTTTCGGTTCGATTCTCCATAATCCACAGGACTAACGAAATTCTCATCATATTTTAACCATCTTATTGGTCAGCTTTGAAAATAGGACTTGGCCTTAGAAGGGGTCGGAATAAAGTCGCCAACCTAATTCTCGGCTGTTTGAACTACTACCAATATTAGGATTATTTGGAATACTCTTGCCGACTTAGGGAGAAGATGATCCATTAATTTTCAATGCAAACAATATCAATCATAACAAACCACTGTACGTATCCCCACTAAAATATTACTAGTTTTCACTATCTTACTGTATATTAAACAATAAAACCATAAATTGCTCGGTTGTTAGATAATAATACTCGTGGGTTCACTCTGCCTAAAGAGGACTTTGAAATAATTAACATGAGGTCACAGTCAAGCTGTTTGAAAACTGAAAATTATCCTCGCTTCGACAAGGTTCTTATAATAGGTTTGGGCCAGCTTGGCCTTCCGGTGGCAAAATATGTGAAGGAGAAAGGATTTGATGTATACGGATATGATATTAGTCAGAAAGCAATACAGCGTGCAGAAAAGATAGCTGCAATAAAGAAAGCTGATAATTTCAGTGAATTTGATGTATACATTATTTGTATCTCTACACACAAGCCAGATGATATGTTTACACCTCAGATAGATGGTTTGTTGTCCATTGTACAAGAGAAAATTGCAAAGGAAGCCAAAAATGGTGCACTTGTCTCAATAGAGAGTACTATTCCAAGGGGAACATCTAAGAAGGTATTTGAGATGCTAAACCATAGATTACATGTTGCACACATACCTCATAGATGGTATGCTTTAGAAGAAAAAGAGCATGGAGTTAACCAGTTACGTGTAGTTGGAGGAGTGTGTGATTGTTGTCTTAATGCAGCTGTACAGTTCTATGGTCAAATTAATGTTAGCAACAACATAAACAACAACAACGACAGCAACAACAAAATCAATATTGATAATGGTAATGGCAATTCAAATGGCAATGCAAATGGTAAAAACAGCATCCTCATGGGCGATACCGGCATCGAAATCACGCCTTCAACTATGGACGATGCTATTGCTACTTCTTTCTTCTTCTTCTTCCACAACTGGCAAAAAAAATAATGACTTCAATTACACTCCTAATCTAGAAATACCATTACATCCTGTTTCTGATGTAGAAATTGCTGAAATAACAAAGATAGCTGAAAATGCGCATAGATATCTTCAAATAGCTTTTGCAGAGGATATCTACCTTTACTGTCAATCCAATAGCATAAACTTCCCAGAATTGCGTGAAGCCCTAAATACCAAATGGAATGTAGAGATACTCGAGCCTAGAGACGGCATAGGAGGACATTGTCTGCCAAAAGACACCAAAATGTTTCTACAATCGTCAAAATCAGTTGCTACGAGGAGCCGGATATTAAAAGCATCAATGGAAGTAGATGAAGAATACAAGAGATACAGATTATCACGAGCATCACAAACCGCAAACATACAGACCAGTCGTAGGACTGGAAGAACTAGCTCTGTCGATTATGTCTCTCCATAATCAATAGCCACAAAGACAGCAATAGCACCTGATCTCAAACATATTGGATTAGGGAATATCTTCTGTCTCAATGGTCTACCTTGTTTGAGAAATAGAGGTTCCCTGTGGAATCATTATCACGGTAAGTACGCAAATTTTTTAGTCCAATCTGATGGTTCATCAAAGGCTTTAATTCGAGTAAAGAAATTTAAGTTAGAAGTAATCAGGAACATCAGAATTTTCTAATCCTTGATTGACTGATCCAACTTTTCTTAATTGTTCATATGCGGCAAGATCCACAAAAACTTCATTCCAATACCTCATACAGACCAATCTCCTACAATTGCTAACTTGTTCTATTTTTTCATCGAAGACGGCGTTTCTAAATACAATATCAGGTTCATTAATGCCAGCATATGAACGAAGCGGACATGTAGCTGAGAAGCGTGGGTTAATCTCAAATATCTTTATTGTTCCATTTTGCAAGGATTCACTAAGGTTTCTGGGCTCAAATTCTGGAGCAGTCTGTCCAGAGCCTGTCAATTCTTCGTTTGGAACATACTTTGCTTGAATGTTGACAGCACCTGTCACACCTAATCTTTCTGCTGCATTTTCAGCTGACTGCCTGACTATTGGATACTCGTCAATAAACGCCTTGTAAGTTTGCCCGCCCTTCAAATATTTCCTAATTGAGATGGAGGACATGGTGTATGTGCCATTCTTGTCAATTGTTACACCAGATGTAAATTCATCATCCAGACCTGGCAAAAATTCTTGAAGCATCGGCTTCCAGCCATATTCCTGAATTTTAGTTAATGCATATTCGATCTCATCAGTAGATTTAGTGACAAAGAAGTTGACTGAACCGAATCCCTCTCGCGGTTTGACCACCAAAGGGAATCCAAACTCCTCGATAAATTCATCCATGTTCTCGGGGAGACAAGACTCGGCACAGCCCAGATTATTGGCCTTCAGAAACTTGTACGTTTCCCATTTGTCCCGTGCAATCATTATAACGTCCAATTCGTTGACTAACGCTTTGGTTGGAGATTCCATTTCGATTCTCTTCTTTGCGTTAGCAATAGCCATTAATTCTTCATCCGAACCCACGAAAAGGGCATCAACATCGTAATTCCTTAGAAGCTTGATGATTGAATCAATATACTCTGGATTGGACGCCTTTGGGACCGTTACACCGATATCAGATCTGTAAAGACCGGCTGCCAGTGGACTGGAATCAACAGCCAGGATTCGATAACTGTTTGGAGATTGAGATGAACTAGTTGCTAATCGTAGAGACTTCATGATCCCCTGACCTACAATTCCACCTGCAGCAGTAACTAGCACTGTTGCATTTTTCTTCATTGAAAATCTCTCTAACCCCTTTCCTTAATCAGTTTACGAGTCGGTCGAGATGTCAATTTCTTCATTGATAACGGTGTTTATGCCGAAAGCTGCTGGTACAACTATTTGTGATGCCGCTATAGATAATGTACGTAGTAGAGAATTAATCAAAAATATAATCAAATTGTTGGATCGCTTTCCCTACTATAAGTTAACCAAACACCGTGATGGGCGTTGCCAGGTCATCGTTCTGAATTAGGGTATTTCTCCACATATTTTCGGTGTTTCCTAATCCGAAATTTACTGCATAGTCGATTATGCATGGCTTGAGGGTAGTGGCTTTTATCACTTTGTCACTAATTTTCAATAACTGTCTTGTATTCCTTTGTTCTTGCTTCAAGACAGCTAGTTCGTTTAGGACACCTTGGAGGTCCTGCCCATCCTTGGCCAAATCTGTTCTCTTAGACAACAAGGGGGCCACCTTTGCGTTGAAGTTGGAAAGAGCAATTCTGAGATGCTCAGCATATTTAATAACCTGAGCTGAATTTTTGAATTTTAATGATTGTAGGGCTTCTCTTTGGCCCAATCCTGAGTAGACATCCTCTGATGCCCAAATGACAGTGATAGGCATCCTTATGGAGAGTTCTTTAAATACCAATCTTCCGACCATTGTGTAGTCCATGCTGCCACCTGTGCCGGATGCGTAACAGCATAGACCTAAATCCCTGGAAAGTAATAAGAGAATCGGGATAGCTCTCGGAGACAATTCATTCAGTGTACCACCTGGTATCGTCTGAGATCCGTTGAGTCTTACGGTAAGAGGTCTCTTACACGATATGCAGGTTCCCGACAAGTCAAAGATACCACTTTCAACTTCATTCAATTTAACTGAGGCCTTACTTCCGCATTTGCAATGCAGCCAAACTGGGGCGTTAAGATACGTACTTTGACTAACACCCGTATTGATACCATTACGCAGAAACATCATATCACTCTCACTCAGTATTCTTGAATATTTTCTGAAATTATTGAGCAGAAAATTAAACCCTCCTTCGAAAACTTCTGAAATATCTGATAATCGTACGAACAATGTGTCGTATCCCCACAACTTATTGACCACTCTAGATATAATGAAAGAATTGAGATCAGCATACGATCTTGCCCTATTGTATGATTCGTCCACCTCTTTCCAAAATTGTTCCAAGTTCTCAAAAAGTGCAAGTCTTTCGTTTTTTTCAAGGCCTAAAGAAAGGGCTCCATTTTTTATCCAAGAAGCCACCTGTTTTCTCCAATGTTCAACGATCGTTACAGAGGGAACTTCCATATTTCGAACCAATTTCCATCTATTTGAATCTGTAATAGGCATTCTTAATTCTAGAATGCCATCCGAATGTCTTACGCTTGGAAGCTGAGCGACCCTTATCCAAACGTCATCCATAAAATCATGATCGACTATTAAAAACAGATTGATGAATCTAGTATTGGTCTCGGTTGTATCGTTCCCTTTTTCCAGCATTGATTTGATAGTTTGGAGAAGAATTATCTTTTTGAATACTCCGCCATAAGCAAATAGATTTGGTTGATGTATAGATACCAAAATTTGGGCAGATGGGGTTTGCATATTCATTCTATTCTTGTCTACGGCTGGAAAATCAGTACCAGCTTGTTCATGAAAGGCAGCAATATGCTTTGCCAGTTTCCTGCGATTAGATAAAATATTCTCAATATTAGTAACTGTTAATTGCTCTCTTACTCTTTTTACTGCATCTGACAAACTTTCAGGAATGGACGAAATATATTCTGACAGTATGGGGTTGTTTACTCTTTCATACTGAGAAAATAGGGATCTGATGCATTGTGTCGTTGGACTTATAGATGCTTCAGCACACATAGAGTATTAATAGATTATCAACTAAGCTCCACTATATAAATTTCCATGATTTGACATTTAGTATACCGATCTAAGAAGATTGGATATTATGCTCTATGAATCAAATACTACAACTTTTTTTCATATTAATGGAGAATGTCTAGGAGTTAGTGCCAACAAACTGAACTAATCCAATAATTCTACTAAATTCTCCAATTTCGTTCAGTGAATGAGCATCGCTACCGAGATGAAACTCTACATTGTGCTCTTTGAATTTGCGGACCCAGTCAATAGGGGGTCTATTATATTTCGCATTTAATTCTACGATTTTACCATGTTCTTTGAGAAGCTCGCATATTTCTATTAATTCCTCGCTATCCAAGCTAAAACTCGGTTCCGGAGCCAAATGTCCAATAACATTAACGTCGGGATTCCGAATTGCATTTTTAATTGCATTCATCCAGATTTCTTTGTTACCGTAAATGGTATGGAAGCTCAGCTATTATGAAGTAATCTTCGCTATACTTTGAAAGACAGTCAATCGATCCGTCTCTAAGAATCTTTGCTTCAAACCCTGTGATTAATTTCAGGCTGGGTCTAGTATTATTACTTTCGATTTCATTCACATACCTTTCGATCCAATTCGATTCTCTTCTGACATGTTCTGTGAATGCCAGCGTCCTTAAACCAATTGATTCAGCATACCTTACAGCTGATGCAACATTTAGATCAGGGGAAGAATGATCATTATAACTTGTATGAACATGAAAGTCTTCCTTAATATTTATCAATCCAAATCACAATGGCTAATTTTTTATTAATGCCTTTCAAGTGCTCCAAATCTTTATAAGAAACAATTGAATGTCATTTAAACAGCCCTGGTTGTCCATTTGTCAAATAAAAAGGTATCCACGATTTTAGTTCCAGGAGCAGCTGCTCCTGCGGGCATCAATGCAATAAAATCGCTGAGAATGGGGGGTTTTCAGGGGAAGATAGTAGCCACTGATTCAAGTTATCTATCACCAGGTTTTTTCATGTGTGAAGCTAACGAGGTGATACCTGAGGCTGACAATCATTATTTTATAGATAGACTAAACGAGATAGTCGAGAAGTATGGAGTTAATTTACTATTACCTACATCTGGATTTGATATTTATCCTTACAGTGAATTTAAAGAACAGTTGATAAAAAGAGGAGCGTTTCCTGTGGTTAGCGATATGGATAGCCTCCTAACATGTAAGGATAAGATGTTAACATATGAACGTCTAAAAAGTAACTTCGACCTTCCTTTTACTACCATGGATCCGACAGAGATTGGTTCTTTTCCGATCATGGCAAAACCGAGATATGGAAAGGGCAGTAGAGATATTATGCGATTAGACAACAGTGATGATATAAGATACATCACTTCCAAGATGAAAGATTTGATTTTTCAGGAGTTTCTTCCTGGTACAGAATATACTATAGATGTTCTATCTGATTTAGAGAAGAGAGCTTTGATGGCCGTTCCTAGAATAAGAATCCAAACCAAAGCAGGAATATCCACGAAGGGAAGGATCTTGAAAAATAGTAAAATCGAAGAAGAATGTAAGCAGATAGCAAATTTCATAGGCATCAAAGGCCCGTGCTGCATTCAAATGAAAGAGGATGTGAACGGGATTGTGAAGCTTGTAGAAATTAATCCGAGAATGGGTGGTGGAACAATTTTTACAACACTGGCAGGTGCAAACTTTCCGATGATGCTAATAGATATGGTTGAGCACAAAAAAGTAAAGATGCCTGAGATTAAGGAGATTACTGTAATTAGGTATTATGAAGAGATAGTGATTCGGGCGGCCACCGATCAGAGAGTGCTTTCCGCCGAACAAGATATTGTGACTAGATCACACCCAGATATGATGTGACTTTTAACGCATTTTGTACCTGGTATGAATACCGATTGATCAAACGAATAAGAAATTTAACTTCTATGCCTTAACTTCATTTTCATTCATTCGAATTTTATCATATTCTAATTCTCACCAACGTTACTACTTCTGAGGGACGATCTCCCTCACACTTAAATTCTTTATGTCAACACTATTTGCTCCATCCCATCTAAACGATGCTATCGGACCACCCCACGAAATGATTTGATCGGGCTCTCCGTTACATTCTCCTCCATCATTACCCCATCCGCCTTGATCGATAAAATCGTACACCTTTTGCCAGTTATTATCATTGTTGGGGTCAACCCACAACTCTAACTTCACAGCAGTTTCACCATTAATTAGTGTATTATACATCATCGCTTTGAAGCCTACGAATTTACCATCTGCAGATGCGGGAGAATTCTTCCAGCTGTTAAAGACATAGCTTACATGCCATTGTTCTTTTGCCCATCTCACAGTACCATCAGTATACCTCAGGTCTCCTTTAAGTGAGCTGCCCTCACATCCATCAGGATTTCCACTCCCCGTGTGTCTACCACCTCTGGCGTACCATGCCCAATTTTCACCGCTATCACCTGAATTGAATTTAACCTGGCCTGTCATTTCTACATTCTTCCAGTCGTTCGGCGATTGCATATATCCTCTGCTTGCGATAACCCCGTGATCAATTTCTACGTCGTCAGGTTTGTACCCAGCTGATGTGTAAACGCCATACCTGACTTGATCACTACTCACCCTCCATGAACCATCACTATTTTTTGACATTGATGGCGGTTTTGATCTCGGATCGTTATTCGGATCTTGCATATTCATATACCATTCTTCGCCACCAGGTTTCGTAGAATAGATTTTCTTAATTCCGAATTTGTCATTAGTACCCGCGTCGCTTTCGTTATCGCCTGGAGTAGGTTGACTTGGAGGTGGCGATGATGGAGGTTGACTTGGAGGTGGCGATGATGGAGGTTCCGATTCACTTCCGACTCCAAACAAAGCAATCTCTGCAGTACTTGCCCAGCTATTCTCAGAATTACCATTTACCATAATTCTTACAAACTTTCCTTCGGTACCTGAAGGTAAATTGTATTTTTCAAAACCTGTGGCAGTTCCGTTGCTTTCACCCTCAAATACGTTCTTAAAGACGGATCCATCATCAGAGACAGATACTGTGAAAGCATTTTGCCTTATGTCCCCTCTATACCATGCAATATCGACGCTACAAAGTTTCGCATTTGAACCTAGATCAAACTGAATCCAAGAGCCTTCTCCATCCTTAGACCACCACGTGTTGAGATTTTTGTCTATTACATTGGATGGAACATTGACATCATCACTTCCTATTGCTGTAACCACTGTCGGATTAAGCATCCTACATTCAAGGACTTCCTTAATATCAATAGTAACGGTTGCTTTTGCACTTGTCGAACTTTTATTATCTTTGACATTGTATGTGAAGCTATCAGTATTAGAATATCCCTCATCTGGAGTATACTTCACAGTGTCACCTGACACGGACGATAATTGACCATGTTTAGGAAGATCGACTATGTTGAAAGTCAATACAGAACCTTCTGGATCTGATCCAGATAACTTGATTGGAATATAGACATTCATGTCAGTTGAAACACTTTTTGAGTCGGCAACTGGGGGGCTATTACGAACATTTATGCTAACTAATGCTTTACTGCTAGCTAACCCTTTATTGTCTTTGACAGTGTAAGTGAAGCTATCAAAACCTGAATATCCCTTATCTGGAGTATACTTCACAGTGTCACCTGACACGGACGATAATTGACCATGTTTAGGAAGATCGACTATGTTGAAAGTCAATACAGAGCCTTCTGGATCTGATCCAGATAACTTGATTGGAATATAGACATTCATGTCAGTTGAAACACTTTTTGAGTCGGCAACTGGGGGCTTATTGGGTGGTGGTGGGGGAGTGAATCCTTTTATAGACAATTCAGTAGTACCGGCCCAGTCATTCTTGTCGTTACCGAATACTGTAATTCTTACATATCTAGCATCTGCATCTGAAAAAGCATAATTTTGGGGTCGAATAGATTTGCCACTGCTTAATCCTTCGTAAACCTGGACAAAGTTGATTCCATCTTTAGAGACTGAAATTTCAAACTCATATTGTCTACTCTCCCCATTATACCAAGCTATACTTACACCGCAGACAGATTTCATTGTACCTCAATCAGCCTGTATAAATGAACCTACCCCCAAGTTTGACCAAGTTGTCGTAAAATCTCCATCAGCTACATTTTCTGGAGGATCTCCTGACTGGCTAGGAGTAGCCACGAACTTGACCATTGGAAGCTCTTCACAAATTTTATACTCTTGACCTATTTTCCTTACGTCTCTTCCATTTACACTTATTTCTTTAACGGACGCAGTTTCATCTTCACTGTTCCCATAAACTGTAAGTCGAATCTGCTTAGCCATGGTATCTGGAATTGGGTATGATTCTGGGAGGACTGAATTTCCGCTGCTTATAGATCTAATCCTATCCTTAAATTCAGTACCGTTTTCGGATACTGAAACTACAAAATTGTACGATCTCTCTTCGCCATCGTCCCAAAGGATCTCTATATCACAAATGGGTCTAATTGCTCCAATGTCGAACTCTAAGTATGCGCCTACTCTATCCTCAGACCATTCTGTACCCTCATCATTATCAAATGCTGACTGAGCATTCATATCATCATTGTTATTATTGTCGATGCTGCTGCTCGATGCGTCTTTGATATCGATCGGTTCATTGCATTCCGTTTTTGGATTGCTTGTTTTGTCATGTATTATTGAAGTATCTGTCAATACACTCGAGTCGTCTTGAGAAGACATTAATTGAGCACCGGCTAGATCCGAGGCTGAAACCATTGATAGCACTATCAAGGATATTGTAAAAGTAACGCTTGCTTTTCTAATATTGTTACTATCTTTCAGATTTGATAATTTGATCGTTAACAATGATAACAACCCGTTAATAGATCCCATTCACAAACCGCTGGAACATTAAGTATTTATAAAGAACTAAAACATATACTAAACCTTAAGTTAGTGTGAATCTAAGATAAGTATGCAACCATTTTATCTAATATAACTGTCCGGAATAATAAATGAGCATTCTTCTAGAAATTTCTAACTGAGAATTAACTCATATTTCTAGGGATAGATATTTAGCATGTACTACGATACTATATTTGATAAGCTTACCAATGGCTGATGAGACTATTAATACTTGATCAAAGTTTTATACCACCGCCTCTTCATTTTACACTAGTATGGGTAAAGTGGATAAAGGAGTTACGTGTAGTGTACAAGGATGTGGGCAGATAGCCCTTAGGTCCATGAGTGGAAGCAAAGCTGCAATGGCCATTGATCTAATGATCGATTCTTCTAGCAAACGGATTTACCTTTGTAGACAACATTATAAAGATTGGAAAAAGGCTACCAAAGAAGATCGAGAAAATGAACGAGCGAGATGGGACTAGCAGGGTTTTAATGTCTAAAAAGTTCATTTCTTGACTCTCCTGGCCCAATAGCAACTGCTCCTTAGTTCAAAACCCTTTAATCATCCAATTATTCCTACTAACTTCCATAGAATGCGAGTACTTCAACTTCATGCTGAATTCTTCGAGTACGAACCTGTTTCAAGAGAGATACAAGAAAAATACGCCGATCAGGACGTATCGCGAGAGACGGTTAGACTTCAAGACCTGGTCGTTATACTTGTAGCAGTAGAAGAGGGCGATGAATTAGCCATAGTCAGAGCTGCAGCGCAGGATATCAAAGAGTATATGCGAAGGATCAAGAACAATAAGCTACTAATTTACCCCTATTCTCATTTGAGCTCGAATCTTGCATCGCCACAGCAAGCTTTAGAGATTATGAACTTAATGAAAGAAGAAACCATGAAAGAAGATATTGAAGTCAGGAGGGCACCTTTCGGATGGACGAAGTCATTTTCAGTGAAGGTCAAGGCTCATCCTTTAGCTGAAAATTTTAGAATCTATGATAAGAGCTCTATTACTAAGTATTCGGATAAAGAGGGTAGTTCCCTATCAAACACTACGCTCACTAATGCGGGTACTGCTATCTCTAGTGCGCTTAGCGCAGAAGATTCATTGCGATCACAATGGTTTGTGATGAAACCAGACGGGGAAATGATACCCTTAAAGGAATATCAATATTCGAACAAGCAAATCAATCTTAAGAGTCTGATAAGATATGAGATCGAGAAGAGGAGAACTGTCGATGAAACTCCACCTCACGTTAAATTAATGCGGAAATTAGGTATAACTGATTATGAACCGGCATCAGATTCGGGAAATATGCGGTTTTATCCCAAAGGTCGTTTGATTAAGTCACTTATAGAACAGTACGTTACCAAAATGGTGAGGGACTACGGTGGAATAGAAATAGAAACCCCCATAATGTATGATTCGAAACATCCATCACTGGAGAGTTACTTTAACCGATTTCCTGCTAGACAATACAACATCGCTACTGACCATGGGAAACATTATTTTCTTAGATTTGCAGCTTGTTTTGGCCAATTTTTGATGGCAAAAGACTTATTGATTTCTTACAAAAATCTACCTCTTCGACTTTATGAACTTACTAGATATAGTTT
>CAWJCY010000013.1:0-120588 GCA_963841565.1 uncultured Nitrososphaerales archaeon
GATTGTTGGTTTTGAATTCGCCTGTCTGATGTAATCGACTAGCCAATTCGGCTAACGTATTAAATCTTGTTCACTCACTCTGAACGCTACAACCTTAGTCTTTACTGCTGTGCTCATACAAGACTCTTCTAGAACGTTCTACTATTTCAATTGAACGTTCTGTTGAACGGCTTGTTGAATGGGTGGTCTGGGGCATTAAGGTGTGGCAGCTATGAACAGACATCGTTCAATACGGTTGTAATAA
Organism: uncultured Nitrososphaerales archaeon; assembly: GCA_963841565.1. Lineage (GTDB taxonomy): Archaea > Thermoproteota > Nitrososphaeria > Nitrososphaerales > Nitrososphaeraceae > TH5896. The sequence continues at coordinate 245 of CAWJCY010000013.1, forward strand.
GTGTTCAAAACGATTGAGCGTGAAATCATCTTAGACACCTTGAACGACTTGTAAACGTAAACAACATCCGTTAACACTGGGAGTAAATGTTAACGAAAGAGTAAACGGGCGTTAACTTAGCTTACAGCGGCTATTGCTAGAAAGATTACAAAAGCTGCTAATGCTGTGTTGATTAGTGGGGATTAAAGGCCCCGGTTTCTTCTAAAGGCGGAAGTATGTTATCGCCTTCTACAGCACCAACGGTAGCCTTTGGCTGTAATGTCGAGCCGGGGCTGACGTAATAGAAATGTTAAAGACCCTCGTTGCGTCGCGATGTGATAATAGGTTCAGGTTTGTGTTACCTATTGCCATCTGAGTGTTAAAAGCTGGTTGACTTTCTACCTGCATCGACACTGTCACGAAAGGCACAGATTGCTGCGAGCCACCCAAACTCGACAAATTAATTCGCCCCCCACAATGCCAAATGTGAGGCATATCGAATTCAAAGAGTCCTCTTCCCTTTTTTTAAACCCCTTGTGAATAGGAGTTGTTCGTCTGAATTGCTTTTCGGTCTTGTCACTAATGACTACATTCATCTTACCCATATTACACGAAATGGAATCTCAAAGATATAAAATCTTAAGTGTTATTTCAGTTGCATTGTTTCGTGTTCAACACAAGGTCTCGATGAATCGGCTTCTAATACCGTCCTAAGCCAACGGTAGAGGTAGCTTAGATACATCTTATCACCTTTTCCTGAACTTCTTGATTCTTCCAATGCTCCTTCTTCATATTGCAAGCCATTGTATTGATAAATAAGACTAACGATAGACACGGGGTTCCATAAATGCTAGCTTCCACTTCGAGCTTGGGACCTTGGTTCGATCAACAAATTCGAAATTTTATCAATTATTACCAACAGGCTTGCACTTCAATCATTAGTTTGACCCATTCAGATGTCATCAAATTTACCAGAGAAGAGACCACAACAACTGCCCCTTAATATAGTAACCAGTTTCTATTTTATTTATTAATTAATACTACTAATACATCACATAGGATTTCGAGATGGAGAATCAAATATGGCATATTGGATATATTTACAAATAAAAAGGGCGTGATGCAAACTTCTTCCTATATACTTTTTTGAGCATCAACTGTACATTGGAATCGTTGCAAGACAGTGTAAGTCCAGAAGAATCTAGGTTAAGGTGCCTAGGGAGGGACCTGAAGGAAACATTTTGATACTCACAATATCGAATGCATGAAGTCCTTACCCGACCAATATTCACAGTATAAATGCTAAATCAGGCCGGCACTAGACAATTATATGGGAATGTGTATACATCCCTAACCATACAGGTGGGTTATCTGTATTCATTGATAAACAATTATTAGGCATGCCAGATTCTGATTGGTTACGGCAAGAAAAACCTCCGAAAATAAGCCAAAAGACATTACAAGGATATTTTTAGTCGATGATGATCCCGACGTACTATTTTCGATGGCGACTGCTCTAGAGTCAAGTGGTTTTGCTGTTGATTCATATGGTTCCCCTGACGTAGCACTTGAAAAGTTCAAGCCTCATTACTATGATTTATTATTGCTGGACGTTAGAATGCCTGGAATGACGGGATTTGAGCTTTATGATGAAATCAACAAAATGGATGCGAAGGTACATGTTATATTCATTACCGCCTTTGAGGTTTATTATGAGGCTCTTAAGGAGATTTATCCTGATCTTGTCCCTACATCATTCATTCAAAAACCGATATCCAATGACGATTTTGTGGGACGTATTAAACGGGAACTGAGTAAGTGACTCCTTCCACTGCAATCTACGAAAATATAACTAAATCTCAAAGAGCCTGTAAAATGCTTTTTAGCTTGTGATAATTCATAAATCTTTCCCAAAGCTTTAATTTCGTAGTCCACATTTAAGACTTGTTAGGTACGCTCCATGAATCCCATCTCAATAGCTTTTCATTCATACAAAGGAGGTACTGGAAAGACTACTATCGCGTGTAATTTTGCTGCTCAATTGGCGACGAGGGGGAATCAAGTTGGTCTAGTTGATTTGGACATTTACGCGCCAAGTATTCAAACATACTTTGAAATTGAGCCAAAAAAGTGGCTAAACAACTATCTCAATTCTTCAGCTGACTTGTCAGAGGTGATAGTCGATGGGAGTCAATTTGTCAAATCGGGTAAGGTAAATCCAGGCGATTATAGTTCAACTGAAAAATCAATGGATCGCAACGGGGGAAACTTATGGCTAGGATTCAGTAATCCGCGCAGCGAGGAAATATTACAACTGGAAACCACAGGCACCAGTACAGCACGTGAGATCTTAAAGAAGCTTATACTTTTGAAAGAAAAGATGCTTACAGATTTGAGGCTTGACTATCTCATTATCGACACAAGCCCCGGTATCCGCACGTGGTCGATTAATGCTTTAGCAATTTCTGACATCTTGCTTCTCACTTTAAAGTCAGGAGATATTGACAGCAAAGGCACAAAACGCCTTGTTGAGGATATATATGATACTTTCAACAGACATGGAAGCAAATCTTATTTGCTATACAATAGAGTGCATGGTTATTGCATGCCACCAAAGGATTTTCTTGGACGGAACAGTAACAAATCTAATATTCCCGACACGGCAGCTATGGCTTTGGCTGGTAAGGAGAATCCCATTGCATCGAGTACTTCGATGGCAGAACAACCTAAATTGTCACAAGAACTTGGAATCAAGACAATTAGTTCCATTCCATGCTTTTGCGATATTCAATTTTCTGAAAAAGAATTCTTGACGGTATTAAATTATCCTGACCATCCATTCTCAAACTATGTCAATCAACTCATTGCTGGAATTAGATCAGCTTGATCGATGCTATGAATATAATGGTAAATCTCGTCAAGTGACATGTATTCTTCACAAAATAAAGTCAGATGGGAATCCACGATTGAACCCTTTATGTATAAGAAGTTTGGGGATTTTATATTATGACAGAGGTAATTTGCAATAAGGGGTCAAAGATGTCTATCCTATTGTCGCTGTTTCTCCCATCCAATTTTCTTGGAGATCTCGCAGAAAAAACAAGTAGGTTAAGATCATGTGTATCTACAATTGAACCTCATCTAAAGGTTACCGAATTTTTAAGCCCGAAACGGACTCCGGCTACATCTGCGAGAAAAGTTTCATATACGCGTCCAACAGTTCATAATCTTAATTTCTCTGGTTAAATAAGATGCATATCCCGGGACTGCTTGAAATCACAGAACGCGAGGAGATTCCTAAATGTATGATACTTTTGACAGGAAATTCGAACGTTGGAAAGAGTTGCTACACTAGAGAATATTTGCTGGAGCAGATAAACGATGGATCAGACTGTGTTTACATTTCGTGCACAGAGAGTGAGGAACAATTTCAGAATTGGTTGGTGGGTGCAGGAATATCTCGAAATCAGATAAATTCTAGCCTGCACTTTATTAACCCATACATACGAAGAAACGCGGGAGATAACAGTTCACAGCTACCTTGGATCGTTTCGGAAATAAAAGAGATTACAGCTAATCCTCATGTCTCCAACACTGGAAATCCTAGTCTTGACACGGATAAACAGTGGAATCGAACTGAAAACCGAACTGAGAAGAAGAAAACAAATTTCACCCTAATTATTGATTCTTTGAACCATCTAATCACCCTATTCGGTCTGAAGGAAGTTGAAGCATTCCTGACCGACGTCTACTTTACATCCAAGATTCAAGGATTATCTGGAATCTGTAGTCTTACCGTTCCATCACTTGACAAGGAACAGTTTGAGCGTCTGAGTCTTTCTTTTGATGCTGTCTTGGAGATGGCATTCAAAGAGGAAATAGAGTCCCGCCTGCGAGCAATGAAAATGACTTTGATTAAGGGCGTAGTTTTAACTCCTAAATGGGTTGATTTTGAAATCACACAAGAGGGGCGGGTTAGATTTCTCCAAAAAAGTTCTGATTTTATTTGCTATGTTTGCAAATCAAAGATTAGTGAAAATCCTATTTCATATTCTGGGCTATATTTTCATGTTAACCATTTGGAAGTTTACAAGAAATTAGTAGGGATTTATGGACTAAGTATGTCTGAACTAGGGTTCTCGTCTGAGGTCATGGACGCAAGTTTTTTCTTCATAGACATCGTTGGGCTTTCTGATCCAAGTTATTCTGTTAGCTCGCAAAGGCAAAAAATTGAAGTTCTTAACAACCTGATTATGTCATGCAGTGCCTACAATTTGGAAGAAAAAAAAATTATTTTGCCAACGGGGGATGGAATGGTAATTGGCTTTATGATAAACCCGGAACTTTCGTTAAAACTTGGGATTCAGCTCCATCAGAAATTGAGGACATACAATAGAGGTAAGGGTGAAAGAGATAGAATAAAAGTAAGAATAGGGCTAAGTGCTGGACCTGTCTTTTCTGTAAGTGACATAAAAAATAATCAGAACTTTTGGGGACCTGGAATTATACTAGCTAGAAGGGTCATGGACATTGGAGGCGAGGGTCACATCCTCTTATCTGAATCTTTGGCAAAGGCATTGCTCGCCTTGAAGGACGAATATAAGCCTATCATAAATTACATCGGTGATTATTCCATAAAACATGGACAAGTGCTGACTCTTTACTCAGCATATGCAGATGATTTTGGAAATGCTGATGCCCCCGAAAAGAGGTAAGAGCAGAAATCCCCAATCTTAGGAATTAGTATATAGATTTTATTCCTATCAGGTCGGGGTCACATCCATTTTAGGGGAAAAATCAATGGAATATGTAACGGCATTTTGCATCGCACCGTACCTCACACTGTCTCAATAATCCAATAATTAGACCCCTGTCTGACAACTTCGTCTTCACAAATTCCATTATGTGATCGAATACTTTAATCATATAACGGACTCTACAATGAAACAGAAGGAATCTCTGTTGATAGGACTGAGCAAATTGTCAAGTCATAAAATGTCATTATAGCAATACGTCAAACTGGTGTGGCATGCAAATTAGTTAGAGGCGATAAGGCAATTCGAAACTGATACTTCCAAAATGATGTCTATAGAATAAATACATAGTTTGACATAGATTGTAGAATAAGGAAGATTTATTAGATTTAAGTGGCAGTTAGAAGATTCTTAATTCAATTATATCAAACGATCATGCATTCATTGAAATGAATAATTCTAAGAGTTTCGGAATCCTAGCCATTGCAGCAGTGGCAGTTATGCTCATTGCGTCAGCGGCAACGGTACAAGAAGATGCCTTTGCAGGAAAGAAGAAGAAATACGAACAATCGCTATCTCAAGTAAATGATTGTGGAAACGGCATACTACCTGAGTATGTCTATTGCCAGAATTTGGCTGCCCTAATTCAAGGCGATGGAAACGCAATGAACGTCATTGGTGCTCAGGGCTAATCTGAATTAGACCCTCAAGCCGTTGAATGACTGAACCATTACCTTTTTTTGATTCACCTTTTAAAGTGACAATGTCTAATGTAGGGTAATTTTAATAGATGAGGGAATTCTAAGATGCTTAATAATACCATACCATATTACAATTAGAATTTACATTTTTTGTCCGCGTAAGGAGAGGATGAACGACATGTCCCCCAACTCTGCTTGATAAATCATATGGTAGACGTATACTATAGTTTTAAGTGATTTAATGTCTATACTAAGAATACGTTTAGATGTATGTTTACCTTTAATAGGATTGCCGTAGGTGGAATCTTACTTCGTGGTAAGTGGAGAATTAAAAAATGATAAAGTCTTTAAAGAGTCGTGATATTGCATATTATCTAAAGAATAGGCCGAAAATTCTTGCATCATTATTCATTGCCTTCCTTGCAGTCTTTATAGTTTTATTGGACGAGCTGGGCACGGGCAATTTAGGACATTCTCAGATTATGCCGGCAAACAGTAGTAGTAAGATAATTGAAAATAATACCTTGTCCGACCTAGTTGTGGAAAAAAACACGACATCATCTCAGCATTTAGTTAATGACACAGAAAATTCTAACGCAAGTGGAATCCTCTCTAATTCATCACTAATTACTACCTCGACGAATAGTACGAATAACGCAGAAAATGCAACTAGTACACAAAATCCAAACCCTCAGGTTAAAATTATCTCACATACCAAGGGCCAAAAGGTTTCTGAAGGGACTTTGTCAATAAATGGGGTGTCATCTGACAATTCGGCTAGTACTTGTGATGTATATGTAATACTCAATGGTATTAAACCCTATCAGAGAGTGACTCCTACAGGACAAAGTGGTTCTAGTAATGGTAATAGTACCAAAGATTATTCACTATGGAAATTCACCTTTCTACCAACCTACGGTCTGATTAGTGAAGGGGATAACAAGATGACTGCAAAAATTACTTGTATAAATGGTAATGTAAATGCAACAAAGTTTAATAGCCTGAATGTGACTGGTGCCTCTTCCAGTCCCACCAATACTAGTGCCTCATTAACAGAGACTCCAGTTCCGATGCAAAGCAGTGAGAACGTCATCACAGATAACCTTGGTCCGGTTCAGGGTAACTCGACTTCTCCAATGACTACAAATCCTCCACCAACAAATGGTCAACAAGTTCCTGCAACCGGGGGCATAACTCCACAAACACCACAAACCAACTACAATGGGATATCCCCTTCTTCTCCCTTATCTGATGAAATTCCTACTCAAAATTCTTCCTATATTCGGCAAGAGGAGCAAGTACCTGCAAACGGCATATCAGTCTTTGAGGCAGAGAATGAGCCTGGTAGTGATCAGATTGATTCAGTAGATAGGGAATTATCATTACAAACAAAGAAGGCAGTGGACGAATTTATAGCAAGGGTACAAGGAACGGTTGAAGAGCGACTCGAAGAAGCTATAAAGATGAGAACTCCTTTTGAACTTGTAACTCCAACACCATTTGATTCTGATGATGATGATGATGATGATGATGATGATAGGCAAACTGATAATTGATTGACCCCTCAAACTTAGGTGTACGCACTCCCTAAGCGAAGAGCATCGTTGTGTATTACTAAATATTTGTCAATTTCGTCTGCCAGTACTCGGGGCAGCAAATTTGCATTACTAAACTCATCAAATATTCAATCGATTACGTCGTACTGTTAGAATGAATTAAAGGAATTCCCCTCAAACTCCCTTTTTTACTGAGGTGATAATAACAGAGTTACTCAATTTGGATGACACTCTACGATACCGTCAGTAAGAAAGCACAAGTTGATTTATTATGATATTACTGCCTAATGCAGTAATACGTGCGATAACATGAAGTTCTGCACGGGTACTATTGAATGAGACCCTGAAATAGCATTTCATGATGCATAATGAACGAAAGAACGCGACGTAATAGGAGAATACGTCGCTACAAAAGATAACGACTCGTACTGCCCTGAATTCAAACCTTAATTCATACACTTCCAGTCTTCGATATTTGCATCAAAATCACATTTAATATTGATCAACGGGACATCAAGTCCCTCCACTGATTCAATTGCCTTTGAAATTTTTTGACTTATAGTCTGATTAATCAGAGTTGAATCTGCGAAAGGGTTGGGGAGTGCTAGGTTACTGGAGGCCGGAGATTCGGTAGCCGATGAAGCAGAGGAATTTCCTGTCTTAATATATCCAACTGTAGGCGATCTATTAAAGTCGTTTTGTATCATGGAAATGATAACATCATGAGAACTCATCAACGACTCGCTGTTTCCCGAGATAGAATAAGTTGCATCAAAAGCACCGACGAATTCAGTCTCATTATTAACTAGGCTATAGCTTGCCATGGAATCTCTAATTATGTGAACAACATTTTCTTCCTGCTTTTCTGTAAATTGAATTGATCCTAATGCCATCATGGTACTCGTAAACTCATTTAATGAGAAAAATGATGTGAACAACATAGCCAACAATACTCCGACAAAAACGGTTGCTACTGGTATTTGCAAGTTTGCCATTTTACTCGGCCAGTCAACCTTCATAAGATTCTCATATCCTAATATTCGAAGACTATAAAAGCATATTTGTTTCCAATTAAACATATCCTTTGATAGGGTTTGGGGTTCAAGAATGGTTAGTCTTTGGCCCAATTAGGAACCCTCAATCATTGGGGATCGAGGTTTGAAGATTGCTTAGAAATAACCCGGCTGCAACGAGCCGAAACAAGTAATAGGCATAGATCACACTTGTCAAAATGGAACGAGGGAACTTGTTTGGTACTAATGTAAAGATGTAACAATCTCCAAGATGCTTAGAAGCAGGCAGTATATTTGATAGTCTGTATAACTATTTCACATGTCCAATGATTAGGCAACAATGCTTGAATATTTTTGATTTTTGTCGTAAATGACTTTCCATTGAATTCTGCTCTTTTTTATTCGGAATCAGAACAGATTATATTGCCTAACTTGGACAAGGAGCATCATTCCAGTTGAGATATTTATTTGGATTTGGCAAGGTTCTTGAATTCAAAACACTAATTGTATTCCTATCTATGGTCCTGTTGGCAGCGTCTGGTTTCAAACTTTTATCAAATGATGTTCTGGGACAGGGTCAACCGTTAGATTCTGAGGAGCCAGAAACCAATTCACTTCCCAATAAAGTTAACATTACGATCAATGGTGTCAATCTGCTAGCGGATTTAGCGCTGACTACTGATGAACAGACAAAAGGGCTTTCCATAAAGGATTCCCTACAACCTGATGGAGGAATGTTATTCCCGTACGAAGCACCACGCATTCTAAGCTTTTGGATGAAAGACATGAAATTCCCCATAGATATTCTATGGCTTGATGCTGACAAAAAAGTGGTCCACATTGAAGAGAGCCTTCAGCCATGTAGTCCGCTGCTACCATGTCCATCGTATACCCCAGACGTCCAGGCTCAGTATGTTCTAGAAACGGTAGCGGGTTTTTCATCTGCCAACGGAATTGTTAATGGAACTCCTGTTGAATTTAATCTGCCAACTTTGGAATTCCTATCGTAGCCCTTATTTTTTTAATGTGTAAGATTGCGTATTCTTGACCCCAGGTTTTGCACCTTCTGAACGTAAATCAAAATATGTGACATTATTTATCGAGTTGATATTAGACTAGGAAATTCTAAGTTTCAATCAATCAACGTACTAAGAAGGATTCGCATATGATGACTAAATAATTGTTAGGGAGAGGAATTGTTGGTCAGCAGGTCAGGTTCCTTAATTAGCTCGCCGCTGCTGCTGCTGCCGCTGATCCACCTGAAGCTGCGCTCTCTGCTGATGCAGAACCAGCAGCCGCAGCAGCTGCCGCTGAACCATCGTCACCATCATCATCGTCGTCGTCGCAACCTGAAGCTGCCGCAGCAGCTGCACTATCGCCTGCTGCACCTGCAGCTGCCGCTGATCCGCAGTCATCTTCATCATCGTCACCGGTTGCGAATACATGTTGCGGTGACAACGTTAGGCCGGACACCGCTAGGCCCAATGCCAAGAAAGCTACTAATGTTATAGATAACTTTGACATCATTTTAGTACAGACAAATTATGCTTAACATTTAAAGTTATAGAAATTTTTTCACGTAATTTTGTAGCTTCAAAACAGAACACGTAACCGCCTCCTCTTTTAGTACACAGTTGATAGTTCAGCCTAACTCAAGACGTTAACTGGCATTAGCTGTGAAAGGTGTGTAGGGTCGACTAGATGGAACCATATCGTATTCTAAATACTTAACTCATTTCTGTAATATAGTATCTTAATATTAATATTCCATACTGAAAATCTGTTTTATAGGATTGGAATAGTGCTGCGGAACAAATTCATAGCAGTTATGATGGTGATATCTACGATAAGTTTTGTGGTGCTTGCAGTAACAAGCTCTCTTGCATTCGCTCAAAATGATTGCCCTGCTCAGGATAACGCGGCTTGTGCACAATCAGATTTGTCTCTGCCAGTTCCATCAGAGAATGATATCGCAGCTCCAGGATTACAACAACAGCCAGAGGACCAATCTCGAGATACTGACGAAGACTCAGGTGGTGCAGACGATGAATCTGGAGATAATGATAACAACGATGATGCAAGTACGTTCCTTCTGCCATTCCCATGAGAACTAGGCCTTGAAACACCCTATTCGAATTTTTTCCTTTCAACAAGCCAAATTGATTTGGGGGAGTGCATCGATTCCAAAAATCTAGAATAGTTACGGAGAAACTAAGAAAAATATTATGCTCTCATAGTCCACCCCCATGAATTCAGGCGCTTCGCATCCCAAGTCGATTTTATAGATCTAAAAGTGGGTTTATTTAAAGTCAGTGTTGCTGGCAGTAAGCTTTACTATCAGAAGGAACTTTTTGCGTCATCATATAAATAACCCAATACTTTAATAGGACAATAAATAACAAGACTTTTTGAGAATCGATCTAGATAGGTCACCTAATATGCAGACATCTGTACAATACGCATATTCTCACTGCTGAAATGGCTTAAATCTATATAGTTCAAAAATTAGCTATCCTAAAAATCTGTTAATTGAACCACACAATTATGAACAGTCTGAATTCAATGATGTGAGGAGCGTCACAAAATTAGTTATCGTCAATACCCCAACTCCATTTTCTCCTAGGAATTATTTTTATTGAATACACGGTTTCAAAATCGCCATATTTTTTCAAGGAAGCTCCCTGTCGTTTGATGATCTCTGCATCACCATATATCTTAATTCCTCGTGACTGCCAAGGTTTGATACTTTTTAAATCATCAATTACCAATGCTATTGATCTATTTCTAAGAACGTTCTTGTACTTGGTAGACCGGAGCATATCGAATCCTCCAATGTAAAAATATTCACCATCAAAGAAAAAACCCACAGGTACAACATCAGGTTGGACACTTTTCGAGGAATTATTATCTGATTCATTTACTAACCCTGCTTCGACTTCAGCCGCTGTCGCAATCCGTGCGATACTTTGAGATTTGATGTACTCAACCTCTTTCCCCGAAAATATCGAATTAATCATTAGATTCCCCTCGCTGTTTAGATCTTTTTACGTGCAAGTTAATTAATTGTTGTTCATATGAAAAATCAGTTCAGTCCCCCGTCTTCTTTAGGCTCGCCAACACTTAGATCAGTCGCACTAATACTTGATCACTACTTTCTTCATGCAAAGTGGGTGTTAAACACATGCAAATTTACTACTTGATCCTCCCCTAATAGACAATTCACCACACGTCTCGTAATCTTTTTACCTATACTACCAGACTTGCGCTATCTTGAATAATGCCTAAGTCATAGACGCCTATTTGGAACCAGCAAATGTCTTTTATTCATTTTCGAACTAGGTGAAGAAATCTGAATTGGACCATCGACAAAGCTGGGTTGGATCTTTGTTTTGAACTTCATTAGACGGGGTTTAAGTCTCAACCTTTGTCTACAGCATGGACACCATAGTCCTGACCAATTCACAAAAACCTCACAAATTTGGCACCGCTTCTGACCACTCACATACCTTCCTACACCATAACGCTTCTGAGCTCTGTACCTAGTGCACAGCCCTTTACATGCCATATCTATCCTAATTGTACCACTCATTCATGACAAGGTATATGAAGGTTAAGATATATGATCCAATTCCGAAGTCAAATTTGGTCTTTTGACCAAGATATTCCAAATCGTGCACTTATTCCATCAATCTGCACGAATCGAGATAACTTTGCTCCTGTCGTCAGTTTCGAGGCTAATTTCCTGAATATCATTTCTGAAGAGTCTAGTTCAGACAAATATGAAATAGAGCTAGAGAGAGCGCAAGAACTTGACACAAGTTGTAATTCTACTTGCTTCTTCTCATCATGTATAATTTCAATTGGAGAAGATGTAGTTACTTGATCTATTCATATAGGAGTATACAAATTATTAGGTCACGATAAGCACCTCAAACATGATTATGGCTTTTGTCAAAGAATCCAGTAAAATGTCTTCCAACTCTAATGTGCATGAATGTTCTGGGAAAGAATACTCTACTATGGGACTAATCCAGTTTTCAGATCTTGAATTCCATTGAAATACTTGATAGACAAAGTAGCATCAAGTGGATTGGTAACGCTGAAGTCAAATACATTCTTCTCGGCAAATGGCCTCAAGAAGTATTAACACAGCTATTTTATCATGATAGTCGTAAGACCCAGATATCCATAATTAGGTTGGATGCATAACTTGTTGTGAATGAATGAAGCCAGAGGGTAAGCTCGGAAATTTTTGGGAAGACTTTCTACAATCGGAGGCAAAAAGACACTTTGAAGAGTTATCGTCTATTTCGTACGAGTTGATTGCAGGTAGGACCAATTATTGTCCCAAACATGAAGAAATGTATCTGAAGCTTCTCAGGAGAGACATGATATGGCTAATGGGTGATATGATATGGTTCAAGGATAAACAGTAAAATTCTAAAATAATCAAATTTGTCTAATATTGAGTGGTTCATCAAATTACCTGCATGTATTTCAGAAGTCGCCGTATTTCTCGTAATATGGCCTAATTATCATTGGGTTAATTGAAAGCAGATATTGGGCATTGGAACTTAAGCTCATATTCAAGATTGTCAAATCTGATGGACCTGTCCCGACAGATTTGGGGATCCGATTGACTAGGAGCGGATCGAGATGTTCTAGTAACCCCAGCCTTCATCTGTTCTACTTGCTTCTCTTCTTTGCAACAATTCTCGATTCTTCATAATTTTGGTTAGTATTACGCCGGCCAAAAATCCTCCAATATGGGCAGTAAATGCAATGGGAATCAAAGTTACTGAACCTACGAACGCAAAAACTATCTGAATTAAAAGCCAGTAGTATGCTCTTCGGTTCCCAATTGCAGCTGCCAATACCCAAAACCCCAGAAATAGCACCTGATGCCCCTATCAACAATGTCTGACCGCTACCCAAAACATAGGAGGCTATTACCCCATGGAACAAAGCTGCACATATGCCTGATAGAAAATAGATTACAAGATACCTACCTGTACCAATTGACTTCTCTGAGTAGCCTCCAATGTAAGCTAGGGCAGCTAGGTTGAAGACAATATGTGTAACGCTAGAATGGATAAACATAGAAGATACCAACCGTATTAGAGTAGAAGTTGCACCATTTTCAGGGCTTGTCGGATTTACTTGGAACGTGTTGGATTGGCGAGATGTATCTACGCTATTTCTAACAAAAACAGAATCCGGTACAAATCCGAAGTTTTTAATTATCCCGAGGTGACTATCAGTGAGAAAACCGAATGCAAAAACCAAGAGATTTAAGGCAATTAATGAAATTGTAGCTACCGGGAGAGTTCTAAAGTTCACCATTAGCAGGAAGTGGAGTAAGGATTTGTAAAATTGTTTTATTACACACATATATAGTTACCATGATTGCCTTTTTCAATGACAGAATCGTAGGCTTAGAAACAGTATGCAATAGCCATCGCGTAATAGGCAGCAGATTCAATATTGGTTCCGGCTGGTCTAAAGTGAGTCATCACTTGCTGTAAGTTGGAAATCTGATTTAGATAACTGAATAAATATGCCATTTTTGCATCACCTTTCGACCTTCTGCGAGGTGCAGCCTTTTGCAGAAAGAAACCTATGAAGGCCTGTAAAGGATACTTCATTCTTAACTGGATTCCAATGAAATTCCACATCAATGAGTACATTAGCATATTAAAATGTAAGCTAATGGTTGGTTGGTGGCAACATGGTTTCACAGAATTTCTTGTCAGTGGCCCACGGTGATTTTCTTTTTTAACATAATAATTTACTAGTTACTTTCAGAACATAATCATATGATAACGCTAAGGAAGCCAAAAACAGAATTCGCAGTCATAGATAATTTGAGGATTCGTTATCAAGATAGCGCTAAGGTCGGTGCTAAGGCATTGGTTTTTATTCATGGATTAGGAGGGTCGATCGAAAGCTGGGAAAATAATACGGCTCAGCTGTCCAAAAAGTATAGGACGATCGCTTTTGATCTCCCGGGATTTGGATTGAGTGACAAACCACATAGGAAATACACATTAGGATTTTTTTCATCGTTCGTTTTACGCGCAGTTAGTAAACTAAACGTCGGACTTCCAATCAATTTCATAGGGTCATCACTCGGAGGCCAAATAGCCGCCAATATTGCCACAACAAACCCTCATGTAGTGGGCAAACTTATACTCATAAGTCCTGCAGGCTTTACTCCCAGATCCTTTTCAACTTCTCCTGGTCTTCGAAAATTTGTCGGCATTATTGATGCTGTCTCTAGGGCAGAAATTAAAAATGCATTGTCAGCGATCACCTCAGCACGAGTCCAAGGCAAAGATGCCTTCATGGTCCACGAAAGAATATCAATGCCAGGAGCCAAAGATGCATTTACTTCTGCCTTGAAATATAGTACTGCCGCTAATAGAATCGCTATCAACAAAATAAAATCGCACACCCTTGTAATATGGGGAAAAGAGGATCGTGTTATCCCAGTCAAGTTCATACGTCCCTTTATAGAGAAGAAAAATTGCCGGTTGTACATATTAGAGAATTGTGGTCACAGACCGCATGCCGAAAAGCCCATACTAATCAACGAAATCATCAAAAGATTCATTGAGGATAATTAGGGAGACCCTATTTTTGAATAGAATCAATGCTGCCCGCATCCGCAATAATCCTGTCGTGATGATTATTTGCTCGAATTGTAGCTGAATTAAATATTATTATTGATGGGAGCACGAGTTGTTGAAGAAAGAGGATTTTACAATTTAATTTAGTAGTGAGAGGGGGGAGTTCAAAACAGAATACGTAAAAGATGGAGTCTTCTTGAGAAAGAATGCGAGAAGATACGCGCTAGGATGATCTCTAAGTTAAGGGGCCAGGACTTCAATCGATAGTTCAATTTAGTGTTGCCGTATGGCTTGCGTCAGAGCAAGAAGTTCGTTCCAGAAAAGTCTGGCGATGAGTCTATTCAGAAGGTTTCCCAAGTGCGACAGTTCAGTGGTCGTCTCATATCGATACAAGATTTACATGAATGAATCCACTATTGTGAATATCTACCTTTAGGGCTCGAAGGGCTGGGGAGCACACTAACTTGAGTATTTAGTCTTTCCTCGTTATCCAAATTATTTGGGCATTAGTAGTAAGGAGCTTTATATCATTGCATTCCGTTTATTTTTTTGGTATTGTCAAAGCTTAGTAAATCAAGATCCTGCATGGAGATCTTTATTCTATGCGTGTTAGTAGCATGTTCAATATGGATATTCCCTGATTTTCATACATTTATACAAGGTACCGAGGAGCACGATCCGGCTGCAAGTTCAAATGGTCATTATGTAGATAGTTACAATGAAACCAAAGAAAATGATGAAAAGGTACTTCCAATTTCCAGAGGTTACGTGCATGGGAAAGTTGCCTACTTTGTTGCGACAGACGCTTCAAACAATGATACTGCCAATTCAATTTTTGAAAACACTGGCTGGCGTGTAAATTTTGCTCCTATTCTAACACAATTACCTGAAAGCAAACTAAGCCAAGGTTTCGAATTTTTAAATGGTGTGAGAGGCCAAGGTGCATTTGGATTTCAGCTTCCTGTTGCAAGCAGCATCCCTGGTGACGAGAATTATAACCCTCTGGTTCGTCTTAACCTTGTCAGGTGGAATGAAAATGCGACGATCAGTATTCTGAAATCTGTGCCAGAAATTATTTTGGCAAATCACAAAGGAGATCTCCAGATCATTCCTACCAACATTACAATAAACAGCCCGGCTGTGATCTGGTAGCGTTTTAGGTAAGATTGACTTATTGGATTTACTTATTTCTATTTTCTGAGGTTTGACTATCTGGAAGTAGTCCTAGATCGACCAACAAGAGGTATAGGAGCAATTCAAATATTCGGACACGTCGGTAGAACCTTGAATATCAAAAATTGAGTGTATGTTCCTGTTATAAGGATCAGTCAGGATGGTATGTGCGACTCGCCAATTATCGCTACACAGACAGACTTACGTACTATTCAATCTTGATATTGAATCCAAATGGTGCTTTTTATAACAGCAGTTGTAAGTCAAGAAGGTAATGCACATGATTCTAAACACCGCAATTCCTATACAAAAAAATATGAAGAGGACGTACTGTAATATCAGTTGAAAATTGAATATAGTGGGACTTTTGCAAGGTAATACATTTAGACAATCATTATCTGAGAAGTTAAGGGAATATGATCTCGAGGTTACCTACGTTGATGTTGATAAGCCCTTAATACCACAACTAGCCTCTGCTCACATTGTCGTAAATGGCTTCCATACGATGGACAGTTCAGTAATTGAAGGTTGTCCTGACCTTAGGCTTATACAGCAATCAGGGATTGGAGTTGACAATATCGACATAAAATATTGCACATTGAAGGGGATCTATGTAGCAAATGTTCCGCTTGCTAATGCAATCTCTGTTGCAGAACATACTCTTTTTCTGATCTTCCTATTGTCAAAGAACGTGTCCATCGGGACCAGACACTCATTTCCGTCAATAAGCCCGTTGCATACGAGATCGAAAACTACTGCGGGCATGGAGTTACATGGAAAGACTTTGGCAATTATTGGTTTAGGTGTAACTGGCATAGAGGTTGCAAAAATCGCGCGAGGGTTAGGCATGAGAGTGGAAGCCGTGACCAAACACCCATCTACAAAAAGTCAGGGGTATGACAAGAAATACTTTGTTGACGACTTGGCTGGCATAGACCGTCTCCAGGAAGTCTTGGCCAGAGCAGATATAGTTTCAATTCATACCCCACTAACAGAAGAGACTAGAGATATGTTTGGGGAGAAGGAATTTAGTGTAATGAAAAAATCGGCCTACTTGATAAATGTTGCGCGGGCAAAGATAGTAAACAAGGATGCACTCTTCAGTGCCTTGGGTGCTCAAAGAATTGCAGGGGCAGCATTTGATGTGTATTGGAATGAACCTCCTGATACCGAAGACCAGCTCCTTACGCTTGAAAATTTCATACTTACCCCACATATTGCAGGCTGGACTGCTGAAGCAATTGAGACCATTACTAGGATAATTTCGATAAATATCGAGCGGATGTCGCGCGGAGAAGCACCTCTCACAGTCGTCAACAAGGAATTATTAATGTGAACAGCCACCGCTAATATCCTTTTTTAGCGCAATTGGTATATGCCTATCTGAAATGACTCGATCATCAACACAATCCTAGAAGAGTGTTTGAACTATCAAAGTGCAGTTAGCCGTTACCACAGACTGGTTATGATATTCTGATACAACATCGTTAGCCACCATCACACAATGTTCTGGAAAGGGGAAGAACGGATATCATTATTATGTCTCCACATTATTATGCGAGTTAAATAATTTATGCTGGCTAGTTTTTTGCCAGCGCCTTATCTGCAGATTGAACGAGTTAGTATCAGGCATCTCATTTGTACGATCAGCATTGATGATACCCTTAGAAAGAAATGCTTGACAAATACTTTTCCAGCATCGGTCCTAAAAACAGTACCTGATTTTCAGATTACCATCGATTTCCTTACAAATTATCTACCGGAAGGTTCCTCTCTTTGAGTACTTCCTTTAACAATTCAAGGTCGTAGATATTCGTCAAATCTGGTTTACTTCCTCTTCCTATCAGATTTAGGTTATAGGCATCGTCTGCCATCTTAAAAAGTGATTGTTCAATTGGATCATAAGTAAATTCGAGCCTTTGCAGTGCATCCCTCAATTCATCTTCAGGTACTGTATTGCCAGTTATACGCTGGAGGCCATTATTAAATGCGTGTATGAACGCCTCGACACCTTCTTGACCAAAATCATCATTTGTTCCGTTCTCAATCTTCCCTGAAGTTCCATTGGCATTACCGTTCCTTGAATCCTTTAGAGTATCATTTATCCATATTGTCTCATCGATCTGGGCATTAATCAGCTTTCTTATTATCTCCGGATTATTTTTCAAATAGTCAGTTCTAACAATGATGTTCGTGGTTACGAATTTACCATCTGGCGGCCACAGATCCCTCTCATCTACAAATATCCTACCGTTAGATTCTTTGACAAGACGAGCTCCCCATGGTTCAGGAACCCATGCACCATCGATCTCTTTCTTGAGCATCAAGGTAAGGATGTCTGATGGTTTTACTGGAACCACAGTTACATTGCCACCATTCTCCACCGTATCATATCCGTTTTGAATTAGATATTTTCTTAAAGCTACATCCTGAGTATTCCCCAGTTGGGGAGAAGCAAATTTTTTTCCACCAAAGTCGGTTGTAGATAAGATGCCCGAATCGTTTCTCACGACAAATACGGCTCCTCCGCTTGCAGATCCGGAAATTATTCTAATTCCCTCACCATTTGATGCCAGATATCCATTTATTGCAGGATTGGGTCCAACGTATGCCACATCAATCTGACCTGCGTATAATGCTTCAATAACTGAAGGACCAGCACTAAACACGTATTCCTTTATACTGGCTCCCTCATCTCCTACCTTACCGCTGTTAGTATTGTTTTCTGATAATGCTTTTTGGAAGTGTCCGTTTGCTAATCCAATAATTACTTGGGCGTGATTTAAATTGGGAAAATAACCCAATCGCAATACATTTGAACGAGAATCTGAATCCTGTACACCTGCATTCCGGATGCTCCCATTATCATCGCTTTGAGCGCCACCGGTCAATGAGCTTGTCATGCTCAAAAAGAGATCCGAATTGAATTGAGAGCTAAAGGCAACCACAAAAATAATTGCCCCTGACAGTAAGAATTTAGTCCTTACCTTCATACTTTCCTCTCAATTCCTCCTCGGGATATTTCGTCTCTCCAATATTAGTGGTGCATTGAAATTAGCTCCATCAAGCAATATTATCTATTTGAATGTCCAGTACAATCAAAATATGTGCTTTAAAATCCTCTTTCATATGTTGGATCATGTCCAGAGTCCTTGAAATATCTTTGGACGGAATTAGTATTGAGCACAAATATAGTTACTTTTAATGACAAGACAACTCTGTTATTATTCTGACTCACGTAGGATATTTTTATCTATTCAAAGGAACACGGCAGATGAGTATAATTGAGCAATGTATATGCAATGGGTTCATCAAACATTTCAATTTGTCACATTTGAAGTCAATTATATATATCGGATTTAGACTTGTCTTTAAGAAATGTCATATCCAGTTAAGACCGAATTTTTTCATACTGCTGATTCGGACCCTTTAATCATTTACAATCCAGCAAAATGCGCCTTGAAGGCAAATGATTTTCCTAGTTTAATCCTTTATGCTCTGATCACCAGAGGCCTATTGGAATGCATGATTCTTGAAATAAGGGAACTTTGTTTAAAAGAAGGTCCAATATATAGAATTTAATCTACCAAACAAGATGAAGTAGCGTGATTCTAGTGGAAAAGGCGAATCAATCCTGACTTTTACTTCAACTACATTATCAAATAAGCAAAAAAGAAAGGTCAGAATAGATATTGAGGATCTTGCTAATGTAACCCTATTCATTGCAGCTTTCCTAGGAATATGGCAATTAGTGTTCATGTTGGGGATATGGCCTGAAGTGTCATTGCCATCTCCAGCTATGGTTGCAGGATCCTTTGTTGACTTGGTGAAGAATCTGACATTGATCGTAGGCATTGCAGTAACCATGTACCGCCTTGTTATTGGTTTTACCTTGTCGATCATTATCGGGGTTTCAGTTGGTTTGGCCATGGTAAAATTCCCTGGCTTTGGCAAAACTATGAGCTCTTTTGCTGTTGGTTTACAATCATTTCCTAGCGTGGCGTGGGTACCATTTGCTATACTACTTATAGGACTCAACGATGCAGGAATACTCTTCGTCGTGATTATGAGTTCTGTCTTCTCTGTCATGATGTCCACCTATGGAGGTATAAGAAACATATCGCCGATCTATATCCGTGCTGCAAAAAATATGGGCGCCAAAGGTTTCTCTTTATTCAGGTACGTCATGATTCCTGCAGCTACACCGTCGCTGATCGTTGGAATAAAACAAGCATGGTCGTTTGCATGGCATGCGCTTATAGGTGCAGAAATATTGATCGCTGCTGCGGTTGGGTTAGGTCATATTTTACTGGTGGGTAGAGAGTTCCAACTCATGGATCAAATAATTGCGTCCATGATCACCATATTCGCTATCGGACTAATTTTTGACCGCGTTCTTTTTTCGAAATTAGAGGATACGGTAAGAGAAAGGTGGGGGTTGAATCAAGAGGGAGGTAACTAATATGAATGTATTTTCCACAACAAATTGCTAGCCACTATATCCTGATGAATCTCTTAGAACCCAAAGACATAGTCCACTCATGAAGGGGACAGCTGACAATATTTTTGTTCTCATATTTCCCATCCATTTTGTATTAACACGAGGACCATCTTTCTGCAAACAGGAGTTTCCAAGTACAGTTAATCTTTCACCTCAGCGTTAGATAAAGATAGGTCTCCTATTCGTATTCACTAACCTTTGAATTTGGATTTATTTAACAAGTTTAGTTTCGCACAAAGTTTTTAGATTAATAGTCAACCTTATGAGTGCCAAACAACATGGAGAGGATTTGGCTTGCAGTTAGCATATTGAACTATTCAATGAGTCTAGATTTAGATCTAACGCGATTTGTGTTGGTCAGCTTAACAAAGGCTTGTACGGGCTTCGTTCCCACATAAAACAAAAAAAAATCAATGCAACACACTATAAGCCAGAACTCACGGCTACTAAAACATTTGAAGATAGTAATGCTCATTTAAGCTATTTCTTGTTATTTTATCGCCCAACTTCTCATAATCCATCAATTTTTCTTGCTCTAACGCGATCTATTTTTTCCATAGCCATTTTTTCTCCGTGAGAAATCAACCTCTTTACTGTTTCAGGAGAAAAATCTGCATTCTTTAATATAGTGGGAGATTCCATTTCACTTCTAATTATCCTTGTAACTGATAATATTTTTGCACCGTAGTTTTGGATTAAAGCCTTATATTCTGAATTTATCTCCTTGACTTCAGTCGGATCAATTTTAGATTTATCCAAATTTTTGTCAAATAGATAGTACAATCGTTCAATTAACTGAATATGTCGCGTAATTAATTTTGACATCCTGATATTGTGCATATCCTTGTCGCTAAATAGGATGTCCTTTACACGATTCGTAACTTCAGATAAATTAGTAGGCAATCTGTCGATCTTCTGAGGATAATTTTCAACTATTAGAACATTCTTGTTAGTTTTTGGAGAGACAAATAGTACTTCCCGTATTGGAGTATTACTTAGCAAGCTACCATCCCAGGCATATACATCCTGACCGGCATTGCGCAACTTAATCCATGGGAAACCATAAATTGGATAACCTGAGCTTGCAAGGATATGCCTTGCCTCTATCCTTGTCTTCGTGTTGTCAAAAATAAGTGGCTTACCGGTCAACACATCTACCGCTGTAATAATTAATCGAAGAACGGAAGGCAAGGTTTCTTCGTCGGCAGCTAGATTGAGTTTATTATAATCAATGTATTTGTCAAGTGTATTGGCAAGCGGAGTATGATCATATAAATACGTCCAATTTATCGGATTAAGCCAATCGACATTGAATCGACCAGTTGGCTTGTCTATTCCGTCCATTGGATCATTAGTACCGTTTAAAGATAAAACCGATGGATAAGCCGGTGATGACCAAGCCCATGACCATCTTGGAACAAACATTTTAGGAACACCAAAGAACGCTGCATTTGTAGCGGCCGAAGATATTCTCTTTGTCCGGTAAGTATGGGTATTTTCATCGTAATCAACCGTGAACAAATCAGGAATAATTGTAGGCGAGCTTTCTGCAATCTCCAACCAAAACTCTTCGAGATCTTTTTCAGGATCTCCTCGTCTGCTGCCCACAATAATTGCAGCATTAACTGCTCCGACCGAAGTTCCAGCTACTATGTCGATTTGGACGTTTCTCTTTGCTAAGCCCTTATATACTCCACAAGCGAAAGCTCCCAGAGACCCTCCCCCTTGCATTATTAGTACATTTTCGACAGCCTTATCTTTTGCAGATGAACCAGACAATATGCCGCTGTTATCCTCTCCGTTGAACTCTTTAAATCCATCGATTTGCAGTTCGAATGTATATTTCCTATTCTACCCTCAACCATACGGTACTGATAATACCTCAGAGCGATAAGTCAGTTTTTGCTTTATTCAAGAATTAGTATTATACGTATCCACCAGCTCTAATCAAATCGCAAATGGACCCAAACTTTGTATTGGGTCGAGTTTTGAAGGGATAGTATTCAAGTAACACATACATCCGATATCCGAGATTTGAATACTTTCTGATTTTTGTTAGTATTGAGTACGATATTTAAGGGGAAATATATTACTATTTTCGTAAATTTATTTCAGGTCGACTGAGTAGTTTTCCAAGTGTATGAAAGGGTCAAAAATCTTGTTGTGTTACTTTTACATAGTAACGTCGATTTGACGTCAATGCCGTTGTAGAGAATAGTGGGAGAAAGGTTTGTCGCACTTGAATAAAAAAATCTATCAAGTTCGGATTCGTGCGGTTTGATTATTTATTCAATGAATTTTCAAACTTTCCTTAAAGAAATATCTACCATTAGAAAATGTTAGGCAAATTGAAGGGTTTACTTGTATACAATTATTATATTGGTATGACTACGTTTAAATAAATATGTGAATAATGACTTGATTGTTTGTGCTTACTCTTTATTACAATCGATCCACAATAGCACTAGTAAGAAACAAAAATGTATAGATCATTGTGCACCAAAAGGTCTGGGATCCCCGGTGTCTGGATAGCGATAACTGTTCTTGCACTATTTCTAGTTGTAGGCTCAGTATCATTTGACAATTTTAAAAATGTGTACGCAGTAGACGACCTAAATGTTAAAGTTGATGTAGATGATGATGAAATAGAAAGAGGAAACACTCAGAAGATCACCGTTACCGTAACAAAAGATGGTAATTCCGACGATGACATTGCTGGAGCTGATGCTAAACTTACGGTATATCCTCCAGAAACCGATTCGACCACTGCCAAAGATGAGACAGATGAAGACGGAAAGGCTAATTTCGATGTAAAGATATCTGATGACGCCGAGTATGGAACGTATGAGGTAAAGGTAAAGGTTTCCAAAGATGGTTTCAATACTATTACTGAAGATTCATCATTTGAAGTAACTGGCTCAGGAAATAGTGATAATGACGATACCCATGATGATGAGGGTCATGAAAATGATAATAGTGGGAACGATGATGATAATAATAATGGAGGACATGATAGCGACAGCGGGGAGAGCAACGGTGGAGAAAATAACAATCAAGCTCTCTCACAAGGAAATGCTTGTGGTAATGGAATTCTTTCAACTAATATACTTTGTCAGAATGTAGCGAACCAATTGCAGGGTGATGGAAATGCGGTTAACATTATTGCAGTACAAAACGGGGGAGGAGATGATGATGGCGTAGCCGAGAATAGTGTTAACAGTCCATCATTGGAATCCTCGTCAGCATCGTTAGTCCCACCGACTCAGCTTGGTATTCAACAACCTCACGCGCCCTTTAGTGGTTCGACAAATGATAATACAATTGAATCCATTATGGCTCAGTATGTGCAGGCTAGACTTAATCACGCAATAGAAATTAGGTTAAACCATCTCAAATAAGATAACAAATCTTAACCAGGTGACAAGTTTA
The DNA here is from genome assembly GCA_963841565.1 of uncultured Nitrososphaerales archaeon. Classification (GTDB taxonomy): domain Archaea; phylum Thermoproteota; class Nitrososphaeria; order Nitrososphaerales; family Nitrososphaeraceae; genus TH5896. The sequence goes on from CAWJCY010000013.1 coordinate 23,980, forward strand.
CCATTCAAATATTATAGTGAAATACAGGAACTACCGTTACTGACAAAGGAAATATCTATGAAACTATGTCACGTGCAGTCATATGGCTCCGACTATTTTTTTTGCATCTACGAAGGTGCTTAAAGTTAATGTCTACCAAAAGCACTATGAATAAAGCGTCATCGATAAAATAAGCAGGCCCAATTTCCAAGAGCTATTAAGATGCCTCCTTATCTATTAGGCGTCTTCAATTATCAGCAGGGTCTGCGTTGACTCAAATTTCTCGACTTTTCAATTACTACATATGATCCTTCTCAGTTTTTCAGGAGATTTGCCAGATTATACATAGTATGTAGAATCACAGACCTTGCAACCCCCTCAGCCTGAGGGATAGCCATTGATTCATCTATTTATAAAGTTTGTATCCGATCTCTGAGGTGATATGAACATAAACACCAGATTTGGAATTGTTTGCGCTCTTGGAATTACAAGTATTAAAATTGGTAACCGTCATAATCGCTGACACATAGCTCGCTGCTCTGTTCGTGAATCACTAAAGGCAAGAGGACTACCATTACAGGTAATACCGGACTTTAAAGATAATTTACTGGTCCATTCCAAGCATCTTGATCATCGATTGGACCCCTTTAGCAAATGTTTACCCTTCCTTACGAGTTTCCGGTGTTAACATTAAGGCCTTTCGCGATTACGAATGATCTAGAAAACACATAGTTTAGATAAAAATAGAAATACTAAATGAGGCTTCGACGACTCTATTATTTTTTCATGAGGCCCAAAAAAACTGCTTCACTTGGTGATCTGTTTGTGTACTTTTAATGATTAAAAAAATCGTCAATAAACTTATATCAAGTGAGTCGTGAGCCTTTGTCTTTTTAATTGCTCAGGAAAAAGCTCATCAGAATTATTACAACATTTTGGTTTCTGTTCTAGTGTGTTTCCTATTGCTTTTCAGCTCCTTTGCGATCCACATGAGTGTTGACAGAGTATACACTGGAATGTAATCGCCAACGAATGGAACAAATTCAATCATATTTACCGCTGTAGAAATCTTGCTTCTTGTAATATTATACAGCAGACTAACGATCACTGCATCGAATATATCTCCCAAAATTGGAATTCCGAAGAGAGGGGCTGCAAAATAATCTAGAGCATCTGCCACAATGGATATGACTAGCGCAGAGGTTGCTCTTAGTTTGAATAAAGAGCTGTCTGTAGAACTTTCTTGCCTAATTAATTCTAGAGTTCTCATGTTAAAGATAGGCTATCATCGTATATATAGATATCACTAGCGATACAGCGGACCATGGGGATATAAGCCAGCTCATAATGCGAAATTCTTTGTTCCTCTTTACCCTTTCAAATGCAAGCGTCTGATTCGCTTTGTCTTGAAAGCATAAACTTGAATCACTAAATAGTCAACGTCCTTTTACATTCTTGCTAAAGGATAATTTTAGCTTTCATTATTATCGGATGGCTATCAGTACGGTTAGACTGACAATTGCGATCGCCTTGATCTTAGGATTGATTTCGGCAGTACTATATGTAACTACCCAAAATATGCACGTATCAGGCCAGCGTACCGAACAATTAGAAATTCAGCAAATGTGTGCTAATTCTCGAGAGTGCACTCCTTCATCTATGAGCTCTATAACATCGCCGAATATAAGATCAGTCATCTTTTACGCTTATTAGAAAGAAGGGGAACATATCAGGTTTAAGCCAGAGAATATCCTCTGATCTTTTACAAAGCACCTTCCTTCCTTTAGTGGACAGGGAGATACGGAACAGGTCCAGATAGTCAGAATTTCACAAGTAACAGAAGATATACTAACATGTTTGGTCAGTGATGTCTTTGAACGCAAATCTTTAATTGAAAGAAATTGCACTCATCCTGTCAAATGGTAATTAAGACAGGATTTTCAACGAGGACCACGCGGTATAGATTGCAATGCAGTAAAGATCCTTTCGTAATTGATAGGACTGTTAAAAAGGCGCCCAAAAAGGAGAGTACAGTAAAATGTTGATTTGGGATGGTCTATCAGGAGAGAGAGAATTTTGACCTATGAACTGATTGACTCTAATGCTTCGGTCGCTACCAGGCATCACACTTTAGAGTTGGATTTGGGTAACGCTGGTATTGCAAGTGATTTTCCATGTGGCACTGTCGTAGTTAGCAGATGATTTTGATATGTCTTCAGCTTCATACAACCCAAAAGATTACTGGATAGAGCAAGGAAAGGTTTACAAGAATAATTTTAAGTACAATAACAAATTTGAACTACAAGAACGAATGCTGATCGAATACTTAACCAGTAATATATTTACGTCAAATTCTGAAGGCAGGCCAATAGAGTTGTCCGTTCTAGAGGTAGGCTGCGGATTCGGTCGAATCACTCGATTGCTTCTTGAGAGCTTCGGCAAATCAATTGTTAAGTACGTGGCAGTTGATATGTCACCTGACCAGATTAGAAATGCTAAGCAGTACGTTGAGGATCTCCATTTAGAAGGGGGAGGTGGAACAATTGTTGACGAAAATGACGGCAAGAAAGACTGAACGTTTGGAATTTATAGTATCGGATATTCAATCACTAAATACTGCTGACGCCGCTAATCATAGATACGACCTGGTGCTTGCCTGCGAGGTTCTCCTACACGTACTTCCATCTGAAATCCAACAAGTCGTTCACCATCTAACAGATTTGTCCAATAATCATGTCATAAACGTAGATTGGTATGAAGACGAGGTGCCCAAAAAAATTGCCCCACACAATTTCATTCATCGATATGAGCAGATCTACGCAAACATTCCAACTGTGAAGCGAGTTCGGAGAATACCTATTCTAAAGAAAAGGGTACTTTCAAAATTGGATACAAAGCAATCGATATTTCATGCTTCAAAGCAGGCTGTTTGAATGAGATCGCCAGTTCGCAAAATTGCAGGAGCGAGATAGATAGATGAGAGTAAGGTATTGCTTGCTTGTCTTAGCCTCCAGGAGATACATGGCACGAAATAAAAGTCCGTCATTTATGGGTTTGAGGAAGGAATCCCACCCGTCATTTTTCCGTGAGGTAGTACCTGTCTTCAATCGAACTTATCATGCCAATATTGTGCAAGAAATGTACCACAGGAGGGGAGAGGCGATATCTCTGAAATTTAGTATTACTTCACTACGGTAAAATGAGGTATTTTCTGAGTATTCATGATTGTCAGCCTTCTCCCATTGTCATTATTTCAGTTCGTAGCTCACTACATCTGTTCCTGATTGTAACGTCTGTAACGCCGGCAATATCTGCGAAATATCTCTGGGTCTTGGTGTCGTCTCCGAATTGACGACAGGTTAGGTAAAGTACAGCTGCTGCCAGCCCCATAGGATCCTTGCCGGCAGACATTTCTTTTTTCATGATCTCATTCATTATCTTTATAGAATGCCTCTTCACCTTTTCGCCGACGCCCGTAGAATTTGCGAGTCTAACCAGGTAGTGCATCTGGTCTATAGATGGCATCTTCAGATCAAACTTCAATACTATTAGCCGATATGCGCTAGAGATTTCCTTAGTCGTAATGTTGTTGGCCTTAGCTACATCATTTAAAGTCCTTGGAATACCAACCTGTCTGCAAGCAATGTATACACATGCTGCGAGTACCTGCTTGAGTTGTCCTTCCCCTTATCATCCTATTATGTTGAACTTTTCTGTAGATGCACGCGGTATTCTCAATGACTGAATACTGCAATCGTAATTTTTCTTTACATTTTCTAAGTGAGGAGATCACTTGATTTAAGTTCCTAGTTTCCGAGTCAAACTGCAGAATGTGGTCCCACCTTCTCAAATTCGACAACTTTTCATGCAACCTTGGATCCAAACGTCTCCCTGATGCATCGCGGTTTTCCTTGCCTATCACTGTAGATTGACTCGTGAAAGGCAAATTTAATGAGAAAGAAGCATTTCCCCGATCCCACATAACATTCTGCGCATCCTGATGAGTTATGTTCCAACTTGGGGAAGTCTGGATCATTCTGTTTGCAATAACGGCTCCACAGCCGACGCAAATAATCTCTCCCGACTCAGGATCGGCGACGAATGAACAATGCTTCTCTCCGTCACAGTACTTGATTACCTCGTTTCGCGGCGACACAAACCTCTACACATAATCAAGTACGCAAATCGAAGATTTAATACCTTTGAAGCCGTCTTTGAGAAGTGTCTTTTAAAACTTAGTTCAAGGCCGACTATTTGAATGAACGATATGTAGCAAGATGTGACCGATTCGTCATGTACAAACTTAATTCAAAGTCATTAGCCTGTGTGTAATCTGATCAGACAAGGTACCTTAGCGTATATCTAACATCATTTCAATACTTTGACCGTCTAAGGGTACCAAATTCAGCCGTCGAGGGTTCAATCCGGATTCGAACAAGGATCTATTAGGTCGCAAGACTTATTCGCCTGAATTAAACGTGATCGAGATTGTGTGCTGGGTTTGCCTAATCTACATAGGAGAATGCCTCATACATCATAGTACATATAGAACTGCTGCAGTTTCGATTCTCTTTTTCCCTCAAATCCTCGAACCCGAGAAATCTCATCCTCCTTAAGGTCGATGTACGTTTCAAGGCATTCGTCATTGAAACACGTATTAGTTAAATAGAGTTGATCGCTTTTCAGTGAAGCAATGGATTCTTCAAGACTCCCTGGGACTGAATTGATCCCTAAATCATTTCTTCGGGAATCAGACATCTTGTAAATGTTCTCATCAACAGGATCTCCAGGATCAATTTTTTTCCTCATGCCATCCAAACCGGCGGCAACGATAGCGGAGAATGCCAAATACGGATTACAAGAGGGATCTGGTGCCCTAAACTCTATACGTTTTGATTCTCTACTAAGTTTGTCGTTAATAGGTATTCTCACAATCGCAGACCTATTACCTCTAGACCAGGCTATGTAAACTGGCGCTTCAAACCCAGGAACCATTCGGTAATACGAATTGACGGTGGGGGACGTTATAGCGACTAGCGATCTCGAATGATCCAGGACGCCCCCAATAAAATACCTGCCGGACTGGCTAATGTTGGCATATGGATCGTCTTCGTCAAAGAAGATATTTTGGCTAGATAGGGTCTTATCAGAAGAAGGGTGTCTGGGGGTTGCGGAGGATGAAGACGAGGATTTATCCCAGAGACTTACGCTCACATGCATTCCTGAACCATTATCAGCTTTAGCACCTGTAGGGTCAGTCTCATCAAACAAGGGTTTCGGCATGAAGTTTGCGATTTTATTGTGTCTTTTGGCTACGTTCCTTACAACATCCTTGTAGATTTGAACATTATCAGCAGCATCAGTTAGTTTGCTATGCATAAAATTAATCTCTATTTGCCCTGTGCTAGCCACTTCGTGATTCAGGTTTGTAACCTTTATCCCATAATACTTCTTCAGTAAATTGGCAACTTCGAACCTAAATTCTACGAGAGAATCTTGGAACGGAGGTGCATCATACCCTCCCTTTCTATTTATTGGATACTTCCCTACACCGTACTGCTCTTCAGAGACAATCATATTTGACGTGGAAGATTGTGAATTAGCGACGGATTCGCTATCGTTATCGATGGAATAACTCTGTGCACTAATAACATTCTCTAGATTATCCTGAAAAGAAATATTATCAAAGATAAAGCATTCCACTTCGGGTCCAATTTGACATGTCAAATTTGACTCTGCGAGATATTCTTCCATGTTTTCGGAGACGAATCTTGGGTCTTTGGAAAGGCGCCCAAAACCAAAGCCTTTGTGAACGTTAGCAATTACCGAACCAAGGGTGAAGTTAGTAAAAAATGGATTTAATCTTAATGTATGTCTGTCAGGGACTAGAAGAAGATCTGACTCATTTATTTCCGTGAACCCTTTTACTGAGGAGCCGTCAAGTCCTATACCTTTCTTTAAGAATCCGTAGAGCTCATCATAATCGCTCATCACGTATTTAGTAGAAATTTTCCAAGTAGATCAGTGTACCTAAACTGAAGAAACTCGATACGCTGTAATTCTTCTGAAAAACCCATGCTTCGATTGGGATCAACGTCTGTTACGTAGGTATCATAATCACTTCCTTTAGGATGGTATGACAATTTATTATTTATTTTATAGACGGGCGTAAAATATATAATCTTTAGCTTCCTAATTACTTACATTTTCGATAGGTTCAGTATAATATTCTAGCATTTGTAAAGCGTGTTCATAATATTTCGCCGCTATTATGCAGTATGTAACGTTTGCCGTTAGGTCATTTGGTTTCACCAAATATTGTTCAACTTATTCGATAGGAAGAGATCACTGGGAGTTCTACAGAAATTCCTTTCAATCATTAATTCTAATACCTGGAGTGGCATCTCCCTAGTGGACTTCTGAAATCGGGCTAAGGATAGACTTATGGAAAGAGGTTGAGTAATTGACAACAGTAAACTCTATTGTTTACGCGATACTCCATATTTCCATCCATTCCTATCCATTTCATTTAGAAATGATATCAGAATGGCTTCAAGTGTTTCCACAATTTCATTTCCTTTTTTGACGGTTGCTTTCCTCGGGGCTCCAGTGGTGCCAGTATCTGAAAGTTCGTTAAATTTCCAATAGATCCTCACCTTGGTTGGTAACTTCGGTATCATATCTTTAGGCGCATTACTCATTTTCACTAGGTCAGGTCTCACGGCGAGCATTGCAGAAGTCTCTGCTTCGCCGCCATGCCCTAATCCATCCCAGACGTCGAAAAGGTTGTGCTTAGATTGACCAACCAGCGCCCACCAAGCCTCAATACAAGCAATTACTACTGTTGGGTGCCGGTTCTTTACACACCTTGAAGCGACCTCTATTGGTGCAATATTTCCATCATGACCATTTATGATCAGAATCCTCTGAATTCCATTCTTAATTAGACTTTGACAAATATCCTGAATTATCCTTACTACGGTGTGAGATTGAAGACTGATAGTCATTTGATAATCACTGTGATGTGAGCTTAGACCGTACGGAATGTAGGGAAGAATTATCACGTTCTTTAATTTAACTGCGATTCTCTTAAGCAATTCAGTCGGAAAAATAAAATCCGCTCCAAACGGCATATGGTCGCCGTGATTTTCACATGCCCCAATGACCATAATTGCAGTTGTGCTCCTGTTGATACTATTCTTAACTTGTAGGGCGTTCATAGTCGCAAGCTCACCACTCTTGTCAATCTTCTTTTCAACTTTCATGTGACACATATTATGTAGAAGGTACCATAAGTGTATTGGATTTGAATTTCATGTAAAAAGTGAGATGACAATTTAGGAGAAAAAGCAAGAATTTGATTTGGTACCACAAAGTTATCAGCTATTTCACTATACAAATCATTTATTCAATTTATTCAACATATGCTCTGTGAATTCATGATTTTCGCCTAGGATAATTTGTTACTGAAATACTTTCTAACATTTTGATACCCATAATTTAATTACAACTAGATGTTATATCAGTGAAACTCTGGTGACACTCTGGTGACTCTCAGGTCTGAAATCCACAAGTTATTTAGGTAATACGGCTTAACGTGCTGGAATCTAAAAGGACCGGTTTGTATAATGAAAAAGGATCAAGTATACGAATAACTGCCTAGTAGATTATTATCGAAGAGTATTATCTGTAACTGAAACAATTTTTAACTGCATTCCTATTAAAAGAATCATTACTAAGCTACAATATCAAACCATATCAAAACACCAATGCATCATTCCAACCAAAACTATTTTTGGGTTAGAATTAAGATTCGACTTTCCTCGTTAAATTATTCATATCCCTTAAATAATTTGTATAGGTAGAAGTCTAAACAGTGATTTGCATCAAGGCTCAATAGCGGAACGAGACACTCCTAAAATCTTACGTTATTTACGAGCTAATGCTAATTCGATTCAGCGTGAGGATCATTCTTACCTGGATCGAATTCGCGATATCCAAAGGGTGCTTAAGAGAGGTGAAAAGGTGCTCGCTGTTGCATTGCAACCACGGATGCTGCCTGGTGGTTCCTACTTAATCCCTAATATCATCTACGCTACCAACAAGAGAATCATTGTATTTGAACAACATTCATCAGATCTCGGTGGGGGCAAAGTAAGTATTCCATATGATATGATGGCCAGTATAAAATTAGAAGAAGGACCATACTCTACTTTGGCAGTCAAATTTGAATTGTCAGCGTTAAGTAACGTGGCCGGACTGGGCATGATTCACGGAATAGTGGGAGGAAGAAATCGTAACGAAAGGATTATTGTTGCAATTCCTAAAGCGAAAGCTGAAGAATTAATTGAGGCAATACTTTTTGCAATTCGTAGAAATAGTGTCAGAATTAGACTCCCCACATTTGAGCGACATAAAAGTTGGAGGCGTGAAGTAGAATGCAGGCTAAGGTAAATTTTGATCGTTAAATGATCATGAGCCAATTATTGAGTTCGCAAAGTTGAGCCATTTGACAAAAGTAAATAGCGGGTTATTTGCTTCTTTCACAAGACAGTTACTGAAGGTGAAACATTGCGGAATCACATTGAAAATTGGAATCATTCTAAAGACAAGTTACTGATAACCATTTAAGATTGGAAATGTAATGACAAGAAGCTTTAGGCGACTAATGAAGGTCTAGACTTGTACAAGAATCTATTTTTAGACTAACTAACTGTTTCTTCTATACTTGAACTCTTTAGGACACCAGAAAGATCCTTAGATATAGTATCAATTACTCGACTTACCTCTTCCTTGCTCTCTGCTTGATATATGGCGAGAGCCAATACCTCTATTTCTTTCTGCAGAGCATTTATCATTTTTGATTCAAGCTCAAAAAACCGATAAAAGTTGGCAAGTTCTTCAGCAAGTGTTATACAAAGAGGGATTATAACTTCGCTTGACGCATTCTTTCCTACTAGGCCCTTGAATTGCTCAACCAAATTATTGACAGCCTGACGCCTCTGTATGAAAATTTGCGCTAATGTCTCATTCGTAGATTCTACTTGACCCATATATCATTACCCCTTAAATCTAATAAAGAAGAGCAACCTTACTTAAGGTTTCTTCTGTTTGGGAATACATCATTAATCTGCTCATTCTTTGGATTGCTTTGCTTTCACAATAGGAAATATTTTTTTTAATATGATGTTGTCATGATCCGAACGAGTGTCGAAGGATACCATTAAGACTGGATAATCATTATTTTCGGTGTATATAGTGGCACGTTTAAGGTTTTCATATAGTGTGAATGAATAAATCACCTTACCGAGCTTCGATTCCATTTCCATCCTACTATTCATTCTCATTACAGTATCAATGGAGTATATCTCTGACTCTGTCTGATTCAAGTAGGGAACAAGACCGTCTCGGTATTTAACAGCTACTTGCTTGCCATATTTGTCGGCGATACCTACAAATCTTATAGAGTCATCGGATTGGATAATCTGGTTGCAGAGATCATCTAGTTCGGTGCCGGTCATTCAACTACCATTTGTGTGGCGCATTTAATAAATGAATATAAACTAATTCCTCGGAATAAGTCATATTGAAAAAGGTAGACGCAATCGTAAGAGCAGAGAGAATGCCTCTTATAAAGGAGCGTCTAAGGAATATGGGTGTAGCAGGGATGACCATATCAACTGTGATGGGTTGGAGCAAGACTAGGGAGCTTCACCTCCAGTGGAGAGGTCAACCTGTATCTTATGACTTAATCCAGAGGGCCAAATTTGAATTAGTCCTTCCTGATTCCCAAGTCAAAGAAGTCGTAGAGGCTATAATAGAATCTGCAAGATCCGGGAAGAATGGTGAACAAGGAGATGGAATAATTTTTGTCTCAAATGTTGATCATATAATGAATGTCAAGTATTTGGGATAATGAATTAGCGTTAGATTATGTTACCTTATTGACTGCTCGTTTTTGATGTTAGCCGGGCCTGCCTCTTCGTACACCCTTATTCTAAATACAATCCTAGAGTAAATTCATTGATGGCAAAATTAGTTAAATGTTATGGGAAGGGGACACCTGTTGTAGAGGGGATCTTAGATTCAATGTCACCACTTTCCTTCTCCTCTTTCTCTTCTTCATTGTTGCCGCCGTTGTCATTATCATCGTTATTGCTATCTTTTTCATCACTGTCATCTGTAACAGAAGAATCCTCGGATGAGCGTGAGGACGAAGTTGAGGGTGAACAATCCACTAGCGAACCAACATCTCTATCACAAGATGAGGATGATTGAGCTTGAACTTCGGGAGTACAGCGCTGAGGCGATTTAACCCTACAGGAACAAGCACAAGTAACATTACGATTATTACTAGGGATGACTTACAGCCTTTTTCTTCATTGTGCATCTCGCGCAATTGGTTTTACAACCTTATTTTTAAGACCATTGTTATTTGATTTAAGTACTTGTCTACGTTAACATTATAATATAATATAATTCTGCTCAATTTTATTTCGCGCACCCAATCTTGTCTGATGTCTCTAATCGACTTCTGGCTCTCGCAATGACCATTTGGTTTAACAAGACTCTAACATTTCCAAAACACTAAAATCTTTTACATCCAGCTAAGCGCAAATTGAATCCACTATAATGAAAAGCAACTCCATAGAAACTTATTGCCCCCTCATAGGCGTTGAGATTTAAGCACTATTTTCTATATGTTCCTTGATCTTAAGCTTATCTTACCTTTCCAGATATAAGTATTGAATATGGCAATTTTTGGAATGTGCAATTGGAATAGCATTATCTATAATGATATCCTTTGATCTTAAAACTGGAGAAGGGTTCGCGTTTAATTCGATTGCTTGTGTGTTTAGGCGTTACCAGAATATTGTAATTTAGTTAGACCCAATACACCATCACTAGAGTGCGAATCCCAAATGCAATTACCACTTGAAAACATTGCAGTAAAAGTGTTAGCTAAGTTTATAACTAATACACAGTGCCTAACGGACCAAATATCGATTGTAGGAAGGGCATTTGCTCTTCCAAGCAGCAGAGAAGATTAATTACATTCTTATATGTACTCGTATGACAAAGCAAACATGGAGAACAAATCAAGACTTGCGGTTGAAACTTTCTCGGCCGATACTGACTATTCTGCTCAAAGCCTTGCAGAGGAGAGTGATTTTAGAAATAGGTACATGCAGGAATTAAAAAAGAAAAGACAACATGGTTTCAATAACTATTTTGGTATTGACGAGCTTCTCGAGGAAAGGAGACAAGTGAACCAACAACAAATGAAGACTCCTGGTCGTCGAGGAGAGATAATAAAACATGAGGAAATTGACAAGGAGATATTAAGACGATTAAAAAACGAAACACAAATTTAATCTGAGAACTTTCTGTGTCTTGTTTTACTCCTGTAGTTTAGGAATCTTAAACCTCTAGGCCATATCCTCTCAAAATCTGCTAAATGCCAAGATGGAAATTTTCATATTCATTCTCGAGTAAACTGCAAATGACCACTGGACTGAACATCTGAAGATCACCAAGATCTATATGTGAAGGTTAAGTAATGTTTCTCGCAACTATATAATTTCGCTAATCATATTATGTCAGTTTTGCTCTTTCTCCAACTTTGTATATTTATCCAAGCATATAATTAAGTTCAGTTGCGTTTCACAAGCACTGCGTCTCCAGAATCCATGCTCTGCCAAACCACGTCAAATCCTAATATTGAAACGAGTTCGGCATGACAGACTTCGGGGATAGAATTTTCAGATAGGATGGCACATGCCTCAGTAAATTTTGTAGTACTAGTTAAGAGCTTTGCTAACGCTTTTGCCTTTGACTTTAATAAAAACCACGAATCTATTCTCAAATACTCCTCGGCGTTGTCTCTGAATGCAATTGCCATAGCAATTTCAATTGGTACTTGATATGTTTCCGAAATTTCTTCAATAGAGATAACATCTTTAGTGCCGTCAAATCTTATCCTTAGATCTGAAGTAGAAATATTTGATTCAATTTGCTGTTTGTCAATTGATTTTAAATATTCTTGTAACTTCTTAACAGGAACTGACGCTTTCCTGAAAAATATGACTCTGCTATTCGATAGGCCATTAATTGACGGATTGAAGAGCTTAGAACATGAAAGCTCTTCGTCCACCGCAACAAATAGATCGACGTTACTATTACGGAGAATATCGCTAATTTTTTGAAATTTTTTTTCCAGGTACTCTTTAGTCCAAAATCCTACAATCTCCAGATATACCTTTCGACCATACTTCTCAAACAAGAAATCAGGGATAAATGCAACGCCATTGCCGACAATTAGGGGATCAGGCTCTCTCTTAATTTTCCATCTATTGGCAAGGTGTTCGAACCTAATTGCAAATTTTTCTTCGAGGGAACTGTCATAGTATGAAGATGATGGTCGACTATTGATACTGCTACCTAGGTAATTCTGAGATGGTTCCCTCAATTTGAGTTGCTGAAAATCTGCAGATGAAGCTTTAAATTCGTATATCTTCTTGCCAGACATTGTCTTTCTAACTATAGACGCATTCAATTGCCACCATGAAGATGAAATGATGAACGGAATGAGTTTCGCTATGGATGTTCCATATCTATCGGTCATCTTAAATAGGCTGACAGGACCATCAATTGAACACATCAACTTGCTATCGTGGACACTATTATCTTTCATATTGGCATGAACTAGATGCTCTCTACTCTTTTCGGAACTAAGATATTTGGCATCAGGGCTCTCACTCCCAGTCACCTGCTCCTTCAAACTGTACATTAAACCTAGACGTTTCACTTTTCTCAGAATATTCTTCCAACTTGCCCCTCCTTTTACGCTGAACTCTAACCTAGTACACGTGAAAAGCAAAGTCTGCAGTAGCGACAGATCGTACCACCCTAATAATTCTTCAGAACTGACAGAATCGAACAATTCTAGGATCAAATTTTCATTGAGGTCGCTCCACATTGATTGCATTATGGAAGCCGGTGAATTCATGGTCCTCGATGAGATCGCACTTAGAATCTCGTCACGGCGAGACTGGGTAAGTCCAAAACCACGTCTTGACGATTCCTCCCATAAAAGCCTCCGAATGTCGGCAGGATATGCTATGCTCTCGCAATTCCCTTCCCGTTGGCCTATGGTTGTAATGAACTTACATCTTCTTTCCAGTAAAGTTGCAAGTCCCCTTACAAGTCTATAGTCATCAAAATTTCTTTCCAATAGTGAAATCCTTTCGTTTAGAGTCTTCTTCATTTCCTTATTAGCAGCTGATTCTTCGAATTCATTAATCATTATTCTCGCAAGCTCTAAATGTCCAGACCTATTCTCTCCACAACTAAAGAGGGGAATTATCTCTCCCTTTCTTGTCTTTACTCTCAGTAATTGACTAGGCAGCATTTCTTAATTGTATAAACTGACAAAGATCAGCCATTATGTTGAGCATAATTAACCTTATAAAAATGGTCGTTCCCCACCAATTTAAATTTTTTTCAACATATTTAGAATATGGAGAAAGAATATTGGAAATTAAGTTGGTTCTCTGTCGTGTTTGTTCTTTAAGATCTTATTCATTCCTTTCTCCAAGTTCCACGACGCTAACATCTCACCTACATACTATGGTATTAACCAAAAGTTTTGTTCTTTTCATCCCAGAATACTTGATCGCTGTGGTAAATGAACGATATCTGATCATTGCTAATAATGTCTGTCCCACTCCGGCACTGGAGCCAATTGCAAAGTGCGTTAATGAAAATGAACAAGTGCGGTCGTGGAGTAAATTAATATTAAAATTTGAAGGATCCAGCTGTCTTGCAATCGGAAAAAAGGCTTGGGAGGCCTCTACTTCAGTCTTATTACCTTCCTATACACAGACCACTTGGATTACTTGTCTCACAGCTGTTGTCTACATACTGATTTGCATTGATATTTGTTGGTAGTCCGTTTGCATTGTTAAGGTCAATTACATTCTCAAGTACGTTATTTGCTGATATTGTATTCTGTATGCTCTGTCCATCAAGAAATACTCCATTCTGACTTCCAACTACATTGTTCATTCCTATGTTGGACTGTTGTGAGTTGACAAATGTTATTCCTGCTAGCAAGTTTCCATTCATAAGGTTTGAGTCTATAGCAGCACCTGTACTTGAGTGAGATGCTACACCTATACTATTACCTTGTATGATGTTTTGTTGTACTTGTGCATTTTCAGCTCCTGTCATAAATGTACCTATCTGGTTGTTAGATAGTATGACAGAATTAATCGCAAATCCAGTTGCTCCAGTAAGAAGTACTCCTGCTTGGAAGTTGCTGATTGAACCAGGTCCATTTACTACTACATTATCAACATTTGGTACCATAATTCCAACTTTAGAGTCTGTCCTGTCCAGGTCCTGTGATTGAGAATCCATTCATGTTAATTACTGTGTTTGGACCACCTACTATGATACCATCTCCACTGCAGTTAAGATTTGCAGTTAGATTTACTACTCCGCTTACGACTTGTCCACATGCTGCGTTAGTTGATGCTTCTGGAGTCCCACCACCTTGTTGTTGTGCAGCCGCGGTTGGAATATTTACCGCAATGATGCTCAAGGTCAAGAGGGCAACCATTCCTGATGCTACAATTATTGATGAAATCCTCCGACTTCTTTTATTAGTTCTACCTTGCTCCATTCCTAATCGAAGAATGATGTAGTATTAGTATTATTTATGTGGATGTATGAACTGTGCCCAAATTATGATTAATTCGTTTTGATCATAAATTTTGCCTTTAGCTGTTATTCGTAAAAGATTCCAGGTACATTATACAATTCTATAACTATAATCTACTAGTTCCCCTATCGTAGCGGAATTTCGACAATATTCATGTAGCGAAGAACCATTTAGACAATTACCATATTTATCACGGTAAGATGTGAGTCGATTGCTCATCAGGAGAACTTATCAGTGCGCAGATTTCATGGTTATTAGTTCAGGGACAAAGGCGCTTACACCGAATTGAACCAGAATTAATTTTTTTTAGCCTATCTCTATGAAATCGTGGTTGATACCCATTGCCCAGGCCTGTGCAAGGCTTGTCAAGTAAAAGAATGAGTTAATTCTTTTACGAATGATTCTAGAGATTTGTTATAAACCTCTGACAATACTCACAGAATGAGATATTTTAAGTGATATTGATTCGCAGACCAATTGTCTTAGACTATTGTGAACCTCTGGTATGGCGAACGAATTAGAACAAATTACTTCAATTGGATATCATCTATCAAGCTCACCGCCGCGTCTTCGAGTTCTTCTCTTCATGCAGTACAGAAACATTTTATTCTACCCTCACTTTCATTTAGCTAATGCCTATTTCAAAAAACTGAAGCTCATCATAGTTTCCATCGGAGTCATAGTAGTGGCTGGAAGTGTTTTGTTACTGCTCTATACGGAGTATAACATTACGTTCAATTCACCATCTGCAGAAGAGAGCAGACCTATAAGAATAGCGTGTTCTGAACCTTGGGTAGGCTACGTCCCAATTATATTGGCCGTGGACAGATTCTTCAAGGAGAATAACGTCAAGGTGGAATTGATACAACCTGAGAATCAGACTACAACAGAAGAGTCATTTCTTAATGGATCAGTCGATGGGCTATGCAGCATATTTACAACCACCATCTTTCAGAATTCAGAAGGAGTAAATTCTAGATTAGTATGGGTGTTGGATTACTCGGGTACCGGTGATGTTATCCTAGGTCCAAAGAATATGACAGTTAAAGATTTAAAGGGAAAAAAAATTGGGGTTGAAGGCCTTAATACATATTCTCATATTTTTGTATTACAAACCTTGGCCAAGGCTGGTTTATTTGAAAAGGACGTTCAATTTGCAAATATAGCCACCCAGGATATGGTAAAGGCTCTTAACGCCAAACGAATTGACGCAGGTCATACGTTCGGACCAGCAAAAATTGCTGGTATTGCGGGGTGGGTATGATATTCTAGCGACTGCCGAAGATGCACCAGCGATTATCGCAGACGTTCTCCTTTTTAATTCCAAAGTAGTTGAGACAAGACCAGAAGCTGTAGAAGCTGTAGTAAAGTCGATTAATCAAGGAAAGGAATACTTTGATCGTAACAGGGAGCACGCATACGTGCTTCTTTCAGATTTTTATAATATGACGACAGAAGAAGTACAAGATGGGTTTGAAGGGATACAGGTTCTTGGATTAGAAGATAATATTAAAGCAATGAACCGATCGAGTTCAAATGTTCGCAACTTTACAACATTGTATGAATCAGGTAATATTATAGCCAATTACTTACTAGAAAAAGGTCAAATACGACAAATACCGAATTTCGATGATATCATAGATCCGAAATTCATTTATGCTATTTCTAGAAACGAAACAATCCATGATGGTTAACTGATTTATGCAAATTCGATCAAGACTCTTCATTATCATGATATCTCTTGTTACGGCAGCTATTGTAGTTCCTTCAATTATAGCACTGAATACTTTCACAAAGAGTTTGGAAACCGAAATAACTGAAGAACTTAAGATAAGTGCTCTAAACTCTATGGATAAATTGTCTAGACTCATGTTCGAACGCCTTGCAGACCTGAGATTTCTCACCTACCCAAGTAACACTGTAGTAACTAATTCTGACGATAATATCACTTTAGGGGAAAAGGTGGAATACCTGAGACAAATAGAAAAAGCAAATAAGGCATATGCCTCCATCTCAATATACAACGCAAGCGGTATAAAAATTGGCGATACGCGAAGTATCGACATTGGTGTAAACGATTCGGGAGAACCATTTTACAAGAATGCCGCTAATGGCACTTACTATCACGATAGTGTCCCCACCTATTCTAGGAGTTTGGGTCAATACGTAATTCATTTCTCTGGTCCTCTCTACAATGTCTACAACAATGAAACAGAAGGAGTCATGGTTCTAAAGTTTCCGCTCAACAAAATAAATGAGATTATGCTTGAGGCAGGCGGGACGATATCAAGTGATGCAAATATAGAATTAGTTTCTGACGACGGACTGCTAATCTACTCAAACAATGATCCAAAGGCTGTTTTACAAAAAAAAGTAACAGAATTGAAGATACTGGACAAACTTCAGAATTCGACCAATAGGGTAGAGTCTGAAATAGAAGCTGGCGACAACGGTGGTGGAGAGGTTACGGATACAATATTTATCGGCAGTAATGAACCTGGATTCTTGGATTATAGAGGAAACAACTGGTCACTAATCCTTGGTATAAGCACAGAAGATGCATTTAGGAACGTTGCGCTGCTTAGGAACCAGTTTATTGTTGTAGCAGTCATTATCTTGTCCATCTCTACCTTCCTAGTTTTTCTATTTGCAAGAAGCATTTCTAGACCAATAATAAAGCTGAGAGACGTTACGAATGAGGTTAGTAAGGGCAACCTTGGGATGAAGGTGGATATCCAAAAAAGCGGCGGTGACGAACTCATACAACTGTCATCAAGCCTCGAAAACATGAGGAAGACCATATTAGCCAGAACCGAAGAGGTCTTACGAGCAAATGAAGAGCTCAAATTAAAAGATAGATTGAAAGACGAATTCATTAACGTAGCCGCGCACGAGTTGCGGACACCCATACAACCAATATTAGGGCTATGTGAAGTTCTTCGTTCCATAATAAGAAAAGGTAGTACTAGGAGTTCAAAAAGCGAAGAAGAAGAGCAGCTGTTAGATATTATTGTTAAGAATGCAAAGAGATTGCGTGGACTTGCTCAGGAGATATTAGATGTAACTCGAATCGAGAGTAAGGGGTTTGACTTGAATCTGGAATCCTTTGATCTTGTCGCATTGTTATCCAATATTGTGACGGACAATAGAGAGCAAATATCCAAACTTGAACGAAACATAAGTATAACATTTGAGTTTGAAGGGGAATACGAAAGAGGAGGAACAAATACAATTTTTGTGTACGCTGATAAGGAAAAAATTACTCAGGTCATTTCTAATTTGTTTGGAAATGCTGTTAAATTTACGAAGGATGGAAGTATATCAGTTAAAGTCAGCATAAATAAAGAAAATAATGAGGCTGTAATATGCATTAAAGATACTGGCCAGGGGATCGATCCGAGTATAGTGCCTCATTTATTTACGAAGTTTAGCTCTAAATCCTTCGAAGGGATTGGATTGGGATTGTTTATTGCAAAGAATATAGTCCAAGCTCATGGAGGACGAATATGGGCTGAAAATAATCCTGATGGTAAAGGTGCTGCGTTTTTCTTTACTTTACCGTTGTCACCACCATCCCAGTCCTAAACAAGAAACTATAAAGGTTAACAGAGGATGCCATAAAAAATCTAGCAATCCTATATCATTACTATTGGGTTTCAAATATCATGTTTTCCCCTTACTTCCTTATTGCTATAAGATTTATCATCTGTCGACATCCTAGTTTTGCAATATCTAGGCAGTTTGGAATATTAAACACACAGATGCTTCGAAAGAGCGTAGTGAAAAGATACTTCAGTTAAAGAAGTACTAAATAAGCAAACTGTCTGAGCATAAACAAGGAGGGTGATATGTGTGAGGCAGCTAATAGGAACATAGAGATTGTATAAATGACTTCATTTTTCAACTAGTCTGTAGACATAATTAATGAATTACCAATTAATGAGCGGGACGCAATCGGGCCCAGGATAAAGATTGATACGAGCTTAAACAAGTAAGATATAGAAAATATTGGCCAAGAATATCCAATAATAAACATCAGTTTGTCTTGGAGGTATACATTACATAGACTTGTTGAGGAGATTCTTGTGCGGGAATAAAAACATCCCTTGACATACCAGACCAATATTAAGAGGTATCGAATACAACTCGTTCCAAGAGTCCCATATCATGCAAATATTTGATTCTTTTAGAATCTTTCATCAATTCTACTAAGTCAACACATTCTTACGTTTTCTTCAATCGCGATAGGCCAGATACTCGGTAACTGAAATTTACAATACGATACGTAATTTGATGTGAGAAGTTAGTCTGCGATTGTATCTCCTCTTCTGCTCTCATAGTATTTCCAAATATAATTCACAAATACCGTACTAATAGATTTCTTTGAGTTTTTCATCAATATATTCCTTGAAGTCGGAGTGGTTGAAAATGGAGAAACACTTCACTTTATCCTTCACAGAATTGTGCGGAACCTCTCTGTCTATTACTAGCACAACTCCGGTAGTTGAGTAACCTTCACTTCTTACTGCCTCTATGGCTTGAACCACACTATTGCCTTTAGTCATTACATCGTCCACGACCACGACGGGATCAGCGAGATACCCTTCTACTTTTTTTCCGCTTCCATGAGTTTTAACGTTTCTTCTAACTATGAACTGCTTAATTCCCTCGGAACTGCTTCTCCTAAGACTACTTATTATTATTATTGCAGTTGATATTGGGATAGCGCCCATCTCTAACCCACCTACTGATTTTGCATTAAATTCTTTAGAAATGATGTCGTATAGCAATTCACCGATAAGCGTGGCTCCAACTGGATCTGTCAAAACCATTTTTAAATCATAGTAAAAATTACTCCTCTCACCGCTTGATAGAACTATCGGCTGACTAGAGACAATTATCCCATTTCTTTTAATAATCTCCATCAGCACTTTTCTTTTCAGTTGACTTTCTATAAAATTCAACCGATGGGTTCTCAGATAACGAACATAGAGCTTTCTTTATAAGTGTAGTGGATTGAACTTCAATCAGTGTAATCATACACTTTTTTTAGCATTAATTTATTATTCTATTTGGTATTGCTTCTAGAATAGCCATGGCTCAAGGAATTATTCATCCTATATAGCACGCAGAAACTGAACCTTCTGAATCAAATAAAATAGCTCTTAGCTTTTAATGAACCTCTTATTGTGTTTGCCTGTCAACCAAGAAGTTAAACAAGGGACGCGCAGTTCCAGAAAATTTATTTCTATTCTTCACAATAGGTATTGCAAGTTACATTGCTTACTTTGTACAAGACAGAAGGCCTAACTGATGTTCTATTTCAATGGGTCGGTTGGCACGATAGACACAGAAAAGTACTTTGAGAAAAAACTATTGTAATTCGGCTTGAATCCTTTTCACTAATTCCTCTGTCTCTATAGGTTTCTTAATGAAGCAATCTATTTCAATTTGAGGGAACAATTCTCGTAAGGATCGGTAGTACACTTCAAATGCAGTGATAAAACACACCTTTGCTTTCTTGTCTAACTTCTCCAATTTCTCATATAATTGAAAGCCGTTCATTTTTGGCATCTTGATATCAAGTAGAAGTAAATTATACACACCCATCTTAAAATTGGCCAGTGCTTCAGAAGGATCATTAAACGCGTCGACCCTGTAACCCTTACCTTCTAAACCCATTTTAAAAGTTGCAGTTACATCTGGCTCATCATCCACTAAGAGGATTCTTTTGCTTTCCGTTGACGCACTGGTGGACAATGTGGATGAAAACTGTAAAGAAGAGGTTTCCTCCTGCATATTTACGCCAGTATTAGTACAATTGTTAGTCCAGGATAAATAAGTTTAGGACATTCAGGTAAATAATTGCCAAGAACGACACGGTCAATAAGTTATCTTACAGGGAGATAAATTTCAGTCTAATAACACCAAAATTGAATTTATGCTCATGGACATTAAATAGACCATACCTTGACAAAGGGAATTGATTTGTTTGTTTGAGTATATTCCGCATCCCCTGTTTATTCGACGTCTCATCCATGTTTTTCCTATCCTTTAGGATCAAAGTGAAACGTTTCAAAACACAATAGTCATTATCTCTTTTCTGACTGAGCTTCTCTACCTAAAACTAGTAACAAATTGATACCCGTCGCAGGAAATTTTCTCACTCCAAGCAATAGTTCATTAACCAACCCCTCCAATGGCCTGTCCTTAAATCTTGGGCCAAGCTCTAATAGCCATGATTTTGCTTTTTCAAAACCTTCAACTTTTTCGAGGGCTTTGCGAAGGCGTGTTTGATTAGTAACTAATGGAATCAAAGCATACAAGTACTCACTTATATATCGACTACCTTGAACGGTAATAGAGTACGATTCGAATTCTGTACCTTGATAAAAGGGGATACCTCTATGGAGCAAAGACGCTTCCTCCAACTCCTGTAATCGTGCTGACACATCACCCAGCCTCCTCGAAACAGGCTTTGCCGAAATCGGTAAGACATAAGGGACGTCTCCAATCAGGATTTTGATAGAATCAGGAAAAACAGTCCCGCTAGATTGACTTGAAGCTTGAGTTTGAAGCTGATTATCTGCATGTTGATGCTCTATACGAAAATATCGTTCTTCAGATGCAAGGTATATGAGGACAGCCGATTGAAAATCTGAATACTTAGACGCCTGATAAGTTGTCAAATCATATCTACCTATCCTTTTCTCTTACTATACTGAGGAGCTCTATCTTATACGTGTCGATCCTCCTCGAATCAAAAAATGAACGATTTGAGGTTCTATCTATTCACGAGATGAATACCTCAACCGAATGTAGAGATGTAAGCACATTAAAAAATTGAATACTTTAGCAAAGATCCCAAATATAGGAAGTAATAGTAAATTCTTTCTTAAGGTATATAGGGTGTTCACCTCTTTTGTGAATCTGAAAATCACCATTGGCTAAAATCTACCTATTTGATTGGCGATGGCGTCAGATGGGTTGCTAATCCTCAACTACAATAAAAGGAGATATCTCCAGTAAACGATAAAACAATGGAAAAGGACCATATCTATGGAAATATTCGACAAGCATAATATTGCGATGAGTGCATATTTCGTTGTAATGTTTGTTATCCCTCGATCGGGAGAAGTTGCGTTTCATGCTACAGTTTCTTAGACACGAAGTACTCAAATGAGATGAATTGGCAAGAAACATAGACTTGAGTTCATGATCCACTCCATGGACAAGAAAGTCATCGGGCAGGAATTTATACCCCACTAGAGACGACAATAGCGTGTGGATTGGGGATGTATCAAAGACTGCCAGTAAACCAGTGAATGTAGCGATACCCTTTGGCTACTACAGGAGCTCAGTATCCAATCAAATAGCGTAACCATTCGGAGAGCCATTGACAGTTCAGTTTGTACGAGAAGTATCAATAAATCTCGTGAAGCCCCATAGAGGAACGCATGTGAACTCTGAAAGTACTGATTTTGCTAGCAATTCTCTCCGTTTATTACAAATAACGGGGATCTGTTTACTGTAACTATACCGTAAATGCTGGTGCGGTGAAATGAGGCAACGCTAAGTGGAAGAAGATGAAGATTAAGAATGGAGCTAATGGCGACCAAACTGACACCTATTAATGGTCATTATACTGACTTTTTTGTTAGAATTTGCCTGATGATATTTTTCTTTGAAATACTGTAATCCTCAAGAATAATGAATGAAGTCATTTAGTCCTGAGATTTGAAAGTGGAATTTCCAGTTAGCCACGACGATGATTTTAGCTCCTTGGATTACATCTAAAAAAAACTTTTATTTAGAATTAGATTGTTATAGTCTATCAGATTGAGCGATCGCCGAGATCTTTCCAAGGGACAAAAGGAGTATATCGAGGCGGGAAGCGGAGCTGGAATGGCGACATCTTCTAGAGCAGTCTGCGACTACTGTGATGAAGGGAGACATAACGAATGCAATACAGAATCAAAATGCTATTGTGCAAAGAACGGACATAGGATGCTTTGAGAGAATCATTGTTATCGCTAACTTGATGATATATAATCTCGTCAGGATTCTTACGATCTTATTTCTTTGTTCATCATCACAGGCTCAATAATTAGCGTGATATATTCGGCCGAACAAGCACGTATAATTTCATTGCTAACGCTCCTCCCATCTTCCTAGTCGTTGCCATTAATTTGATCGTGTGGGTTTCTCTTCTCCGATGTTATATATTCTCACTTAATGGGTCGCTTTTTGTATGTCCCTTTAAACCAACGCTAAATGAATGGTACAAGAAGAAGGAGTCAAAAACATTAATGAAAAATCAAAAGTAAGATAATTGAATAACGCTTTTGATACCAAAAAATGAACTATTTTTCAAAGATTATGTAGGAGGGATCAGTCTCGATATGATAATGATTGTCATTCTGAGTAGTAGATATCTAAATTTTTCCAGGAAGGGCTGTGTAATCTAATTAGGAAATTCGGTTCAGGTCTTTATTAGAATCGACTCTGATCCCGACACAGGATCATCAGAAATCTCTGAGTGCAACTAAATCATTAACACAATCTGTATCACTTACCGAACAGGAATTAGCTGAAGGCCATTTTATAATTGGGTCAAAAGATAAGATTAGGACATGTATTTTCCTTTGGTGACGCAATCTTCGCTTTCTCGGTAACCTTCATGGCATATCAATTTTGATATAATAATCATTGAAGACGGTCAAAAAAGGGAGAGATTGACCTTATACAGGTTAGTGGATTAAATTACCTTCCTATACACAGACCACTTGGATTACTTGTCTCACAGCTGTTGTCTACATACTGATTTGCATTGATATTTGTTGGTAGTCCGTTTGCATTGTTAAGGTCAATTACATTCTCAAGTACGTTATTGGCTGATATTGTATTCTGTTTGCTCTGTCCATCAAGAAATACTCCATTCTGACTTCCAACTACATTGTTCATTGCTATACTTGACTGTTGTGAGTTGACAAATGTTATTCCTGCTAGCAAGTTTCCATTCATAAGGTTTGAGTCTATAGCAGCACCTGTACTTGAGTGAGATGCTACACCTATACTATTACCTTGTATGATGTTTTGTTGTACTTGTGCATTTTCAGCTCCTGTCATAAATGTACCTATCTGGTTGTTAGATAGTATGACAGAATTAATCGCAAATCCAGTTGCTCCAGTAAGAAGTGCTCCTGCTTGGAAGTTGCTGATTGAACCAGGTCCATTTACTACTACATTATCAACATTTGGTACCATTATTCCAACTTTAGAGCTGTCCTGTCCAGGTCCTGTGATTGAGAATCCATTCATGTTAATTACTGTGTTTGGACCACCTACTATGATACCATCTCCACTGCAGTTAAGATTTGCAGTTAGATTTACTACTCCGCTTACGACTTGTCCACATGCTGCGTTAGTTGATGCTTCTGGAGTCCCACCACCTTGTTGTTGTGCAGCCGCAGGTGTTGCTATACCTATTGTCAGTGTGCTCAATGTGATTAGCGTGACCAATATTGATGCCGCTATCATGGATGATATACTACTACGCTTGCCTTCTAGTTCCATTTCTTAATCAACCAGAATCAAAGAATCTGTATTATATATATGGATGCATGCACAGTACTAAATCTATTATTGATTGCATTTGATTATAAATATTCATTCAAGTTATTGACGATAAGGCTTTACTAGTAAAATTACTTCTTCTACTGTAACAATGTTATACCATTTGACCACTAAAATACCGTGTGGGAAATGAACCAAGTTACAAATTGAATGACATTTATTTTAAATTCAAGGAATATCATCGGTGTTGTTCTTATTGCAGACAAAATCGTAACTAATCAAACTGATGAATTGAATTTTTATTTTGCTGAAAATCTAATTTCAGTCCTGGACAATATCATGATTGGTTCATCGGATGGTAAGAATAATGCCGTGGCTGTAGAGGTTACTGATACAAAGTATTTAAACAGGCTTACGATATTTCGTAAAGGTAATTTTGTAAAATTGCCTCAATCAAGCGAATCCGAGAGGGTCTGTAATTTAGGTTCAGGTTGACAGAATGGGCTTAAAATATGTAAAAAGAAACTTTGTGTGATTATGGTCAGATTGTCTCTACCAAAACAACAAACTAATTGTTAACGAACAATTGATCCTTGTTTACACCCTCCCTCCTCTTCGTGTAATACATTAATTATATTATATGCATGCTGACTCTTTCAAATGCATAAGCTCAGATCGACTCGAAATAATTATCAGAGAAAGAATCACCTCGCTTAAAGAGGAGATAGAAATTGCCACAAATTCAAGTCTAAATATGTTAGAGATACAAAATCTTAGAGAGGAAGTCCACTTTTTAGAATGGTCTTCACAACATATCCAATTAATTACAACCCATAATGATATTCAAAAGGTAGTACATAAAGAAACAAATAATCAACAGGAGTTAGAAGATACCGTTCAATTCGAACAGCTTTTAAGAGATAGAATTCATAGTTTGATCTTGACTCCAGATTTTAATCATAACCGGAAGAAAGCTAATAGTCTCAGAAACGAGAAAAATACATTGGAATGCGTATTAGGTCATTTGTCAACTCTGAAATATGACGAATTGCCTTCAAGCCCAAGTGAAATGATGGAAGTGAATAGGGCCTTTGTTCATGCAAAGAATTGATAGAAATGTCCAATGGAGCGAATGACCAAGGCACAGATTTTGTCATTTTTCCAAAAACCAAGTCAGTTTGACTGATACACAATCAATATTTTCCGTGTCATCATGAGTTTTTACAGTCCCGCTAGCCGTTGGAATTATTAGCCATTGTGCCAAAGGATGGTCGATACGGAATACATTACTGACCCAAGATTTACTTCGTCCAATTAAACTCAAGTATTTATAGTTAAATCGATTATAGTTGCATACAACCTAAGTGACATTTACTGCCCTCTTATTCGGACGAGATATTTTCCAAATCACGTTGTGCCCGCGATTTAAAAGAGTCGTCTATGCTCTGCCATCATACACCTATTAAAAACAACGTCTAAGCCGTTCTCATTAGCTTTTTTCTCTGCATCATCATTATAGATCCCTTCCTGCATCCATATTACCTTAATTTGATCCTTTTTGTGGATTGCATCGTCAACTACAGAAGGCACATCTTCTGATTTTCTGAAAATGTCCACAATGTCCACTCTGTCCGGAATTTCAGATACTGTAGAATATGATTTTCGCCCTAAAACTTCGGGAACTGTTGGATTCACTGGAATCACTTTATATCCATGCTGAATAAGATATTTTGGTACAAAATGCCCTGCTTTCTGTTCATTTATTGACATACCCACTACTGCAATATTTTTCAATTCGTAAATTTTCTTCAGTTGTGAATCTGTATGAGAATCTTGTTTCATCATATATCTAAATTAGTGTTCATACAATAAAATAATTACGATAACTTCCAAGGTAAATGACAAGTATAGGCTCTAAATATGTTGAGCTGCCTTCCATTTATCTTAACCTTTCAGTGCGCGCTCGTTCGATCCTATGCAATAACATTAATGAAGAGGATAGGTCCTTAACAAATTGACAAACGTTGCTTCCACACTGCTCCTATTTATATAGGTGTAGAAAAGAAACTAATTATTGTTGACAATACGAGGTAACAACTACGCGGTACTATTCATTTTATTGATAATGCATCATACCCAGAATCAAAACAATACATAAACAAAAGCATTAAAATCCAATACTAAAAGACCACCCCAGACTTTAGAAAAATTATCTTCGTCTAAATCAATTGTCATTACATTTCTCAATTCTACTTCACGCTAATTGACGCTCAACAAAAGATATACTCTCTCAACGGCGGCCCAGGGATATTATTAGTATTCACTAATTTCCATCGATTAGCCTGGAGAACACCATCGATCTCACATTCTGATATATTCTCCGTCCTGTCTTCAATAACAATATCGGCCATCAGTCGTTCCTCGTCATCAGAATGCCCAAGACCAAGAGCATGTCCTATCTCATGCTTTGCTATCTGCTCTATAATTTCATTATTAAATCCATAGTCTAATACATCGTCAGAAATTGTTATTTTGACATTGTCTACGAGTCCTTGATTTGTAAATCTAAATTGGGTCCAACCCGCAGTTGGTATTACCTTTAGGTCATCATCTATATCACTTTTGAAATTGTATTCTCGGTTTCCATTTTCGATACTTCTCAGACTGTCGAATGTTATTTGAATATCTGGAGCACGAGAGGATTTCTCTACTTTTCTCAGTTCCAACCCGTCGATATTAGAATCCCACTCTTCTACCGCGTCTTCTACTGCAAGTTTTGTTGATTCATCTACCTTAACAGTTTCTACCAACGCATATGTAAGGATTCTGTCAGCTATCGCGTTTGACCAAGAGCAACATATTTCTAATATATCTAAACTTTGGGGACTTTCATTGTTCTCGTTTGTACCAATGTACTGTAACTGACCACCAGCGTAATAGTCATCGTAACCAAAAGATAGTTTAACAGAATTGATAGAGAAAATGAGAATTGTACCAAATAACATTGCCAAGGAAAAAGTTACAACACGTGGATCCTTCAAGGTCACACTAAGTCATTGAACTCAGAGCAAAATAAAGAGCTTGCGGCACCTATGCTGAATGTATTTTTGATTGATTACTAACTTTGTCGATAAGTGCTTCTTAAATCATTAGCGTACTCAGCCATTTAAGGATTGGTGGATGTAGTCCCATTGGTTCATGAATGAATGTTAGCCAATTCGGGTGTTTCTAGAAGGATCATAAACATTCAGCTCACCTAAATAAAATTCATTTCACATTTTGTTACAAAACTCATGTTGGCCAGCTCGAATCTCATCGCAACTTCTCTCAAATACTATTTAAAATTAGTCAACTGATAGAAAATATTTGGTGCATCGTAATTAGAATACAAAATACATTTGCATGTGGATGACAAATGTATTCTATCGAACAAACATCTCCAAAGAATACTACTTTACCACCAGCACTGGGGAATGTGAATAAGAGATGATACCCGATGCTACACTCCCTAGCACTATTTTACTGAGTCCGGTCCTCCCTCTTGTCCCGATGACGATTAGATCGATACCTTCTTTTTCTGCATATTCTAGTATTACATAGTCAACAGGCCTTTGACTATTGACGAGCTCAGTTCTTAGTTCAATTTTGTTCTGCCTTGCTCTTTGAGTAAATGATTCGAACCATGTCTTTGCTTTTTCCATTTCAGAAAGTCCGGCCCCTACTTCGATCGCTTCTAGTTGAGAAACACGGGATTTTGCTGGCAAGTAGGCGACAGTAACCGCAATCAACTTGGCCATATATTTAATCGAAATTTCCATTGCGTATTCAGTCGCCCTCAATGAATGGTTTGAACCGTCTATGCCAACAAGTACCTTGGAAACGCCCCCTTTCATTGCTGTCCTTCTGATAACAGATATTTATTAAAGGTTGACTCTCGACAATACGATCGTATTATTACCTATAAGAATTAGTGTAAATGGTTAGTATTACTCTCACATTCAGACTTCACATGTTTTTATGGAGTTCCCCTCAAAGACAATGAATGCACCATAATTGGATTATTTGTTTCTCGTCTCCAGTGGCCTTCAGAATTGTACTGTAAGCTCGGGGCTGGTTCGTCCACACTTATCACATTTGCCCTGGTAGTTAATTTCATTCATCTAATCCATAACCAAAAGGAGTTCTTTATTTCTTTCAATTTACATGATTCAATTTCATAGTGTTGCGAATTTGATTGCCTTAGAAGAATCCGTGCGTCAATGAAGATGTCCTCTTCATCAGTGTCACTTACCTTAACCCTTAAAGAGACAACACATAACTTAGAAGCATCTGTTTTTGGCTCTGCATTGTAGTGAATACTTATCCATATCCATAATAATCACTTGTCGCACAAGAGGTAATCGGTATAGTTTTCATGATTTGGAATTAGCATTTATTTTATTGCTACACATCATATCACTTGGCAAATTAAACATTTGTCTCATGATCCTGACAAGTCGCAGAGAAAATATTGAGAATGCGCGAATACCAATTTGCCATATTAGTGATTACTTTTTTTTATTTCGATTCATTAAATATTTATCCGGCGGTCGGAGTCATACACGAATCTGATTATTCCTCTAAAAATTGCAGTCATTCCAATAGTCAAGTCGAAACTAAGATTGGAGAGCCCCACGGTTTCTTGTTTAGCAAATTAATTATACTAGCTTAGCTGCTGTTAGTTTATGAAAACTTTAGCATGTCGAGAGGCAGGTTTTGATTGTGACTACATCGTTACTGGCGAAACAGAAGAAGAAATATTTCGGAAGGGAGGGGAACACGCTACGAAGGATCATGGAATGAAAGAAGAAGATATTACTCCAGAATTCAAAGAAAAGCTCAGAGGACTAATTCGCACAGCTGGATAAAAGGCTCTGTGCTAAGTGATGCATACATTCAGCTATTCTGTGTAGTGATAACGTGATACATTAAGAACTGAAGATGGTCGACAAAATCAAATGTGCGCATATACTTGTAAATAAGCATAGTGAAGCACTTCAAATCCTTGAAAGGATAAAAAAAGGAGAAAGCTTTGCCGATCTGGCAAGGGAACTGTCTATAGATAGGGGGAGCGGAAAGCGTGGCGGAGATTTAGGACTTTTTGGCAGGGGACAGATGGTAAAACCGTTTGAAGAGGCAGCATTCAAACTAAAGAAAGGAGAAATGACTAATGAGCCAGTGCGAACCCAATTCGGTTATCACATTATAAAAAGAGCTGGAAATTAGAAAATAACAACTAGTCGATGGCCATCGGAATGTAATTTTAGAAGAGAAAGGCGAAAATAGAACTCCCATAAGGGAGAGAATTATTTGATATTGGAAGCAGGGTGCAGGTAGTATTCAATACTACTCTTGCTATGTGCGAAATCAGAATTAATCATATAATATCTTGTCTACGGAAGTACACTAAATAATATCGCTAAATTGGTAAATTAGTAGTACCTATCTAATACACCATTAGAAAAATCCAGACTTGAGATGAGAAATCTACCTCTAGTTAGAACCTCCTTCACCATTTTAAGTATGAGCTGGAGAAACCTTCCAGGTAACTGCGTAGAACGCCATTCAATGTATTAACGAACTCTAGAGTAAAACAATAGTAATAAATGAGCTTTGGGGCGATATTACGCCTGTCGAGCTGTAGAGATCTGGTAATGAAAAAGATCCATGCTCTACCTATGTCCAGAAAATGTCAAATTTAGAAAAAAGATATATTGTTTTCCACATTAATGTATTATTAATCCTTTAGATCAAGTAATATAAAGATAAAATGTTTGGTTTTACCTAAGAGGAAATGGTTTATAAAAATATAAAAGAAAAAATCGCTATTATGGAGACGAAGGTTTTTTCCTTTCCCCTCTGCCAGAATGAGCAATTTTTCTATGTTTCTTTAGTCTTTCTTGCTCAGTAAATTTCATTCCACACTCCTTGCAAGGAAAAGACAAATTCAGCTCCACTCTCGCCGTTCGAGTTCTGTTTTCTACTTAAAAAATTTGATATTTTCATTCTTAAACATTACTTCCTCCTATGTACCGTCTGACATTATTTTAAGTACCAGATTATTTATGCCATGCTTAACTTAGTTAATGAAACGGAACTTTCGCAAAGTTAATATGCTGAGTTGAAGATAATGCTCAGTTTTTAGGGAGCGATTTTAGAAGTCTAATATCTGTAGATATTTTTTGGGTATTTGAGCTCTAGCCCTGCTAACAATCAAATGAAAATTGGTCTCCTAACCATTAGTGAGAAATAGCAGACATCAAATCACTTTGCTTTCCATAATTAGAAACTTACTAATAGAACTAATTGTTAGTAAAGACAAGTTCGCATCTTCTTGATCATTTGAAATAACAGATCAGGTTCAAAAATATCGTGAAAGCGATAGAGCAATGCTACGTAGCTAACAAAGAATCCAGAATTGTCTAACGGATTAGTTTGTTTTGCATTCTGTTTTTAGAGATCTCTTTATTGGTCCTCTATCCTTGCTAAAGTAGTTAGTTGTATCGAACTACGTAATCCCTCTTTGGATTCCGTGTTAACTGGCGCTGCCAGCCATTCACTTCTGATTAAAATTCTGTGGCCTAGCATTGAACCGATCCTCTTTTATCTCAGATTCGTGTCCCTTCCAACAGCAAAATGTATCCATATTTAGATTCGAATCAGTCAATTGACTCGATGAATGGCAATGATTGTCAAGTGTGCATACTCACTATCTTTTCCCATCGATGATTGGATTGATTGGGAATATAGCATTTGTGAACCTCTTAGCTCAACTAGACTTTCTAGAGCATTCAACACAAGTAAGGTTTGAACTGATTCGGCAGTATCTAATGAATTCAAATATTCGATTTGTCCCGTGGAGTTTTACTGAGCCAACTCGCTCAGTACTGGATAGTTGGCTAACAACTCATCCACCATAAGATCTATTGTGCGGTTACCACCTGCGGAGTTTTGTGCCTGAATTTCCAACCCGCCTTGTCCACTTATTGGATCGAATTGGATAGCTACTGCGGCAAACACAAAGCAGCTCATTAGCGCCGCAAGGGATCCGATTGTCTTATTCACATTCATACGTAATCATCATCATTATCATTATCATGATATTCGACATCCATCCCCATACCAGCCAGCCTTGTAACCGTCTCTCCAATTCTTTGTGTGAGACGTGTGTCCCCCGCAGTAATCATGCTCCGTCTGACAGTCTATTTTTCCCAAATGATATCCGTCACACAAATTCTGAGTATGCAATGCTCCGACACTTTCCACATTTTTACTTTGAGTAAGCGTGGCAGAAGCCAGCTGGTTCGTTGACACAATTGGACTAAACAATAACGGGAACTAGAGCAGTTGCGGTCACATAACCTGCAGTATACTTTTTTATCACATTGTTCCCGTGATTAGTTATATTTAAATATTCTATGAGAGTTGTGCCCTTAGCCTTAGATCACAACTCTATAGACCGATATTGCTGGCGAATGAGAACATTTGCAAGAAATATATTTCGAGGTTACTCAACAAGGATTGGCATTGACAGCTATAAACTCACACGATTTATCCAGCGAGCCAATTCGCAAGTTCTTTGGAGACAGAAATTTTGCATTCTTATCTACTATTAATAAAGATGGCTCACCTCAGGTGACCCCGACTTGGATAGATATGGATGTAGAGCATGGGCTCATCCTAATTAATACGGCAGTTGGAAGACTGAAGCAAAAAAATGTGTCAAGGGATCCTCGGATATCAATATCGATGATTGATGGAAGGGACAACCCTTACAGTATGGTTACCATCAAAGGGAAAGTGATAGAACAATCAAAGAGTGGAGCAAACGAACATATTGATAAGCTTGCGAGAAAATACCTGAATACCGACAAATATCCGGCTCACTCTCCCAAAGTAACTAGGATAATCTTAAAAATTAGACCTGAAAAGATTTCGTATCTACCACCAAGATATACTCAGTACCTTAAGAGCGATTAAACGATTCGATCCGCTCCACACAATAATAAAAATGATGACAATAGGAGTTTTCAATTAATGTCTCTATTGCCAAAATCCTATAACCCCGATCTCCTTGAACAGAAAGAATGATGCGATGTAAATGCAGCTAATTTTTTAGGAAGTGCATTAATGTGCATCAATGTGCACATTTAGAGATACAAGTTCAAGTACTGTGTTAACACAATTGCTTACACCTGGTGAATAAGCGTAGAATGGTCGATGTTATTTCATATCGATGTGGGCGTGATATCATTGTGCTAAATCTTGTTATGCATCGCAAGTAAAGTATTGAAAATCAAGTTGGAAAGCCTATGAAGCGCAAACTTGGGACCACATTAAGTCAGTTGAACCTAAAGACGAAGCATTCCCATAGGAGGAATTTGAATCCTATGGCGATACTAGAAGTGGCTGAAAGTACACATCAGACTTTAAGCCTTTTGGCCTACAAAAATAGAATTAGGATATGAAAAATAGATTTCGTTTCCTTCAAAATGACTATCTAGCCCGAGTATGTTATTCTTTGTATCTTCAATAAATAATTGGCGAATTTTGTCAACATTAGTAGGATCGGGAAATGAGGTCTGAAGATGATCTTCAAGTCCAATTTTCATCCTATAAAACCCTCGTTTTAGAATTGGTATTCCCACTCTTTGGAATAGTTCTTCAAATTCGGATATAGTTAGAGATCTTACATGTGACGGATCTCGGAGATGTTCTAGTTGATTATATTGAATTGCTTTCTCAGGAGGTGGGGTTGGATCGATTACTACAACTTTTCCTCCGATAGTACAAACTCTGTTCATTTCGATGAGGGCTGAAAGGGGATTCAACAAATGATGAAAACTAAACTTGGTAATGACGATAGAAAATGAATTTGATGCGTACGGGAATGTTTTTGTTATATCCCCCATATCCCATCTTACGTTGTCTAACTTGTTCGTTATCTGCAGGTTTTTGGCTTGCTCAATCATTGCGGGCGTTATGTCAATTCCAGTTACTTGTCTACATATCTTTGCGAATTCAATAGTTAGTGAGCCCGTGCCAGAGGCCACGTCTAGTACGATATCATTTTCGGTTGGTTGGAGGAGAGTTTGGATTCTCTCAAACACTTCCCCAATATATTGACTAGATTTTTTAGCGAATGGCACAGCTTGCTTAGTGAATTGATCGATAATCAAATATCTATGATCGTATACCGGATTGTCCATAATACCATCCCTTAAATCAAAGATATAATCTCTTGTATTGTTACCAAACCCAATTAGCAGATGGAGAAAGCGATATTGCGTCCGTTAGTTTCCGACACCAAATAGAGGGGCACAAAGGTTATCACCAATAATACAAGAAGAAACGACGACCAAGATAAGTGATCACTCTAGACGCATTTACAATCTATAAAAAGCAATGCAGGTGGACCTAGAGCAAACATGGTACCTCTAAGAAGGCAGGCGGCCAGAGAATTTGTCTAATCTCATGAGCGTGTTGGTCGCCTGTCCCTCAACCCTGTGCAGGTTTTATTTTGCCAGACTTTGTAGTCATTGTTTGCTTTGCGCTTTAGTATAAAAGACATTCCGGAACTTGGTTATTCTTATTAAGAATAGGTTCGTATATCGCAGCACTACATTAAGCGTTCGTCTGTCAGATTATAGGATTCTGGGTCAGAGTCTCTTTTATTAGGTGAAAATGCGCTTTGTAATGCTCGTTGCAGTGACGGTTTGTACATGTTGGACACTAAGCGGTAAGTTTGTTAAAACAATGTCAATGCCGCAAAAATTGTTTCAATTATTAATTTCAAATCTATAAACACACTCTGTAACCATTCATTACTTCAATTGTTGTGTTATGCCAGTTGCAAGTTGACTCATTCTAGTTTTCCTTTTATCCACTCGTTCACATCGTGGACTTCAAATTCAAATTCAAATTCTACTTACCTGTTTGCTTCGTAGACTTGGACAGATGAACTGCTACTCCAATTCAGGGTAGCTTCTGGTCGGATTTCGTGATCAATATCTGGTCAACCATAGTAACTCTTTCTATGAACCTAAAACAAACGCCTAACGGAGTTGACTCGTATCCATGATAAGTAGTTAGATTATTTAAAGTGCGTATCACAATGGGGTCTGAATGACTTCAAACCGACACAAGAATCCTATTCCGACTGTTGACATCATAATTGAACAGAATTCAAGAATTCTAATGATAAGAAGGAAGAACGAACCCTACAAGGGGTGCTTAGCGCTTCCAGGAGGGTTCGTAAACGAAGGAGAAAGAATTGAAGATGCCGCGAGGCGAGAGGCAAATGAAGAAACGTCCCTTAACATTGGCCTAAGAGAGATTCTTGGAGTTTACTCTGATCCAAAAAGGGATCCAAGAGGACATTTGATGTCAACTGTATTTGTTGCAATACTTCCCGTTGGTAACGATACCGAACCTGTGCAGGCATCAGCTCAGGACGATGCAGAAGAGATATATTGGATCTATTTAGACGCTCTCGACAACAGTAATATAGCTTTTGATCACAAGAAGATTCTTTTTGACTATAAAGTTTGGAAACAGTATAACGGCACATTCTGGTCGTCAAAAAGCGTTACTAACACTAAAGCCGGTTGAGCCACCTAGATTAACCTGTACTAAAGATTTTTGGATCAAGATACTACCAAAAAAGAGATTAATAGTGAAATGAATAATAATGACATTAACGTGCCGCTATGATCCATAGTATGAGCAGAATTCTATTATAGACAGTAATATGTTCTAACATGAACTCTTACTACGGAAAAGCCATAACTTTGTAATCACAGGTGTATATATTTGTAAACCATTTGTAATGTGTTATTATCTTGGGTGCTTTTAATTTATTTAAATATCTTGAAATATTTGAGACGGCGAAGTAACTCTTGAACCTTAGAGACATAGGGAGCCCATGTTGTATTCGATATTGAGGGAGCAGAAAGTCATTTCACCTCAATAAGGGGCACTCATGATTAAGCCCCCTTTGATTAGTGATGGATTCCTTAGCTTCCACCAAATAGAATGCGGCTAAAGGTGATTAAATAAAATTCTCTGATTTAAATTTCAGTTATAAGATAATTGTCTTCTCAAGATTGAGAAATTGTTGGTGGTGATAATAAGACACATTTCCAACCAGAAATAACGCATAACATATTGGTACCACCCTAATATAATATAGCGGCTCAAATACCTGAATGACTACTGGTATTATGCACATAGTCATTCTAATCGAAATTTGCAATTAGATATTGTTCAAATTTGATCGTTTCATTTTTTCCTAACAAAATGTCGTCATGAAAGATTGCCTTTTTCCCTTTAGATACATAAATCTTGAGAATGGACGAATCCCTTAGTAATTCCGCAACCAAGTCAGGTCCCTTTGCTAACATCCCCCTCTCACCTAGAGCATACAAGGTATAATTATTATCATTGCCTTTTTCCAGCTTTGGATTCTCAAACACCAAGTCATATCTGTTTATTCTATCTTCAATAACCAGCCTCAATTTTCCAATCTTGTCATCAATTTCCGCTTTCAAAACATATCTATCAAGACTTTCTATCTCGATACTACTCCCAATCTGTGCTTCCGCATTATCACTAGCGGTATGATGGGAATTTCCATCCGCCTTTCGAGTCCATATCATCCCTTCCTCTGCTACAACTATTCTAAACTTGCCTTGCGCCCCAGATATCTTAAGATGTGAATCAATTGTGCTCTGAAGTCCTGCTGAAGTCATTGGTTTAGTGGGTCCTCTGAACCACTGATTCGAACCTTCATCAAAATCTTCAAGACCACTGTAATGTACTATGTAACATTCCTTGGCGTTCCACCTTCTGACGAGATCATATGCTTCGGTGACCGAGATCATGCCTGTTTCAGGGTGCGGGTTATAAGTTTCAGCCCCAAGAATTAGTAAATCTGGATTCCAAAATACACTTTCTTTAGCTTCTGGGAGGGACAAAAAATCCCATCCTATAATTATCTTCATATTCAGAATGTTTACAACATAGATAACAGAGTCATCCGAAGACTCATTCCCGTGGTATGCTTGAAAAGCGATTATCGAAAATGGTCCCACATTGAAATATTCGTTGGGAGTTACAACTTGGAAGTCTACGTACTTTTCAATATTATTCTTTGTCAAAGGGGTGCGCGACAATAAATCATCAATTATATGTTTCTCGCATGCACGCGTACAATAGACTCTAATTTTGCTCCTCGCTACATTCTCTGCGATTGAGGACTGCCGTTGAATAAGTTTGGGAAGGTCACTTATATGATCCTTATGTGAATGAGAAATTAGTAAAGCGTCAAAAAGACGAGCGTCTTCTTTTCGTAGAGCTGGATCCTGCGTTTGAGAGCTGCGCGAAGAGAGTAGCAATGGGGAACCTATCGCTGGACTAGGATGTAAGCTCGGCTGACCGTGATTTCTCTCTGAGCGATATTTTTCTATCCCTAGGTCTGAAAGTCCTTTTTCAACACTACTAATTACGCCTTCGCCGAGATCGAAGAGGATATGAAAGTCTGAATCAAAAGTATTCTGTTTGGTTTCTTGGATTATTATTGAACAAGATGTATTTGCGTCACTCCTAGATTGTACTATCTCTGCATATCTTTCAGATGTCTCTTGAGTACCCAAACGGCTCTTATCAGGTATGACTCCATTAATTCTGACGATTACCTCTTTTTGACTTAATTGATTATCACCGGAAGATTGAGCAAGATTCTTAATATTTTTGTCATACGATGGAATCATATTCTATAAATGCAACAAATGATTTATAACTATTATAGGTTGTCAATTGCGAAAATTAGAGATTCAGATCAATGGTTTCTGGTTAATTCAAAAGCATTTCTAACCAACAAATATCATGAATTATCTGGCAACCTTCAAATGTGGCTCAAATGCCATTACTGATCTGAAGGATTACTGTTCGAGTTTAAAGCTTGCCAAAAATTAGTTGGAGAATAATTAGTTTTTTGATGAGCACTTTGTCAATAGAAATAGTTATAAAACTCAAATATGGAATATGAGCGAAATCTGAATAATTTCCGAGACAATGACACGCAGAAAAGGTGCAGAGATATTTGTTGAATTCGTCCAAAACCACACTAGTCATGTTCGTCCTACCTCTCTTTTCAGCCCCACTTTGATAATACTAGCGATATCAGATCATACTAGACCCCACCAAGAAACAGAATCACAGTAGAGGAAAGTTACCTGTGCTTTCATACTCTTGAGCGCATTACTCCCGCCCGTATAATTCCTTGTCAAAGGACAAAATCGCAAGAATCAACGCTGTAACAGCGAATATTCCTGCAATTGTGTAAAATTGCCATGGCACTGTAGGAGCAGAAGCTGGCAGTGCGTAAGAGAATACAAATGCAACAAAAAAGAGCACAGCGACCACGATACCACCAACAAGTCTCCAAACTGACCGGTCGAACCTTTTAAGGAATCTAATTTTAGAATATATATTCATTCATTTGCCTCGAGCTTATTCACGAGTAATAGCTAAAATTTAATGTTGAGATCACGAAATCAAAAACCCTCACCTCATAGCTGACGACTGACAAACTAGACTAGTAGAGATTCGCTAATAGCTAAATTTGTTAACATACAGGTCGGTCGCAATTCAGCCATTAGATCAGTGTTACTTTGATGTTCGATTTATAGACTGAAGGGAGAGAAAGTGAGATAATCTATGGGACCGGTTAATTTGCCAAGTGTACTTGTTGATACAAATACTCGAATCAATATGCATACCGAAAATTGGAGAATGATGAGTCCAGCTCAGACTTCAAACTCTGAAAGGGTGGTTCGAGACTACTCACCACAATTCAAAGGACGATCGTGCTGTAGAATACTTCAGAGGCTTATGGTATGCGGCTCGCTGAACTGAAATTCATCGATAAGGGGATCACAAACATGTCATAGGACCAAGGCATTGGGGATGGGCATGTAGAGAGGGAAGTGAAAATAAATAAACTCTGAGAATTAATTTATGACGTCGACCAAAGAGAAAGTATCCAAGTCTTTCGACTGATAATGTCTTAGCGCTTAAATGAGATAAGAATTACTCTAAAATCTTGAATCCTACTAGTATCATTATTCTTATTTCGTAATCAACGGTAGAAGTTCTTTCTACAAGGTTTACTTGAAGTTGACATTATTAACAAATGGTATAATTTCAGTCTTTTCAGTTATTCAATCAACGTCATTGAATTTTTAGAAAGCCTACAAGTGAACTTCTTACAAATTTCTTCATTTTCACTAGATCACGCTGATATGGGTTACACATGATGAAAGTTTTTATAAGTCCCATCTGACTTGGTAATATTGGTAAACCTGGGACTGTTTTTCGTTATTGTTGCGAGTATTGTGACCTCATTTATGTCGTACTCGACAAGTCAATTTCAAAATTCTCATTTTTCCACGGAAGCTTTGTCAGTAAACCAAGCTCTGGCACAACCAGATGGAGACGGTTCGTCCGAGCCCACTGACTTGGGAGAAGCTGACAATCAGCAGACTGAAAATGAGAATGGTCCTGAACCTCCAGGCGATTCAGGTGGGTCCCCTTCAGAGGATCTGGTCGTTCCACCTAGCGACGGGTGCCCTACAGATTTTGTATTGGACCCAACGACAGGGGAGTGCGATTCGACTTTAGGTCCTTGCCCAGAAGGCGAGACCAGGGGGCAGGCTGGATTTTGTGCAGTAATGCCTGAAAATTGCCCTCCTGGTATGTATATCAATGAGGATCCTCTTTGCGAGCCCTGCCCAACTGTAGGTGATGTTCCCAGCGAGTGTACTGCTCCAGAACCAGAGCCAGAACCAGAGCCAGTAACGCAACCAGAACCAGAGCCAGAACCAGAGTCAGTAACGCAACCAGAACCAGAGCCAGAACCAGAGTCAGTAACGCAACCAGAGCCTCTGCCCAATCTAAATAACACTACAAATCCTGGTAATGCGTCTATCATTACTATTAACAATGCTATAGCACAAGCATTTTCTAGTACGACTTATAACACCAATGTTCTACAACAATTGGCACAGAACACCCTCCTTGTGGGTGAGGAAACAATCCCTCTGCAAGGTATGATTAAGGCAAATGATTCAAGACTACTTTCTACATTTGATCCGTTTAGACTAATAGGTGGTAGCGCAATAGTTTACCTTCCGACTAGCAATCTTTCTTCCTCATCCTCATCTTTTCCTACCAGTACTTCATTTGTAACGACTCCTAGTAACCTTCAGCTAATAGCATTCGATGATGATACTCAGCAGTATGTTACTCTCCCATCCATGAAGATGTCCATCCTGGAAAACTCTTATAAGACCGTTCTAGGAGCGGCGTTTCAAGGTACTAATCCATTTACCGGAGAGCAAGTTACTGTAGACAATATCAAAGCACTATTTTTGCTTAATGAATCTAATCAAACAATCTCCCTTGGATATGGTAGTAGCGTTGCTCTGCTGACGATAGTAAGGTAAATAGTCGACAAGAAACCTAATTACGTTCTCTTCCTATGGAACAGCCTCACACACGCCTGTCGTACACAAAAAAGATAAAGCACAGGGATCAGCGATCATTTTTATACTACCTAAAATAATTTCTGCTAGTGATCGAATCGATCCTTCTCTTTACCAAATGAACGGAACAGCATCCCACTAAAGACCAATATTGCCGTTAAAGCAGAGCCTACAATAGCCCTCTCGAGGGGAATTGAGGCAAGTATAGAAATCATTAAGAAGGTTATTGCCCCAGCCGCAAGGCTTATGGGTAGCCAAGTCTTTATCGCAGATGAAGACCTAATCACCCTGTTTCTTTGGTTATTTAGTTCTCTATCCCAATATATTGATTGCACCTGATGTGCCGTAACCAATATTCCATCAAATATTTTTAAGGAAAGATAGGATTACAATATTATTGTCACTTGAATCTCGAATCGAAATTCATACCGTGAAGAAGGTAAATCTTAAGGGAGGTACTCTTATTGATGGTTTCCCAAGCGGAGGATTAACAAATTCAATAGCCTCAATGTGTTTCATGAATTTAGTACTCAACGATCTTGTATCGGTAATGGATTCACCAGGTTTTCCACCAATATCTATGGTCTATGAAGGAATCGGAAATTTTCCTACTAGAATTTATGCAAACGAGAATCTCAAAGTTGCCTTTCTAATCTCTGAACTGAAGGTAGATACGTCTATCTATTATTATGTTTCAAGAACAATATTACGATGGGCTAGAGAAAATGAATGCGAACTAGTGATTAGCGCAGGGACAGTACTTGATGAAGAATCAAACGGTTCACAAGAGGGACATGCAATTGATAGTGTATACGGAGTGGCAAGCACGAAAAGGGCTAGAGACCGAATTAGAAACACTGAGATGATACGAGAGTTACCTAGCGGGGCGGTAAGTGGAATACCTGCATTGCTGTTGAATGAAGGAATTGTCAAGAAATTTGATGTCATTGTTTTGTTAGGGAAAACTATTCAAGATACTTCGGAATTTGGGCCTGCTGCATCCGCTTCAGAAGCCATCATGAGACTGGTACCGGGGCTTTCTTGCGATACCGGATCCTTACTTACCAAGGCACAAACATTTGAACAAAATTCAAGAAGGGTCAGGTCTGACCGTAAAGATTCTGCTATAAATCTGTATCGATAGAAATGTGGCAATGGCAACTGGTCTTCTCCTTCACTTTTGCCTTTTCATTGCCACCTATTGATCTCTTACCGACTGT
The DNA here is from genome assembly GCA_963841565.1 of uncultured Nitrososphaerales archaeon. Taxonomy (GTDB): domain Archaea; phylum Thermoproteota; class Nitrososphaeria; order Nitrososphaerales; family Nitrososphaeraceae; genus TH5896. The sequence continues at coordinate 65,064 of CAWJCY010000013.1, forward strand.
TAGGGCAAAAAGCAGGCTAGACTTAATACCTCCATTGATAATCCATTATATCAACCTATATTGCAGAATTCTCAGATATAAGAATTAAATTCCTTAGAATTGCTTATATTTCTTCAATTTATCCCAAAATTTTGTGAAAGTCTTGGTAGCCTCGTCTGTTGCAAGTTCCCATACCAATACATATCGGAGTCTTTTCTTGACAATATGACAGATTCATCCTTGATTATTGGAAGGAAAGCGATAGTTACCTAACTTTATCTCATATCATAATCAATGTTATGCAACTCCGGACCTTCAGCTATCACACGGAACATTCGCTAATTCTATGTCGCCCCTAACCCTTTAGTTGTCGAATTTATTCTTAGCATGCATCCAAGCAGAACAAACTACCGCAATCATTATAAGATCTGAACAATACGAAGAAATTTGTTAATTTGATGAATAGCAGTAATAGTGTAAGAAGAGGTGAATTATCATTGCTTATTCCAACGATAATTGCATTTAGTTTTGCAATTGCATTGTCATTTTCAGCTTTGCAGGACTATGGTATCCTTCCCGCATCACACTCATTATCCGTTGCAGTCTGCGTTTGTTTTTGCTCAGACAACTGATGAACCTGTACTTAGATATTCTGATGATGTTGGTAATCCCGTATTCAATCGGCCGGGTTTTACAGCCGAAGTAGCAGCCGATGGCCTGTCTTTACCCACTGCCATGGCCTTCTTATCACAAAATGACATCCTAGTCTTAGAAAAAGATAAGGGGACTGTCATGAGGGTTATAGACGGGGAAGTACAACCTCAGCCTTTGTTGGATGTCAGCGTGGCAACTGAAGTAGAAAGATGCATGTGCGGAATTGCCATTTCACAAAACAATGAGACAGGTAAGACGTACGTCTTCTTGTACTATACCGAAGCTCAGGGTGGGGATGGAGGTGCTCCAATAGGAAATCGGTTATATAGATACGAACTTGAAAATGGGCAGTCAGGAGGCGTGACAGGAGCTGCCAACATTGACTCCACTTCTGAGGCACCGGCGAGTTCTCCTTCGACAGCCAAACTGGTTAACCCTATACTGCTACTGGATCTACCTGCAGTTCCTGGTCCTAGACACAACGGTGGCGCAATCACAATTGGACCTGATAATAACTTGTATATCCCAATTGGAGATACAGACAAAGTGACAGGAGGAACAACACAAACACAGAACAATGATGAACTTCCCGCTGACGGGTCAGGAGGTATATTAAGAGTAACACAGGACGGTGAACCAGTTATAGACCCAAGCACTGGAAGTTACATCTTGGGAGACGACTATCCTCTTAATTTGTATTATGCGTACGGCATACGTAACAGTTTCGGAATTGGTTTTGATCCTATTACAGGAAATCTTTGGGATTCAGAGAATGGTCCGGGGTATGGTGATGAGATAAACCTAATATACCCAGGCTTCAATAGCGGTTGGAATCAAATTCAAGGAGTTTGGCAACGTGGGGAAGGAGACCCTCGAGAAGGTCAGAGCGCCATTGCTTCTGTCCAACCTGAAGGACTTGTTGATTTCGATGGTAAAGGACAATATCAACATCCAAAACTGACATTCCTCTATACAATCGGTCCGACCGCACTCAAATTCCTAGATTCCGCTAAATATGGTGCTGGGTATCAGAACGATCTTTTTCTGGGAGATATACATGCGGGACATTTATATCATTTCAGCCTTAATGAGGATAGGACAGAACTCTTGCTTCCTGAACCTCTAATTGACAGAGTAGCAGATACAGACGGCGAATCTGGTTCAGAAGCCATACTTTTTGCTACTGGATTTGCAGGCATATCAGATATTGAAGTGAGTCCTTTCGATGGATATATGTACGTGGTCTCCTTGGGACAGGGCAAGATCTTCAGGATATTACCTACTGCAGATTTGGATATGTCTGCATCTGGGGATTCTATTCCAACAATTCCTCTTACCTCTTCGGAGACAACTCTGCCTCCTGTAGGAGATGAGACGGTTGAAGATAACGAAGAAAATAACAATGAACAAGTTTCAGACGGATCAGATGATGACGGGGAAGGCAACAACAACGACGATAGCGAAAATGGTGGCGGTGGTGGCGACGAGGCAGGTAGCGAAGACGAACAGTGATGAAAGATTGGTTTTCGAACATCAAACATAAGGACTGAGGGATTCTTGAAAATAAAGGAATTATCAGGCGATATCTCGACCATGAAGTAGGCATGTATCGCAAGATAACTGAAATCTATTTTTCGTGAGTTACTGAAACCCTGACATCCGCTGACAGGTTAGAAATCGTTTAAGTTCTCAAATCACTAAGGATGTTTCATCATCAGTAAGAAATTCGTGTAAAGACCAATTTAGGGAAATTATTTACAATTCGTAGTTAATATTCCATACTCCATGCCACCTTCTGGGTAAAATCTTAATCTAGTTCAATCTGCTTCTCTAGCATACTGCCAATAAGTTCGGGTCATATGAGATACAATTGCAATAATTTGGTCGAGTCCCCGTTTGTTACAAATCTTGGCACTAGTGATTGAAATGACCGAGACATGCAAAAAATCTTGAGATCATAATGAAATAGCCCTCCATCAAAAAAGCCTACGAACATCTCATTAGGACATGGAAAACACAACTTCTGCAAATCCTGCAATTCATAGTTTGAATAAGAAGTTACTTTACTGTCTTCACTTCATATCGATCTCCCCAGAAAGTTTTTATCATTCATATTCTTGCTAATGATATGATTCAAACTTCTTTCTTTGTCGGCCTCTTCGTTCTTGGTATATCGACTTTGTTGTTAACGTTTTCATTCACTCTCGCACAATCCTTTAGTCCTTTATTTCTAAATGAGTCACTAGCACTGCAAGATGGAGGATCATTATATTCTGGAAGTCAAAACGAGGGGCTAGAAGATCAACAGGGACCTGTTGTAGGCGTCTCTTCTGTGCAGTGTCCTCCGAACCAACATAACGTAGGATCCACCATTCAATGTGAATGGGACAACTGTGGATCGGCAACACCACCTATGTATCGGAATACTCAGACCGGAAGATGTGTCACTGATTGTAGTGAAGTCGGTCAGTTCTGGGTGAAGCAAGGCAATATATGCGTACTTAGCGAGGCGAGTAACACGACCTCAACTCAAAGCCCTTCAGCTGCTAGCTCTGTCTCTAACCGAGAGGGGAATGGAAGTGGAACAATGGAATTTGGAAATGGAACAATTCAAACTGGAGCTAGTAGTGAGCGTCTTTCAGACAACGCTTCGAAGAGCAGCATAACTTCCAACCTATCGTCATCACCTTCAACTATTTCGCAATCAATCGCTAGTCTAGCCGGTGAACCTGCATTACCTTATGCTTGTTTCTCAAACTCATTTACGTGTTATTGTGATGGGACTGAGGACTGCAAGCAGCTAACTTCATCGGGAGAGTGTAAGGCTGAGGTTAAAACTGTCGAGGGTAAGCCAGGATTAGGTGAGTGTGATTGGAATACAAAATCTTGACTACTTATTCAATGCTTTGCAACTCATGATAGTTTGTTTGTATTTGTCGATCAAGTTTAAGATTCGTGAAAGCAGTAACATCTGACCAGTTTTTATAGAATTGTCCTTACTGAAGTAATGATACGAGATCCGCCATTTAAATAGACAAGGAACTCGCTTTTTTTTACAGTGACAATTGAATTTGGGAATTCAACGTCTTATTCTGCTATTGCGAATTTTGGAAAGATTTCAGGATTTAGTCCTATTAATTTGGCGTCAATACTATACTACCAATCGCTTACATGAGGTTCGACAATTACGTATGACTCTCATAAGGGATGACGAAGGATTGTTAAGTGAAGATGACTAACCGTCACTGATTGAATCTAGTGTTTAATTGAATGGTTAGTACAGCATGAAAAATGCAGTTTTCCAGGCGTAGCCTATTTTTTGGAATTATTGTTGTAATCACGATAGCCTTTCCGATCATATATCAGCAAAAACAATATCATGGATTGAATCGAGAAAGCCGACCTTGCTCTTGCAATAGCCTTGGGGCTGTCACTTTATGCAGAAATTCTTTGGCCAATTCATGAAATAGTGCTACTATTAGTCGTGCCATCGGTTCAGTCATTGGCAGATGCGTTGTCTCTATCCGCCTATGCTCCACTAGGATACTACGTCTTTTCAACATACCTTCGCTATTACATGCAATTTCATTTTAGTCATCTACTTATGATTGCTGCTATAATTGCAAGTGCGATATTCATACTTCTCTTAACAGAATGGGAGATAGGGCTGAGGGTGACAGATTACTGGCACGTAACAGCCACGGCCGTTGAAGGTAAAATGCCAACCTTTTCTTGGAATAATACGACGGAGGAAGACGGATTTTCGGGTTGTAGTGAAAATCAGCTTTAGCTTCATGAGACTTCAAATGAAATGGGAAGTACGGTTGAGTGGGCTATCGAATATGATACTAAACTACCACATTCCAAAGTCGGCTTCGGGATTCCAAATAAATCACAGATGTATCATTAATTTCTTTAAGTATTGTACTACCAATATCAACAGGTGCGTCGGCGGCGGTTCAAATAAAACAATAACGTTAGGGCATGATCGACAGCGGCAAAGAACTAGTAGGCAGAAAATCTCGACGAGCCAACCAACAGCCACATCAATATTCCATTAATATCTCGCTAATTCTCAAGAAAAATAAAGAAAAAACCTGAATCGATCTTGTACCCGAATGGCTCCTAATATTTCAACGCCAATTTCATTCTACATCTTAGCTTCAAATTGCTCAGTATCTATCTATTTCTCAACAGGGGATTGTTGTCAACTAGTTCATAATACTTTATTTGCCGAATAACTGATCACATAGTTCCTTACTAGCACCTTCGACACATTGATTGTACATGTCACCGAAGAGATCACCGCTGAAGGGATCTTTCTGTGAAAACGGTAATTGTGGCAGCTGTTCAAGAGGTCCCTGTTCCCGAAGTGTCTGTTCACTTTGAAGTTTCCCCAATTTCAATGGAACGGTGATTTCTTGACCGTCTCTGATTAGCCGAATTTGTACGTTATCCCCAACTTTTTTAGTGTCCAAGTAAGACTGGATATCCTGGATTGTGTTAACATCCATTTCGTCTATCCCGACAACAATATCTCCCCCAAGTTTAATGTCACTACCGTTAATGTTGGCAACTTTGTATCCACCTCTAATCCCAGCCAAATCAGCCGGTCCACCAGAAATTATATCTTCTATGAGGAAGCCCATTTGGGATTGTGTAAGATTCATTCTTTCGGCCAATTCCGGTGTCATATTAATGCCGTTTATTCCCAAAGCAGGTCTCTCTGGTTGCTGTACTGGTCCTCGGTTTGGTTGGGACATGTCTTCACCTCCCTGATTTGGTCTAGCAGCAAGTATCAAATCGATATGTTCGGTCTTTCCGTCTCTAACAACTGATAACTCAATACTGTCACCAACTGCCTTTTGTTCTTCCAAGTAAGAAAGGAGGTCTTCCATGGCTCTAACACTTTGGTTGTCGATTGCAACAATTAAATCCCCTCCTAGTCTTATATCCTGTCCATCCACAGATGTAAGCACATCTCCTCCTCGTATTCCGGCTTTGTCAGCAGGACTATCAGCTGTTATATCTACAACAAGAATTCCCTTTGTATCATTCAAATGCGATGCATTTGAGATTTCAGGGGATAGTGTGATTCCGGAGATACCCATGTAAGGATGCTGGTAAGAACCGTTTTTCAATAGGGATGATACTACTTTTTGAACCATACTTGACGGGATTGCAAATCCCACTCCTGAGTAAACTCCCGTATTTGAGAAAATCGCCGTGTTCATACCCACCATTTCTCCCTTAGAATTGAGCAATGGTCCACCTGAATTACCTGGATTTATTGCTGCATCAGTCTGAATTATGTTCGATATTGAATATCCGGTGATGTCATTGGGCAAGACTCGTCCCATCTGGCTTATGACCCCGGAAGTCAAGGTCCCACTGAGACCGAATGGATTGCCAATTGCAATAACTTGCTCTCCCACCTGTAAGGCTGATGAATTTGCAGCTTTTAGCGGCGGAATCCGTTTTTGAAAGCCATCATCAGTTATTTCTAAAACGGCAATATCCGAATAAGGATCTTTTCCAATTACTTTAGCAGTATAGGAATCCCCATCTACAAACGTAACTTCAACACTATTAGGATCAGAAATCACATGATAGTTGGTGATGATGTGTCCGTCCTGATCATATACAAACCCTGAACCTAGAGCGACATCATCATGAGGGATCAGTTCCCCATTTCTTATTACAAGACTATTATTAACAGGACTAGTACCTAGTTACTTGTACAACAGAATTTTCGGTCTTGTTAAAGATTTCTGGCATTGTTAATGCCTCTGAAGTTGAGCTTGATGACGATAACGAATTAGTGCTAACATTGTTACTCGAGCTTTCATTAGCGTGTTGGGCCATTACTTCCGTTGAAGCTATCCCAAAAAACAGAGTGGTCGCCAAAATGGCTATTATGGAGATCCAAAAATAATTGTGCATGTGGGGTAGTAACGCATTCTGTTATTTATATGTTGACAATTATGTCATAAAACATGTGTCTGAATGTCAATTAATACATATATTCATTATATCCGTTTGAACATGAAAGGCTATTATTTTCGAACAACTTTGAAGTATGGATTGAGGTTGGATCCTGGATTGATTAATATCCTATTAGTTTAGGATAAATGTGAAGAAAGTCAGTCCTTGGCTTCATACATAAATTTTTTGTCAAGGTCATCAACCGTAAAATGAATGTCATTCTGAGATTATTAATTCTGATTATCTAATTAGATGTTAATTCTCATCCTTCTAAATCAATCTTTTCAGTTATTGACGAATACGGTTGAACCTAATGCATATCTATGAGAAAAGGTGCTTTCTATTTTGTACCAATTCTCTGTAAGGTAAATTTCTAATATTGAAAAGACTCGCATAGTTTGATGAACTGGCAGCTGCCAGGATCTCTAGTATTGCTTTGATTTAAATTCTTGATATACTAGAGTCTCAGCCTTTAGTATAAAGGCGTCAGAACACTCGAGCAGCAATCTGATGGCGGTCAACATATGAGTCAGAAATGAGCTGGTAGACGGAATTCAATTGAAACGGCACGCCGTGGAGTGTATTACTTCATGGACTTATGCAACGTAATGACGAACACGACCATCACAATTACCACAAGCCAGCCTGAAAGGCCCACCGAAAGGTTCAATATTTTTAACGTAAGCAAAGATGTGAATTGGAAAACAAAGTTGGAAACCGAATTTTGTTGAGCAAGAATGACGTCCCCCAATGCGCGTAAACCTAACGATAAAACGATTAGTAATATTGGTATTTTATTGAGATTAGTAAATTGGACCGTTTTCCCGATGATTGGAGGAAGCATAAGGGGTAGATATAACGAAATAGTAATTCCGATAAACCCTATTGCAATTGTATGTATTGCGATGTCGTATAAGGCAAATCGATATACTTCATAATCCTGTCCGTACGTAATACCAAGAAGTATTGCCACAAAAATACCCAACAGGAGCAGAAGAAATGATATCTTTATGTGTAGACCTGTAAGATTATACCTTACCTTTTTTTCTCCTTGGACAAGATTGATGATGTCCGAATTATCGAATCCACCAAATGCATAAATTGATAGTATAAAGGCAACAACAGACGCGAAAAAAAACATGTTAAAGACCAAATGAAGTTTCAATAATTCGGTATCAAAGAGTATAGAAAGTAAACCTGTGATAACACAGCTTGATATTAGGATAAGAGAGGAAAGACCTACGATACTTCGAGGTCTAATGAATCCAAGGAATGATGGAAGGGTCTTGTATTCAATTCCAAATATCATGATTATAGGAAATAGTAACCACAATTCGATGTGACTTAAGGGGTAAGCAATTGTTAGTCTTGCCTTTGTGATATCTTTTTCCGAGTAAATAAGACCAGACATCTGTGCAAGCTCGATCATATTCATGGTCAGCAATGTCGTGACAGATAACGCAATGAAATAGTCAGATAGTCTTAGCCGTTTCGGTCTTATCTTCAGCATCAAGAAATAATAGTTACAAAGATCGATATCCCAGCAACTCTCAGAGCGGTGATCACTAACATTATGAAAAAAAACTTGTCAGGCAGTATCGAAGGTTGCAACAGAGTTACTACTTGAGCGATTAGGGAGAAAAATACAAGGAGAAAAGAAAGATACGCATATTTTACAGATGGGAGTGAGACGTTTCTAAATCTAGGAACTATCATGTACCCAACACCCATTATGAGTAAAATCAGAAATCCGTCGATCTGAAGTATTCTGTGTTGTTGGAATAATTAACCAAACCAATTAGGCACGCCGATATCAAGTAGTGTCATCATCCATGCTGCTCCTATGAACGAACCTACAAACAGAATGATCACGGCTGAAACAATGAAAGGCTTACTCAAATAGCTGATTTTGATGGTGTTGATGCTTGGCAAAAACTATAGTACTTTTTTGTTGTTTTTAGGACTATTTAATATTACACGAACCTAAAGCAATCCGAAATACCAATAGGATTTATGGTCCAATGAGGGTAGGGCTCTAAATTTCTTGTGCCATCTGTTATTTCATAGGTGGGGAGTATAATCTGATTTATGTCTTTTAAGATGATACTGTACAATAAGGACTACGCAACAAGTAACGGGATCTAAAATGTCCGGTGGTTTAATTCAAGCTGGAATCAGTTCTTGCGATCAAATGAGATGATTTCGTAACAATTCGCCGAATTTGAGGATTGTTAAAGTTCGACCAAGAAAGCAAAAAGCAATTTTAGTTTGGATACTAACTAATTTCTTCATTTCTAAAGTCAACACACACATTTGTGCTTTTGAACCATCTGCCCCATTCCTCCTCCAGAAACCAACAGGCTTCCTATGTCTGCAGCCTTCCTCCAGATGTGCTTTCAGCAATAGATGATTCCTCCCTCCAATCTAACGATTGTTCTTTTCTAGGTTGAGTAACAAGATACTGAGCATGAACGTGAACAAAAATCATTTATAATTTTGATTAAGGTCTACTTGACTATGACTCTAATCAGATATCTTACTGGTGATAGGTAGTTCTTGTTCCTCATCTAGTTCATTACCTTGTTTTGCCCGTTTTCGCCGCCTCTTCCTTACTTCATTGAGGACCTCGCGAATGGTTTCTTCCGAGACCTTAGCAATTTTTGCGTCACACTCTATCCCTTTTGCATCCAATACCTCTTCGGTGACAGAAATCATTTCCGTCTTGTTGACTTTTTCCTCCTGTGTTAACAGATTCAGACTCATAAACCGGAAGAATGCAAATTCACTCATTATCTTGTTTGACCCAATAAAATATAGTGGGCTTCGATCTTTTATGGTTTTCTTGAAGAGTATTTCAATTATTTTGTACATATAGCCCATTACAAATCGGAGTCCTGGTCGCAAATCAGACTAGTCTAAAACCAGGAGCTGTGAATTCTCTCCATATAAGAAAAAATTCTAAAGGTGAGAAAGGAATAGAATATCCGGTCTTAACCGGTCCCTCGCTAAATTTATCTCTATACTCGTACTCAGGGCGTTATTGTTACTGGACTGGACATTTCTGCCTTTCCTTCGCCAATTTCGGCTGTTTTATCTCTAATAAAATCCCAAAAGTGCTTCTCGAACGCGTGTGCCCTATAAATTTCAGCCAGAGCAACCGGAATTGTAGCTAGTCCTGCTGTCGCGACTCCCCATATGGCTGTTGGCACAATTATGTCTTTACCCCATGCGCCAGTTCTCAGAATTAGGTCGTAGTTACCCTTGGTTCCGCTTATCATTACTTCTACATCTCTTATATTACCCACAACTATACTACCTTTGCTACCTTTATGCGCCTTCAAGTTCCAATAGCCGGAAGCAGTGGAAGCAGTGGAAGGTTCAGTCTCTTCATGAATAATATCTAGCTTTATTTCCTGCAAATGCTTCTTTATGAGTTCCCAAAGTCGTTCGACTTCTACGTTTTTCAAAGTTACGTGTTCTTGTCTCACAACCACCTCTCTCGAAAGTCCCTATTATACCTTTATGCAGTCCAGTTAAGCTCTAATATTTAAAAACTTATAGAACAAATCTTAAAAAATATCAATTAACTTTCAGATACTTCTTTTGGCCCTTGCAAATCAATTACCTTTCATGGGTCGCGTATATAGCAAAGTTGGATACCATGCCACTAAAGATTCTTTTTATCCTATCAAGTTGTGTGGTGTTCCAAAGTTAAGCCTCTCTTCCTTTTTCATTGGCAATATTCAAATGACGTCTGAAAGAGTCTCGTGCTGCGATCTCCGTTCTGAAGCCAGTTGTAGTACTACTTTACGTCCGTCCCCTATATAGAAAGTACCCACTGGTTCTGCTCCTTGCTCTTATTCTCTTTGAAGTTGGGTCTTGATTCTTATTCTCTTTGAAGTTGGGTCTTGATCGATGTCTTAGGCTGACTTGGCAAATCATCTTGTTGTATTGCTCCTGATGGTTTTGGTAGGCAGTTAGCGCGAGCAAATGCATTTGGTCCTAATATACTGGCTAAATTACTTTCGCTAGTATACCTAGAGACGGACTTGATGTTGCCCTTGGAGTAGTCGCACCACCAAAATAAGTACTTTGATTGTGATAACCTACTTTTACACATTCTCCCAACTTTAGCAAAGTTTGCCATTTCCAAATCAAATACATTAAGAGAAGGCAAAGAATAAACAAATTTTTCTCCCGTGACACCACAATCTAAATGACTAATGGCGTGTAGTGCCAGTTGGATAAAAAAGTCGACTTGACATCCTTATTTCTTTTATGAGGTGTGGTGACTATCAATGCTACACCCATAAGGATTACAATCATTGCGATTACAGTAGTGCTTGTAATTGATTCGTGAAGTAATAACCAACCTAGAATCACGGCGATAACAGGGCTAACATAAGCAAATGTGTTGGCTAACGATGGGGTGGTTTTCCTCAATAGCCAATAAAAATCAGTGAAGCCAACTACTGTGACTATAAGAATTAGATAAACCAAAGCAATTGAGGATTGCCATGATATATCAGATACCTCAAGGTTTCGATATTCGCCCAGGGAAAGTCTTATCGCAGTGAGCATTAACCCTCCAGTAATCATTATCATTCCGGAGGACGCAAGAACACTTACTGGCAATCTTGATTTCGTCGAGTAAAGAGAACCGAGGGCCCACTACACTGACTTATTATTAGAGCCGTCGTCCCCACAGGACTCAACTCTCCAGTACTTAGAGAAGGTGCAACAAGAAGCATCAAACCACCAAATCCGGTACAAAGCCCTATTATCATTCGTTTCGATAAACGCCTCTTGAAAATTAGAAGTGCAAGAATAGCAACCCATAACGGAACAGTCGAATTCAAAAGTCCGGTGATCCCTGATGGAAGATATTGAGCTCCCCATGTCAGAATGCCCTGTAGGGACGGAAGTCCTACTTCTTCCTGTCAATAGAATACATATACCTCATGATCAGATCAATAACAATAATAGTATTGAAGTATTCCTACTATTAGATTGATAGTAAGACTAGATCTTTCTAGAGTCCCTAGCACCTTGAAATCTGTTATTATCGATCGATTAAAATTTACAGAACAAAAACAACCGGAATCAAATCAACCGGATATAGTAATTATGCAAGGTGAAAGTGAAAGTGAAAATGGCATCAATGATGTAAAAAGAAAAATAAAGGATATCTTGATTCAAATTAAGATTCGCGACTTTGTAACAATCACGGATCCGGTAGACCACCACAAGATCCTGATAGTTGGAAAGAAGGATGCAGAAAGACTAGACTCATTTCATTGCAATCATTGTGGGATGGAATTCATTGACGAAATTCAACTGGGAATTCATCAGAGGCTCCATTTCCCTTTTTAAATTTCCCTCGTGACGTGTTCATACTAAGTTTCATTATCAGATTTTGTTTGTGAGATCGTATTGAATACTTTCTCTTTTCTCGCCTGATATTGGGGAAAGTAATTCTCAACTATCTGCTAGGATGACATTAAATTGACATGGGTAGTATCCTCTTGTAGATTTCATAGCAGGTTTTATTCATTTACCAGTAGTGAATTAGTCTCTATGTGAGATTCCTATCTTTAAGATCTTCCGCCTATTCAATTCGCCCCAGACAAGATAATATTGCTAGAGTTTTGATATTGTTCTAAAAATGTTCTCATTGTGTTAATGTAACCTTCCATAAAGTCATTGCATGCCGTTATGCCCTCTAAATCATAGTTCAATGCTTTGCTTGAGCATGTATTTAGTATAGTGTTTAACACCTGTTCAATATTCATGTCTTGATTTGACAGTCTGTCTGCTCTTTCTAGTTGTATATCAATCTGGGCCACATCCTCTGAGGTCATATTTTTAGGATTTCCTAAGTCAAAGTCATAGAGCTTACCGAGACTCGGAGAAAATACAAATAAACCAAATATCAAGGCTACAGCAAGCATAACGATCCCAGCAACTAATGTCAGTTTTTTCTTCATTATCGTTTAGCTCCTTCTGCATTCTATTGTATATTTTAAGATATCTATACCTCGGTTTAGTGGTACGGTATTCCATACTATCTCAGTCATATTTCAAACTCTAAAGTCCTCGAAGGTCTTTAGCGTGCTCATTCAGTTGTCTTCAACTTACATTCGCAGCTTACATTACCTTAGTCTGAGTAACACCAATTAATGATCCAAATCACATTCTGCTCGCACATAAGGACTTTTATGATCCTAAATCAAAACTCCTGCTTAACATGAATAGAAATAATTATCTGAATTATGTTTTCTTTCACTCTAGACACATCTTCGATGGGAACATTGGGTGCAATATCGATATTTACGTGGGTATTTTTCATTCAAGATCAGTAAAATCAGCACTTTGTGAATGGGAATTCGTTCTACTTAATAATGAATTTACTTGGCCTTGTAGTGACATGGTAATGCTTTGTCCACGGCTTTTGCAGCCTATTTTCGTCGATAAATCTCTCTGGTAACAGCACAGAAATCAAAAATTTCCCTCAGTGGGATGATTCCATAATTATCAGGGCTTGCAACTAGTGTCTTCAACCTGAATGCAACATACTCTATGAATCAGTCGTAGCGCATTTTAATCAATTACCACAAAGGTGTTCTATTAGTATCCAGTTTCTTGTCATAGAGCGAAACCTGATAAGTTGCTCAATGTGTAGTTAAATTATTCATCTGTTAACGTTATTTCATATTATGTGTTTAAATTTTTCAATAATGAATACTGATGGAATTTAGCTGATGTGCAAACTAATCTTTCGTAAAGGCTGATGAAAATATATTACTCAAGAAGAATAGAGAGGAAGATAACGATAAGGTAGAAGAATCAGGGGAAGATGATTAGAGGAATAAGTGATGTAATATCGTTGCAGAAAGGTTAAGAATACCGAGTGCTACCATAATACCACTTCATTCACATCTGTCTGCATACATGAAGATTTCACAAAAAATGGTGTGCTTATGGAGCCACATGGCTCCATAGCACACCAACGACAGAAGGTAACGCAATCCATACACCTTTGACACACACACTTTCAATTTGTCTGCAAAGATACCCTTTGTGGTCGATTTACAATTGTTTGAGAACCGGTGCCAATACAGCCTGGATTAACCTTATCTTTAGTCTTCTCTGCAGATTGTGACTCGAAGGCCCCGATCACCCGGTTTTTGAACATATACGTTTGCTAACACGTGTTCGGTATCGCCTTCTTCCTAGACGTCGAAGTAAGTTGCCACTTTTTTGTTCTTAGCTCAGAAGTAACAAAGTCTTGAATGTGAAAGTGTTAAGATATCACTAGTGATAGTTTTGTAAAATGGTTAGGTTGGCAATTAGTGTAGTCATATTAGTAACTTAACCATTATTAGTCTAACTCGGTCCTGAATGGATAGCATAAGGATATGGTTTGGTTATCATATGATAGAGGGACAATAGTAATAAGGGGACTAATGCACATCCCTTTCGCTACATTAGACCCTAGAACCAATTCTCTTAGAGCGCAAGCATTAAACTACTATGATATTATCCGCTATCTGCGTGAAAGTGATATAGAGTACACCGACCAGGTTTTCGAACTCATACCTTCTCCCCATTTCATTGTAAAAGATGTTTCGTTGAGGGATTATCAGCAAAAGGCCCTGAATAGATGGAAAAAAGTGGGTATGAGAGGCTGTATTGTGCTTCCAACAGGTGCGGGCAAGACGATATTAGGAATCAAATCTATTGAAACTGTAAATTCTGCAGTGTTAGTAGTAGTACCTACATTGGATCTAATGCATCAATGGACTGAAGTAATATCAAGCTACATAACAAATACATCGATCGGAAATCTAGGTGGCGGATCCGAAGAAATAGAGGCAATAACTGTAGCTACCTATGACTCTGCCTACATCAGAGCACCAAGTCTTGGCAACAGATTCTCTTTTGTAATATTTGATGAGGTGCATCATCTGGCCGCGCCAGGCTATAGATCTATAGCTGAACAACTGGCAGCCCCATACAGGTTAGGTCTTACTGCGACGATTGAAAGGGAAGATAAATTACATTTGGACTTTCCAAAATTAGTTGGTGGTGGAGTAGTCTTCGAAATCCACCCAACCGAGCTTGCCAAGAGCAGACATCTTGCGTCCTATGAAATCAAGAGGATGCAAGTCGAGTTGACCCCTCAGGAGCAGAACGAATATCATAAGAACTTCGGAACATACCAACTCTGCCTTAAGAAACTGGGAATTCGGATGCACTATCATGGCTCATTTAGAAGATTGATTATGATGTCGACTAAGAATAAGGTAGCGCGAGAAGCCTTGCTTGCCAGAAATAAGGCAATGGATATCGCCCTAAACAGTCAATCAAAGTTGAAGGTATTGCGGAATATACTTGCGGAGAATAGCGGTGTGAAGACTATAATTTTTACTCAACACAACAGCTTGGTCTATTCAATTGCCAATGAGTTTTTGATTCCTGCAATAACTCATAGAACAGACAAATTAGAAAGAAAGGATGTATTATTAGGCTTCAAAGAGGGACGTTATTTGGCCATAGTTACATCGAAAGTATTGGATGAAGGAGTGGATGTACCTGATGCAAAACTAGGCATCATAGTTAGCGGGACAGGGAGTGGAAGAGAATATATTCAACGACTCGGTAGGCTTTTGAGACCAAAGCTGGCTAGTACTGACGGTCCCGATCAAAAAGCCAAACTGATCGAAATCATATCATCAAATACTCGTGAAACAGGTACCAGCGAAAGAAGGAAAAAGCTCTAACTCGAATTAATCAAAAAAGGAAAAAAGAACAGGATAATGAAGATGACGAATATTTGATGCATGAGACAGTAGTGTAGGGACATAAGCAGGCATTGGGACTGATCTTATTGGTGAAGCCCCGGTGTTAGATTGTTTAGGAATTAAAATCATCGATTGTTATTTCTAGGAGCTCCTGAATCAGTCTTCAAACACCTCTCTTGATTGCTCAATCAAATGTAACAGAATTGGCCTAATGGCGCCCTTTGAAGGGATCTTACATATAGAAACAATGTAAATATTAAATACCTCTTTCATTAGCTATTTGTCTGTACACATACTATGAAGGTGATACTAGCTAGCGAGACATATCCTCTATAACATCATCTTGTCTTGGACAATCTAAGATACTCCACCTTATTGGGAACAAATAGTGGAATCCATAACTTGATGGTTAATAAAGAGGTGATAGGGACTATCTGATGCCTTGGATTCATGCTGATACCATGGATCATTAATATTCCTAAAGTTGAAGCTGTAGATTGGTTCCGCTCTTTGGGTTTTTCAGAATGCAATTGTTTGTTGCTTGTTGAAGTATTAGAATGCGTCAATAGCAATTACAATGGAACAGAACTATTGAGCTTAGTCGAAGACCAAGCATAAAATGACTGCCAACTACGTGTGAATACAATTGCTGCCCTTCGCTACGATAGCAGTTCGGTACGATAAAATGACAGTTGGCTGGAAAGATTTTTAGTTGCTTATTGCGCTATTATAGTGCGGGTTAAAAATTGAATCTAATTTGGTCAGAGTTTGTGAAGGCAAGACCAAAGTTAACATTGAAATCTGCATCGATGTTAATATTGGTGAGTTTCATCTTGCTTCCGAATACATTTATCGTTAGCACATTCAATTTAACTGATTTATATACCGATCAGCCTAGAAGGCATAGCTACGCATTTGCAACATTAGACAGCGAAACAAATTCATTGACGTCTTCGACTTCGGCTAATCTGGACACCGGTCCTGGAAGTATAGAATATAACGCTAGGTATTTTTGTGGCACAATTGTTGGCCAGGACGGTCCTCTTAGGCCAGGACGCTATAATTCAGACATAAATATCTTCAATCGGCAGTTATATCCAATTTCTTTTCTCTGGAACGCAGTTCCCTCTTCAACCCTACAAATGAGCAAAGAAGTTGGTGGACCATCCGGTGATTCCAAACCTTTTACCGCCGATACAAGTTACAAGTTGCACACTTTAGCGCCCGGGGATTCCATTAGCCTAAGCTGCAGGGATTTTGTTCCTTCTTTTTCGTTATACTCCAATACCACGGACGGTATCGATAGATTCATTGAAGGAGTATCCACTATAAGCATTGATCTAGATCCATCAATTCAAGCTGCAATAACCTCCTCCTCTACAGGGGTGGTCGTATCTCAACCTTCTGGCGAAGGAACAAGCGAACCGAGTACTAATGTATTGAGTGTTGATGCTATCTACACAGTAAATGCACTAGAAGTACCCAGCAGAGAGATTGTATTGCAACTAGTCGAGTACACCATAAATAAACAGGATGCAGATGGAAAATTGCCTATGGAAATAATTTCCACACCACTCAGTATAACGGTACCTATAAGGACAAATGAGACCGTGAATCCTGATACACAAGTTAAAGACATTCTAGCAAGAGAGTATTCCTTAAATGCAACAGAAAAACAAAGTCTTGACATCACCATAAGAAATCTTAGTCTGGGCGTTGGGGCATTGGATGATAATCATGCTATTTCTCTGCAGCGAATAAATGCCTATCAACCGGCTCCTCCTTCAGCTGCTAATTCCACTTCACCATAATATTATGAAACCTAGATTACTACAAGCTTTGGAATATCTGAACACGTGCATCAGATATTCTACTATTTCTAATCTCATGTTCAAGTACATCATATTTGAGAATAGGAGGGTTTAATTCCTGTCGTGGTATTTGTCACTTTGTTCATAAATTGAGATTCTAATCATTTCTACTGCAGCAAATAAGGTAGGCAATGAGTGTGCCCGCATTTTCAACTTTCTTTTCTTTAATTAAATCTTTCAATTGACATACGGTTAATGTCTCAATGTCAGTGATTACTTCTGTGGTTTCGTATCTTGGCTTGTCCTTAGTTAGGTCTGTTGCTTTGAAAAGGTGGACCAGTTGCATTGATTTGCTTACTGAAGGATGGTAACTGTATACGTGTTCTATTACCTTTGCAGAGTATCCTGTTTCTTCTAACAATTCTCGCTTTGCAGTCGTTATCATATTCTCTCCAGGGTCCATGTGTCCTGCGGGGAATTCTAGTAGAATCTTTTGTAGAGGATACCTAAATTGTTTAATCATGACCAAAGTATTATCATCAAGAAATGGCACAATTAAGACAACATCGGGAGATTTGTACCAGGTATACTCTATCGTATTTCCACTGTTCGATACTTGAACTTTGTCCTGGTATAGCGTTATCCATCGATTTTCAAAAATTCTGTTATTTTCGAGTGTTTTCCAGTTATTTGATATATTCAAGCCAACATTACTTTTTCCTTAACATGTTTAAATATATCACTCAAGGTTGATCACAGAGGGAAATTCAGTCGTTTGCACATTCTCCGATTCTTAGAATTAAAATACCATTTGATAAGCTGTTACCAAGTTATTAGTTAGGCCTGAGAAAATAGGAGATTATCACTGAGCTATCAGCCAAGTTAATCGTGAAACTTGTCAGATTATTTATACTCTCGTACAACTGCGTCACATCAGTTCCAAATAAGGAAATCCAACTTTAACTATCTGCGGGCGGATCACATCTACATAAATCTATTGACCCATCTTACTTGTTTATCAATACCTTCGAATATGCATCTATGAATCTTTTTGCGTACATGTTAGCATTCTTCTCTGACCCTCGGTGCACCCCGCCTCTGGATCTCAGATGATGGTAGAACTCGTGAAGTACTACAAAAGGATTGTAAAATATGTCCGAATTCATAGCGTAAATCCTATTTTCATTTTGAACATATACAGCATATACAGTCTTCCTCTTTCCCTTGATAGTGCCTACTACTATTTCTGGAGGACGGATATTGTACAGGCTGCTCAGATCTGATAGCGCTTGTTCAGTGTCTTTGTTAAGAATCTTCCGTACAATTCTTGCCATGCTCTTTTCGTCTAATAAAATACTTAATGAAGGAGTATCGGGCATATTTATGCTATACGATTGCGTCAGTATTTTAATATGCTTTCGTATATCGAAATGGATTGCATACTTTATGCATAAAGCCTTGCCTTCTAGATGGCCTATCATCATCCTCATTGGAAACTCAGTGCTATTCACTGTACGACCAGTTACTCTATTAAGGACCCATTTAGAATTCAAGAATAGTATTGGTCCACTTCGTCTATATGTCTAGATAAAACACAATTCCCGCTTGCGCTGGGTTGATAAGTATGACTATTGGTACTACGAATACCTCCGCAACTGGTATTTGTCTGCGGTTGCCTCTGAATCTTATAGGAAAGTCTGATATAACTCCAGATTTAATCGGTTTTTTTTCTAGCGAAACCTAGCGGTTCATGTGTAAGGGAAGGAACCTATCATTAATTTTCAACAAACGCTGTCCTCATCTAATTGCCTCAGATGGCCTGACCCTAACCTTGGAGCAATTGATTCAATTGAAGGATTCACTGGATAGATGATCCAAGTTATATTTCTCTACATGGTATGAATAATATACGGTATGTCTGACAACCAATACATTTCAGAAAAAAAGGATGAAATGCCTCTCCCACCTGAACTGCTGCCTGGAGAGGTTGTTACACAAGAAATGACTCCTGTGGAAAAAATGATTCCACTTGAGGCAAGCATTGAGTCAACAGTTACCGAGGGAAAACTTCCAAAACCGGAATCTGAATTAAAACAAGAAAAGCATCGCCTTAGGAAAATGACTCGGATGCGACAAACAAGCGCAAAGTTAGGTCAATTATTGAAGCAAGTCAAGAGAAATGAAGCTGAGATTTATGAAATCAGGAAGTCGATAGAGTCCTTAGATCGTATGGAGAGGATAGCTGCTAGAAGCAACTTGCAGCTATTGAAACAACTTCTGTTGCGGCTTGCTCAATTGCACAACCAAGTGATGCGAATTCAGAAAGACTTTCGCAGAATGAGGACATCCACAGCGTCGAGGACCAGAACTCGAAAAATCAAGGCGTCAGGTGGTAAAACTACTCGCAAAATGAAATCTAAAAAACGCGGATCATCTCTTCTTGCTAAAACTAGAAGGAGGACAACCAGATAGCAACAATTAGCAGTTCTGTTAGTTGTATAAGCAGACTGATTCAACACAGAAGTCTAGACTAGTACTAAAACACAACATTTTTGGATTCATTATCAGGGTCGTGCATTTAATAGATGGTAGGGGTACGGCCATCCAATTTCTGAACATTTTGCAGTGACTGAGCACCATTGATTATGATGCAAGAATACTGCAACGTCAGCTTTCATATAGTAACGTCACTGTGATAAAGAAAAGGTGAGTGGGCCGAGAAGCAGATAAACTCATGCTAATCTGTAAGCCATTTACTCCTCCAACCCCATAGATTTGTGGATTTTCTCAAACTCAATATCTGCCCACAGTCCCAAAACAGCCGCAAAATGATATCCTTTGATGGTCAGATGACCTGATCCCCTCAAATGGATCACCTAAATGGATCTAGCATTGGTGGCCCAAATGTTCTTCATGTATTAAGAAAAAGTGGTATTAACGCATTAGCGTTGACTGCCGGTATAATTTCTTCATAATCCAAGGCACATGCTCAAATCAATTAAACAATTCAAATATCGAAGCATAAAAGTAAGAATTATTCAAACGGCAGGAAATTAGCCCGCCGCCGGGTCATGGTTGATCTAGCCAGAATAATCCCAATAACCGGGAATACGATATGCATTATTCAATAAAAGAGTTACATATCTAAGCATAGCCCGTATTGGGATACATTTACTATCACGAAGAGGGTCGCTGTTGTCTGCATTTGGTAATATGTAATATACATACGTCGTATCTAAGTTAGTGATACTGCAAACATAATATTACTAAGGATACTTCTGATCTTTCTTTTCATCATCGGAGTCATGACGTGTCCCATGTGTTTTTATGAATCTTAATAAATCACTGGAATGATGGTCTTCAACCATATAGTAGTTCTTTAGATTTTCAATTGTTTGATCATCGTAATGACTTCTACTATCCCCTTTTTTCTTCTCCGTTCTCAATATATTATTAAGTAATCAGATAAAATAAAAAACTATCGGATAATATTTTATGTATTATTCTATATATTTAGTACACGAATTTAAATTTGGTCAGAAACTGGCGTAACTGCTGTCATAAATGCCTGATAATTTATTTCTAAAATAAAGTTGTTTGCTAGATTCGTAGAGTTAAATTAAAATACATCAATTAAGGAAAAGGAGGCTTCACTATGGGAAAGGGTTGCGACAGTAATGATGGTGGTGATGAGCAAAAGTATAGTACTAGAATTGAAATGGATGTGGATAATAAACGTATTCATGATGATGGTGACAATACTAATGGTAGTAACTCCATAGAGGACCCTGCAGCCACAAGTGTTGATGCATTAGATAACTGTACTACTGCATTTGTGGAGAGGTTGGATTCGGGCAGAAAGCAGTAATCACCTAATGAATTTGGATTTACCCATCATTTTACTGGAATTCATTAAGGATAACCGTACAATATTATATGATTGGAATTTAGAATCTGAGATAGATGTGGAAATCAAAGAAGCTGTTCCATTTCGTACATCATGCATCCTAGATGAGTGTTCACGCGTAGGATTTACTACATCCTTAACAAATGTGTAAGAGCCGGTTAGTAGTTATCAAGAATTATCTGTAGACGATATTGTCAATAATTTGACTACTATGATTAGGATAGATGCAAAGATTAGCCTATTCATTTTCTGCGATTTAGCTCATCTATCTATTCCGTTGATTCTTCTATCTTGTCACTAGGTGAAGGGCCAAGCGGAGATTCAGGGGCGAATATCCTCCTTGTCTTCCCAACTTATAAAATGAGAAAATATGATAAAACAATCCTATCCTAACAAGGCTGAGCCATCGCTTAAGTAAAAATCGCTAGTGATTCCTACAAAGTTTTTAATCGTTCAGACGGTTCACTATCTCTATTTTAGATAATTCAGCCAAGGGAGCTGCGTATTCGTAAACAATTTGATCACTACTTATTTTCCTCATTATGCCCCTTATTTCCGTGACTTCTATCTGCTTTTTTATTCGTTGAAATCGCCACATAGACTGACCTATCACAATTTTGAATCTCATATTTCCAGATTCGTAATCCTTCTTTTCTAAGGTCCAGTATTCAGATTCTTGAGTATTTTCATCAATTTTTGGATTTAGATTCAGAAAATGCGCAACTATTCTTTCAGATCTTCCATCGTATTCGATCAAAAATATCCTTTTATCATTAACAAACTCCAGACGTATCATGTCGGCCATAAAACTTTCGTCGCCTGAGTACCTGAATTTCTATCTTCGGGTTCGCTTGGGTCTCTTCATTTTGGGACATTATTGATTGGCTACCAGCCATTTAAAGAATGACTAGCCTATTAAAAAAAGTATTCAGGAAAGTCATTTAGGGGAGCTAGAGGATTTATCAATAAATCCAAATTCTTTTGTGCAGTTACAGATAAGAATCAGGGAGGTTAAGTTAAAGTAATGCTTACAAATTTACTCAGTTCAGAAGGTCATAATCACTGCAAGAAAGGACGAAACGCCGTTTAGATGATAAAGATGGCCTCCAATTCTCTGCTCATCCTTTAGTTTAGGCTATTTTTTACTGTGAATGCATTTATTTTAGTATTTTAGCGGATATCCTTAACTGACAGTAAATCAAAAAGGGCACTATGGTACAAGACAAGCAAAGACAAAAAAATGACGAAATTTTACACAGTTCTAACAATACACATGCAAAAAGAAAGGCTTTGAAGGATATAATCATTATTGGAGGGGTAATATTGTTGGCATGGTACCTCACAGCATATGTTTTTTCGTCAGTAATACCACAATGGGCCATGACATACATAAAAATTGCAGAGATTTTAATTATAGGTTATTTTTTTGTGGAAATAGTAAGCAATTTGGTATTCCGCCTGACTTCCAATTATTTTGGAGATACTGCACATTCTATCAAAGTTTTCATAAGAATAGCTAGTGCTATTGTAATCGCTGCAATCATTATTTCATACCTCAGTAAAGACCCACTAGTAGCAGCTTCCATAACTACAATCACAGGGTTGGTGATAGGGTTTGCCTCGCAATCACTTATTGGAAACCTAATAGCTGGTTTGTATTTAGCCAGCACAAGGCCATTCAAAGTTGGAGACAACATAACGGTATTTGGAAACACTGGCCTGATATATGAAATAGGCCTCCTGTATAGCAGGCTCCTGTCTGACACAGGCGATATAATCATTGCATCCAATAATTCACTGGTATCAGCTACGATTAAAGTTCACAAGAAAGAAATTTGAAGAGAATATTCTCAGCTACGACCAGTGGAGTAGGGGGGTATAACTAATATTTTGGAGATACCCTCAACCTACTTCTATTATTCCTAAGAATATCGATTGAGCTATCGCCTCAGGTTGTGGGAGTTCTCGTAGATGGGGTACCCAAGGCTAGCGTATATCTCATCGTCTAGATTAGGTTCAGAAATTGTACCTCATAGAAGATGCATAGAGAATTCTTGAAATAATTGAGGCCTTCAAGAATCTTGGATTGTAAGTGTTGTCCTCATAGCATATTGTCAAGCATATCTAATCAATGTCGTAGAATCTTCTTTCAAAACCAGATTATCTAACTCAGGACTACTTTTTACATCACTGTTTGTGTTCGTCGTTTAAGAAATGCTTAATTAGAGTTCGGATAAAATAAGTCGAAAAATAAGAATCGAGAAAAATTATAATTATGAAAACTTTAGGACTCTTATTATCATTTGTGTGCTCATGTGTAAGCTATCGTTGTATAAGGCAATGTAAGTGAAGGTGGACCTGATCGATTGACGCTTTTCTAAAAGAGATTACCTCCAGGTATGGAGATTGGCAAGACTCCGTACTTGCATTATGTCTGCTGACCCAATTTTAGAACGAAGTCAGTTCAGAGCAGCCATTCAGTGACTGGCACGGAAGTCTCAGATTTACTAAAACGCCATTGCAAATCAAGTTTTAGTCTATTTGTGGATCAATCTACCATGGTATGTGAGATGCTCCTCAATACTCTTATTGGACCTAAGGGAATGATCGTGACCTACCATTATATGCTGACAGACCGAATTCCCATCATACTGTAGTATCACTCCAGTTTCCTTGTTCCTGATGGTATGCAGGTTATCCACATATTCCAAACATCCAGGTCTGTAGAATAGTTTGGGTAAATTTTGAACGTCACCATCAACATCTAAAATATTCTCTTCATTCTTGTCCAGATTGCGTCTTATAGTAGGGAGGCAATACCCATGCGCTTGTGTAACGCTGGTATTAATCTTGTGAAGGAGATCCAAATGGAACAGATCCCAATTTGTAGCTGTGGGTAAAATGTATTCATCAGAATCTAAGACGATTAGTACATCAATGCCGAGCTTTCTGCATTCATCAAAATACTTTTGTCGCTTCTCCATTTCCACTAATCCACTTGTTGCTAGATATCTTACGGGATATTGGAAGCTCTTGACAAGATCTAGGCATTGTTGATCTGAAAGCTCTCCTTCCGCCGGGTATTCCTTAAACTTGCCATCTACGGCAATTAGATAGTCTAATGGATAAGTCTGGAGTGAGTAAAGGCAGCGAGTTAACGAATGTACATCTTGATAGAAACACAGTCCTATTCCTATCGATAAATTATTCATATGTCGAATGCCACCTACAATTTGGGAAATTTTCCATTTACAATGGAATGATATAAGTGTTTGTAATACTTAAACGGATCCAGATGATATGCTCATCCAACCACTAAGAGGCACTAAATGTAATCTTTCATGTCACGCGACCAGACCACTTAGGCCCAACTAATTTTTACCAATTATGTTGATTTTTTCTAATGAGCGAATGGATCATTTCGTCGGATTGCCAATCCTGTCTTAAATTTCCTATTTGTTCGTGTTCCCTTGGTATTTGAGCGAGGACATGTTAGTTCTTTTACTAATTAATGAAGTAGCTCCTAATATTAGTTGATGACCTGCCTATTGATTAGACCTATTTTCCTTCACGAATATGTTGTGGGCTAGAGTATCCTGCGTCTCTATTCAGGTAGTAGGATTTCGAGGAGCACTAGTACCCGAGATAATCGAAATTAAATTCGTATTGGAGAATGTCCCTGAGTATGGTGAGATGATCTGTCTTGAAACATTCAAACTAGATTTGTAAAATTCTATTTCTAGATCATAGTATCTGACGTCATCAAGAGTAGCAGAATCATTTAGTATTAAAAGAATCCTCACTACCAGCTATGAATAAACTTCATAAGTGCAACACCAATAATAGCAAAAGTTATAGTGCCACAATTAGGATAGGCGAAGACAAATTTGGTCTGTTAAGAACACTCACTAATTCAAATAATGGAATCGATCTTACCTAAAATCGGTCTTTTGATTAGTATATATTCAGAGTAAATCCATTTATCCAAAATCCCAACTATTAGCTAGCTTTTGCTTTCAAGCGTATCTACTTGACAAGCGCTAGGTTGCACTAGATGGAGCATCAGTCAATGAAGGATACAATAATGAATCGTAACAATGTACCATATGTGTTGTTAGAAAGACTCAAATAATATGGTATGAAGCCAAAAATTGTAGATGACATCAAGTTCAATCCACTCCTTTAATCTAGACACCACAGAGCCCCAAGCCGTTTGCAAAGGCGGTAACAGAACAATAGTCAGTAGTGATAACTTCCCAGTCCTCAAGGGGATGGCATTGTATCTGTTGCGTTTGGAAAAAGGTGGCATACGTGAGCCCCACTGGCATCCTAATGCAGCAGAATTGAGTTACTGTGTCAGAGGGAAGGCGATTATGACAATATTTGGCCCCGATGCTTCCGTTGACACTTTTACTGTAGATCGAGGAGAGATTGTATTTGTGCCACGTGGCTATATCCACCATATTGAAAATATAGGATTGGAGGAAGCAAAGTTCGTGCTTGCATTTAACCACGAGAAACCCGAAGATCTAGGGATTACCGGTTCGCTTGGCTCCATGCCCAATAGGATCCTTGATAAGACGTTTAACCAACATTCAAATTTTTTCAGTCAGTTTAATTATGGATCCTCCAAGGATATCTTGATCGGATCTAGACAGGATTTACAGTTATCAACGGAGGCCAGGGATGAGCTTAGTCGAAGGATCCCAAATAACCACAAATTTAATCTCGATGGGATTCCGCCTCAAATTCAGAATGGAGGCGGTACAGTTTCTTTGGGCAATGCTAGTAATTTTTCCATCCTAAGCGGCCTTGCTTGCTATTCTCTATTTCTTAGGCCCGGCGGGATTAGAGAACCACATTGGCACCCTAACGCAGCTGAATTAGACTATGTGGTTGAAGGTATAGCAAAAATGGTAATTCTAAGTCCAGGCGGGAATGTTGATTCATTTGAAGTAAAAGCAGGAGAAATCGTGTTTATTCCTTCTGGATACCTTCACTATATAGAAAACGCTGATGCAGAAAAAATGACTCAGTTTGTGGTATTCTTTGGCCATGAACGACCAGAAGACATAGGCATTTCTGGATCCCTGAGCGCATATTCAAATGAGGTTTTGGCCGCCATAATAGGTACCGATCCAAAAATTTTTGATTCACTTACTAGGCATGATGAAGATGTTTTTATCGTATCAGGGGGTGCCTAAGAATTATGTATGTTATTTCAGATAAGTCATTGTAAACATCGGATAAATCATGTCGTGACAAACTCTACTTTAATTGACCCTTGAACAGATCATGTCAGCTAAATTATCTGGTCACATTGCATTGTTTTTCAGATTATAACAAGACCCTTAATAGAAATAATTACAGAGTATGGAAAGTCGTTGATTCAGAAGGGACCGTTATCTAATAGGTATGTATTCTTGCTATGGAAATTCTGCCGATCACGGTCTAAATAATTTAAAGGATGGAATATAGTTCTTAGCTAGTTAATGGCTTTGTATCATCGTATTTCGTATCTATATTTAGTGCTGATGCCAGCCTTTCTCCAAGTACGTCTGAGATGAATTATTGGGAGATAATCTATCGAATTTCTGGCTCAACACTGCCTGGTAACTTGTGATTGATTCGTTGTCATCTTAATGAATATGCTTATTGCCGAATAGAAGGGGTATTGTCTTAGTTCGCAAGTCGGTACTAGAGATTATTCAGAATCTTTTGAATTTGATTAGTGATAATACGAATATTCTGGAAGGTATAAAGCAGATGGACGCATGCATAAGTAGTGAAGATGAAGGGAAGGCGGTATTACGGCTGTCATGATACTATAACAGCACTGTAGTTCCATTCTTAATGCCTTCCCTTCATGTCTTACAAAAAGGGACTGTCGAGCAGTTCAGTGAAGCTAGATATGATCTTTTTTAATTCATCTATTAATTGTACTAGCAGTCAGTTCCATTCAATAATTTAAAAAAATAGTGAAGGTTGAATGCACCAATTATTGGGTTCAGTACAATTAATACATCCATATATATAATACGGATACTACAGATATTTTGATTTCGGAATGGAACTAGAAAGGAAACGAAGTATTCTATCTATAGCAGGAAGCGGGCTAGCATTGCTAACTTTATTGACTTTGAGTAGTGTGACGATGAGCGTTATGTCAGCAACAGCACAGCAACAAGAGCAAGGTAGCATGACCACAGGAGCTGATGAATTGTCATTTACTTCACTCTCTGAGCAACAGGCAGTAGCTTCACAGACACAGGAACCATCAACTAACGCAGCATGTGGACAAGTCGTAAGCGGAGTAGTAAATCTAACTGCAAATCTTAACTGCAGTGGAGATGGTATCATAGTAGGTGATCCAAACACAGTAATTAACATGAATGGATTCTCAATCACAGGACCTGGACAGGACAGCTCTAAAGTTGGAATTATGGTACCAAATGTTGATAATGTAGTAGTAAATGGACCTGGTTCAATAAGCAACTTCCAAGCAGGAGTACTTCTTACTGGAGCAACTGGATTTGCGATTAATTCTGTCATACTATCTAACAACCAGATAGGTACATTTATGACAGGAGCTGAAAATGCACAAGTACAACAAAACATCATACAAGGTAATAGTATAGGTGTAGCATCTCACTCAAGTACAGGTGCTGCTATAGACTCAAACCTTATGAATGGAAACTTGCTAGCAGGAATAACATTTGTCAACTCACAACAGTCAAGTATAGCAATGAACAATGTAGTTGGAAGTCAGAATGGAGTATTTCTTGATGGACAGAGCATACAGAATACAATATCAGCCAATAACGTACTTGAGAATGTAATTGACCTTAACAATGCAAACGGACTACCAATAAACATCAATGCAAATCAGTATGTAGACAACAGCTGTGAGACAAGTAATCCAAGTGGTCTGTGTATAGGAAGGTAGTAAAGTACAGGAGAGCAAAGAGCCTCCACTTCTTTAATTTTTTATCAACTCGATAAGAACTGATGTTAAAAAAGATTAGTGATAGAAGAGAATCTGACCAATCATCATTGGATTAAATAATTCACTTAGAACATATTTGAAAATAATCATTGGGTAAAAGGGTACTAAGGATCAAATAATCTTCTGCTTTTAATTGTAACTTTTGTTTTGTTGTCATTGTCCAAAGGTGAATGTTTGAAAACGAAATCTGCTTTTTGAACGAAGTGAGTGATATGAATTTGATCTTACGACTGACATGTTTTACCCCTCAAAAACGTAACGGTATGAGAGCAAATAGTTGAGCGTCATCAAGGAACCCTCATCTCGTCAGGTAGTAAATAGTGCAAAGCTAAAAGGACGTAGAAAAGAGAAAGTACTATAAATAATGCTCAAATTGAAGCAAGAATACAATTTTTGATGACCAGGTAGAGTTCAAATTTGATTAATAGATGAATATTTTTTCCCGAAGTCGTAAGCCCTAGTTACACAAGATGCTAGGAGCTGTAACAACCATACCATACTTCTCATCAACAAGTCGGGCTAGCTTTTGTGGAAAGTTTTGTTTATGCCGCGAATTCGAGTTGTGTGAGTAGCTTAATCCATTTAGCATCATTTCGAAGCTGCCAACAATGATTAGCTTTTCCTTGGAACGAGAAATCGCTACGTTCAGGTCTTGTAGCGAACCAAGTGCGCCGACCAATCTTTCTGGATTGTTTCGGACTAAGGAGAAAATTACAATATCTGCTTGTGTGCCCAGCGCACCAGTCGTTGTCAAGACTCTAGTCTCAATGTCAAGATGCTGAAGATATTTTGATATCGTCCGTCTTTGTTCTGTATATCGTGTCACTATAGAGATCGACTTTGAGGGAGCTACTCTTTTGATTTCACAACAGATCCGAACACAGGCTTTCGCTTCTACTTCATTATACCATGAGCTAGGTCCTCCCATCTCTTCGTTGCCATTCAGATTAACCCAAGTAATAACTTCTTCTGGATTAAGAATTTCCTTATAATTCTTATCAATAGCATATTCCGCTCCAAACCTCCTACTTGCTATTTCAGGGGCCGAATTCAAACCACCATAATCAGCAAATTCATCCACTAACATTGCTAGCCTATCAGGGAGTCGATGGGTAGTAAAGAGTGTGTCATACTTCGCACATTTAAGTACCCATTCCATTGCACTAAGATCATAGTCTGCTAGCCCTATAGGTCTTGATTGTTTGGGATCGCCCACAACAGTAGCTATGATTCCACACTTAGATGCAAGTTCGATTATATTGTTGGTTTCATAAGAAATATTTTCCTTCATAAGATGAATACCTAACTGATTGATTCCAAGAGCAAAAGGAGACAAAAGATGTTCCAGTCTTTCAATACCTGCTTCATCAATGATCATATTTTCAAATTTTATCGAGGTGGACAGTCGTTTGAGCGATTGGGTTGTGCAAATCACGATTTTTTTCGCTCTGACGAATTCAATGTTATTGCTAAAAGGTATGGGGAGTCTAGGATCAGCTCCAGGCGCGTATCCACTTCTGACGCATAAGAATTTTGATCCTTCAGGACCTAAAACTATACTCAATTCCCTTGCGAATTCGTTGGCTGCCGAATTGGTAAAGGCTACCAAGAGCATATTCTTGGCATATCCTTCGCAAATCATTTTAACTGCAAGAAAGTCTACCCGTAGTCGTCTTTCCACATCCTGCTGGTCCGATTACGCCCGCCACTCCTCCTGATTTGACACGCCAGTTCAATATTCTAGATTGATCTGGATTGAGTTTTATCGTCATACCAAAAGCTCCGGCGGAATAAGCATCTCAGCGGCTAATTTGTGAAATTGATGAATAGGTCGAAGCATGCTTCGGGTAAGGTTGAGCTCATCCCTAAGTAGGATTAAAGGAAAATGAAATAGTTGCCTCTTAGCCCTTTGTACGGCGATCTTAGATCTAAAGCTAAGTGTGATTTTACTATTCCTGACCTCCATCACGCTAGCCTGCTCATTGATACAAGAAAGAAGTGACTTACTTGGTTCCATTCCTATTATTCTTACAATCCTACGTGGCTCAAGCGGAATGTTATCGTCAGTCCTCGAAAGTATAACTTTTTCATCAATATTAAAATCATAAGAGTACCCTCTAGATAGTATGCCGATTTTCTCCAGCCTACGTAAGGCTTCTTCCTCTCCATGCTTGCTTATCTGCGTATAAACCACATGTTTGTGTAGGTGTGTTTCTGCTCTCTCCTTCAGGATCGCATAGCGTTTAGCAAAAAATTGCTTTGTCACTTTTTCATACTGAGCAGGTAACTTGCCTTCATACGCTAATCTAGCATCGCGTTGGTAGAAAAGACATTCTTTACTCCCCTCTAGGCCTTTATCGCAGACAGGACAGAATTTTGGTCTCTGAACGCGAACCCTTTCCCCACAAAGGACCATGTGAGCAAATTGTCTATTGGTCTTAATTCTTTCTACTTCCTTCACGATTGTTTCTGTTTTAGGGAAGTACACCCCACTGTTGTGTACTATGCATGAAAAATTGTGCCCACTCCAATCGTCTTCGCTGCGACGGTATCTAAAATTTGCAAGTAGAGTATTGGCAATGAGTTGCCATTTCTCTCGGCCACTTACAGTATTGCTAAGTTCGTAACTTTTCCAATCTAGCAAACCATATCCACTAGAATACTCTAAAAGTGCGTCGATCCTACCTTCGTGATGGTCCTTGATATTTGTAATTGTAACTTCTGTTAGGACTCTTGAAGGTCTTTCATGATTCTTCATCAACCTCCGGGTCATTCCTACGACAAGACCATTGTAGATATCATTGACTTGGAGCTCGAAATCGTCTTGGACAAATCTATTTTCTTGATGTGCGCCTTCTATGATATCTTTGATTACAGTATTTACTATTTCGGATGATTCATTTACTATTTTCTTGGCAATTTGTTCATAATTCTCCAACCCGCTATGCCAATTTTCAAGAATTGGGCCGCTCATACACAAGCTCATTATGTCATGAACAGTATTGGCGACTAGGTAATCTTTATCACTCCTAGTCGCTCCAAATGGGTAATCAAGTTTGAAAAGATTTTGGCAAACACATGCGGTGGCAATTTCTGAAGACTGTACAAGATGGGTTTGGCATCTTCTCAAATAGTCATAAGTTCTTCTAACGTCAATAATATCACTATTCATATTTTTGTTCCTCCCCTCCCCTCTACATTCATTAAGACTTTAGACGGTCAATGCCTGCATGTAACAGGAGGCGATCGTCCATCTATAGATGCAACAGTTGTCAATATTTAAGTGGAAGATACTGTGATCGGGAGGGAGGGAGAGGGGGAGTTCAAGTATAGATTAAACAAAATATGCATCAAGATGAATTAACTTCGCATTTGTTCGCAACAATTACAAGTACGGGAGCTGCTGTTAAGTAGGCCAAGAGCTTCTAATGATTTTTCCTCAAATGCATAATCAACATTAGATTCGGATACAATAACTGTTGTATACTATGCAACACACTGAAAACTAATTGTAAATATACATGATGAAAGTAAAGTTTTTGAAATGATGGAAATAGAACTGGAATTAACATCTCACTCTAAAGATGTGACTGAAATCTTAGAAAAGGTATCTCAGTTAGTAAAGAGGTCACAGGAATTAGGATTTGAAATGAAGGAGTTAGAAATCGAATCGGAGTACGATAAAAAAGAAAAGGAAGGGGCGGCGGAGAAAGAATAGTCAGACCTTCACCTCACTCTCTAACTTTGAGATTTAGAGGTGAACTGGCCAAAAGGTCAGTCGCCGAAGATTTTATTCATTTAAATCAGTTTATCTGTTCCACTTCCTAACTAATGTACCACTGCAACATTATAATATAACCGAGAATAGTTTTGCAACCAGTAACATTTAGGAGATGAGGCAACTGTCAAATTACTTGCTTATATGGTGGGTAACAAGTGCTGATGAGACAATAATGTGCTTAAGAGATATACATTTGTCTCAAAAAAGCGAACCTGGGTAAATGAACAATAAGTATAATCTTTTTCAGAAGAGTTGTCCAATATCTAAATAAGTCCAGTTTGGTCATGATATCCTTCTATCTGAATAGTGGCATGGGTTATTCTAAAATTCTTCTCAAGCAATGAATTTATTTCTTGTAGCACCTTCAAGGACTTACTTGGATCTATAACTACGACATGAGCAGATAATGCGTTTAGACCTGAGGTAATGGTCCAGATGTGCAACTCAAAGACACCAGTTACACCTTTAATCTGAAGGATTGCATTCTTGACAGCTTCATGTGATATGTTGGCCGGTACACCCTCCATGAGAATATGAAGTGATTTGTTAAGTAGCCTCCAAGTCCTTGGGAAGATGAACAAGGCAAGAACGATGCTTACTATGGGGTCGGCCAAATAAAAGCCGGTTAAATATATGACAATTCCCGCAATGATAATACCAACTGATCCGAGTGTATCGCTAAGGACTTCAAGATATGCTCCCTGCATATTCAGGTCGACATCTTTTTTCTCGTTTTCGGAATGATCCTTATTCAAGTCGATTGTATGCTCATCTCTTTCGACTGAATTGAGAGGGATATTGTGCGAGTGACCCTTGAGAAGCAGTATCCCTACGACATTCACGACAAGTCCAATGCCCCCAACTACTATCATCGGTAGCACATCGATTTGATGAGGTTCTATTATTCGCCAATACGCTTCATAGAGAATGTAAAAGGAAATCAATATCAATACGACACCATTGGCTAGTGCGGCAAGTATCTCCAATCTATAAAATCCAAATGTTCTTTGGGGGGTGGGAGGCTTGCGGGAATAAGAAATTGCGAAGAGGGCCAGGGCCACCCCCCCAACATCTGCTACCATATGACCGGCGTCAGCAAGTAAAGCTAAGCTACCCGTTATGATGCCAGAAACCACCTCTACGGCGAGAAACCCAGTAACGATATAGAATACGATCCTGAGCTTTGTTATCCGATGTTTCGTTATTTCATTTCTAGTTGTGGACAATTATTTTTCCTTCAGTCCACATACAGTCTATTATTGCCTATTATATTGATATTCTCAATACATATGTATTGGAAGGTCCACTCGGAAGTTTAAACCTCTATAATGTAATAGGTTGGGAGGTTTGGGAGTAATGGAAAATCCTAGCTGTCTTAAGTATTTAGGCTACTATACCATACGAATGTTAGATCATTTAGAGACAGAGTAATGGTCACCCCACGGATAAGATTACTAGTATACGGTAACGAGGATTGTCGTGGGAATGGCACCTATTCGAGACCCATTTCTCTTCTCACCATTTGATTTCGAATAACCTTGGTTAATGCACTCCACTGCATTCGATTTAAACAATGGCATTGACAACCAATCAGTTATTGCGTTCGTCCGCGAAGTTGATTCCTTAAATATTGCTTATGGCATTTAGAAAACCAACTATGAAAAACAATGAATTCATCCTGGCTGGAGTACTGGCAACAGTATTACTTTTCTCGACAACTGCTATGCCGCAAGGCATTTGGATTTCTTCAGATCCTGTAAACGCCCAAATGGATAGCGGTAATCAGACAGCAGTTATAGACCAGTTACTTTCAAACCTAAGCCAAGCAAAGGAAGGCAGCAGGAAGTGGAAACTCTACGGCGGTAACCATGCAATTGACCGCTATAATAGGAGAGCTCTCTGATATACTTGGTAAGGTGACAACCGATGAAAACGGCGAGAACTTGGACGAACATACGCACGTATTCGTACACAAAGGACATACTCATACCGTAACACACAAGCATCCTCATCATTCTGACCATCATCACCATGATAATGGAGACTGGTTCGAAAAACATCACATTTTCAATCCAAATGATTGCAAACCAGGCCTTATGTGTTAATCACCCCCCCTCTTTTTTTATTATTTAATATTGAGAATCTAACATACAATAAGCATTTAATTCAAATTATAGTTCAATGAAAATTAAGCCATGAGTTTCGACAGTATGTTAAAATCTTACACTTCTAAAGACCCTTTTCCATCCGCTGTTTAAAAGAAAAAATATGAATTATCCCACGATGGACTATCATATTTCTAACCTCGATAGCTTTTGCAGCATCTTCAATATCTGCATGAGGGATAGTACCATGGCTAACTCCCACTGCTACAAGCTGGCCACGCAAACCAATCTGGAAAAACTCATCCACTATTTTGTTAAACGTCTCAACTTGCTTGACCCTAGACCTCAAAAATTCTTTAATGGAAAGTTCTAACGAGGATATAGATTTAAGAAAGGACATGTGCATTGGATAAGAAATGAATCCACCAGTACCAGCAGAAGATGCACCGTTAAATACATGGAAAGAATTCCTGCATAGGATAAATGATGCAAACGTCAAAGAATTAAGCGACGAAGAGCTAATCCTATGTAAAAAGAAGAATGAAATACTAGAAAAGCGTTACCACACACAAACACAAGCAATATTAGGAGAATTAAGGCGCCGGAACAGAATTTACGAATTAAAGTAGATTTACTATGGAACTAAGACTGAGTAAATGATAAGTAATACGTACTGGCAAGATATCCCTATGTCTATGCCTGAAATTCCTCCTGGATTAGCGCTTCTTCTGCAACCTGGTCCAGGTTGTGGGGTAGAATCGCGAGAGGGTCAAGATATCCATCCGGGAGAAACGATTACATGCACGTGGGTCAACGAATATAGAGTAGCACCTCCAACCTCCTAAACTGTCATAACCATCATTTCTGAAAAAGCACAGGGACGGCGTAACACGCTACTTATACTGGGATAATTGTGATAAGGTTCTGTAATAGATAATAGTGATGTATACATTGGATAATCTGGAGTGGCAGCCCAACAACAGTAATGGAATGGCGGGACTGGCACGGCTATAAGGTAATAAGTGCTGATGCCTGCCGGTCCCTAACTGAAGCATCAGCCAATTCCAATTGTCATTAATACCTTACCTTCCACTGACAAGAACATCGGTCTCCATAATAGACTACTCAGGTTAAGAAGATACGAATTTTTAAATTCATTGAGTTATTAATAACTTCTATGACATACATTATAGGCATAGAAGCTTGCTGTCCAGGAATGAAAACTATGGTAGAACATAACAGTATAAAACCCAACGTAACTCTGGGTAGCGACACGGCTCAAATATTTGTAAGAGGAGACAATAATCTAATACATGATTATGACCAGATAAAATTTTGTCCCTTTTGCGGCAAGAAGATTAGGATTATAGACGGATAGTATCTTTTTTGCCGATACTAATTGTAGAGTAACAAAGTCCCACGCTTAAACTTAAAATATCACTAGAATTTCTGACTTAATCTCTCATAAGATATACGGCTTATCGGGTATGCAAAAGCCTCCAATTCCATAAAGACTCATACTTTTGCTATTAGTTGAATGAAGGTCAAATACGTTTCAGTCGACTAAAAATTCGACACAGGCATTCAGAAATGATGTCGAAAATCCAAGCTTGTATTACTCCAATTCTGCTCTAATGCGTCTTAACAACTGTTCTGAGGCAATCGGCTTCTATTTAAGTGTAGATTTAAAGGTACCAAACCAGCGATTATTGATAATATTTACCATATTATTATACCAAAAATTGGAACAGAATAAATACGATATCTGCCCTTTGAATGATTGTCAACGAACGGGGCTTCACTAATCCTGTTCTAGATGTTCAGGAGAAAAATACGTTGGAAACTTAAACCACTATTACAATAATAGTCAAACCCTTTTGAATAAAGGCGAATATGCTAAGGCCGAAGAATTGCTTTGGGGATCTATCGTCGAAGCAGCAAAAGCATTAAGTCTAAAGTATACTGGACAACCTATTAACGATCACAAAAGCATAAGGACATATTTAGATAAATTATGCCTAGGGTATAGCAACAAAGAGTATTGGAGAGAATTGAACCGGTCTGCGGAGAGGTTGCATATAAATTTTTATGAATCATTCTTGGGAAAAGATGAGTTTTGGGAAACCTATGAATATGGAAAATTGCTTCTTTCATTTCTCGAGGGTCTGTTACCAGTTAGGGAGTAACAAAGTTGTAAGCGTGAAAGTATTAAAATATCACTAGTGACGCCATTATCATTCTAAAGGTTCAAAAGGTTTAGTCTACGTCGTTCAAAATCCTTCATAGGCGGATACAATTTCTCACTCATTTCCGCAATAGAGAGTATTATTTCTTCCCCAAATGGAGGCCCAATTATTTGTGCTCCTAGAGGCATATTCTCCTTGGTTAAACCTATTGGGATGCTTATTGCAGGTAGGCCAGTACTATTAAATACTATTGTATTTTGTAACAAGGCTTGGCGTGTTTCTACAGCAACGTTGTTGCCTACACTAACAACACTATCATTGATTCTCGGGGCAGTTACAATAGTTGTAGGAACGACAATAGCGTCAATCTTTCGATTTGATAATATGGCTAGTATCTCATTTCTTATCTCATTTACCGCTTTGAGAGAGTGAATATAATCGACTGCGGATATACTTTTTCCTTGTACCAACATCTCTTTCACTTCGGGGCTATAATCATCTGGTCTCGTATTAAGCCATTTCATGTGAACATCTGTAGCCTCTGCAAGTCTAATATTTCTCCACGAGTTATAGTATTTCTCCGTATTTTGCAAATTAAGGTCATCTATAACATCTATCTTTATGGAGCGTAAGAACTCTACGAAGCTATAAAATAGATCTGATATCTCAGAATGGAGGTTATCACAAAAATATTTCTTTAGGACTGCAATTCGTAGTCCTCTAGTGCAGGGTTCTTCTAGGATTTTTGTGTAGGGCGGAAGGTTCCTATTTGCGGAAGGGCGATCTAACGCATCCCAACCTGTTATATATTCCATCACTGCAGCTGCGTCCCATGCACTTCTTGTGATGCAACCAACATGATCAAGAGTAGGGGCCAGTGGGAAAATATTGTCCGTGCTAATCATACTGAAAGTAGGCTTCAATCCTACTGCGCCACATAGTGAAGCAGGGACTCTAATTGATCCTCCTGTATCAGTTCCTATTGAAATTAAAACCATTCCAGTTGAAATTGCAACAGCAGATCCCCCACTGGAGCCGCCTGATAACCTGGATGTATCCCATGGATTTTTAGATGTGCCATAAAATGGATTTATGCCAGTAATTCCAGATGCAAACTCGTTCAAATTATTCGTTCCGATGAGGATTCCCCCGGCTCTTTCCATTCGTTGCACAACAGTTGCCGTCGACTTAGGAACGAAGTCAGTAAGTATTTTCGAGCCTGCGGTACACCTAATACCACTTACATAAATTATATCCTTAACCGAAAAAGGGATACCGTGCAGAGGGCCACGGTACTTTCCGAGACTGATTTCTTTTTCGGCTGTTCGAGCCTGCTTGTACAATTCGTCTTCTCCTATAATAGTGATAAACGCATTAAGGATAGGATTCAACTTTTTGATCCTATCAAGTGATGCTCCAATTAATTCAGTTGGAGATAATTGCCCCGTCTTTATTCTCTCTGACAGATGCTTTATCGAAAAAATTGATGATGCTGAATCATCGATAACCACAAAACTAGTTCCCATGTGATACCTATTTAGGAGTTCACTTTTCTTAACTTGGATCTCAGCTCATGGATTTGAGAGGTAGTGTAAAACAAAATGTAGCACCCTGTTCATTGTCGTTGTTATAGGCCCAAATTTTGCCACCGTGTGCCTCAACAAGGCTTTTTGACACGTAAAGACCAAGTCCGGTTCCACCATCAGAGGTAGTAACAAATTTAGTAAATAGTTTTTTATTGATGCTCCTATCAATACCAATCCCTCTATCCTTTACCATTATGACAATTTCTTCGGAAGTATTCTCATCTTTCTCCATAGAAACTTCAATTGGGAGAACTATTTTATTATCTTGAATCATTCGTTGATTTGAAGAATTCAAGGCATTATTTAAAAGGTTTGACAAGACTTGAATAATCCTGTCCTTGTCCACTTCGATTAAAAATAGGCCTGGTTCTAAAGGTGCCTTGTAAAGTACTTGGCAAAAGAGATCTCTAACTTTTTTGTTGTTGTCGTTGTTGCTTGTGCTGTCATTAACGTTCTTACCGCCTTCTCCAAAGCTCTTCCTCTCTATAGATGTTTGGTATTCTGTTACTAATGATGATATCAGACTGTCTAAATTGACCATCTCCTTGTCTAACTTTAGTATTTTGCCTTCAATTTTGGTGACATCCAGTATATTGTTAGTAAGGCGATGCAATCTCTCTGCATTTCTTGCAATTATTATTAAATACTCATTAAGATCCTGGTCCTTGTTACTTTTTAGTACAACTTTGGATAATCCTAATATTGGTTGAATGGGTGTCCGCAGCTCATGAGCTGCAGTGTTAATAAATTCTCGCTGTGCGATATCACGCAACCTTAATTCATCATTTAGCCCTTCAAGGCGATCATAGAGTTCACTCTGTCTCCAAAGTGTTTCAAATATAGAAGCATAGGAGAGAACGGTGGACTTACTATTGGAATAAGTACTAATACCTATCGCATCAACTGTTCGGTCCTTTGTATCATCATTGAGCTCTACTGTCAGAGAGTATTTCTTATCCACAAGCAGTAGAGAGATTCTAGTTTGCAAGTTTTCTTTAAGATGTCTCACCTTGATCTGATTTTGATATTGAAAAGTACTTAAATCATATCTCTTTGCAAAACTCAGAATCTTTTTGTTACTAGGACTCAAGATTCTTATAATCACACCATTGTCGGTTGCAGCCTGCTCCAACAACTTGAAGGAGCCAGCCCTAACCTGACGTAAAAATGCGTTACTAGTGGCACAAACTATCATTATTTCACTTCTGGAATTCTTTATAAGCTCATAAGTAAGTTTTTGAACTTCATAAGGGTCTTTGATAGTTTCAATAAACTCTTCTTCCGTCCCCCTTTGTATCTGGTCAATCCTTCGTTCAGCAGGTAAGGCTTTGCCCCACAGAGTCTCAAAAAAGTACTGCTGTTGTTCCACGAATGCTCTGATATTGCTTCGAATAAGCTGTGCCGGAGCCTGACCTACTCCTGCCGACGAGCCTGCGCCATAGCTTTTACCATCGATTATGCCAAAGTTCCCTTTCACTTTTTCGAGATGCCGTAGCTCACATATTTTAAGAAGTTTTTCACAATATTTCATATTCTCTTTCGTTATTTCCGTAATGAATCTCAACCTGATGCCCCTCCTAGACAGTTCTGCATAATCAGACCAGATAGGAGAGTTCACAAAGAGTGACGGTCCGGTAAAATCAGTACAACTGTCAAATCTTTCTTGAACATGGCTGAGATCCCGTAGAAAATGCTTAATGATATTCTCTTGCCCATAGAGAATCTCCGTCTTTTCCACCGGAAGATTTCTCTCTAGCTGCACCATTCTAATCTCTGCAGGTATGGCCGCATTCCAGAGAAACTCGAAGAGGAATTGATGAGCTTCAACTATTGCAATTGTGTCCGTTGATATGCCATAGGTCTCAGCCACACTTGAGGAAGCATATCCAAGATATTGTTTACCGTCAGCTAAGACAAAATTGGATCTGATGCTATCAAGATGCCGGATTTCTGCACTTGGAATGATACTATTAATCTCTGCCGCATTTTCATTGGTGATCTCTGTCAGGATTCTGATCCTGACGTTCCTTTCTGCTTTTAATTTAAAGAGTCCCTTTTTCACTTCACTCTTCGCAAGATGCAATGATATTTCCTGATGATCAAGACAGGCATCAAATTTGTCTACAACCCAAGCTAGTGTTTCACCCATTTTCTTACCCATCGATTCATTGCTATGAAACGCGTTAGTAGCATCCGGCGGTTGAGCGGTTTTCATGTGAGCACCTGCAACATCTCAATATACGAAAATAGGATAATAATTTATCGTAAAACTTCAGCCATGTACATGGCTTAATACAATCAGCCTAACAATAAGAAAGAATCACCGACAACAAAGTTCCACAATAACCTACAAGATGAGGAAACCAAACATGCCTCAGTCGCTACTCCTCAAGCGGCATCAACTTAAGATACTTCTCGAACTTGTCTGCATACACATAGAATACATTTTCACCTGTGATATCATACAATTCATCCAACTGGGATATCTCTGCCTTATGATATTCTAGTGTCGCCAGATTTTCCAGCAAGTCGTAGGAAGACCATGTCCCTGTATCATATTTCCATAGATTTTCCTTCAAATAATTTACCCCTTTATCGAAGATAACTTTTGTATTAGTATCGTTAGTCATCTCGTAATAACGCCACAAAAAGATTAGCGCTTGAGTATGACCGTTTAAGACATACGTCTTAACGAATCCTGGTTTGGCTAATATCTGCAGGAATATCGAAGAACCGTCATGAGTCTCTACCGTAGCTAAGCCCCCAGAATCGTAATCGACAAAAAAAGCCTTAATTGCCTTATTTGCAGTTTGGAGATACTTTTCGTTATTCGTGAGGTCAAAGGCCAGAGCCAAAACATAAATTGATTCTGCTTGAGCTAGTGCAGAATAATATGGGGGTTCAACCCAACCATAAAATCTCCAAGGAAAATCATATTCCCAAATGGTATATTCTTCTCCACTTTTCAACTCGTCGGTTTTATTGATCGAGTTTTCCACGAGCCAGTCCGCAGTGTTGATAAAATACTGTTTTGATTTTTCTGTGTTTACGAAATTCTCAAGGTCTCTGTAATATAACAGGCCGCCATTTGCTGATACCAGAGGATTATACACTTTTCTCTGCACTCCGTGATAGTTGCTTATCATTACACCATTCTCATCGGGCTCCGGTTCTGCAAGCAAACCAAAAAATGATGACATAAAGGTCCCTGAACCAACCAAGACAATTGCTTGTAAGAAAATGACCATTAGAAAGTATTTTGATATAAGTGACATGTTTTCTTACTAGATCAATTTTCAGATACTAATTACATTCAACCTTTGTCTAAATCTCTTCAATTGTATAAGAAAGTCTATAATCACAATTGGTGTCTACTGTATCAAAAATATCCCCCACCTCACCAGTGGACTCTGAGCATTCAAAATGATCACCTATCCCAAAATTGTTTCTAATATCATATTCTGTAGCAATTATGCCAATTGCGTCATTTCTATCATATGTTGTTAAGAACTGAATAGAATCTTCAACTTTATCTTTGTATTCGGGTAAAGGCGTTTCAGTATCTAATATTCCTGAAATGTCAGGTAACACCCCATCGCCAGATTCGTGTCCCGCCACATCGACACTAGACCCATTGTCTTTATGCCTGCTGTCAATAATTCCCTCATCCAACTCTGCGCCAACAGTTACAATTCTCAAAGTACTATTTTCGGGAACCTCCAGGGATAACGATTTACCTTTGAAATTGATCGTTTGTCCACTCTCCACGCGATCTCAGCTCGGTGTTATCTGATAAATGAATTCTTTTGTTATTCACATACGCATCTAATTGCCACTCCGCTGGAAACAAAATATCGTGATTGTCGTTGATGAATATAGAATTAAATGTAACATTCAATTTACGAATAGAGCCATTGGAGTTTTCCGATTCTAACGATGATGCATTCCTGTCCATATTCAAAGTATTATTTGAAATGGAGAAAATTTTGTTTTCTGGATGAGTATCGTTCTGTCCAAGTTCAGCATAGTCATAGCTACTGGCATTGGTGCCCACACTCCCGTCTTCATTAGAAGATTCTGGAGTCTGAGAGTTTGAAGTGGAGTCGCTGTTACTGGAATTATCGTAGGCTGACGCAGAATTGGATGGTTGAAGTTCAGTCTCCAATAAGAACAGGTCTTCGTCTACGTTATTAAGGTGTTGTAATGCTTCTATCAGATCTCCTTTTTGTAAGGCTAGTCTGACTTCCATTACATTTTCTCGTATTTCTTCAAGAGCTTCAGATTTGAATGATGGCTGCTGATTAGCCAATGCGGTCCCCCCATTTAGCATTAACATAACAGCAGCAAGCAGGATGTTAAAGGTGATAATGACACATTTCATTTCAAGCCAATTAGACAATTATTGTTCTAACCTACTATACTAACAAGAGCCGAATAATTGCTTTGCGAATAATTCCCAACAAATAATTGAGCGGCCCAAAAAGCCGTTTGTCACGCAGAGCGAAATCCATATTTAAATTTTCTTCAATGAGTATAGGTTACGCTTTCTTCCCCCCCTCAAGAACTCGTGACGGCTACGAATTTGAAAATTACTTGTGGCAGATCCTGCTGTTTCTTTACGACATCAAGTTTCCAGCCAGCCCGATAGTCATTTTTTTGTCAAGATTGAGGGAGAAATGTACAACTTAATCCGTCGGCGTAGTAGAGAATACTCGGCTAACACATCTGTTGTCACCACAAGGATACTTTTAGAAGCTATACCTAAACCTTCGACGAGCAACAAGGCTAACGCTGATTACCAGGATCGACAAAGTATGCCGTCTTTATCATCTTGCCGATCTCTTCCAAATTCTTTACAAAGTCCATATAACCATCAGCCATGTAAGAAATTTCATAGACCTTCTCTCCTCTTAATAGTAAGACTGACATTCCGTACCTTTGAGTTTTGTCATCAATACTAAAGAAATAATCAAGGACCCAATAAGGATACCCGTCAATGGTTTCATTTGACTGCCTGTTTTCCGTGATGTGCAGATTATAATCGGAAAAAAGCTGCTCTATATCAAAGGTTCTGGCTTTCGCATATTGTTCTAGAGTCAGATTATGATAAGGGGATTTAAGAGACAATATAGAAAGGTTGGGATTCGCCAATCCGCTAACTTCAGGTGTCAGGTCATTTGCTTGATTTAAATGGTCATCGACGATATCAAAAGAGACAACACCTTCAAAATCATTTAGAATATTTGGATCAAACCCTGCTTCATATTTTACCCAATTGGAAGGAAACTGAAGTGATATGCCCAAGTCAGTACCATCAAAGGTTTCATACGAAGCTGTTGATGTTGTCATAGACGATGATGAGGAGGAAGATGAGAATGAAAATGAAGTAGAAATACTTGAATATCCGGTCCATATTGCACTTAAAGGCTGATGTTGCGAAAAAAATGCAAGTAAAGTCCCAGCCAGGAGGAGAATAAATAATCTAGGTATCCCTAACATTAAATGGCTGTACCTTTGGTATTTAATCGTGGAGCATTTCGTTCATGCGTCTTTTTCTTGCTCCTCTGGGTTCTGCTCATGGGACGCTCACTTACTCCGCCAACCTTCAAAGTGTATTTCATACATGAACCAAGGTGACATATTCAATTCTTCACTTAACTTTGATGAATTTACCATGGTGCCATCCACCTTGGATGTTCGACTTAGCATTTGGCCATCAACGCTTCTGTCTTTTCTAAGCAAATGTAAATCTCTATGATCTTAAAGTGTCCTATTGTTATTTGATCCATGAACGATCCTCCGCCCATATCTGGTCTAGAGGGTGTTCGGGGGATACGAGTCATAATCCTTGCTGAAACTGATACCTCGAAGGTATTTTATCAGATTCCATAGTCCCAAAGATTAATGCGATCTCGTCATGAGCATTAATTTTGATGTTTCTGAAGTCGCTGCTTGTTGGTACCTTTACCCCATTTACGTATACGCTCAACATGCTATTTGTATCATTGAGGCCATTATTATCAAATAGATGAGTATTGTTGAAGGTCTGGCCCCAGATATCAATAAAGTTTCCGATAGTAAATTCCCTTTCAAAGGGAGACTCAATATGAATAATTCCACTTTCGTCGTGTGTATGTAACCAATACAAACATTGTCCTTCGGGATCGATCCCGATTTGCGATGGCACAATGAATGG
Organism: uncultured Nitrososphaerales archaeon; assembly: GCA_963841565.1. GTDB lineage: Archaea > Thermoproteota > Nitrososphaeria > Nitrososphaerales > Nitrososphaeraceae > TH5896. The sequence continues at coordinate 109,064 of CAWJCY010000013.1, forward strand.
CTTACCATCGACAAAAATATCAAGATGTGCGTGAACGTGGAACTTGGTAAATTCCATGGTATCACATCGTATGCTATCAACGGCAGTCATATTCGGAGTTGATGAAAATACGTCTTTTACGACTGAAAAAGAGATATCAAGAGCTATGGTAGATATTACGACAGAAGCACCAATATAAATTGCTAGAAATAGAGTAAACGATAATCCCTGCTGGCGATATCTTATTAACATTCTGCAAGGCCTCTCTTAGGCATCTTTCTATTCATTGTCAACCAAACTAACAATATCAAATAAATAGATTAGGGACCTCTGAAATATCATGTTCTGCTAATCGTTACTCGGGGATGTTACCCTAATCCAAACGTAGGAGTGTGGATCGAGATTTTTACCTACTAAATGATGAGATAGAACACACTATCCATACATTTTACATTACTCTCCTCGAGAAATTTGCTGGCAAAATTATCTTAACAAGGCCATCTACATACTCTTAACGTATAGCAGGAATCCTTCTGATTTAGATATACCAAATTTTGCAAGTACATCTGAAATTTCGTAAAAATCAGATTTTTCATTATGCATTTGATTTGGCATAAATAGCTGAATTCTATCAAATTTGCTTGATGATATGACCCAATTCACAACAAAAACCAGCAGTTTCTCCAAGGAAGCCGAGGTCGGAGCATCAAGATAGACTAATTGAAACGATGTGTGCTCATCAACATTATTCCCTGAATCGTCTTCTTTACTAGTAATCTGTTTTCGTCCCTCATCTCCACTTTGTATTTGTTCTTCCCAAGAATTTTCAAGAATATGATTATTTGTAATTGCTAATCCTCCAATTTTCTTAATATCTTTGGTTCTAACAACTACTATATTTTTTCTGGCTATTAGTTCCAAGATTTTAGAGCCTTCTAAATCCAATTCATACCATTTCCAAGACTGAACAAATCTTCGACCGCTAGAATCGAAAGTTTTTGATCTTGATAGAAAAGTGATAATGTCATCGATATCATTTATTGATGCGAACGAAACATGCATGTTGCTACAAAAGGTGGTAGTATCACTTGTAGGAACGCTACTTCGATTGTTTTCAAAGATGTCCTTCCTAATTACTAAACCATCTATGTTTGTATGATGGCCATTTTCCTTGTACCCTGTGTAATATGTCCATTGAGCTCTCTCTTGGAACCCATTCTTTTCCAACATACGTTTTGACGCAATATTAGTTTCAGCTGTTATCGCGGCTGCCTCTCTAATATTAGTGTCTATCTTTTTCCCATATTCTATCATTCGAGCTATGAGCTCAGAAGCAATTCCATTACGTCGGTACTTAGGATTAATTCTTATTCCCTCAAGCCATACCTGTTTCCTCTTTGGACAAACGTAAGCATGTGATACCCCTACAACTTGACGTGCATTAGAAGTGAGGCTTCTGATCTCAAGGGCTTCTGCAGCTTCGACTAACTTTGCATCGTCTGGATAAGTGTCATTTGATATTATTTCGGCGACCAGTAAGCTGCCATTGAGATTCGAATACCAAGTATCCCATACTTCATGAATGTAGTCTCCCCACCGAAATGTATTACTACAGAATCCTAAAATTTTCGATTTGTCAGATTCAGTTGCTTTTCTTACTTTAATTTCAATGTTTAGAATACCTCTGATTCTGCAATTTCATTGTTTCTGTTACGTCGCTAGGGTAAAATGATTGATGTTGCATTAAATTCTAACATGCTGAATATTACGATCCATTACTTATCATTTTAAACAATACACACAAAATGAAAGTCGTAATCAAATCTAATTAGAAAAGTGTAATTTATCTTAATGAAATAATTTTTGGCATAATAGAATCAATATCAATATGTATTCATTTTTAATCGTGTGAATCGTACTCCACGAACACAACGGTCACTGATTTCCTTGAATACATGAGTCAATGCAGTTATAGATATTGATTGAGGGGAGCATAATATCTGTGAAGATAAAACAGAACTTCAACGAGGATAATTGTGTTCTCAAATGGGTATCTTTCAAGAGAAATGTTAGCTCTTGTGCGTTTGTCTTCCTGATGGCGTCCGCTCTTGACGATACTAAGAAAATCAGAGGTATTCAGATTGCTATGGGACCCTAAACAGGGAGGAGACCTAACCCATTTTCTTCCTACAAAATTATCAAAAAAGGTGCTCAATGTAAGCAAATAATCGGTATTTTGGGGAACAATTTAGGGCGTAAGTCATATCTTTACAAATCGTATTAGTTGTTTCCCACAAGGTTGTATAGACTGCTACCTATATGCTCTCGGGATACTTTAAACACAAAGATTCTGAAGGAAATACGGGAAAATTAGGGCCTAGGGATGTGCAGTGGATGACGTCAGGGAGAGGCATAAAACATTCAGAGATGCCCGAGAAAAGTTTTGCATTAAAGGTTGGTAAATTCATAGTCTCCAGCTCTGCGTTAACCTGCCGAAATCTGATAAGATGACGGCATCGAGATATCAAGATCTTTGCGCTTCCAATATTCCTACAGTTCAAAGGTCTGATGGAAATATTAGCATCAAGGTAATTGCAGGCACAGCAATGTGGACCAATGCAGTCATAGAGACGAAAATGCTAATCAATTACCTTCATTTAACTATAAAACCGGGATCCAAAGTGTTACCAAGTGTTCCTAAGAACTATAACACTTTCGCCATGGTATTAATGGAACAAGAATGTTTGGAAGGGATAACCAAGTCGCATCAAAAGGACAAATAGTTCTATTTAGAAATGATGGCGATCAGGTCCAAATCAAAGAGGCAGGTACTCTCTCTGCTGACAACAACAATCTCGACGACGGCAATAGAGTAGTCCTTAATGTATTGTTAACTGGAGGAATCCCGCTGAATGATCCGGTAACAAGATATGGACCCTCTGTAATGAATGTACAAGATGAAATTTATCAGCCGATCTTAGGCTATCGAAGTCGGAGGCTAGGAATGGTAAGTCCTCGATCGACAGCTAGGACACTTTGGTTCTGCTCTAAGCACACAACTAAAATTGAAGGGATCAGTATAGTTGGCTTAATCATTGCGTGTCCTTGGACAAGGTTACATTTTTAGTTCATATTACATCTTGGAAACTTCAGACTATAACATTCTCTTATTGATTATTACACAATTATTTGATTCCTAGTTTCGACGAATGAGCGTGAAATTCTTATATCACGATCAGGAACACAATTGGCAATTTTGAACAAAAATCTGTGAAATCAGCAGACGAACTCACAGAAAATGTAACAAAATATCCTACGAGCTTCGGTATCGTCACTTAAAGGCAATCACAATCAATTGATGTTAACAAACTAGAAATTGGGCCTTGAATGGTGACGGAGCATTTATCTACCTACCTCGTTAAGACCGACGAGATTTAGGTTGAGTCATTTCACCAAAAATTATCGGCAAAGTCCAATTTACCGAACCCTCTTCAGTCGATATGATATACTACTACTTCTCAGGTCACAGCTTCTTCTCTTTAACTCCAGGAAGAAATGGGGGTTACTTTTCGCAGTAGCAACGATCTCAGGAATGTTTTGTGTACCCTCAGCATTAAATCAGATTCAAGGTAACATCTTTGGGTCCTTCGACAACCGCGTGTCCTTATTGATAAGTTTCCTTCTACCAATATCTACACTTCTCATAATTACCGGCATGTATGTGCTTAACGATTTGTTTGACGCCGATCTTGATCGCAGCAACGGGAAAACTAATCGTCCTATATCGTCTGGAAAAGTCTCCAAGGGCCATGCGTTACTATTTGTTATAATGACAAATGTAATTGGACTCTCTATTCCTGTTTGTACTAATAATCTATTGGGGATTTTATTGACATCGATGATAGCATTAATTGGTATTCTGTATTCACTTCCAAAGGTTTCACTAAAAGACAGATATATCATAAAAACCTGCGCCATTGGAATAGCTATGGCGAATTCGTTGTTACTTGGGGCAAGCATTTACTTGCATGAGGATATTGGGACTGATACTGGTAACGCTTTTCGCTGGATTAGTGGTCATCTGGAAGGTTTAATATTATATCCTATTTTTGCAGGAGCTATGCTCTTTATAATGGTCTTTGTTACATCACCACTGAATGATTTAGGAGATATTAAGGGGGACAGGGAGGCGGGTAGGAGGACTATTCCGATTGTGATTGGAAAAAAAAATACTGTAAGGCTTTGTCTGTTAATAACCATTGGCATTGCTTTCTCATCATGGATGTTTTATGTTACTTCAAATTCCTATAATGAAGGCAACGGAACTGAGTTGCATAACAATGTCAATTCAATCTCGATAGCGCTTCCTTTGGCTGTTTCTGGTACATGTCTCTTGATTATTTTTCACCTGTTGAACGTATTGAAAAAAATGGAAGACCAAAATTACATTAGGGAATCGGTGAGTAAAAAGTCAATGCCATTGCATTTACTATTGCAATTATCTCTCGTTATCGGCTGCCTGTTACAGTAATGTAGTAATTTTGAACCATTTAAAGCCTGTGCTGAAGCCAAATCTTAAGGATGTCTTGATCATTAGCCATCTTTTCTCTGTTTAAGAAACCTATTGTCGCCGCTATGGTCAACTGGACAAAAGTAGTAAATCTACAGATGGATCTATTGAGAGCATATAGTCAAAGAAAGGGTGAGGAAGGGCTAGCTATGCTTTGATAAATTGTCTTAACTTTTCGTTCTTCACTAGGGCATCCATTATCTTACTACGTTCAGAATCCGGAATGCCAGATGAATCGAGAACATCTAATGCCTTTAGCTTCCAGTATTCCTCTGATACTGCTTGCATTAACACAAGGTGCCAGTCAAAAACTACCTTCCCAAACGAAGTCAGATGATATTTTCCGTTTGCCTTGCTAACTAGATTGTAAATAATCAATGCATGAAGCCTCGAATAGAATTGTTTTCGTGTTAACTGCAGATTAGCAATCGAAAGTGATTCACCCTCCTTAATCACAGATAGCATTTCCCTACACTTGTCATCTGAAATACAATTCAAAATTTGGGATTCTGTTACCAAATATACTTGAAATAGGAAAATATGGCTTTATTAATCTTTTGAAGGATGATGATAGTCAAGTCCTATGTGCCGCGCTGGAAAGGAAACTGGATCTCAGCAACGGTTGAGTGGAAGGATCTTACTCACTATCTTTACTAACCCAAATAGCAACATCTCAAACAATGAGATAAAGCCGGATTGAAATTTAGAAAAAGCGGACCAAATCTAGTTCATTGTATCATTACCTGGAACTAGATAAGTAAATAATTCGCCGAGATATTAAGAAAATTGGTAGTGTGGAGCAAAAGGATACGATTCTGTTGATTAGAATTTAGAGGACAATAAGCAATTGTCCAAGCTTAGAATTTGTTTAAAGGTCTTCTCTCTCATTTTTCGATCTCTGGAATGATTGTTGTTGTTTACTAAGGTTCTCCTAAGGACAGGCCGGATAGCCTGTTATCTATTTAATGCTAAGTGAGACCATGGCATTGGATACAAAAAGTCCTAACTAAGAGTGGAAATTATCCTACTCATCTAAACGGGTATCACTGAGGCTCTCATTGTTCATGAATTCTGCATTTTTTTTCATCAATGGTATTGGATCTGGTCTCATCTTCGTCTTCACCAGCCTTATCATCATCTCGGTCGTTGCTAATCGTCTCATGATAAAAGCTTGGTTGATATGCGGCCCAAATACACACTGCGACAAATCTCAAAAATTTCATAATATCTGGAAATTCCCAGACATAAATAGAGGAGCTGACAGTTCCCATTGGTATGACGAAAGCCACTAATGCAAGTAGATGTCTGATATTTCTAATAACTCCAGATTCATTAGACTGATATCAAACTTGGAACGAGTCAGTCTTGCTCCGCTAAGCAGATTGGCAAAGCGAAGTAGATGAAAGGATAACCGTGAGGTACGCTTCAGCTGATCACATTACCTATAGGTGGCTTCATAACCTGTAAAATGGTATTACTTTACCTCTTCTATAATAAAAAAAGGCTAAATTGCAGAGCAAATGACGATAAGTTGAAGTATTGAAAGACAAATACGAGTATCGAAATGTTTTCACTGATTACTTACCTCTTGCTATCAACCATGAATCAATAGAAATGGCATTAAGTGTAGCAAGGGAGAGGGGATCAAATTATCCTGTATTAGCAATAGTGACAGGCACAAAGCCTGATTTCTATAAACAAGCTCCTCTTGTAACAGAAGCAATGAAACGCCGTATCCCATCTTTTGTTATAGATACCGGTCAACATTTTGATACCACTTTAGGTTATGGTATACAAGAATTCAATATCCAAGAGTCGGTAGCTTGCAACTTGCAAGTTAGAGGGAACCTGATGGAAAAGGCAAGCGAATTATTATTGAAATTTGCAATGTTTGGTAAAATCTTTAAGGAAAAATTTCCTGGCCGTACGATACTTCCAGTTGTCCATGGCGATACCCTTGTGGCAGGTATCACACCTCTGTCCTGGCTCTTTGGACTTGGGCAAAAAGTTGCCCAAAACGAGGCTGGCCTTCGCTCCATGAGCCCCAAATACGTGAGAAAGCTAACATTGAGTGAGCCAAACGAGGGCCAGATTGAGGATTTTGTTAATTCGCAATTTGACAGTAGTTATTGGTTCATAGCACGCGATGAGCCATTTCCTGAACAAGTTGATACGTGGATCTGTTCAGCAGGGGCACAGTTTTTTTTTGCGCCGACCTTGCTTAACCGAGACAACCTCATTAGAGAAGGCTACCCAGAGGACTTGATCTATGTAGTAGGAAATTCTGTGGTTGACGCGATTGAGATGAAACGGAGAACCAAATCACAATCGAGTATATTTGAATTATATCCAGAATTATTGTCTGAGATTGCTTTGACGTCCTCTTTGAATGGTGCTCCGACAATACGCGACGAATGGATAAGAGTTGATATTCATCGAAGAGAAAATCTCACTCCCTCTAGATTCTCAGTTATAGTCAAGAGCCTGATAGAGTTGGTCAAGGCCGGTTATAGAGTAATTCTGATCAAGCTTACCGCTACGCAACATGCTCTGGACAGGTACGGACTAACTGACTTACTAGACATGCTTCAAAGGGAATATCCACGTTCCTTTATTCAAACTCCTCTATGGAAGGAATATGGCCATGTTATAGAATTTCTAGACAGCGGACGCTGTTGGTTGGAACTCACCGATTCAGGTTCCATGCAGGAAGAGCTACTTTATTTTCCTGGGGTTAATTCAGTCACAGTTAGACTCAACACGGATAGACCGGAGACAATATTTGAAGCACAAGGAAATGTCCTCGCTCCTCCGGTAAGTCCTGAGTGGATAGTAGAGATAGTGAAGCGAGTCGACCAAGACAAGATTCCTCTGTACAGCAATAAAAGGAAGAAGAAGATCTATGGGGAACCAGGTCAGGTCTCTCCTAAAGTGATAAATATCCTAAAGAAACATTTTGATGAGAACTATAATTTTTATCCTTGGTTGCATAACAGACTTGGACTATGGAAAGAGCCAGACTCGGAATTCACTTACCTGTGACCATCGTTCCTTTTCCCGTTAGAACCGATTGTATGATATTAATATGTCAAGTCACTGGGTCTGCAGCCAGCGTACGCACTTGAACCCCTTAAGGTCCTTGAAATGAAAATTGTGTCGGTGGTCGGCGCTAGGCCTAACTTTGTAAAATTAGCTCCAGTTCATAAATCGCTATCACCGCATTGCGATCACATAATCATCCACACAGGCCAGCATTATGACTATGAAATGTCGGATATTTTCTTCAAAGAGCTCCAGATCCCGAGGCCCGATATCAATCTTGGAGTTGGTTCGACAAGCCCTGGTGAACAGATAGGCAAGATGATAAAAGGGGTGGAGGCGGAGTTGGGATTTGGGAAAAGTGAGGGTGATGGTAGTGGAGGTGTTGCATCAAAACCTGATTTAGTCATTGTGTACGGAGATACAAATTCAACTCTTGCGGGTGCCTTTGCAGCGTCGGTGAATAATATACCAGTTGCGCACATAGAAGCTGGTCTCAGGAGTTTTGACAGAAGGATGCCAGAAGAGCGAAATCGGATCCTAACTGATCATTTGAGTGATCTCCTGCTCGCTCCAACTGGCACAGCTGCGACGAATCTGAAAAATGAACATGCGGCGGGAAGAATCATTAACTCTGGGGATATTTCAGTTGAAGTAGTTAATGAAGCATGGAAATTCTCAAAAAATTCAGTGATTTTGAAAGAACTATCTTTAGAATCTAGAAAATTTATCCTCTTCACAATGCATAGAGCTGAGAGTACTGGCTCATACTCAAACCTTAAAGCAATTGTGGAATCATTTCAAGATTTAAAAAAGCAGTCGCATGATCGGTCCTCGTCATCAGCTTTGGTGGGGCCGAAGATTTCGAGTATAGGCAGTTCTAGTTCCACCAACAAACACAATGTCCATGGGCATCAATTGCAGATAGTATTTCCGATACATCCAAGAACTGAGAAAATACTCAAAACGTACGGACTATACGACAAACTGGTTGGTTTAGAAAATGTCAAGATAATTAAACCATTAGGCTATATCGACTTTCTCCGGCTTGTGAAGGAATCCTACAAAGTGATTACTGATTCAGGTGGACTTCAAAAAGAAGCCTATCTCTGCTCCATTCCATGCATCACTATTAGAAAAAGCACTGAATGGATAGAAACTTTACAAGGAGGATGGAATAAACTTTGTTCCTTCAAGAAGGATGAGATAGTAGACCTTATTCTTCAGCCAAGCTCATCGTTGGAGAAAAATTATAGCAAGGATATATTTGGCAGTGGAAATGCTTCGGAGATAATTCGGGATTCCATCATTTTCGGATATTATAAAGGGTCGTAGTGATACGGCTCTGCTTCAAATGCAGTTAAAATGAATATCTAAGATTTGTTCTCGATCGCAAATTGCCCCATGTAGACGAATCGCTTTAATCTTACAACGACTAACGTTACTACTGATGATATTCTATAACGGCCTAGTATCCTTCATTTAATGAAGGTCGACAATGCTTTTTTGCTAGTATATCACTACGCATTTAGGTAGCTTTGAAAGCAGGTTCTGCCCAATATCACTAGAAATATATCCTTCATTTCTGCAACTTCTAGAAGTAAAATGGTAAAAAGAGGAGGTGTTGCTTTGGTTACAGGCAGCTCAACTGGAATAGGATTTGAAACGTCACTGGCTCTTTCGCGTAGCGGGATTCACACATTTGCTACGATGCGGGCACCTCAAAAAGGTGATACCGTTAATAGAATAGCTAAAGAAGAAAATCTTCCGCTAACTATCCTAGGAATGGATGTAAATAATGAAGATTCCGTAAGAGAAACAGTACTAAAAATAGTTGATAATGTGAACAGGATTGATATTTTAGTAAATAATGCAGGATACGGTTTGTTTGGCGCTTTAGAAGATATGTCTACTGAGGAGATAAAGAAACAATTTGAGACGAATTACTTCGGAGCAGTAAGAGTCATCAAAGAGGTCTTACCAACAATGAGGAAGCAAAGAAGCGGGACTATCGTAAATATTACCTCAATTGCAGGGGTGGTAGGAATACCTGGTGAATGCATATACTCAAGTTCAAAATTCGCATTGGAGGGACTGAGCGAATCAATATCATATGAACTTCAACCGTACGGGATCAAGGTGATTCTGATAGAACCTGGTGTCATCAATACAAATTTCGTACCAAACATTAGATTTCCAAGTAAAGCCAAAGAAAAGACAAAGCGTACTATCGCGGCGGGTAAGAACGGTTCGTTTTCATATTATTCTAAAACAATAGACGCATTTCTATCTCACTACTATCCCCTAATGAAGAACGCGCCCTCTCCAACAATGGTCTCGAAGAAGATCATTGAAGCTGTCAAGAATGCATCAATGTCCTCTCAGTGTTTTTTCAGGTACACGGTAGGAGAAGATTCAAAAAATTTGGCTGCCGCAAAAAAGGATATGTCAGATTTCCAACTACACGATTATATCTCAAAAAGAATGCTCGGTTAAGTTATGATTGGAAGCAGTACTGTGCCGCACCGGCAACGAAAGAAGGTCTTTGACTTCATAATATTATGACTATAGTCAGTAAATGAATACCTCTATAGGTCTTCATGCATAATAATACTAAAGGTAATTCCTGAAAGGAAATAAGTGATGAGTACGACTAATCAAAATTGCTAGATCTCCTGATTCACAGCAATTAAAGTTTTAAGTAAGATATGCTATACGACATATGCAAAATGGGCATGAATATTTCAGTTAGATTCTTGCCGGATCACTGGTTGTATCTCTAATAATGGTTTCAAAATTGCGTGTTGATTGTCTAGAACTGATCGCCTATCTTGAATTGATCTCAAGATAGGTATTATTGTTGTACCAATTATTTTGGAATGATACGCATAATTATTGTCTGTAAGCAATATTATTAAATAAGAAAGAAAAAGGAGAACTTGTGGATTTGTCATAACTGCTGTCGCCTGTTACTTTTTTGAAAGTTGCAGAAATATCAGTGAAGGACATATGGACAGTTTTCGCCGTCTCTAGCGTCCTCTGGAAACTGCCTTCCAACCAAAGAGCGCAAAAAGAGTAATTTATTACTCCTCACTGGAACCGTCCTTAATTTGACCATATTCTCATGAAGTTTATGTATAAAGATATCATTTCTATGTACGTCATCTGGATCATCTCTTTTTCGCAACTACGCCATAACTTCATAATTGAGATAGATTTCATATGTTAACACATCGCCAGCATAACCGAAAATAATATTTGTAAATGCCCGAGATATCATTGATTCATATCTCAAGAACACAGGTGTCCCGGTATTAGCAACAAAAATACTTAGGATGAAGGGTTAAGAATTTAAGCAACCTAAAATCAATTGAACTAATGGTCGAAATTTTATATCAAGATTTAAGCAAGTCCGATTCAAATTATTACTATATCGGCATACCTAAGGATTGGAGCGGAGCTAATGACAATGAAGTGACTGTAATCGTGGACGATGTATGTGTCATTGTTCCTCAAACAATTGCTGGGGCAACAGGTGAGCTAATAGTTCTAAGATTGCTTGAAGCAATGATGGCTGGAGACATAATTGATGCTGGAGATATACAGAAGGCAATAGAACACATTCTCTAGCCTCTATCATTTTTCAGATCAATAAATAATATAAATTCCTCATTAGATACCACTGGCTTTTCTTATAAAGCTCCTTTTATGTCCGGTATTAGGCATGAGTGGATCAAAAGCTGTAACAAGTTACAATTTTATGTAAACTATCAAAATTAGACCAATAGCATAATATTCAAATCATGTATATATCAGGCTATCCTTATCTGTAACTATATTGGACAGCAAGCGCTATTATGCAGTTCTTGGTGTATCTGAGCATGCAAGTTATCAAGAAATCAAGAGAGCATATAGGCGTTTAGCGAGAAAATATCAT